>VAUL01000009.1 GCA_005774545.1 Deltaproteobacteria bacterium | reverse complement strand
CTACTACACCCTACCCCTTCGTCGCCAGCGTCAGATGTGTATAGGCGCCAGGGCCGGCCGTGCCTGAAGACCACCAGCGATCCGGCCAAGGCCACCCTCCCCGGCCGCAAGCGGGTGTTGCGGGCGGTCGACCGCGACGGGCGGCTGGTCATGGACGTCCTCGACCTTGTCGGCGAGACCGGCGAGCCGTTCCGGGCCGGGACGACCGCCTTCGATCCGGCCAATCCGCAGCGCTGCAAGGTGGTACCGGTCGATTGCGAGCTGGTTGACTGCCGCGCGGTGGTGATGGACGGCGGCCGCCAGCAGGTACCGTCGCCGCCGCTGCCCGAGATGGCCGATTACTGTGCCCGCCAGCTCGCCCGGCTCCCCGAAGGGAGCCTGCGCCTGGTCAATCCGCACCGCTACAAGGTCGGGGTGAGCCGGCGGCTGTTGCTGCAGCGCGAGGCGCTGATCCGGGCGGCGGAAGGGTAGTTGCGGCCGGTTTCCGCTTGACATCGGGTGGTTCCTCCCCTAACCTGAATGAACGTTCATTCAGGGGGGTGCCATGATCAAACCGGAAAAACGCGACGAAATCATCCGGGCGGCGATGGAGCTGATCGCCGAGCACGGCTTCCACGGCGCGCCGATGGCGCTGGTGGCCGAGCGGGCCGGCGTGGCCGCCGGGACCATCTACCGCTACTTCGAAAGCAAGGACGATCTGATCCGCGAGACCCATGCCCGTCTCGAAGGGCAGATCCTGGCCGCGTTGACCGAAGACTACCCCGCCACGCAACCGGTCCGCGAACGCTTTCTGCACATCGGCAGGAAACTGGTCGAATACTTCATCGCCTCGCCGATGGAATTCCGCTTCATGGAGCAGTTCTTCAATTCGCCCTACGGGGCCGCGCACCGCCGCGAAAAGCTGTTCGGCAACAAGGAGAAGAGCATTATTTTCAAGCTCTTCGAAGAGGCTCTCGAACAGCAGATCATCAAGCCGCTGCCGCTGCCGGTCCTGTGCGCCCTGACCTTCGGGCCGCTGGTCGACGTCTGCCGTGACCACGCGCTGGAATTCATCGTCCTGGACGAGGCGCTCATCGCGCAGACCGTGGCGGCCTGCTGGGACGGCGTGAAGCTCTGAAAAATTTTTTGCCGACAGACAGAATGAACATTCATTCAAAAACAGCGCAGAGGTGTTTATGATCATCACCGCCCCCGTCAAATCGATCGCTCTCGTGCTCCTCCTCGGCGGAACGCTGCTGACGACCGGCTGCAGCCGGCAGGATGCCGCGCCGGCGCCGGCCCCTCCGCCCGAAGTCGGGGTGATCACCCTCCAGCCGCAGCGCGCGGTGCTGACCACGGAACTCCCCGGCCGGGTGGCTCCGCACCTGGTCGCGGAGGTGCGGCCGCAGGTCGGCGGCATCATCCAGCAGCGCCTCTTCGCCGAGGGCTCCGAGGTCAGAGCCGGCCAGGCGCTCTACCAGATCGACCCGGCCACCTACCGGGCGGCCTTCGCCAGCGCCCGGGCCGCACTTTCCCGGGCCGAGGCCAACCTGGCGCCGGCCCGGCTCAAGGCCGAGCGGTTCCGCGAACTGGTGGCGATCAAGGCCGTCAGTCAGCAGGAGGATGACGATGCCCAGGCGGCCCTGCTGCAGGCCGCGGCCGAGGTGGAGAGTGCCCGGGCGGCGGTGGAGACCGCCCGCATCAACCTCGACTATACCGGCATCAAGGCGCCGATTTCCGGCCGGATCGGCCGCTCGACGGTGACGACCGGGGCCCTGGTCACGGCCAACCAGCCGGCGGCCCTGGCGACGATCCAGCAGCTCGACCCGGTCTACGTCGACGTCACCCAGTCCACCGCCGAACTGCTGCGCCTGAAGGAAAGCCTGGCCCGCGGCCTGGTCAAGGGCGAGGGGGCGATGCAGGCGCCGGTCCGGCTGCGTTTTGAAAACGGCACGCTCTACCCGCTGACCGGGACGTTGAAGTTCGCCGAGGTGACTGTCGACCAGAGCACCGGCTCGGTGACCCTGCGCACCCTGTTCCCCAATCCCGAGCAGCTGCTGCTGCCGGGGATGTTCGTGCGTGCCGTGCTCGAGGAAGGGGTCAGCGAGCAGGCGCTGCTGGTGCCGCAGCGCGGGGTGACCCGTGATCCGGCCGGCCGGCCGATGGCTTTCGTGGTCGGTGCCGACGACAAGGTCGAGCCCCGGGTGATCAAGGCCTCGCGGACTATCGGCGACAGCTGGCTGGTCGAAGACGGCCTCAAGGCCGGCGACCGGGTGATCCTCGAGGGGATTCAGCGCGCCCGCCCGGGAACCGTGGTCAGGGCCGTGCCGTTTGGCAGCCCGCCGGGCGGGGGGGCACCGGCGCCAGCCCCGGCGGCCGAGAAGAAGCCATAGGTCTTATCGGTCCGATACGACCCATAAGACCTATGGCGCCGGGCAAAACCCCTTGACAACGTTCACTTAATCGACAGGAGCCAACTCATGGCCCGTTTCTTCATCAACCGCCCGATCTTTGCCTGGGTTATCGCGATTCTGGTCATGCTCGCCGGGCTGCTGGCGATCAAGACCCTGCCGGTATCCCAGTACCCGCCGATCGCTCCGCCGCAGATCACCATCAACGCCATGTACCCGGGGGCGTCGGCCCAGACGGTGCAGGACACCGTGACCCAGGTGATCGAGCAGAAACTCAACGGCATCGACAACCTGATCTACATGTCGTCGACCAGTGATTCGGCCGGTGCGGTGGCGATCAACCTGACCTTCAAGGCCGGCACCGACCCGAACATCGCCCAGGTGCAGGTGCAGAACAAGCTGCAACTGGCCACCCCGCTGCTCCCCCAGGTCGTGCAGCGGCAGGGGATCCAGGTGGTCAAGTCGACGCGCAACTTCCTGATGATCGTCGGCATCGTCTCGGAAGATGGCGCCATGAGCCGCTATGCCCTGACGGATTACCTGGTCGCCAATATCCAGGACATCGTCAGCCGGCTGGAAGGGGTCGGCGAGGTCACGGTCTTCGGCTCGCAGAACGCCATGCGCATCTGGCTCGACCCGGCCCGGCTCAACAACTACCGTTTGACCACCAACGACGTGATCGCCGCGATCCAGGCGCAAAACGCCCAGGTTTCGGCAGGCCAGTTCGGCGGCAGCCCCGCGCCGCAGGGCCAGCAGCTCAACGCCACCATCAATGCCCGCAGCCTGCTGCAGACCCCGGAAGAGTTCGGGGCCATCATCCTGCGCACCAACGGCGACGGTTCCAGCGTGCGGCTGCGCGATGTCGCCGAATGCAGCATCGGCACCGAGAACTACGACATCGAGGCGCGCTACAAGGGGAAACCGGTCGCCGGCATGGCGATCCGCCTCGCCTCCGGGGCCAACGCCCTGGAGACCGGCAACCGCATCAAGGCCAAGATGGCCGAACTGGAGCGCTACTTCCCGGCGGGGGTGAAGACGGTCTACCCCTACGACACCACCCCCTTCGTCCGGATCTCCATCCAGGAGGTGGTGCAGACGCTGATCGAGGCGGTGCTGCTGGTCTTCATCGTCATGTTCCTCTTCCTGCAGAACATCCGCGCCACCCTGATCCCGACCATCGCCGTGCCGGTGGTTCTGCTCGGCACCATGGGGGTGCTGGCGGCCAGCGGCTACTCGATCAACACCCTGACCATGTTCGCCCTGGTCATCGTCATCGGTCTGCTGGTCGACGACGCCATCGTCGTGGTCGAAAACGTCGAGCGCATCATGACCGAGGAAGGGCTGTCGCCCCACGATGCCACCGTCAAGTCGATGGGGCAGATCACCAGCGCCTTGGTCGGCATCGCCACGGTGCTGACCGCGGTCTTTCTGCCGATGGCTTTCTTCGGCGGGTCCACCGGGGTCATCTACCGCCAGTTCTCGGTCACCATCATCGCCGCCATGGTCCTTTCGGTGCTGGTGGCGCTGATCCTCACCCCGGCGTTGTGCGCCACCATCCTCAAGCCGGTTGCCAAGGGACACCTGCCCGGGGAGGGGGGGTGGTTCCCCGGGTTCTTCCGCCGATTCAACGGCCTGTTCGACTGGTGCCGCGGGAAGTACGAGGGGATCGTCGGCCGGTCCTTCGGCCAGCCGGTGCGTTACCTGGTGGTCTATGGCGCCATCGTGGCCGCCATGGTTTTCTTCTTCACCCGGCTCCCCACGGCGTTCCTCCCCGACGAGGACCAGGGGTTCATCGTCTGCCAGGTCCAGTTGCCGGCCGGGGCGACGCGCGAGCGGACCCTCGAGGTGATCGCGAAGATGGAGCAGCACTTCCTGGAGAGCGAGACGAAGACCGTCGATTCGCTCATCACCGTGGCCGGGTTCAGCTTTGCCGGCCGCGGCCAGAACATGGGGCTGGCCTTCGTCAAGCTCAAGGACTGGAAGGAGCGCAAGAGCCCGGAGCTCAAGGCGGCGGCGGTCGCCGGCCGGGCCATGCGGGCCTTTTCGCAAATCCGCGACGGCCTCGCCTTCGCCTTCTCGCCACCGGCGGTGATCGAGCTGGGCCAGGCCAACGGCTTCGACCTGCAGTTGCAGGACCGTGGCGGTCTCGGGCATGAGCAGTTGATGGCGGCGCGCAACCAGCTGCTCGGCATGGCGATGAAGAACCCCAAGCTGGTGGCGGTGCGCCCCAACGGCCAGGACGATTCCCCGCAGTACAAGATCGAGATCGACGACGTGCGGGCCGGCGCCCTCGGCGTCTCCCTGGCCGATGTCAACAGCATCCTCGCCACCGCCTGGGGGAGCTCCTACGTCAACGACTTCATCCAGAACGGCCGGGTAAAGAAGGTCTATCTCCAGGGCGAAGCCGCGGCCCGCATGCTGCCGGAGGATATCGACCGCTGGCACGTGCGCAACAAGGACGGCGAGATGGTGCCCTTTTCGGCCTTCGCCACCGCGCGCTGGCAGTACGGTTCGCCGCGGCTGGAGCGCTATAACGGCATCCCGTCGGTGGAGATCATGGGGCAGGCGGCGCCGGGGGTCAGTACCGGCGAGGCGATGGCGGAGATGGAGAAGATGGCGGCGCAGCTGCCGCCGGGGATCGGCTACGAGTGGACCGGCCTCTCCTACGAGGAAAAGCGTGCCGGCGCCCAGGCCCCGGCGCTCTACGCCATCTCGCTGCTGGTGGTCTTCCTCGCCGTGGCGGCGCTCTACGAGAGCTGGACGATCCCCTTCGTCAACCTCCTCATGCTGCCGCTGGGGCTGGTCGGGGCGGTCGCGGCCGTGAAGCTGCGCATGCTCCCCAACGACGTCTACCTGCAGATCGGCCTGCTGACCACGGTGGGGCTGTCGACCAAGAACGCCATCCTCATCATCCAGTTCATCAAGGCCCAGCTGCAGGAAGGGGAGGAACTGGTGGCGGCGACCCTGAAGGCGGTAAGGATCCGGCTGCGCCCGGTCATCATGACCTCGCTGGCCTTCTTCTTCGGCACCCTGCCGCTGGCGCTGACCAAGGGGGCCGGGGCGGCGGCGCAGAACGCCATCGGCACCGCCGTCACCGGCGGCCTGCTGTCGGCGACCTTCATCGACCTGCTCTTCATCCCGTTCTTTTTCGTCCTGGTCTCCCGGCTGGTCGCCCGGGGCCGGGCGGTTCCTGCCACCACGACGCCGGAGGTCGCCTGATATGACGTGGACAAAAGCTCTCTGCCTGACCGCGGGCGCCTGGCTCTGCCTGACGGGCTGCTCGCTGGCGCCGAAATACACCCGGCCGGAGGCACCGGTGCCGGCGGCCTGGCCGAGCGGCCCGGCCTACCGGGAGAGCGGCCCTGCCGGCAGCGCCGTGGCGGATCTCCCCTGGCCGGAATTCTTCGTCGAACCCCGCCTGCGCCAGGTGATCGCGCTGGCGCTCGAGAACAACCGCGACCTGCGGGTCGCCGCCCTCAATGTCGAGCGCTCGCGGGCCCAGTACCGGATCCGCCGCGCCGACCTGGTGCCGTCCGTCGATGCGGTCGGCGCCGCCAGCGGCCAGCATCTGCCGGCCGATCTCGCCGGCGCTCCCGAGGACGTTACCGTTCACCAGTACCGCGCCAGCGTCGGCGTCAGTTCCTATGAACTGGACCTGTTCGGCCGGGTGCGCAGCCTCAAGGACCAGGCCCTGGAGCAGCACCTGGCCACCGGGCAGGCGCGGCGCAGCGTGCAGATCAGCCTGGTGGCCGAAGTGGCCGCCAACTACCTGGCCCTGGCGGCCGATCGCGAGCGGTTGGCCCTGGCCAGGGAGACGCTGGCCAACCAGGAGGAGGCCTACCGGCTGACGAAAAGCCGCTTCGCGGCCGGCGTGGCTTCCGCCCTGGCGGTCAACCAGGCCAAAACCAGCGTCGACGCGGCGCGTGTCGACATCGCCCGGTACACGACCCTGGTTGCCCAGGACGAAAATGCCCTCAATCTGGTGGCGGGAACCGTCGTCCCGGCCGGGCTGCTGCCGGAAACGCTCGCCGAAACGGTGACGGCCCTGCAGGAGATCACCCCCGGCCTCCCCTCGGAGGTACTGCTGACGCGTCCCGACATCCTGCAGGCCGAAAGCCTCCTCAAGGGGTACAATGCCAACATCGGCGCCGCCCGGGCGGCGTTCTTCCCGCGCATCACCCTGGTTTCGGCGCTGGGGACCGGCAGCCTGGAACTGAGCGGCCTGTTCACCGGCGGCTCCACTTTCTGGAACTTCGCGCCGAGTGTCTCGTTGCCGATTTTTGCCGGCGGCCGCAACCTCGCCGGCCTCAAGGTGGCGGAGGCGGACCGCGACATCGCCGTGGCCCGTTACGAGCAGGTGATCCAGACCGCCTTCCGCGAGGTGGCCGACGCTCTGGCCCGGCGCGGCACCATCGACGACCAGCTGGCGGCTCAGCAGTCGCTGGCCGATGCGACCGCCGAGAGTTACCGGCTCTCGCGGGCGCGCTTCGAGAAGGGGGTGGACAGCTACCTGGCGGTGCTCGATTCGCAGCGGGCGCTCTATGCAGCCGAGCAGAACCTCATCGGTGCGCGGCTCGCCCGACTGGCCAGCCAGGTGACCCTGTACAAGGCGCTGGGCGGCGGCGGACCGGTGGCCGGCCCGGATGCTGCCGATGGCCGATAGCTCCGCAGCTCCCGGCGGTCCCGACCGGGGGCTCCCGAGCGCGGGCCGCGGCGCAGCCGAGGTGCCCGTGACCCGTTCCCCTGCCTCGCTGCTGCTCATCTGCTGCCTGGTGAGTTTTGCCTGCTTCCTCGGTTCGTACCTGCGGATTCCGGTGGTGCCGCTGTATGCCGCCGGCCTCGGCGCGACCACTGCCGAGGTCGGTGCGATCAACGCGGCCTTCATGCTGATGGCCGGCCTGCTCGCCATCCCCGCCGGCCTCGTCTCCGACCGGGTCGGCCGACGCACGGTCGTGCTGGGCGGGCTGCTGATCATCGCCGCTTCCTCCTTCCTGCTCTACCTGAGTGCCACTCCCACGGCGATGATCGCCGTCTACCTGATTTTCGGCATCGGGCTGGCGGCATTTTCGCCGGCAATGATGTCCTATGTCGCCGACATCGCGCCGCCGGCCCGCCTCGGCCGGGCCTACGGCATGTACACCATTGCCGCCAACGTCGCCATGATGCTCGGTCCCGCCGCCGGCGGCCTGCTCGGCACAATGCTGGGGCTGCGTGCCGTGTTCCTGGTGTCGGGCGCGCTCACCCTGCTGATGGTGATCGTGGCCGGTACCTGCCTGCCGGCCGCGGCTGCCAGGTCCGGCCCACAGCCCGGCCTGCGGGCCGCGTGCGCCGAACTGGGCCGCAACCGCCGGTTCCGGGCCTGTCTGCTGGTGACCTTCGGCGGCTGCTTCGGCTTCGGCGTGTTCATGACGTTTCTCCCGCTGCACCTGGTGGCCCTGGGGATGGACGCCGGTCACGTCGGCCTGGTCTTCGCCGCGCAGGCCCTGGCCAACGCCCTCTCCCGCATCCCCTTCGGTCGCCTGAGCGATCGCGTCGCCGAGCGCAGTCGCCTTGTGGCCGGCGGCCTGTGCGGCCTGGCCGCCGCGCTCGCCCTCACCGGGGTGTGCACCGGCCTGCCCGGCATGTTCGCCTGTGCCGCCCTGCTCGGTGTGAGCATGGGGGTTGCCTTTACCGCCCTGGCGGCGATGATTGCCGATATCGTCCCCCGCGAACTGCGGGGGATGGCGATGGGCGGCTACAACAGCTGCATCTATCTCGGCATGGCGGCCAGCGCCACCACCCTGGGGGCGTTCATGGCGGTCCACGGCTTCACGAACGGTTTTCTCGCCGCGGGGGCGGCAACGCTGGTGGTTACCGTACTGTTTGAGGGGCTTTGCCGCAGGGCGCGGGTGCACCCTGTGCCTTGAGCATGCGCGATTTGGCGGAGGACAAAAATCCCGTCGTTCCGGAGGCAACGACATGAAACGGTTGTTCCTGGCGCTGGCTTTTCTGTCGTGGCTGGCGGCGTTTGTTGCGCCCGCGGCGTGGGCGGAGGCAGCACCGCGCAGCGGGACGCTGAGCTTCGTCCTGGAAAACGACCTGTTCTCCAACGTCGATCGTCACTACACCAGCGGGGTTCGGCTGGTCTGGGTTCCGGACCGGGAGGCCTCGCCCCCGGTCTGGGCGCTGAAGGCCGCCAGTCTTGTGCCATGGTTCCCTGACGCGGGGGAGGTCCGCCCCGGTTTCGCTCTTGGCCAGAGCATGTTCACGCCGAGTGACATCACCCTTGCGGACCCGTCTCCGCAGGAGCGCCCCTATGCCGGCTGGCTGTACGGGACGATCGGTCTGGGCGTGGAATCGGGGCGGCGGCTCGATCAGTTCGGGATCACCCTCGGGATGGTCGGTCCGGCCTCCCTGGCCGAGGAGAGCCAGAAGACCGTGCACAAGACCATCGGCTCGGACGAACCCAAAGGTTGGGACACCCAGCTGCGCAACGAGCCGGGGCTGGTCGTCACCTACCAGCGCAGCTGGCGCGAGCTTGCCGCCAGAACCCTGCTGAACAACGAGCTGGATTTTTCCCCCCACCTGGGCGGAGCGCTGGGCAACGTGTTCACCTATGCCAATGCGGGGGTGACCATGCGCTACGGCCGGCAGCTGCCCGACGACTACGGGCCGCCGCGCATCCAGCCGGGGCTGCCGGGGACGGCGGACTTCTCGCCGCGCTCCGATTTCGGCTGGTACCTGTTTGCCGGCATCGACGCACGGCTGGTGGCGCGCAACATCTTTCTCGACGGCAATACCTTTCGCGACAGCCGCAGCGTCGACAAGTATCCGCTGGCCGGTGATCTGCAATTCGGCCTGGTTCTCGACTGGCCGGCGATCCGCCTCAGCTACACCCATGTTCTGCGTACCCGCGAATTTCGCACCCAGAAGCACGCCGACGATTTCGGCGCGATCAGCCTGTCGGTGAAATTCTGAGCGTCGCCGGCGGTTGAAGCCGGTGGCCGCCGCAGGACGCCCTTGACATATTCAATAAAATGAATATATAGATAATAAAAACAGAAAAGGATGATGCCTGTGCCCTCTGCCGTAAATGCTTACGCCCTGCTGACCATGAGGTTTCAGCCTGCCTACAAGTGGCTGCTGTCGATGATTGTTGCCGCCGTGCTGCTGCTCGGCTGGCGTTTCCCGGCTCTCGGCTTCGCCGTGCCCGTGGCCATGGCCGCGGGGATGGGGGGCGGGTTCTTCCGCGGGCGCTGGGTGTGCGGCAATCTCTGCCCGCGCGGCAGCCTGCTCGACACCTGGCTCGGAGCCCTGCCGCGCCGGCCGCTCCCCGGGTGGATGGCGCGCCCCGCCGTCCGCTGGGGTGTGCTGGCCGTTCTGGTCGGGGCGATGGTCCTGCAGTTGGCCGGCGATCCCGGCAACTGGCGTCACTGGGGGGTGGTCTTCTGGCGGATGTGTCTGGTGACGACGGCGGCCGCCGTGCTGCTGGCCGTTTCCTTATCGGCGCGCAGTTGGTGCCGGCTCTGCCCGGTCGGCACCGTGGCGGCCGAGATCGGGGGCGGAAAGATGCCGCTGCAGATCGGGGCGTCCTGCCGCGGGTGCAGTCTGTGCGAACAGGCCTGCCCGATGCAGTTGAGCATTGTCGCCCATCGTGCGGCGGGGCAGTTGCCCCACCGGGACTGCCTGAAGTGCTCGACCTGCGTAAAGGCGTGCCCGAGCCAGGTCCTGCACTGGCAGGAGGCGGCCTAGCGGACGACGGCTACCCCCAGCACCCGGGTCATCTGCCGGAAGGCGAACTCGCCGTCGTCAGGATCGAGGGGCGCGACGCAGTCGGCCGGGACGACCACCTGGTAGCCGCGGATCACGGCATCGTAGGCGGTGTAATGGATGCAGATGTTGGTGACGCAGCCGGTCAGCACCAGCCGCCCGACGCCGAGCGCCTGCAGGATGCCGTCAAGGCCGGTGTGATGGAAGCCGGAGTAGGCGGTCTTCTCGATCACCGGATCGGTCTCGAGCGGGGCCAGTTCGGCAACCACCTCCGCGCCGGTGGTCCCTTTGATCGCGTGCGGCGGCCACCCCATGCGGGCGAATTCCGGGTCGTCGGCACGGTGGGCGTCGCAGATGTAAATGACCGGCACGCCGCCGGCACGGGCGGCGTCAAGCCGGGCGCGCAGCGCCGGCAGGATGGCGCGCGCGGCCGTGACCTCCAGCGGGGCCCCTTCCCGGACGAAATCGTTGAGCATGTCGATCACCAGCAGTGCTTCTCTCATCGCAGCTCTCCTTATTTGACAGCCATGCCGAATTCGACCCGGCTGCGGCCGAGCCCTGCGACGGCCGGCGGCGCGGCGTAATCCGTTGTGGCCAGAAACACCCGCTCGCGGGGGATGCCGCCGGGCGCCGTCAGGGCGGCAGTGACGGCCCGGGCCCGGGCCTGGGCCAGAGCCGCGAGTTCCTCCGGGCCGATCCGGATGTTGGCCAGAAGCAGCTTTTCCAGCTCCGGGTCGGGGAGGTGCTGGAGCAGGCCGACCAGGTTGCGTGGTTTGGGAAAGTCCGCGGCCTTGTAAACCCGCCACAGGTATTCCGGGTATTCCGCAGGGGTCACCGTCACCGCGTCGCTGTCGTTCGGAGCGGCATCGCCCTGGCTTTTGCGCAGGTCGATCAGTTTTTCCCGGCGGACCCTGGCCTGCAGCAGTTCGCGGCGATAGCCTTCAGGGTCGTTGTCCGGGTCGGCGTATCCCTTGATTTCGATTTTCAGGTCGGGGCGGTCGCGCAGCGCCTCGATGATTTTCGCCAGCTTCCCCTGCTCGGCTGCCGTCAGGGCGGAAGAGCCGTGGGGGAAGGTGATGGCGCTGAAATCCTCGCCGCTCCCCGCCAGGGCGCCGAGCAGCGCCAGCGGCGAGGTGGCGGCCTTGACCAGCAGGTTCTTGATCACCTGCCAGACAATCCCCCAGATGCTGAAGCGCGGATCGTTGATGTCGCCATAGACCGGGATGTCGAGATGGATTTCGCCGTTGCGGTCCTTGAGCAGGGCCACCGCAAGGCGTACCGGCAACGTGGTGGCCTTGTCGCTTGCGACCTGCTCGCCGAAGGTGAACTGGTCGATGAACAGCTTGTTGGATGCCTTGAGCTGACCGTTCTCCACGAGGTAGGCCAGGCCGACGTTCAGCTTGCCGCGCTCGATCAGGTAGCCGACGTAGGTTCCCGCATAGGGGGAGAGAGGGCTCAGTTCGATGCCGGTGAAGTCGAGTTTGAGATCGACGAAAAGCGGGTCGGCCAGCGGGTTGAGGGTGCCGGCGATGGTCAGCGGCGATTCGTTGCGCAGCCGGCCGCGCAGATCGACCTCGGCGCGTGCGCCGGGCGTCGAGCTGAGTCCCTGGATGCGCCCGCCGAGCTGCAGCATCTCGGCGCTGAACGGCCTGGCCATGTGCCGGTCGGTGAAGTTGACCCGCCCGCCCTGCAGGGTGATCCTGCCGATGCGGATCTGTGGTTTGCGGGCCGCCGGCGCGGCGGTTTCAGGGCGGGGCGGTCCCGGCTCCCGCGCTGCCGGCGGGGCGAAAATCTCGGCCAGGTTGAGACGCCCCTGCTCGTCGAGCAGGATCCTGGCATAGTAGTCGCTCAGGGTGACGGCGGCGATCTTCAGGTCGGGGGGATCGAGGCGGGTTTCGATGCCGCTGAGCTGCAACCGTTCCCAGCGCAGCAGATCCTCGCGGTGGGTCGCGTCGAGGCAGTAGAGGCGGCTGATGCCGAGATCGCCGGCGATTCGCCCGCGCCAGCCGCCGGCGGTCTTGGCGAGATTCGCCGAGAGCCGGGTGTCGAGAGCGCCGTCGACCAGCACCAGGTGCACCGCATCGCCGAGGTAGGGGGCGAAGGCGGTCAGGGGGATGCGCCGCAGCTGCAGCTCCGCACGCAGCTCGGGACCGTCCGGGAGCAGGGTGCCGCTCGCCTGGAAGAGGCCGTTCTTCTGAAAGCGCCCCTGCAGGTCGAAGCTGCCCGGGACCTTGTCGGGAGCGGCCAGGTTGCGGACGTTGAGATCGAGGGCGGCAATGTCGAAGCGGGCCGGTTCGGCCGGCAGTTTGTCGCGGACGGCGATCCGCCCGTCCTGCAGGGCGATTCGCCCGATGCGCCAGGAAAAGCGTGGATCCGCCGCCGGTTGCTGCTGCGGTTGCGGCGGAGCGACGGTCACCGGCTCGGCCAGCTTGGCGAGCAGCGGGTAGTTGCGGTCGAAGATCGACCAGCGCCCGGTCTTGTCGCGGGAGAAGCGGGCATCCAGCCCGGCAAAGGCGAGTTCGGCGGCTTCGAAACGGTTGGCGGCCAGATCGAAACGGCCGCCCTGCAGGGTGGCACCGGCGGTTCGAAACCCCTCACCATCGGGTAGCGGCAGATCGAGATTGTGGATTGCCAAGTCGGTGTCGCTCAGCAGCAGCGGCTGTTTCGGGGCGATGTGCAGGCGGGTGCGGGCGTCCAGGGTGCCGCCGATGACCGCGGCCGCCTGGGCCTGGTAATAGGGACGGTAGGCCGCCAGCGGCAGATTCCTGGCGTCGAAGGTCAGATCGAGGGTCAAGGGGCTGACGGTGACCTCCCCCCGGGCCTCGAACTGCTCGCCGCGCTCGCTGGCCAGAGCGAGGGCCAGCCGGAACGGCGTGCCCCTGGCGAGGGTAAAGTCGTCGATGTCGAGGGCGATCGCCCGGAGGGTCGTGGCGAAGCCGCCATCGGGGAGCTGGTCGCGCACCTCCAACCGGCCGTTGCGCAGCCGCAACCGGTCGATTTGCAGCTGCAGCGGGGCGGCGGGGCTCGCGGCCGTCGCGGCCGGGGGTGACGCGGTTGCCGGTCCGGCGAGGCGCATGACGTTCCACGTCCCGGCCGGGTTGCGGTCGAGCCAGCTCTGCAGGTTGTCGATGGTTACGGCGGCCAGGTGGAGCCTGCGCTCGAGCGGTTGCGACGGCGCCAGCCGCGCCTCGAGCAGCGGCAGAAAGAGCAGCGGCCGGCCGTCGCGCTCGCGCAGGTCGAGCGTGACCAGGTCGCAGCGGCCGGCCAGCTCCAGGACCGGTTTGCTGGTGGCGGAAGCGCGGTAGGTGAGGTCGAGATTGACGTCGAGCCGGCCGTTTCTGACGACCACCGGCAGCGTGTCCGGAAGATAGCCGAGGTAGTAGGGGAGGTCGATGCCGTCGAACTTGAGTTTCAGGGAGTATTCCTGGGTGTCGGCAAAGGGTTTGAGTTCCCCTTTGAGTTCGACGGCGGTGTCGTTGACCGTGGCGCGCAGCAGCGGCTGGACGTAGCGGTCGGCAAGATAGGGGAGGTTGCCGACAAAGGGGATGCCGAGTTCCAGCGCCTCGACGCGATGGGTGACGGGGGCGGCTGGCGTCCGGTCGATGAATTCGATCCGGCCGCCGTGCACGGTCAGGTTGTTCAGGGAAAAGCGTGCCGGTTCATCGCTCGCGGCGGGTTCGCTCGCCCGGGAACCCTTGCGGTCGAGCAGGTCGCTGAAGTTGAAGCGGCCGTCGGCGTGCCGCTCGATGCGGATGGCCGGCCGTTCCAGCTGCAGTTCGCTGACGACCGGGGCACGGTGCCAGAACGAACGCGGGCTGAGGGCGACGTACAGCCGCTCCCAGGTCAGAAACGGCGTCTGCTGGTCGGTTTCGCTCAGGGCCACGTCGCGCAGTTCCAGGCTCAGGGTCAGCAGATTGACGCTGACCTTGCCGATCGTCAGGGTTCGCCCGGTTTCGGTGCGCACCCAACCCGTCGCCCGGTCGCGCAGCCAGCCCGGACCCCACAGGCCCGCCACCGCCGCCGAGAGCAGCAACAGGCTGACGATGGTGAGCAGAGTCAGTTTCCAGCGGTGCATAAGCCATCCTTTCGCCGGCGGTAAAGTGTCTGTCCCGCGCCGCACGGCGGTTGCCTTTGTCGCAAAATCATCAATAATAAACCTAACATAAAGGCTCGTTCCCGCAACCCGCCAGGGTTGCTGCCCGTCGAGGAGACCGCCAATGAATGTCCCGCCCCGCTTCAGACTGCTGCTGATCCTGCCGGTCCTGGCGCTCGCCGCGTTCCTGCTCTGGCGCCACTTTGCGCCGGCCGCGGCGGGGCCGGGGAACCCGCGGCTGTCCGGCAATATCGAGGTGACCGACGCGGAAGTCAGCTTCCGCATCGCCGGGCACGTGCGCGAGCGGCTGGTAAAGGAAGGGGATCGGGTCGGGCGCGGCGCGGTGGTCGCCCGGCTGGAAAGCGCCGATCTGGAACAGGAGGTGGCGTTGCGCCAGGCCGAGGTCGCCGTGGCCCGGGCCACGCTGGCGGAGCTGGAGGCCGGCTACCGCGCCGAGGAAGTGGCTCAGGCCCGGGCCGCCGTGGCCCAGGCCCGGGCCGAACTGACCCGTGCCGAGGCCGACTGGCACCGGCAGCGGGCGCTCTTTGCCGAAGGCGCGGTGGCGGCCCGCGAGACCGAGGCCCTGCGCGCCGCCTTCGACATCGCCCGCGGGCGCGCCGAAGAGGCCGGGCAGCGCCTGGCCCTGCTGGAGAAGGGGTTCCGGCCGGAGCAGGTGGCTCAGGCCCGGGCGCGGCTGCAGCAGGCGGAGGCCGCCATGGAGCTGGCACGGACCCGCCTCGGCTACGCCGAACTGACCGCCCCCTTCGACGCGGTGGTGCTGGCGGAAAATGCCGAGCCGGGGGAATTCGTCGCTGCCGGCACGCCGGTGGTCACTATCGGCGTGCTCGATCCGGTGTGGCTGCGGGCCTACATCAGCGAACTCGATCTCGGCCGGGTCAAGCTCGGCCAGACGGCGCGGGTGACCATCGACACCTTTCCGGGGAAGAGCTACCGGGGGACCGTGACCTTCATCGCCCAGGATGCCGAGTTCACCCCGAAGAACGTGCAGACCGAAAAGGAGCGGGTCAAGCTGGTGTACCGCCTCAAGATCACCATCCCCAACCCCGACCGCGAACTCAAGCCGGGGATGCCCGCCGATGCCGAGATCGATGTCGCCGGCCGGCCCGCCTCCTGAGCCCCGGCGATGGCTGCCGTCCGTACCGACCGCCTGACCCGGCGCTTCAACGGGACTGCCGCCGTTGACGGCCTGTCCCTTGCCGTGGCGCCGGGCGAACTGTTCGGGCTGATCGGCCCGGACGGTGCCGGCAAGACCACGACCCTGCGCATGCTGACGGCCATCATGGATCCCGATGAGGGCGACGCCTGGGTGCTCGGCCGGCACACGGTGCGCGAGGCCGAGGCGGTCAAGGCCGACATCGGCTACATGAGCCAGCGCTTCGGTCTTTATCCCGACCTGACGGTGATGGAGAACCTCGACTTCTATGCCGACATCTATCAGGTGCCGGCCAGGGAGCGGCGCAAACGGGTCGAGCGGCTGCTGGCCTTCAGCAATCTGGCGCCGTTCCGGCGGCGGCTGGCGGGGAACCTGTCCGGCGGCATGAAGCAGAAGCTGGGGCTGGCCTGCGCACTGGTCCATACCCCGCGGGTGCTTTTCCTCGACGAGCCGACCAATGGCGTCGACCCGGTGTCGCGCCGCGATTTCTGGCGGATTCTCTACCAGCTCCTGCAGGAGGGGGTGACCATCTTCGTCACCACCGCCTACCTTGACGAGGCCGACCGCTGCCATCGGGTCGGCCTGCTCCACCAGGGGCGGCTGGTCGCCTGCGACACCCCGGCGCGGCTGCGCACCCTGATGCCCGGCGCCCTGCTGGAAATCCGCACCCGCCAGGCGCGAAGCGCGGCCCGGGTGCTGCGCGAGCAAATGCCGCAAGAGCGCATCGGCCTGTTCGGCGACCGGGTGCACCTGGTGACCGCTGAGCCGGCCGTCGCCGGCCCGGCCGCCCGCGCGGCCCTGGCGGCGGCCGGCATCGAACTGCTCGATCTGCGTCCGGTCGAGCCGTCCCTCGAGGACATCTTCATCGCGGTGATCGGCCATGACGCCCAGGGATGACGGTCGGCCGGACCAGCCGGCCGTGGTGCTGCGCGACCTGGGGAAGCGCTTCGGCGCCTTCGCCGCCGTCGACCGGCTCAGCCTGACGGTCGGGCGCGGCGAGATCTTCGGCTTCCTCGGGCCCAACGGTGCCGGCAAGTCAACCACCATCCGCATGCTGTGCGGCCTGCTGGCGCCCAGCGCCGGCGGCGGGTCGGTGGCGGGGTTCGACATCGCCGCCGAGCCGGAGCGGATCAAGGAGCGGATCGGCTACATGAGCCAGAAGTTCTCCCTCTACGAGGATCTGACCGTCGAGGAGAACATCGACTTTTACGCCGGGATCTACCGCCTCCCGGCGGCCCGCCGGGAGGCCCGCAAGCAGTGGGTGCTGGCCATGGCCGGCCTCGAGGGCCGCCGCACCGCCCTGACCGCCACCCTGTCGGGCGGCTGGAAGCAGCGCCTGGCCCTGGGGTGCGCGATCCTGCACGAACCGCCGATCATCTTCCTCGACGAACCGACCGCCGGAGTCGATCCGCTGAGCCGCCGCAGCTTCTGGGCGCTGATCTACCAGCTGGCCGACGCCGGCGTGACGGTCTTCGTCACCACCCACTACATGGACGAGGCCGAATACTGCGACCGCCTCGGCCTGATCTACCGCGGCGAACTGATTGCCCTGGGGACTCCCGAGGCGCTGAAGGGGGCGATGCGCGAGGATCTCGTCGAGATCTCCTGCGACCAGCCCCAGGCCGCGCTGGCGATCGTCGAGGCGCTCCCCGGAGTGCATCACGCCGCTCTCTTCGGCCGGGGGCTGCATGTGGTCGCTGCTGACGCCGGGACGGCGATCCCGGTGCTGGCCGCGGCCCTGGCGCGGGCCGGGTTGCGGAGCGGGCCGCCGGAGCGGATCGTGCCGTCGCTGGAGGACGTGTTCGTGTCGCTGATCGAAGCCCGCGACCGGCAGACGGCGCCGCAGGCGGAGGTGGTCCGATGAAGCTGCGGCGGGTGCGCGCGGTGGCGCGCAAGGAATGCCTGCACGTGCTGCGGGACCCCCGCAGCCTGCTCATGGGGCTGGCGATCCCGATGCTGATGCTGTTCATGTTCGGCTACGCCCTGACCCTCGATGTCGACCGGGTGCCGCTGGTGGTGTGGGACCAGGGACGGACCCCGGAGAGCCGCGAGTTCATCGCCCGTTTCACCAGTTCGCGCTACTTTGCCCTGGAGGCCGACACCGACAGCTACCGGGCCATCGAGCGGGCCATCGACGAGCGCCGCGCGTTGCTGGCCCTGGTGGTCCCCGCCGCCTTCAGCCGCGACCTGGCCGCCGGCCGGCCGGCGGCCGTGCAGCTGCTGGTCGACGGCAGCGACGCCAATACCGCCACCATCGCCCTCGGCTATGCCGAAGCCATCTTTGCCGGCTATGCCCGGGAACTGCGCCTGGAGGAGCTGCAGCGCCGCGGCGGGCAGACGCTGCGGCCGCCGCTCGAGGTGGAAGCGCGGGTCTGGTTCAATGCCGACATGCTGTCGCGCAACGCCATCGTGCCCGGGCTGATTGCCGTGATCATGATGATCATCGCCGCCCTGCTGACCTCGCTGACGGTCGCCCGGGAGTGGGAGAACGGCACCATGGAGCAGCTGATCGCCACGCCGCTGACCGGTGCCGAGCTGATTGTCGGCAAGCTGGTGCCGTATGTCGGCATCGGCCTGTTCGACCTGGCCGTTTCCCTGCTGGCGGGCCGCTACATCTTCAACGTGCCGTTCCGCGGCGACCGGCCGCTGCTTTTGGGGCTGTCGCTCCTCTACCTGATGGTGGCGCTGAGCCTCGGCATGCTGATCAGCGTTGTCGGCCGCAACCAGTTCGTGGCCAGCCAGTTCGCCATGGTCGCCACGCTGCTGCCGGCCTTTCTGTTGTCGGGATTCGTCTTCCCGATCGAGAACATGCCGGCGCTGCTGCAGGCTTTTTCCCACATCATCCCGGCCCGCTACTTCGTGACCATCCTGCGCGGCCTCTACCTGAAGGGGGTCGGCCCGGCGGTGCTGTGGAGCGAGGCGCTGCTGCTCGCCCTGTTCGGCGCGGTGTTCCTGGCCGCCGCCGTGCGCCGGTTCCGGAAGAAGATCGGCTAGCCATGTTCACCCGCCTCCGGACCATGCTGGTCAAGGAATTCACCCAGATCCTGCGCGATCCGAAGATGCGCGTGGTGATCCTGCTGGTGCCGATGGTGCAGATCATCATCTTCGGCTACGCGGTGAACACCGATGTCAGGCAGATCGCCACGGCGATCTGTGATTTCGACAACAGTACGGCCAGCCGGGAGCTGGCGGCGCGGCTCGAGCAGTCGGGCTACTTCGCGATCGTCCGCCGGGTCGGCGACGCCGGCGAGATCCGCGCCCTGATCGACCAGGGCCGGATCAAGGCCGCCGTGCAGATCAACCACGGCTTCGCCGCCGCCATCGAGGCCGGCCGGACCGCCCCGGTGCAGCTCATCGTCGACGGCACCGACGCCAACACGGCGCGCATCGTCCTTTCCCATGCGGTGAAGATCGCCGGCAGTTACGGTGACCAGCTGCTGCTCGAGCGGGAGACGCGCCGGCGCGGCGCGGTCTGGAGGCCGGTCGAACCGGAACTGCGCAGCCGCACCTGGTTCAACGAGAACCTCGAGAGCCGCAACTATTACGTCCCCGGGGTCATGGCCCAGCTGGTGCTGATCGTGACCATGATGCTCTCGGCCATGTCGGTGGTGCGCGAGCGGGAGATCGGCACCATGGAGCAGATCGTCGTCACGCCGATCCGCCGCTGGGAATTCATTCTCGGCAAGACGCTCCCCTTTGCCCTGATCGGCTACCTCAACGTGGCCATGGTCACCACCCTGGCCACGTTCTGGTTCGACATCCCGATCCGCGGCAACCTGCTGCTGCTCGGCCTCGCGACCGGCGTCTACCTGCTGAGCACCCTCGGTTTCGGCCTGTTCATCTCGACGGTGAGCCGCTCCCAGCAGCAGGCGATGATGAGTGCCTTCATGTTCACCTTCCCGGCCATGCTCCTCTCCGGGTTCGCCTTCCCGGTGGAGAACATGCCGGAAAGCATCCAGGCCCTGACCTGGATCAATCCCCTGCGCCACTACCTGGTGATCGTGCGCGGCATCTTCCTCAAGGGGGTGGGCTTCGAGGTGCTCTGGCCGCAGATCGCCGTCCTTGCCGTGCTGGGTGGCGGCATCCTCTCGATTGCCGTCTACCGTTTCCGCAAGACCGGTGCCTGAATGCCGGTCGGTCATGGGAGACGGCCGCTGCCGCCGGTGACGTTTTGCGCGGCCGGGTTCGGGTAAATCGCGGCCCGGCAGCGGTGGTTCAAGGGGTTGCCGGTATTTCCCCTGTGCACAGGGGGATTTGACGCCGGCGTGCCGCGGCTGGAAAGTAGGTGTGCATCTTGCAGTCGCCTGGGGGCAGGGCGGCTGCGATGGCTTGCGGAAGGCGGTCGCCGGGGCCGGCGTGAGCCCGGCAGGTTGCACGAATGTACTTTGCGGGCATTGGCACGGTTGCAGGGGGCGCTGAACGATGAATGGTCTGGTGCAGGAGTCTTTCCGCCCGTATCTGGCGGGGCGGCAGTGTGTCTTGATCGAGCAGCCGCAGGCGCTGATCCACCTGATCGACGGCCATTTGGTTCTGGTCGAAAACAAGCATGGCGTCACGATTACCGGCGCAATGATCCGGCAGACCTGCAATCTTCTCGAACAGGAGCTGAGCGGCGACTACAGCTTCGTGATCGACCGGAAGCAGGATTACGCCATGGCGCTCGTTGAAGCCTACGATGAACTCAACGCGCGGGTCCGTCTCAAAAAAGTGGCTGTCGTCGCCTACCGGAAGCTGACGGAGACGATTGCCGGTATCGAAAGGAAACTCTGCCACAAGGAGTTTTCCGTGTTCAGCGATGTCGAAGCCGCCCTTGCCTGGGCCGCCTGCCGCGACGGCCGCTGAGCCCGCCGTCCCGGAGCACCCTGTCCCCGCTCCCGCTGTTTCCCCCGCCAACGCACAAGCTTGCCTTTTACCGCCAATTCCGTTCTAATAATCGTTGCGCCTAAATTCTGATTGAAGAGGTTATGATTTGCTGCAGGACGCTCTTTTCCGGAAGATCAAGAAGCAGGTGGGGCGGGCCATCGGCGATTTCGGTCTGATCGAGGCCGGCGACCGGATCGCGGTAGCGGTTTCCGGCGGCAAGGATTCCTACACCCTGCTGCACATTCTCGAGGCCCTGCGCCGTCGTTCGCCGGTGCGCTACGAACTGGTGGCGCTCAATGTCGATGCCGGTTTTCCCGGCTACCGCAAAGAATTGCTGGCCGCCCATCTTGCCGAGCACGGTTTTGCCGCGCATATGGAGACCACCGACTGCTACCGGATCATCGAGGAGAAACGCCGTCCCGGCTCATCCTACTGTTCCTTCTGCGCCCGTCTGCGGCGCGGCGTCCTGTACACCCTGGCCGACCGCTTCGGCTGCAACAAGCTGGCCCTGGGCCATCATCTCGACGATTTTGTCGAGACCCTGTTGCTCAACCAGTTTTACGTCGGTTCGCTCAAGGCCATGAGCCCGAAGCTGCTGGCCGACAACGGCCGGCATACGGTGATCCGGCCGCTGGTCTACGTGACCGAAGCCGACATCATCGAATTCGCCCGGCGCAACGCTTTCCCGGTGATCTGCTGCGCCTGCCCGGTCTGCGGCAAGGCCGATCAGCAGCGCAAGCGGATGAAGCGACTGGTGCGGGAACTGGAAGGGGACATCCCGCACCTGCGGCAGAGCATGCTCAGGGCTGTGCGCAACGTGCAGCCCCGTCACCTGCTCGACCCCCGCATCCGCTGCAGCGATGCCGGCGCAGCGGAAGAGGCCTCATGAAGAGCGACCACGCCACAGCGGGGGATGCCCGGATCCGCGGAGGGGGACATGCTGCTTGATGCGCGTGCCGGCGGGGGGCGGGTTTCGGTCCTGACCCGGAACTCAAGAGTGAACAGCCTGCTGCAGGCGGTCCTGGAGGATTGGCACTTCATCAATGAGCCGGATGCTGCCTGCGTGGACATCCTACTGCTCGAGCGCGGCCTGCCGGTCCCGGACGGCCGCTGGGAGGTGATCTGGCTGACGCCGCTGCCGCTGGGCGACGAACCGCATCTCGAGGTGCCGTTGTCGCTCACCGGGCTCTATCATTGCCTCGAGCGGCGGTTCTTTGCGCAGCCCCGCCATCACATCCGCCTGACCCTCAACCAGCCGCTGGACCTGAATGTCCGCGGCGTCTGGCTAGTGGGGCGCCTGCTGTCGCTTTCCGATCGCGGCGCCAGGATCTCCTGCCCCGCCCATCTGCCGAAGGGGGAGCGGCTCCAGCTCGATTTCCAGCTGGAACGCCAGTTCCTGCGGCTGACCGCCGAGGTCCTCTACGACATTCCGGCCGGCGACGTGCCCGGCCGCGAGCAACCCCAGGCCGGCTTGTTGTTCAAATTGCCCAGACCGGCCCTGCGTACCGCCCTCCGGCACTTCATCGAGCGCAGCCTCGTCGAACAGGCGTGCAAAAAGACCGGAATTTCCGCCAGCGATCCGAGCCTGAGCTGGTTCAGCCTGGTCAGGGATCCCTGGGGAGAGTTCACCGGCTAACGCCGCATTACTTGCGAAACAGGTCGAAGAGCCCCTTTTTCTCCTGCTTCTCCTGGCGCATGTTCATCAGGCGCAGTTCGCGCAGGGCCTCGGTGCAGTTTGGGTTGCACTGGATGGCCCGCTCGAAGCGCCGCTGCGCCTCCCGTTCATTCCCGTCGTTCTTGCTGATATAACCAAGGTAGAGGTGGGCCAACGCCAGCCGCGGGTTTGCGCCGACGGCCCGCAGCAGGGTCTGGCGGGCACGTTCGGTGCGGGCGCGGTCGCCCGGGTCGAGCTTGTAGCTGCTCCAGGCCTGGTGGATGAGGTACTCGGCTTCGCTGCCGCCGAGGTCGATGGCGAGCGTGAATTGTTCGAGGGCTTCTCCGTACTTCTTGGCGCGCTCCAGGATCAGCCCTTTCTGGAAGGCGGTTTCGGCCTGCAAGATGTTTTCGACCGTGGCGCGCGTCGGTTTCTTCCCCTTCAGCTCGTCGATGTAGACGGCCTTGCGTGCCGGGTCGATCAGGGTGTCATGGGCATCGCTGATCCGTTGGAAAATCGCGGTGATCTTGTCGCGAAGTTCGGGGGCATGCTCCTGTTCGAAGAACCGGTCGGGGTGGTACTTCTTGACCAGTCCGTAGTAGGCTTTGCGGACCTGGTCGCGCGTATCGGATTCACTCACCCCCAGCAGGGTGAAATAGTCCTGCTGCATCATCCACGCGTACTCTTTGAGAAATTCCTCACGGTGGTTGAACCCGTTATTCTGCCCAGTGCTGTCGTCGATCGTGCCGACAGCCGGCTCGTCGCGCGATTCGAGGATGCCGGTCGCCAGCAGCGCCGCGAGCAGCGGTGCGATGTCGTGTCGCGACAACTGGTGGCGGCTGAGCAGGTCGCGCGGCGTAAGGTCGCCCCGGCAGAGCGCGAAAAAGCGCTGCTCGCTGGCCGAGAGATGGATCTCCTGGAAGCGGTAGAGCGGGTTTTCCGCCGGCAGCAGGTAACGGTCGAGATGCGGAGCAAGCAGCCTTTCGACCTGGGGCTGTGCTGCGGGTGCGCGCAAGCCCTGGAGGATCAGGTTGGCCGGCGAGACGTCGATGCTGGTGATCCCCTCCTTGAACTCGCGAGCCTGGATAAAGCGGAAGTGACCGTCCGGCCAGGTGAAGATGTCGAGCAGCTTGTCGACAATCTGCCGGTTAAGGAGATCGTTGAGATCGTGCGGCGAGAGGAGCCCGGCCTCGATCAGGACGGTGCCGATCTGCCGGCCGCTCTCCTTGGCGAGAGGCATGCAGCGGGCGAGGTCCTCGTTGCTGATGATGCCGCTGCGGACCAGGATCTGGCCGAGGAACTCCCGGACCAGGTTGGAGCGGACGAAGATCGGATAGCCGTCCTTGACGTAGAGCACCTTCTTCAGGTCGCCGCGTTCGAGCTGGAGCAGCCCGGTGGCCCGCAAACTGTAAAGATTGTGCACGACGTGGGCGAACGGGGTCGCCGCGAGGGTCCCCTCGACGCAGAGCCGTTCCTGGTTTGCCGCCGCGGCCGGCGTGCCGACCAGGGCGGCGATCCGTTCGTGCAGGGTCTTGAGGGAAAACGGCTTGAGCAGGTAGTCGGTAGCGCCGTATTGCTCGCGGGCTTCACGGATGTGGTCGGCCTCCTTGTAGAAGGCGGTCATCATGATCACCGGCAGATCGGCGGTTGCCGGATTCCGGCGGAGCTGGCGGCAGAGCTGCAGGCCGCTGGTGCCGGGAAGGAGGATGTCGAGCAGGGCGAGGTCGAAGCGGTGTGCGGCGAGGGCCGCCAGCGCCGGCTCGGCGCTGGCGAAATTCTGCACCTCGTAGCCGCGCAGGCGCAGCGACTCGCTGATGAAGCGGTTGATGTTGGGATCGTCGTCGACGATGAGGATGCGCTTCGGAACCGACTCGCTCATGCCGTGAATTCGTCTCCGCCGGGGGCGAGGTGGCGGTCGAAGACCTCGCGGATCGCCACGGTCACCTGGTTGTACTCGTCGAGAAACACCTGCTCGGGACGGCGCGGGCGATCGGGATAGCCGAGATGCCGGGCCAGCTTGGCCAGAGAGGCCGGGTCGGCCGCCAGATCGCTGACCGACTGGTCGTGCACCAGCCGCAGCTTGTTTTCCAGCCGGCGCAGAAACTTGTAACCGTTGGTCAGCTTGTCATAATCGCCGCCGGCGAGCAACCCCTCGCGGTGCAGGGCATGCAGGGCTTCCAGGGTGTTGGGCACGCGCAGGCGCGGATGCTTGCCGCCATGCATGAGCTGCAGATACTGCACCAGGAATTCGACGTCGACCATGCCGCCGCGCCCGGTCTTGATGTTGAGATGACCCTCGTCTTCGCGGGCGATCTCCTTTTCCATCCGCTGCCGCAGCCGGTAAATCTCGGCGGCAAGATGCTCCGGCAGCGGGCGTTCGAAGACGATGCGCATGTTCAGGGCGGCGATGCGTTCGGCCAGCACCGGGGTGCCGGTCACCACCCGGGCCTTGATCAGGGCCTGCCGTTCCCAGGGGGCGGCCTCGCCCTGGTGGTAGGCTTCGTAGGCCGGGAGAGAGGTGACCAGCGGCCCCTTGTTCCCCGAGGGGCGCAGGCGCGCGTCGATCTGGTAGACGTAGCCTTCGCGGGTGATCAGCGTCAGGACCGAGATGATCCGCTGGGCCAGCTTGACGAAATATTCCTGGTTGCTCAGGGCCCGGAAGCGGTCGGGGTCGGTCCCCTCGACAGGGCGGGTTTCGCCATCCCCTTCGTAGACGAAGATGATGTCGAGGTCGGAATGGTAGTTCAGTTCCATGCCGCCGAGCTTGCCCATGCCGATAATGGCGAAGGCCGCTTCGTGTTCGCGGCCGTCTGCGTCGCGGCAGCAGGGGCGCCCGAAGCGCGGGACCAGTTCGGCGCCGGCCACGGCCAGGGCCTGGGTCAGGCAGGCGTCGGCCAGGAAGGAGAGCTGGCGGGTGGTGCCCCCCTGCGGGGTGTGCCCGTAGAGATCGTCGAGGGCGATGCGCAGGAACTCCTCGTTGCGGAAGCGGCGCAGCACCTCGAGCTGTTCCTCGTAGTGGCGGGCTTCGGCAAGGAGTGCCGCCAGCCGTTCGCCGATGGCCGCCGCATCGCGACTGGCTGCGGCATGGGCGCGCGAGACGAGGGCGTCGAGAACCTCGGGGTGCTGGATGAAGCTGCGGGACAGGAACTGGCTGGTGGCGAACAGCGAGACGATCAGCTTGATGATCTCGGGGTTTTCCGCCAGCAGCGCATAGAACGTCCCGCGCGCCCGCCGGCAGGCGGCCAGGAACAGCTCCAGGTTGTTCAGGGCCATGGCCGGTTCGGGGGAACGCAGCACCTCCTGCATCATCAGCGGGGCGATGCGGTCGAGCAGCCGCCGGGCGCGCTCGGTGAGGTGCCCGCCGGCGCCGCCGTCACGGATGATCAACAGGCTGTCGTAGGCGGCGTCGGGATTGCGGAAGCCCTTCTCTTCAAGGATGTCCTTGCACAAGTCGGGGTCGGCCGCGGGGTCGAAGAGGAAGGCGACCTCCGGGCTCACCTGGGCCGGCAATTCCTCCTCGCTGGTGTAGAACAGGTCGCGGAAGGTGGTGGTCACGTGCTGCCGGTGCCGGTCGAGGGCCGCGCTGAATGACGCGGTGTCGGCAAAGCCGCAGCGCCGGGCCAGCGCCCGCAATTCCTCGGGGCGGGTCGGCAGGTTGTGGGTCTGGCGCTCCTGCACGACCTGGATGCGGTGTTCGACGGTGCGCAGGAAGCGGTAGGCGGCCGCCAGCTGGTCGCGTTCAGCCGGCTTGATCAGCCCCTCGGCGCAGAGCAGTTCGAGGGCCTTGAGCGAGTTGCGCTCGCGCAGGCGCGGCTGCTTGCCGGCGTAGATCAGCTGCAGGGCCTGGATGAAGAACTCGATCTCGCGAATCCCTCCCTTGCCGAGCTTGAGATTCTGCCCCCCCTCGCGCTCGCGGGCCAGGCTGCGGTCGATCTTCTGCTTCATGACCTTGATGTCCTCGACCATGGCGTAGTCGAGGTGGCGCCGGTAGATGAACGGCTCCAGTCGGGCGAGCAGGCGCTCGCCGAGCCTGAGCGAACCGGCCACCGCCCTGGCCTTGAGCATCGCCGAGCGTTCCCAGCTCTGCCCCCAGCTCTCGTAGTAGATCTCCGCCGCGGCCAGGGAGTTGGCCATTTCACCGCTGTCGCCCTCGGGGCGCAATCTGAGGTCGACGCGGAAGACGAAGCCGTCCTCGGTGACCTGGCTGATCGCCTTGGTGACCAGGTCCGAGAGCTTGACGAAGAAGCGGTGCAGGCTGATGCGGTTGCGCACCTCGCCGTCCGGGCCGGGGATGCCGCCGGTCTGGCCGCGATCGGACGTGTAGAAATAGATCAGGTCGATGTCGGAGGAGAAGTTCAGTTCACAGCCGCCGAACTTGCCCATGCCGAACACGGTGAACTCGGCTTCCGCGGCGGGCTCCCCGGCGGTTTCGTCGAGCAGGGGGGCGCCGTATTCGCGGCGCAGGAGGGCTTCGCAGACTTCGCAGGCGCGTTGCAGGGTGGCGGCGGCCAGGGCCGACAGTTCGGCGGTGACCTCTTCCAGCGAGGCGAGCCCGCACAGGTCGCGGCTGCCGATGCGCAGGATCTCGCGGGCCTTGAACTGGCGCAACTGCTGCTGCAGCAGTTCGAAACTGCTGCCGTCGGGGATGCACCCCCGCAATTCGGCGAGCATCTCCGCTTCGTCCCTGGCCGCGGCCAGCCCGGTCGGGCCGAACAGCTCGGCCAGTTGCCGGCTGCGGCGGCAGAGCAGCCCGGTGAGGAACGGCGAGGCGCCGAGGATGGTAAGCAGCTGCCGGCGGGGGAGGTCGGCTGCCAGCAGCCGTTTGAGAGTGTCGGGAGGGATGTCCCAGAAGAGGCGCTCGAGGTTGTTGAGGGCCAGATCGGGGTCCGCCGTGGCCAGGGCCTCGCCGGCCAGGGTGACCACCAGGTCGGGGTCGAGGAGCTGCTCGTCGAGGAGGATCAGGTTGGTGGCGCTCTTGACCCCTTCGGCGAAGCCTGCCGCCTGTGCCGCCCGTGCCAGGGAATCCCGGTCGCGGCCGTGCAGCCAGGGAATCCAGCTCTGCAGGGCCGGGGTTGCCATTCAGCGCCCCTTGGCCACCAGTTCGCGCAGGCGGGGGAGGTAGTCCCCGCCGGCCACGCCGTGCTCGGTGATGATGGCGGTGATCAGCCGCGCCGGGGTGACGTCGAAGGCCGGGTTGCGCACCGCCACCCCTTCCGGGGCGAGCTGCCGGTCGCCGCAGTGGGTGACCTCCCGGTCGCCGCGCTCCTCGATCGGGATCAGCGAACCGTCGGCCAGGGAGAGGTCGATGGTCGAGATCGGCGCCGCCACAAAGAAGGGGATGCCGTGCTCCTTCGCCAGCACCGCCACGCTGTAGGTGCCGATCTTGTTGGCGGTGTCGCCGTTGGCGGCGATGCGGTCGGCGCCGACGATCACGGCGTCGATTTCCCCCTTGCTCATCAGGTAGCCGGCCATGTTGTCGCAGATCAGGGTCACCGGGATGCCGTCGCGCTGCAGCTCCCAGGCGGTCAGCCGCGCCCCCTGCAGCCACGGCCGGGTCTCGTCGGCGTAGACGCTGATCGTCTTGCCGGCAGCCACCGCGGCGCGGATGACGCCGAGCGCGGTGCCGTAGCCGCCGGTGGCCAGCGCTCCGGCGTTGCAGTGGGTGAGGACGCGCGCGCCATCCCCCAGCAACGCCTCGCCGTGGCGGCCCATGGCGCGGTTGATGCGCAGATCCTCCTCGGCGATGGCCAGCGCTTCGTACTCGAGGGCGATCTTGTGGTTCATCACCGGCTGCAGCGGATTGGCGCGCACCAGGCTTTTCATCCGCTCCAACGCCCAGCAGAGATTGATCGCCGTCGGCCGGGTGGCGGCCAGCACCGCGCAGCGTCGTTCGAACTCCGTCCAGAAGCCGTCGAAGGTCTCCGCCGGGATGTCGCGGGCGGCGAACCAGGCGCCGAAGGCGGCGGCGATGCCGATGGCCGGCGCGCCGCGCACCACCATGGTGCGGATCGCCTCGGCGACCCCCTGGTAATCGCGGTACTCCAGCCAGGTTTCCTCGGTCGGCAGCAGGCGCTGGTCGAGGAGCTGCAGCACGCCGTCGCGGTAGCGGTAGGGGCGGATGCCGCCGGCATCCGGGATGACGTTGCAGGTGGCCATAAGGTTTATTCTCCGGAAAGCTTGCGCTTGAGCAGTTCGTTCACCAGCGCCGGGTTCGCCTTCCCCTTGCTGGCCTTCATCACCTGGCCGACGAAGAAGCCGAAGACCTTTTCGTTGCCGCCGCGGTACTGCTCCACCTGGGCGGCGCCGGCAGCGAGGACCTCGTCGACGATCGCCTCGATGGCCCCCGTGTCGGAGACCTGCACCAGCCCCTTTTCCTCGACGATCCGCGCCGCTTCGTGGCCGGTGGCCCACATCTCGTCGAACACGGTCTTGGCGATCTTGCCGGAGATGGTGCCGGCTTCGATCAGCCTGAGCATCCCGGTCAGCAGCTCCGGCGTCACCGGGCTTTCGGCGAGGGTCTGGCCGCTGTCGTTGAGCTTGCGGGTCAGGTCCCCCATCACCCAGTTGGCGACCGCCTTGGGCTGGGTGGGGAGCAGCGCCACGCCGGCCTCGAAATATTCGGCCATGGCCCGCTCGGCGGTGAGCACCTCGGCGTCGTAGGCGCTCAAGCCGAGCTCGGCCTGGTAACGCTGCCGTCGCGCGTCGGGGAGTTCCGGCAGCTGCGCCCGCTCCGCCTCGATCCATGCCGCGTCGATCTCCAGCGGCACCAGGTCGGGATCGGGGAAGTAGCGGTAGTCGTGGGCCTCCTCCTTGCCGCGCATGGAGCGGGTCATGCCGGTCTGGGCGTCGAACAGGCGGGTTTCCTGCACCACCTTGCCGCCGGCGTCGAGCACGTCGGCCTGGCGCTCGATCTCGTACTCGATGGCCTGCTTCACGAAGCGGAACGAGTTGACGTTCTTGATCTCGGCGCGGGTGCCGAACTCCTGCTGCCCCACCGGGCGCAGGGAGACGTTGGCGTCGCAGCGGAAGCTCCCCTCTTCCATGTTGCCGTCGCATACGCCGAGGTAGACCACGATCTGGTGGAGTTTCTTCAGGTAGGCCACCGCCTCGTCCGCCGAGCGCAGGTCCGGCTCCGAAACCACTTCCAGCAGCGGCGTGCCGGCGCGGTTCAGGTCGACGAAGGAACTCTGGCTGCTCCCCGGCGCCTCGCCGTGCACCAGCTTGCCGGCGTCCTCCTCCATGTGGATGCGGGTGATGCCGATCCGCTTCACCCCCCACTCCCCCTCGATGTCCAGCCAGCCGTGCCGGCAGGTGGGGAGCTCGAACTGGGAGATCTGATATCCCTTGGGGAGATCGGGGTAGAAGTAGTTCTTGCGGGCGAAGACCGACTGCGGGGCGATGCTGCAGTTGGTGGCCAGCCCGGTGCGGATGGCGTACTCGACGGCCTGGTAGTTGAGGACCGGCAGGGCCCCGGGGAGTCCCAGGCAGACCGGGCAGGTCTGCGAATTGGGCGGCTGGCCGAAGGCGGTGGAGCAGCCGCAGAAGATCTTGGTTCTGGTGGTCAGCTGGACGTGGACTTCCAGGCCGATGACGACTTCGTAGTTCATATTGCCGCCCTCCGCTTGTGCCATTCGGTGGCCTGCTCGAAGGCATAGGCCACGTGCAGGAGGTCGCTTTCCGCAAACGGTTTGCCGATGAGCTGCAGGCCGATCGGCAAGCCGCTGCCGGAGAAGCCGCAGGGGAGGCTCAGGGCGCAGGTGCCGGCCAGGTTCACGGGGATGGTGAAGATGTCCGAGAGGTACATCTGCAGCGGGTCGGCGGTCTTTTCGTTGAGGCGGAAGGCCGGGGTCGGCGCCACCGGGCCGAGGATGACGTCGACGGTTTCGAAGGCGTCGAGGAAGTCCTGGCGGATCAGGGTGCGTACCTTCTGGGCCTTGAGGTAGTAGGCGTCGTAGTAGCCCGACGACAGGGCATAGGTGCCGAGCATGATGCGCCGCTTGACCTCGGCGCCGAACCCCTCGTCGCGGCTGCGGCTGTAGGTCTCGATCAGGTTCCCCGCGGCGGCGGTGCGGTGGCCGAAGCGCACGCTGTCGTAGCGCGCCAGGTTGCTGGACGCCTCGGCGGTGGCGATCAGGTAGTAGCAGGCCACGGCATACCCGGTGTGCGGCAGGCTGACCTCCCTGATCTCGGCGCCGAGGTCGCGGCAGGTGGCCACCGCCTGCTCCACGGCCCGGCGCACGTCGGTGTCGAGCCCCTCGCCGAAATACTCCTTCGGCAGGCCGATGCGCACCCCTTCGAGGCCGGTTCGCAACGCGGCGGCATAATCCGGCACGGGGGTGTCGACCGAGGTCGAATCGAGCGGGTCATGCCCGGCGATGGCCTGCAGCAGCAGGGCGCAGTCGCGCACATCAATGGTCACCGGTCCGACCTGGTCGAGGGACGAGGCGTAGGCGATGACGCCGAAACGCGACACCCGGCCGTAGGTCGGCTTCAGCCCGACCACCCCGCAGTGGGCCGCCGGCTGGCGGATCGAGCCGCCGGTGTCGGTGCCCAGGGCGGCGGGGGCCTGGCGGGCGGCGACGCAGGCCGCGCTCCCCCCCGACGAGCCGCCCGGGACGCAGGCGGTGTCCCAGGGGTTGCGCACGGCCCCGAAGGCACTGTTTTCGTTGGAGCTCCCCATGGCGAACTCGTCCATGTTGACCTTGCCGAGGAGCACCGCCCCCTGGGCCTTGACCCGGGCAAAGGCGGTGGCGTCGTAGGGGGAGACGTAATCGGCAAGGATCTTCGAGGCGCAGGTGGTGCGCACCCCGGCGGTATTGAAGATGTCCTTCATCGCCAGCGGGATGCCGGTCAGCGGGGCGGCATCGCCGGCGGCCAGGCGCCGGTCGGCGGCCGCCGCTTCCGCAAGCGCCTGCTCGGCGCAGACGGTGATGAAGGCGTTGAGCTGCGGGTCGGTGGCGGCGATCCGGTCGAGGAAGGCCCGGGTCGCTTCGGCGGAGCTGAACTCGCGCCGGTCGAGGCCGGTGCGCAGGTCCTGCAGGGTCAGTTCGAACAGGGACACGGCCGCCTCCCTTACTCGATGACGCGCGGCACGCGGAAGCCGGCCGGGTCGGGAGCCGGCGCGTTCTGCTGCGCCTGCTCGGGGGTGAACGACGGCCGGACCTCGTCGGGGCGGAAGGCGTTGGCCATCGGCACGGCGTGGGCGGTGGGGACGATGGCGCTGGTGTCGAGGCGCTTGAGCTGGTCGACGTAGGCCAGGATCGCATCCATGTCGCCGGTCAGGGCGTCGAGCTCCGCCGGGTCGAGCGCGAGACGGGCCAGGCGGGCCACGTGCTCTACTTCGGTACGGGATATCTTCATCGTTGACGGTGTCCTTGCTGCAGGAGATGCCTCCAGCTGATTAAACTCGAAAACTAGCATGCCGGTGCGGGAATGACAAGCCTCCGCCGGGTTGCGCGGGGCTTGCCGGGCATGAAAAAGCCGCCCGGGAAAGGCGGCTCTTTCGTACCTGGTTGCACTGCGGATCGCTCAGCTTTTGCCCTGGTCGATCCGGTCGTTCTCACCGTTCTTCTTGTCGGCAGAGCCGTCCTTCATCCCGTCCTTGAAGTTGCGCAGCCCCTCGCCGAGAGATTTGCCGACCTGGGGCAGCTTGCCTGCGCCGAAGATGATCAGGACGAGAACAAGGATAAGCAGCAGTTCCGTGGTGCCGAGACCGAACATAGGGGACTCCTGACCATGAGAGTGGGTTTGAGAATAGCGCCCTTCCTGCAAAAACACAACCGCTTTGCCGGCGAGAGAGTGCCGGGACTGCCGGCGCCGGCCATAAATTGGACTGGTTGCCGGCGGCAAAACAGGTTAATATGTCAATGAAATTCCAATGAAGACCGTTTCCAGCAAGGGGGCCCCGTGTCGGATACATCCTCTTTACCGGACCATCCGTCGATCCCGGCCATGACCGACTTCGTGCGCCTCTACGGCGCCGAGGCAAGCCACGACCCGTTGCTGTCGCGGGCCCAGCGCTACCTGCTGGTGGCCAAGGCGCGCTGGCTGTTCCTGGGGCTGGCAGCCTGCTACGGGGTGGCCGCCGGGCTGTTCTACTCGTTCAGTTCGATCGGCTGGTTCCTCACCCCCGCCCAGTTTTACGGGATGCTGCTGGTCCTCGGCGTCATCCTCGGCTACAACGCCTGCTACGAGTTCGCCCCGGAACGGATGGCCGCCAAGCCGTGGGGCGATCATCTCCAGGTGCAGCTCGACTTCCTGTGCGTCACGCTGCTGGTCTATTTCAGCGGCGGGGCCGCCAGCTGGTTCTGGCCGGTCTACCTGCTGGTGACCTTCGAGGCGGCGATCCTGCTCGGCAACCGCCTGCAGGTTTTTCTCTTCGGGCTGTTCGGCGCCGCCTGTTACGGCATTGTCCTGGCCGGTCATTACCTGGACGTGCTCCCCTACGGCAACATGCCGTTCATCGACCCCGAGCTGCACCATCACCTGATGTACCTGGTGCTGCTCTGGTGCTGGGTCTGCCTGCTCAACTGCATCATGGCGCTGGCCGGCGCCTACCTGATGGCGGTCATCCGCCGCGAGCACGACCGGGTCCAGGAGGCCGAAGGCCGGCTGCGGACCTTCCTCGACCAGGCCAACGACCTGATCTTCAGCCTCACCCCGGACGGGACCTTCCTCTACACCAACCAGGCGTGGCAGAAGACGCTCGGCTATACGTCCGCCGAAGCGATGCAGCGGAGCATCGCCGACATCGTTGATCCGGCGTTTCGCATCAAGTACCTGGCCGAGATGCGCAAGGCGGTGCGCGGGGAGCGCGTCGAACCGCTGGAAGGGCGGCTGGTAACCAAAAGCGGGGAGATGGTCGAGGTCGAGGGGACGATTACCTGCAGCGGCAGCGAACCGCAGGACAAGGTGGTCTGGGCCATCTGCCGCGACGTCACGGCGCGGCGGCGGGCCCAGGAGCAGCTCTACCACATGGCCCATCACGATCTGTTGACCGGTTTGCCCAACCGGCTGTTCTTCGCCGACCGCCTGCGCCAGGCCCAGGCCCTGGCGCGTCGCCAGAAGCAGCAGTGCGCAGTGCTGTTCCTCGACCTCGACCGCTTCAAGATCATCAACGACACCCTCGGTCATGCGGTCGGCGACCAGTTGCTGCAGGAGGCGGCCCGGCGCCTGCGCAGCTGCGTCCGTGAGATCGACACCGTGGCCCGACTCGGCGGCGACGAGTTCGCCATCGTGCTGGTCAACCTGCATGCGCCCGGCGACGCCGAACAGGTGGCGGCGAAGATCCTCGCCAACCTGGCCAAGCCGGTGCTCATCGACACCCATGAGCTGTTCATCACCACCAGTATCGGCATCAGCGTGTTCCCCCTGCACGGCGAGGATGCCGACCTGCTGATCAAGCGCGCCGACGTGGCGATGTACCAGGCCAAGTCGCTGGGCCGCAACAACTTCCAGCTGTACGACCGGACGATGGATCTCGACTCCGAGCGGCGGATGGTCCTTGAGCGCGGCCTGCGCAAGGCCATCGATCGCGAGGAGTTCCGCATCTTCTACCAGCCGAAGATCGACGCCGAAACCGGCCAGGTGACCGCCCTCGAGGCCCTGCTCCGTTGGGAGCACCCGGAGATGGGGCTGCTCTCCCCCGCGGATTTCATCTCGCTGGCGGAGGAAACCGGCCTGATCATCCCGATCGGCGAATGGGTGCTCCGCAAGGCCTGCCGCCAGAACAGGGAGTGGCAGGAACTCGGCCTGCCCAGGGTGCGGGTGGCGGTCAACCTCAGCGGGTTCCAGCTGCAGCAGCGCAACCTGGTGGAGATGGTCGGCGTCATCCTTGCGGAAACGGGGCTCCCCGGCGAAGACCTCGAGTTCGAAATCGCCGAAACGGTCATCATGCAGAACCCGGAGTTCGCCGTGGCGATCCTCGGCCAGCTGCGCGAGCTCGGCATTCACATCTCCATCGACGATTTCGGGACCGGCTACTCCTCGCTGGCCCATCTCAAGCGCTTTTCGATCAACACGCTCAAGATCGACAAGACCTTCGTCCGCAACATCGAGGTCAACTCGACCGATGCGGCGATTGCCACCGCCATCATCTCGATGGGGACCAGCCTCAATCTCAAGGTCATCGCCGAAGGGGTGGAAACCGCCGGGCAGTTCAACATGCTCAGGGACCGGCAGTGCGACGAAATGCAGGGCTACCTCTTCAGCCGGCCGCTGCCTGCCGATCAGGTCGCCGATTACCTGCGCGGCGGCAACGCGGTGCTCCCCGGGGCGGCCGACGCCCCCGGCGAGGCGTGAGGACGGAGCGGAGGCGGCAGCACAAGCAAAAGGGCCGGGGAGTTCCCCGGCCCTTGGTCGTTTCACGGCAGCGCCCCGGTGCTACTCGCGGACGTAGGTGTCGATGTCGGTCTCGTGCACCATCCCCATCAGGCGGGCATACTCGGATTCGATCAGCTGGTAGTGGTTGTCGGTCGAACGGGCATTCTGTTCGAAGACTGCCTTGACCTCGGGGTTGTCGATCCTGGCCGCTACGGCCCGCAGGTGCTCGGCCAGGCGCCGCTCCTTCTCCATGGCCAGTTCCATGGCCTTGCGCTCGTCGAAGCCGGCGAGGTTGACCTGCTCCAGATCGCGCAGCCAGTCGGAATCGACCGCGGGCCCGGCGTTGAGGAAGCTCTCCAGATCGGGGATGTCGTCGCCGGGGTAGACATTGTAGAACCAGTGGGCGTGCTCGCGCTCCTCGCGGGCCAGCAGTTCGAAGACCTGGCGGGCCGCGGCGTTCTTCATCGCGGCGGCGCCGCGCACGTAAAAGTCCATGGCATTCTTCTCGGTCTGGATCGAACGCCGCACCGCTTCCTTGAGATCAACCTGGTTGAACATGTGCGCTCTCCCTCGCGGATTATCCGCCGGCTGCCGTGGGCGGAACGAAGACGCGCTGGGCCAGTTCCTCGTCGAGGCGCAGCAGGCCGTTGCCGTCGTTGCCGATCCGCTCCAGTTTCTTGACGATCAGGCTGAAGTTGGCTTCTTCCTCGACCTGCTCGGTGACGAACCACTGCAGGAAGATCTCCGCCGCATGGTTGTTGTCCTTGCGAGCCAGGTTCACCAGGTTGTTGATGCTGTCAGTCACGAAGTTCTCATGCTTCAGTCCCGCCTTGAAGCAGTCGAGGGGCGACTTGTAGCTGTTCTGCGGGCCTTCGATGGCGCGGATGTCGGTCCGGCCGGCGGCATCACAGATGAAGTGGAAGAACTTCTCGCCGTGGGTCAGCTCCTCGAGGGCCTGAACCCGCATCCAGTTGGCGATGCCGGGGAGGTCTTCGGACTGGAAGTAGCCGGCCATGGCCAGGTAGAGGTAGGCCGAGGCGAATTCGTTCTTCATCTGTTCGTTCATGGCGTCGAGCAGTTTCTTGCTGAACATGGATCCTCCGGGAAATGGGATGATGACTTCTCAAGTAATGGTATAGCGTACCGATCGGCGTCTTGCAACGCGGCGACGAAAAAAGGGGCGGAACCTGCCGGTTCCGCCCCTCGGGGGTCGGTACGAACTGCCAGTGCTCGCGGTCAGCGCACGCCGTCGTCGAAGATGATCTGCTGCAGCCCGTCGATGGCGGCGTTGGCCTGCAGAACCTCGCCGGTAAACGGGTTGCGGTAGGTGTAGGTCAGATAGCTGCAGTTGCAGTCGGACGGGAGGAAGGCGTCGTTGAGCACGAACTTCTTGCCGTCGGAGCGCCGGGTCAGGCCGACGAGTCCGGTCTTGATGTTGTTGCCGATGATGCTGTAGTCGACCTTGGGGGCTTCGAAGAGGGTGATTTCGGAGACCGTGTCCACCGGCACGGCAATCGCGGAGCCGTTCCACCAGCCCTTCACCGTGTCGCGATTCTTGATGCTTTCAAAGACGATTTCCTTGTTGTCCAGGGTGATCAGGCGCCCGGGCCGGGACTGCTCGGCGAAGACGATACCCGCCGAGAACGAAAGCAGCAGCACGGTTATGGCGAACAGGCGCATCCACAGGCGAACTCCCATGTTACGGCACTCCTTTGGCAATGGACACAAATGACAGCAGGCTTAAATACAGCGGGGAATACCCCATTAACAGCCCTCTGGATATCAGCTTTCAAAAAAAAAATCAACGCATTATTCCCGCGCGCGGCGGTTTTGACAAGTTTTCGGAGCACAGCAATCGGTGCTTGGGCGCAAGGGGTGCGTGTGCTAGCATGAGCCCGTCAGCAAAGAGGGAGAGGTTGCCGGCCGCCATGATCATCCAGAGCGTGAATTTTGTCACCAGTGCGCCGAAGCTGTCCGCCTGTCCGGATTCGGCCTGGCCCGAGATCGCCTTTGCCGGGCGCAGCAACGTCGGCAAGAGCAGCCTGATCAACACCCTGCTCAACCGGCGCGGGCTGGTGCGCACCTCCGCAACCCCCGGGCGGACGCAGATGCTCAATTTCTTTGCCATCAACGAGGCGCTGCATTTCGTCGACCTCCCCGGCTACGGCTTCGCCCGGGCGCCACGGGCCGTGCGCGACCAGTGGCAGCCGATGATCCGCGATTATCTCGGGCGGCGGCAGAACCTGAAGGCGGTGGTCTGGCTGCTCGACTCGCGGCGCGAGCCGAGCCGGGAGGATCTGCAGTTTCTCGACTGGCTGGAGGAGGCGGACCGCCCGACCATCCCGGTGGTGACCAAGACCGACAAGCTCAGTCGCAACGAACTGGCCCGGCAACTGGCGCTCATCGCCCGCGTCACCGGACTCGACCGCGACGTCTTCACGCTCTTCTCCTCGGTGACCCGCGAAGGGCGGGCGGAGTTGTGGGAGCGGATCGAAGCGGCCGTCGGCGCGGGCAGTCCGGCCGATGCCGAAGCGGTTGATCGTTGACACTCCCGGGCACTCTCTGCTTTAATTAGTTCGATAAATCAAGCAACTGTTAGATGATCGGGTGCCCGCCCCGGCGCAAGGCGTCGGCGGGAGAATAGGGAAGAGGGTGCAATTCCCTCGCTGCCCCGCAACTGTGAGTGGTGACGAACGCCGGTGATGGACCACTGCCCCTTCGGGGCGGGAAGGGCCGGTCAGTAGGGCGAGCCACGAGCCAGGAGACCTGCCCGGTCATGCAAGCGGGCCTTTCGCGGGAAGGGGCCGGGCGGTCGTTCATTCGTCAGCCCCGGGTCGTCCAGCACGGCCCGGGGCTTTTTGCCGTCTGGCGCCGGGCGGGGAACGAGGTCGCGATGAGCATGTCAGCAGAGCAGACGGTGCCGGTCACGCTGGTACTGGGGGGGGCGGCCTCCGGCAAGAGCCGGTTTGCCCAAGGGCTGGCCGAGTGCCGGCCCGGTCCGCTCCTGTACGTGGCCACCGCCCAGGCCGGCGACGACGAGATGGCCGGCCGCATTGCCCGCCACCGGCAGGCGCGCGGCGAACGCTGGCGGACGCTCGAAGCGCCTCTCGATCTGACCGTCTTGGCCACGGCCGCCGCCGGTCACGGTGCCGTGCTGGTCGACTGCGCGACCCTGTGGCTGACCAATCTGCTGCTGGCCGGGGGCTCGGCGGAAGCGGTCTGGCCGGCGGTCGAGGCGTTCATCGCCACGTTCGACCGGCTGCCGGCGCCGTTGATCCTGGTGAGCAACGAGGTCGGCCAGGGGATCGTCCCCGAGCACGCGCTGGCCCGTGCCTTCCGCGATCTGGCCGGCCAGGTCAACCAGCGGCTGGCGGCCCGCGCCGACCGGGTCTGGCTGGTGGCCGCCGGCCTGCCGCTCGCCCTGAAATAGACCCTTCGCAAGGAGCATGCAGCGATGACCGATTCCCTCGACGCGGAGCTTCAGCAGATCCTCGCCCGAATCCGCCCCGTCGATCCGGCGGCGCTGGCCGCCGGCCAGGCACGGCTCGACGCTCAGGCCAAGCCGAAGGGCTCCCTCGGCCGCCTGGAAGAGTTCGCCGCTCGGTTCGTGGCCATTACCGGCAAGGAGCGCGTCGGCAGGAAGGTGGTCTTCACCTTTGCCGGTGATCACGGTGTGGTCGCCGAGGGGGTGAGCGCCTTTCCGCGCGAGGTGACGCCGCAGATGGTCTACAATTTCATCGACGGCGGCGCCGCGATCAACGCCCTGGCGCGGCACGCCGGTGCCGAGGTGGTGGTGGTCGACATGGGTGTCGATCACGACTTCGGCCGGCTGGCCGGGCTGCTCGACCGCAAGGTCGGGCGCGGCACGGCCAACCTCGCCCGCGGGCCGGCCATGTCCCGCGCCGAGGCGCTGCGGGCGTTGCAGGCCGGCATCGCCCTGGCCGGGGATTGCCGGCGTGACGGCGTCGACCTGGTCGGGACCGGCGACATGGGGATCGCCAACACCACGCCGTCGGCGGCGATTGCCGCCGTCCTGACCGGCCGGACTCCGGCGCAGGTGACCCACCGCGGCACCGGCATCGACGATGCGGCCCTGGCCCACAAGGTCAGGGTGATCGAGCAGGGGCTGGCCCTCAACCGGCCCGACCCGCGCGACCCGGTCGATGTGCTGGCCAAGGTCGGCGGCTTCGAGATCGGCGGCATCGCCGGGCTGATCGTCGGCTGCGCGGCCGAGCGGATCCCGGTGGTGATCGACGGCTTCATCTCCACCGCCGGGGCGCTGATCGCCTGCGAGCTTCATCCGCATGTGAAAGATTACGTGTTTGCCGCCCACCGTTCCGTCGAAGTCGGTCATGCGGCCATGCTCGAGCGCCTCGGCCTGCAGCCGATGCTCGATCTGTCGCTGCGCCTCGGCGAAGGGACCGGCGCCGCCCTCGGCATGACCCTGATCGAGGCGGCCCTGCGCCTGCTGCGCGAGGTGAAGACCTTCGCCGATGCCGGGGTGAGCGAGGGGCGCGACCGTTGACCGCCCTCCTGCGGGAACTGCGCCTGGCCGTGGCTTTCCTGAGCCGGCTACCGGTCGGCGCGCCGGCGGAGGTGGCGCCCCGGCAACTCGGGCGCAGCCTGGCCTTCTTCCCGCTGGTCGGCCTGCTGCTCGGTGCGCTGCTGGCCGGCATCGACCAGGGGCTGGCGCACTTGCTGCCGCGGCCGGTGGGCGATGCCCTGCTGCTGGCGCTGCTGGCGCTGCTCAGCGGGGCGCTGCACCTCGACGGCTTCGCCGACCTGTGCGACGGCCTCGGCGGCGGCCGCGACCGCGAGGCGGCCCTGCGCATCATGAAGGACAGCTGCATCGGCGCCTTCGGCGCCGTCGGCCTGATCCTGCTGCTGCTGCTCAAGTACCAGGCGCTGCTCAGTCTGCCGGCGGCGGTCAAACCGGCGGCGCTGCTGCTGCTGCCGGCGGCCGGGCGCTGGGCGCCGGTGCTGCTGACGGTTGCGATCCCCTACCTGCGCGGCCCGGAGGGGACGGGGGCGGCGTTTGCGGCCCATGCCGGCCGGCGCGAACTGCTGCTGGCGTCGATGACGGTGCTGGCCGCGGCCGCCGCCCTGTTCCGCGCCGAAGGGGTGATGCTCGCCGGGATCCTGCTGGCGGCCGCGGCCGGATTCGGCGTCTGGATGAAACGCCGGCTCGGCGGGGTGACCGGGGATGTGCTCGGGGCCGCCGTCGAACTGCTGGAGTTGCTGACCCTGTTGCTGCTCCTGATTTTGGTCAAAGGATAACCCGATGGAACGCACGCGCCTGTTTCTGATCCGCCACGGCCAGGTCGAAGGTTTCGAGTCGAAACGCTACAACGGCCAGAAGAACGTCCCCCTCACCGCCCACGGCCGGCGCCAGCTGGAGGCGGTGGCGGAACGGCTGGCCGGGGTGCCGCTCGACGCGGTATGGAGCAGCGACCTCGACCGCTGCCGCTACGGGGCCGAATGTCTGGCCGCTCCGCGCGAGCTGCCGGTGGTCTACAGCGAGCGGTTGCGCGAGCTGCACGCCGGCGAGTGGGAAGGGCTCTCCTGGGAGGATCTGAAGCGGCGCTACCCGACCGAATGGCAGGCGCGGCTGGCCGACATCTCCAGTTACCGGATGCCGAGCGGCGAGAGCTTCCGTGACGCCGCGCAACGGGTGCTCCCCGAGGTGGGACGGCTGCTCGACAGTCATCCCGGGCAGAACGTGGCGCTGGTCGCCCACGGCGGGGTCAACCGGATCATCCTGCTCGACGCGCTCGGCGCGTCGCTCGACAAGGTGTTCTGCCTGGAGCAGGATTACGCCTGCCTCAACGTGATCGACTACTTCGCGGACGGTTACCGCACGGTCAGGCTGATGAACGCCGATCACCTGCCGGAACGGCTGTGCACCCGCTGATCGTTGCCGCCCCGGCCAGCGGCAGCGGCAAGAGTTCGCTGGTGCTCGGCCTGCTCGGCGCCCTGCGCCGCCGCGGTCTGACGGTGGCGCCGTTCAAGGTCGGGCCGGACTTCATCGATCCCGGTCATCACGCCGCGGTCTGCGGGCGGATCAGCCGCAACCTCGACGGCTGGATGTGCGGCCGGGAGGCGGCGCTGCGCAGCTTCGCCGCCGGCAGCGCCGGGGCCGACCTGGCGGTGGTCGAAGGGGTGATGGGGTTGTTCGACGGCGCCGCCGGGGGCAGCGATGCCGGCAGCACCGCCGAGATGGCCCGCTGGCTGGGGGGGCGGATCCTGCTGGTGGTCGATGCCCGCGCCCAGGCGCGCAGCGCCGCCGCCGTGGCCCACGGCTTCGCTTCCTTTTCTGCCGGCCTGGACTTCGCCGGGGTCGTCTACAACCGGGTCGGCAGCGCCGCCCACGCACGGCTGCTGCGCGAGGCCCACGCGTCAAGACCGGAGCTGCCGCCGCTGCTGGGGTGCCTGCCGCGCGATCCCGGCCTGGCCCTGCCGGAACGCCATCTCGGCCTGGTGACGGCGGACGATGCGGCGGCGGGGGCGACGTACGGACAGCTGGCCGACTGGGTGGCGGCGCACGTCGATCTCGACCGGCTGCTGGCGGGGCTTTCCGGGCCACCGCCGGTTCCCGCGGCAGCGGCGCCGGTTCCCGGGAAAGCGCCGCAGCCGGTGCGCATCGGCGTGGCCCGCGATGCGGCTTTTTGCTTCTGCTATCCGGAGAACCTGGAACTGCTGGAGCGGGCCGGCGCCGAGCTGGTGTTCTTCTCGCCGCTGACGGACGCGCTGCCGGAGGCGCTGGCCGGGCTCTACCTGCCGGGGGGGTATCCGGAACTGCACCTGGCGCAGCTGGCCGCCAACACCGGGCTGCTCGCCGGCTTGCGCCGACAGGTGGCAGCGGGGCTGCCGGTCTACGCCGAATGCGGCGGGCTGCTGCTCCTTGCCGCCAGTCTCGACGGTACGCCGCTGGCCGGCATCTTCCCGGCGGCGGCGCGCATGCTCCCGCGACGCCGGGCGCTGGGCTATCGCGAGGTGACCATGACCGCCGACACGCCCCTCGGTCCGGCCGGCACCATGGCGCGCGGCCACGAGTTCCACTATTCGGAGCTGGAGATGCCGGCCACCGTTCCCCGCGCCTACCGGCTGGCCGGGCGCGACGGCGCGGCGTGCGGCGAAGAGGGGTACCTGTGCGGCAACGTGCTCGGCTCCTACGTGCACCTGCATTTCGCGTCGAATCCGGAGCTGGCGGAGAATTTCGCCGCTACCTGCCGGCGGTGGCGGGACAGTGAATAGCCGGCCGCGCGCCCTGTTCGAATCGTTCCTGGCCGGTGCCGGGGGGCGCTCGTTCCGGTTCGAGGGGCTGGAGCGGGAGCTGACCGCCCGGACACCGGCGGAGGTTCTGCCGCTTCTGGCGGCGGTCGAGCAGGCGGTGGCGGCCGGCCGCCATGCCGCCGGATTCGTCAGCTACGAGGCGGCGTCCGGCCTCGATCCGGACTTGCCGGTTCGGCCCCCCGGCGCTTTGCCGCTGGCGTGGTTCGGCCTTTTTGCCGAGCGGCAGGAGGTGATTCCCGGCGCTGGCGACCTCCCCGGGGGCTGTCGCTGGGCCCTGCTGCCGCCCGACTGGGCCGAGACGCGCTACACGGCGGCCTTTAACGCCGTCAAGGAGTATATCGCCGCCGGCGACAGCTACCAGGTCAACCTGACCTTCCGCCAGCGGCTGCGCTTTCACGGCGAGCCGTTTGCCCTTTACCGCCGGCTGTGCGCGGCGCAGCCGGCGGCGTTCTGCGCCTGGCTCGACCTCGGCGGCGCGGCGCTCGCTTCGGCGTCGCCGGAGCTGTTCTTCGCTTTGCAGGGGGGAACCCTCGTCATGCGGCCGATGAAGGGGACGGCGCCGCGCGGCGGTGATGCCGCCACCGATCGGGCGCTGCGCGAGCGGCTGGCGGGGAGCCCCAAGGAGCGGGCCGAGAATCTGATGATCGTCGACCTGGTGCGCAACGACCTGGGGCGGATCGCCGAACCCGGCTCGGTGGCGGTTCCCGAGCTGTTCGCGGTGGAGAGCTTCCCGACGCTGCACCAGATGACCTCGACGGTGACCGCGCGGCTGCGTGACGGGGCCGGCCTGGCCGACATCTTCCGGGCCCTCTTCCCGTGCGGCTCGGTGACCGGGGCGCCGAAGCGGCGCAGCATGGCGATCATCCGCGAACTGGAAGGCGGGGCGCGCGGCCCCTACTGCGGGGCGATCGGCTTCGTTTCGCCGGGGGGCGAGGCGGTGTTCAGCGTGGCGATCCGCACCGCCGTGCTGGATCTGCGCCGGGGGACGGGCGAACTCGGCATCGGCAGCGGCGTGACGGCGGATGCCGGGGCCGCGGCGGAGTACCGCGAGTGCCTGCACAAGGCCGCGTTTCTGGCCCGCGACGGCGAACCGCTGCTGTTGATCGAAACGCTTCTGTGGGACGGGACGCGGGGGTATGCCCTGCTGGAACGGCATCTGCAGCGGCTGGCGGCCTCGGCGGCGGAACTCGGTTTTGCCTGTGACCCCGCTGCCGTGCGCCGGCACCTGCAGGGCGCGGCGCCGCGCGGCGCCGGCCGGTACAAGGTCCGCCTGCTGCTGGGCGGCGACGGCGCCGTCACCCTCACCGCCGAGCCGCTGCCGGTACGCCAGGCGGCCGCAGCGCCGGCCCGGGTGTGCTTGGCGGCGGAACCCGTCGACAGCGGCGAGCCGCTGCTCCGCCACAAGACCACCTGGCGGCCGTGGTACGACGGGATCCTGGAGCGGCACCCCGGCTGCTGCGATGTGCTTTTCTGCAACGAGCGCGGCGCCGTCACCGAGGGGACGGTGCATAACCTGGTGGTGGAGCGTGACGGCCGGCTGGTGACGCCGCCGGTCGAATGCGGGCTGCTGCCGGGAACCCTGCGCGCGGAACTGCTGGCCCGCGGCCTGCTCACCGAGGCGGTCGTCAGCCGGCAGGAGCTGTTGGCTGCCCGGCGCCTGTGGCTGATCAACTCCGTCCGCGGCTGGCGGCGGGCAATCTTGCATAGCGAAGGAGAGACCCAGTGAAGACCCAGATCGAACAGGCCCGCGCCGGTGTGATCACCCCGCAGATGGCGGCGGTGGCCCGCGACGAGCAGGTCAGCGAAGAGTACGTCCGCCAGATGGTGGCCGAGGGGAAGGTGGTCATCCCCTGGAACCACAACCGCCGGCCGGCCCGCATCGCCGGCATCGGCAAGGGGCTCGCCACCAAGGTCAACGCCTCCATCGGCACCAGCTCCGACATCGTCGACTACGCCGCCGAGGTGAAAAAGGCGCAAGCTGCCCAGGCGGCCGGCGCCGATACGCTGATGGAGCTGTCGGTCGGCGGCGACCTCGACCGGGTGCGCCGCGAGGTGATCAATGCGGTCGACCTGCCGGTCGGCAACGTCCCGCTCTACCAGGCGTTCTGCGAAGCGGCGCGCAAGCATGGCGACCCCAACAAGCTTGATCCGGAGATGCTCTTCGACCTGATTGAGCAGCAGTGTGCCGACGGCATGGCCTTCATGGCGGTGCACTGCGGCATCAACCTCTACACCATCGAGCGCCTGAAGAAACAGGGCTATCGCTACGGCGGGCTGGTCAGCAAGGGCGGGGTGTCGATGGTCGCGTGGATGATGGCCAACAACCGTGAAAACCCGCTCTACGAACAGTTCGACCGGGTGGTCGCCATCCTCAGGAAGTACGACACGGTCCTGTCGCTCGGCAACGGCCTGCGCGCCGGGGCGATCCACGACTCCTCCGATCGCGCGCAGATCCAGGAGCTGCTGATCAACTGCGAACTGGCCGAATTGGGGCGCGAGATGGGCTGCCAGATGCTGGTCGAGGGGCCGGGGCACGTGCCGCTTGACGAGGTCGAGGGGAACATCCGCCTGCAGAAGCGGATGAGCGGCGAGGCGCCCTACTACATGCTCGGCCCGATCGCCTGCGATGTCGCCCCCGGCTTTGATCACATCACCGCGGCGATCGGCGCGGCCCAGTCGAGCCGCTTCGGGGCCGACCTGATCTGCTACATCACCCCCGCCGAGCACCTGGCCCTCCCCAACGAGCAGGATGTCATCACCGGGGTCAAGGCGGCGAAGGTGGCGGCCTACATCGGCGACTTGAACAAGTACCCGGAGAGGGGGCGCGAGCGCGACAAGCAGATGAGCAAGGCGCGCCGCGACCTCGACTGGCAGAAGCAGTTCGAGCTGGCCCTCTTCCCCGAGGATGCCCGGGCGATCCGCGCCAGCCGCACCCCGGAGGACGAGGCCACCTGCACCATGTGCGGCGACTTCTGCGCCTCGCGCGGTGCCGGGGCGCTCTTCGCCGGCGACCTGCGCGGCGACAAGGTCTGACCCATGGACGCGACCCGCACGAAGCTGCAGGAAGAGCTGGCCGTCGTCGACTGGCGGGCGCTGCGCCCCCAGCTGGGGCGCGACCACGTGATCCTGGCGGCTCCGGAGCTGGACCTCGTCGAGGTCGCCTGGTGCGTGGCCAGGGATCGCGCCGCCGAGGTGGGGGCGTGGATCGACTCCGGTCAGCTGCGCAAGCCGGACGCGACGGAACTGGCCGCCTGGGAGCGCGAGCTGGCGAAGCCGTTCCGGATGCTGATCGTCGCGCCGTACGTGCTGATCCAGGCGGCGTAGGCCTTTCGACAGGACATTTTCGTTTCCAGGTGCAGGAAAGGGGGTGCGACTCCCCCGCGGACCCGCCGCTGTGACGGGGGACCGACCTCTCGTTGGACCCACTGCCCGGTCACCAAGCCGGGCGGGAAGGGGAGGGGAAGGGTTGATCCCGGAGCCAGAAAGCCTGCCTGGCAACGTATGCAACCGCCGACGGCAAAGGGGGTTGAAGGGTGACGTGCACCCTTCCTCCCCCGCCGCGGCCGACGAGGGAGGACGCGATGCACATCATGGAAGGCTTTCTGCCGGCGGGGCACGCCCTGGCCTGGAGCGCGGCGGCGCTGCCGGGGGTGGCCGTCGGTCTGCGCTCCATGCGCCGCCGGGTCGCCGCCAACCCGGAGCTGAAGTTGACGCTCGGCGCCGCCGCGGCGTTCGCCTTCGTCCTCACCGCCCTCAAGCTCCCCTCGGTGACCGGCAGCAGTTCCCATCCGACCGGCACCGGCCTCGGCGCGGTGCTCTTCGGGCCGCTGGCCATGGCGCCGGTCGCCCTGGTCGTCCTCCTCTTTCAGGCGCTGCTCCTGGCCCACGGCGGCCTGACCACCCTCGGCGCCAACGTCTTCGCCCTCGGCGTGGTCGGCCCGCTGGTGGCCTTCGCCCTCTTCCGCGGCGCCCGCCGGCTGCTTCTCCCTCAAGGGGTGTGCCTGTTCGCGGCGGTGGCGGCCGCGGACCTGGCCACCTACCTGACCACCGCCTTGCAGCTGGCCCTGGCCTTCCCCGACCCCGTCGGCGGGGTGTCCGCGGCCTTCGCCGGGTTCGCCGCGATCTTCGCCCTGACCCAGGTGCCGCTGGCCCTCGGCGAAGCGGCCCTCAGCGTGCTGCTCTTCGCCCGGCTGGCACGGCATCACGAGGGCGCCCGGGCAGCCTCCGGCGTCCCCTTCGCCCCCCAGGAGGGACGGCCGTGAAGCGGTACGGCGAGGTCGTCTGGCTGTGCGCCGCGGGGCTGGGGCTCCTTCTGCCGGCGGCCGCCCGGGCGGCCGGTACCGACGAGCAGGCAACCCGGCTGGCGCAGCGGCTGGCACCGGATTACCGCCCCTGGGCGGCCCCGTTGTTCGGCACCCCGGAAGGTGCCGCGGAATCGTGGCTTTTCGCCCTGCAGGCGGCCCTGGGGCTGGCCGCCATCGCCTACTGCCTGATCCGCCTGCGCCGGCGGGTTCGTGCCGGCAAGGGCGGAACTGCGATCAGCGATGAGTGCTGAGCGATGAGGAAGCGAGTGTTGACGTCGTCATGCTGATCGACCGCTACGCCTACGGCAACCGCTGGCGGGAGATCCACCCGGTCGTCAAGGGCACGCTGGCCGGTCTCGGCCTGGCGGCCTCCCTGGCGGCGGCGACGCCGCTGGTGCCGCTGCTGGTCATGGCGCTGATGGGGGGGGCGGCGGTCGGTGCGGCCGGCATCCCGCTGCGGGTCTATCTGCGGCTGTTGCTGGTGCCGGCGGGCTTTCTGCTGGCCGGGGTCGCCGGGCTGGCATTTTCCTGCTCCGGCGGCGATCTGCTCATCGGGACGGTGCCGGGACTGCAGCTGCCGGTCTTTGCCAGCGGTGCCGGCCTGAACCGGGCCGCCCTGGTGCTGGCCCGCTCGGGCGGGGCCGTCGCCAGCCTCTACCTGCTGGCCCTGACCACGCCGCTGACCGAGATCGTCGGCCTGCTGCGCCGCCTCAAGGTGCCGCACCTGCTTCTCGAACTGATGGTGCTGGCCTATCGCCAGCTGTTCGCCTGCCTGGAGCTGGCCCGCGACATCAGCGTGGCCCAGCAGGCGCGGCTCGGCCATGCCACGGCCGGCAACCGCCTGCGCTCGCTGGCCGCGCTGGGGGCGAATCTGATTGTGCGCAGCCAGTGGCGCGCGCGGCAGCTGCACCGGGGCCTGCTGGCCCGCGGCTTCGAGGATGAACTGTGCTGGCTGGAGCCTGAGCGCTCCCTGCCGGCGCGGCACCTGATCCTGGCGGTCCTGAGCGGCGGCAGCCTGCTGCTGCTGGCGTTGCTGGTGCGGGGGTAGATCGTGAACGCCATCCTCGAAGTCAAGGCCGTCGATTTCTGCTATGCTGACGGAACCCCGGCCCTGCGCGCGCTCGATCTCGCCTTTGCCCGGGGGCGGCGCACGGCGCTGCTCGGCCGCAACGGCGCCGGCAAGTCGACGCTCCTGACCCTGCTCAACGGCATCGAGCGGCCGAGCCGCGGCCAGGTGCTCTGCGCCGGCCGGCCGCTGCGCTACGACCGGGCCGGGCTGCGGGAGCTGCGCCGCCGGGTCGGTCTGGTCTTCCAGGATCCCGACAGCCAGCTCTTTTCGGCGAGTGTCCGCGAGGATGTCTCCTTCGGCCCGCTCAACCTGGGGCTGGGGAAGGACGAGGTCCGCCGGCGCGTGGAGCAGGCCCTGGCGACGGTCGGGCTGACGGACCGGGCGGAACGGCCGACCCATGCCCTGAGCTACGGGGAGAAGAAGCGCGCCTGCCTGGCCGGGGTGCTGGCGATGGATCCCGAAGTGCTGATCCTCGACGAGCCGGCCGCCGGCCTCGACCCGGCGATGACCGCCCGGCTGGTGCCGCTTCTCGACCGGCTGCACGACGAGGGGCGGACGGTCATCGTCGCCACCCACGACGTCGATTTTGCCGTGGCCTGGGCCGACGAGATCTGCGTGCTGCACGCCGGCACGCTGGCCTTTCACGGCGAGAGCCGCGATCATGCGGGGCTTTGCCGGGTGCTGGCGGCGCTGGAGCTGGGGGTGCCGGTGGTGTTCGAGCTGTTCGCCGCACTGCAGCGGCGGGGGGTGGTCCGCGGCGCAGAACCGCCGCGCAGCCGGGCGGAGCTGCTGGCCCGCCTGGCCGATCCGGAATGACAACAGACAGGCCACGGGCCTGGACAGGAGCTGACGAATGAAAACCGCAATTCTGCTGATGGGCCACGGCTCGCGGGTGGCCGAAGCCAACGACGCCCTGCACGCCATTGCCGACATGGTGCGGCGGCAGGGGTACGAGATCGTCGAGGTGGCTTTTCGCGAACAGCACGCGCCGAACATCCAGTCGGGGATCGACGCCTGCGTGGCGCAAGGGGCCGGGCGGGTGCTCCTCTACCCCTACTTCCTCTTCGCCGGCGCCCACGTTCTCGAGGACCTTCCGGCCGAGATGGCGGAGGCGCGGCAGCGCCATCCCGGCGTGGAGATGCTCATGGGAGAGCCCCTCGGCACCCATCCCAAGCTCGGCGAGATCGTCTGCGAGCGAATCCGGGAAGCGTTGGGATGACAGGAGCCTGCCGATGACGTTCGCACCGACCATCCTCGACCCGGCCGCCATCGAGGCGGAGAGCTTCCGGATCATCGACGCCGAGGCCGGCGCGCACCGCTACGATGAGCGCCAGTGGCCGATCGTCCGGCGCATCATCCACACCACCGCCGACTTCGACTTCGCCGCCACCACCTGTTTTTCGCCCGGGGCGGTGGCAGCGGGGATCAGCGCCCTGCGCGGCGGCACCAGGATCCTGTGCGACACCCACATGGTCCGTGCCGGGGTGAACAAGAGCCGGCTGGCCGCGTTCGGCAGCGAGATCGTCTGCCATGTCGCCGACCCGGAGATCGCCCGGGCCGCGCGCGAACGCGGCGTGACCCGCTCGACGCTCGCCCTGCGCCGCGGCGTCGAGGACGGCTGCGGCCTCTTCCTGATCGGCAACGCCCCGACCGCCCTGTTCGAACTGCTCGAACTGGCCGGGGCGGGCAAGGTCCGGCCGGCCCTGGTGGTCGGTGTGCCGGTGGGGTTCGTCGGTGCCGCCGAATCGAAGGAGGCGCTGCTCGCCTCCGGCCTGCCGTTCATCACCTGCCGGGGGCGCAAGGGCGGGTCGGCGATCGCGGCCGCCATCCTCAACGCCCTGATGCTGCTGGCGGAGGAGGGCTGAACGGTGCGCCGGCCGCTGCGCCATGGCTTCACCACCGGCGCCTGCGCCGCCGCCGCCGCCAAAGGGGCCGCGCTGCTGCTGCGCGACCAGCGGCCGGTCGAGACCGTGGAGCTGCCGCTGCCGGCGGGGATCGCCGCAACCTTTCCCCTGCGCGGCCAGCGGTTCGACGCCCGTTCGGCGGCCTGCTGCGTGGTCAAGGACGCCGGTGACGACCCCGACGTCACCAACGGCTGCGAGGTCTGGGCGCAGGTGAGCACGGGCGGGGGCGAGGGGGAGGATGGCAACCAGGTCATCATCACCGGCGGCGCCGGCATCGGCCGGGTGACCAAGCCGGGGCTGGCGGTGGCGGTGGGCGAATGGGCCATCAACCCGGTTCCCCGGCGGATGATCAGCGAAGCGGTTCAGTCGGTGTTTGCCAATCACGGCTCACGAATTTCGGTTCACGTCACGGTTTCCATCCCCGACGGCGAGGAACGCGCGCGGCGCACCCTCAACGCCCGCCTCGGCATCGTCGGCGGCCTGTCGATTCTCGGCACCACCGGAGTGGTGACGCCGATCTCCCACCAGGCCTGGACCGACACCATCGATGCCGCCCTCGGCGTGGCGCTCGCCAGCGGCTGCACGCGGGTGCTCGCCAGTACCGGCCGGAGCAGCGAGGCGGTGGCGGAGCGGCAGGTCGCCCTGCCGGAAGAAGCCTTCATCCTGATGGGCGACCACGTCGGCCATCTGGCCGCCGCCTGCGCCCGGCGCGGCGTCGCTGAACTGGTCGTCGCCGCGCAGTTCGCCAAGCTGGTCAAGATCGCCTGCGGCCACCCGCAGACCCACGCCGCCGTGGCCGACCTCGACCTGGCGGCGTTGACCGGCTGGGCACGTGCCGCCGGCCTTGACGCTGCGCTGATTGAACGGCTAGAGTGGGCGCACACCGCCCGCGAGCTGTACCTGGAACTGGGGCCGCACCACCCGCTGATGGCGTTGGTCGCGGCGCGGGCCATCGACCGTCTCGAGGGCTGGGCCCCCGGGGTGCGCTGCGGGGTGCTGCTGGCCGGCTATGCCGGCGAACCCGCCGTGACCTTCGGCGAACCGTTCGGAGCGAGGGAACCATGAGCAAGATCTACGTCATCGGGGCAGGGGTCAGGGGGCACGAGGAGTTCGGCCAGCGGGCGCTGGAGCTGATCGGCCAGGCCGATCTGCTCATCGGCGGGGAGCGGCAGCTGGCGCTCTTTCCGGCGTTTGCCGGGGAGAAGCTGGCGGTGGGGAGCAACCTCGGCACGGTGGTCGAGCGGCTGAAGAGCCATGCCGGCCGGCCGGTGGTGCTCGCCTCCGGCGATCCGCTCTTTTTCGGCATCGGCCGCTACCTGCTGCGCAACCTGCCGGGCGCCGACCTCGAGTTCCTTCCCAATGTCAGCTCGGTGCAGTACGCCTTCGCCAAGATCCGCGAGCCGTGGGACGACACGGTGTTCATCTCCACCCATGGCCGCGGCCTCAAGGAGGCGGTCGACCGCATCGTCGCCAACGACAAGGCGGCGATCCTCACCGACGAGCAGAACACCCCGGCGGCGATCGCCAGGGAACTGATGGAACGCGGCCGCGACGGCTACACCGCCTGGCTGTGCGAAAATCTCGGCGGCGACCGGGAGCGGATCGTGCGCACCGACGTGCGCGGGCTGCTCGACACCCCGGCGGCCGCACTGAACGTCCTGATCCTGATCAAGGAGTACGAGGCCGGCGGCGAGGGGGCGCGGCCGATGCTCGGCATCGCCGACGAGGAGTTCGCCACCGTCAAGAAGCTGATCACCAAGGAGGAAGTGCGCGCGGTGAGCCTCGCCAAGCTGCGGCTGCGCCATGACATGGTCCTGTGGGACATCGGCGCCGGCTCCGGCTCGGTCAGCATCGAGGCCGACCAGCTCCTCCCCAACGGCGAGATTTACGCCATCGAGCGCAATCCGCAGTGCCTGGCGTTCCTCAAGGAAAACCTCGGCCGGTTCGGCTCGCGCCACATCAACGTGATCGCCGGCGAGGCGCCGGCGTGCTTCGACGACCTCCCCGACCCGGACCGGGTCTTCATCGGTGGATCGGGGGGGAACCTCTGGGAGATCCTGAAAGCGATCGACGGGCGCCTGCCGGCCGCCGGGCGGGTGGTGCTCAACGCCGTGACCCTCGACACCCTGACCGCCGCCACCGAGTTCTTCGAGAACGCCGGCTACCAGCTGGAGGTGGTCACGGTCAACATCGCCCGCACCCGGCCGCTGACCGACTACAAACTGTTCGAGGCCCACAATCCCGTCTTCGTCATCACGGCGGTGAAGGACTGATGAAAAACGCTCCTCCGCGGCGTTGTCCCTGACATGAACTCCGCTCGCCTTTACGCCGTGGGCGTCGGCCCCGGCGATCCCGAACTGCTGACCCTCAAGGCGGTGCGCATTCTGCGCGCCGCCGACGTCATCGTCGCCCCCACCGGCCAGGCGGAAGCGGCCAGCTATGCCCTGGGGATCGTCGCCGCCCACCTCGACCCCAACCGCCAGCAGGTGCTGGAGCGGGTCTTCCCGATGAGCCGCGACGAGGAGGAACTCCGCCCGTACTGGGAGGCGACCGCCAGCGAGGTCGCCGCTCACGTCCGCGCCGGGCGCACGGTGGCTTTCGTCACCATCGGCGACCCCCTGCTCTACTCGACCTTCCTTTACCTGCTGCGCCTCCTGCGCGAGCGCTATCCGGAGATCGCGGTCGAGATCGTCCCCGGCATCACCAGCGTCTCTGCGGCGGCGGCGGCGGCCGGGGTGCCGCTGGCGACGGCGGCGGAGCGCGTGGCGGTCCTCCCGGCGACCTACGAGGCGGAGAAACTGCGGCAGACGCTGCTCGACTTCGACTGCACGGTGCTGCTGAAGGTCAGCCGGGTTTTCGATCAGCTCTACGCGCTGCTGGTCGAACTGGGGCTGGAACGCCGGGGGGTGTTCATCCGCCGGGTTGGCTCGAGCGAGGAAGAGGTGGTGACCGACCTGGCCTCCCTGGTCGGCAAAAAGCTCGACTACCTGTCGCTGCTGATCGTGAGGAAGGGATGACGACGGTCCACTTCGTAGGCGCCGGGCCCGGCGCCGCCGACCTGATCACGGTGCGCGGCGCCCGTCTGCTGGAAGCGGCCGACGTGGTGGTCTACGCCGGCAGCCTGGTCGATTACCAGCTGGTACGCAGCTGGGCGCCCCGCGCCGAGGTGCACGATTCCGCCGGACTGACCCTGGCGGAGACCACCCGCCTGCTGGCCGCCGCCGTTTCCTCCGGCCGGCGGGCCGTGCGCCTGCACACCGGCGACCCCTCGCTCTACGGGGCGATCCAGGAGCAGATGGCGGAACTCGACCGGCTCGGTATCGGCTACGAGGTGATCCCCGGGGTGACCAGCGCCTTCGCGGCGGCGGCGGCGCTCAAGCAGGAGCTGACCCTGCCGGAGGTGTCGCAGACGGTGGTCGTCACCCGCCTGGCCGGGCGCACCCCGGTCCCGGAGCGCGAGCAGCTGCACCGCATTGCGCAGCTCGGCGCCACCCTGGTCATCTACCTGTCGGTCGGCATGATTGAAGAGGTGGTCGCACAGCTGCTGCAGGGCGCCTATGCGCCGGCAACCCCGGCGGCGGTGGTGGCCAGGGCCAGCTGGCCGGACCAGCAGGTGGTCGAGGGGCCGCTGGCCGAGATCGCCGGCAAGGTGCGGGCCGCCGGCATCGACCGCCAGGCGGTGATCCTCGTCGGCGACGTGCTCAAGGCGCGTCACGAGGGGTTGGCCGCGGTGTCGAAGCTTTACGACGGAACCTTCGCCCACGGCTACCGCACCTAGGGATGAACCTCGCCATCGTCGCCATCACCCGCAACGGCGCGCGGCTCGGCGCCCGCCTGCTGGCGGCCCGCCCCGATGCGCGGCTGTTCGTGCTCGAGCGGTTTGCCGCGGACGCCGGACCGGGCGCCACGCCGTTCAGCGGCGACCTCAGGACGCAAGTGGCCCGGCTGTGGGCGGACTGCCGGGGGTTCGCCTTCATCATGGCGACCGGCATCGTGGTGCGCATGGTCGCGCCGCACCTGGCCGGCAAGGGGAGCGATCCGGCCGTGGTGGTCCTTGACGAGGCCGGGCGCTTCGCCATCTCGCTGGTGGCCGGCCATCTCGGCGGCGCCAACCGCCTGGCGGTCGAACTGGCCGCGGCCGTCGGCGGCACCCCGGTGCTCACCACCGCCACCGACGTCAACGGCCTGACCGCCTGGGACGAGGCCGCCCGCCAGGCCGGGCTGCGGGTCGAACCGCTGGCGCACATCAAGCACCTCAACAGCCTGCTGCTCGAAGGCGGGCGGATCGCCCTGGTCGACCGGCGGGGGCGGGTGGCGCCGCTGTTTGCCAATACCCCCGGGATCGAGGCGCACGCCACCTTCGCCGCCGCCCTGCAGAGCGGCGCGAGCGGCCTGGTGTTCGTCACCCACCGCCTGCTCCCCGATCTCGACCGACGCCCCAACCTGCTGGCCCTGCGCCCCCCCGACCTGGTGGTGGGGATCGGCTGCAACCGCGGCACCCGTGCCGACGAGATCGAAGCCGCGGTCGCCGGGGAACTCGGCCGCGCTTTTCTGGCCTTCGCCAGCGTCGGGGGGCTGGCCAGCATCCGCGACAAGGCCGATGAGCCGGGGCTGGTCGAATTCGCCGCCCGCCATGCCCTGCCGCTTACGTTTTTTACGGCGGAGCAGCTCAACGCCGTGGCCGCGCCGTCAGCGGCTTCCCGCCATGCCCTCGAGGCCGTCGGCGCCAGGGGGGTGTGCGAGCCCGCCGCCATCCTCGCCGCCGGCGGCGGGCCGTTGCTGATCACCAAGAAAAAGTCCGGCAACGTCACCGTCGCCGTTGCCGAAAGGATCGACTGATGCCCCAGGGAAAACTCTACGTCGTCGGCATCGGCCCCGGCGATGCCGCCCATCTGACCCCGGCGGCCCGCACCGCCATCGCCGCGGCTTCGGTGGTTGCCGGCTACCGGACCTATCTCGACCTGATCCCGGAGCTGCTCGCCGGCAAGGAGCTGCTCGCTTCGGGGATGCGCGAGGAGGTCGAGCGCTGCCGCCAGGCCCTGGCGCGGGCGGCCGGCGGCGCCACGGTCGCCCTGGTCTCGGGCGGCGACGCCGGGATCTACGGCATGGCCGGGCTGGCCCTGGAGCTGGCCGCGGAGCTGCCGGTCGAGGTCGAAATCATCCCCGGGATCTCGGCGCTGCAGGCCGCCGCCGCGCGGCTCGGCGCGCCGCTGATGCACGATCTGGCGGTGATCTCGCTCTCCGACCTGCTCACCCCCTGGGAAGTTATCGCCCGGCGCCTGGAAGCGGCGGCCTCGGCCGATTTCGTGGTGGCCCTCTACAACCCGAAGAGCACCGCCCGCACCACCCAGATCGAGGTCGCGCGCGACATCCTGCTGCGCCACCGCGACGGCGCCACCCCGGTCGGCATCGTCCGCCACGCCTGCCGCGAGGGGGAGGCGGCCACGGTCACCACCCTGCGCGAGTTCACCGCGTTCCCCATCGACATGTTCTCGCTGGTGATCGTCGGCAACGCCGCGACCTTCGTCGACGGCAAGGGGCGGATGATCACCCCGCGGGGGTATGGGGTTGACAGCGGGTGTGCCCCCGCTCCCTTACCGGCAGGGGGCGGGAGCACCGCCCGGGCGAAAGCACGCGCGCTGTTCATCGGCGGCACCGGCTCCGATGTCGGCAAGAGCGTGCTGGCCGCCGGTTTGTGCCGGCTGCTCTCCCGCACCGGGGTGAAGGTCCTGCCGTTCAAGGCGCAGAACATGGCGCTCAACGCCGCGGTCACCCCGGACGGCGGCGAGATCGGCCGGGCCCAGGCGCTGCAGGCGGCCGCCTGCGGCGTGCCGCCCCACGTCGACATGAACCCGGTGCTCCTCAAGCCGAACTCCGACACCGGGGCGCAGGTGGTCGTCCACGGCCGGCCGGTCGGCAACATGACCGTGGCCGAGTACCACGCCTACAAGCCGGAAGCCTTCGCCAGGATCGAGGCGTCGTTCCGGCGTCTGGCCGCCCGCGCCGATCTCGTGGTCATCGAAGGGGCGGGGAGCATCGCCGAGATCAACCTGCGCGATCACGACGTCGCCAATCTGAAAGTGGCGGCCATGGCCTGGGCGCCGGTGTTGCTGGTGGCCGACATCGACCGCGGCGGGGTCTTCGCCAGCATCGTCGGCACCGTGGAACTGCTCACCGCCGAAGAGCGGCGGCTGCTGGCCGGAGTGATCATCAACCGCTTCCGCGGCGATGCCTCGCTGCTCGCCCCGGGCATCCGGGCGATCGAGGCCCGCACCGGCGTGCCGGTGCTCGGCGTCGTGCCGTGGCTCGACCTGAAGCTCCCCGAGGAGGACTCGGTGGGGCTGGCGCGCAAGGGCCAGGGGCGCGCCGGCGCGCCCCTGCGCATCGGCGTGGTCAGGCTGCCGCGCCTGTCGAACTACACCGACTTCGACCCCCTCGAGCACGAGCCGGACGTCGATCTGCGCTACCTCACCGCGCCCGACGAGATCGCCGGACTCGACCTGCTGATCCTGCCGGGAACCAAGAGCACCCTCCCCGACCTGCAGTACCTGCGCACCAGCGGTCTGGCCCGGGCGATCCACGATTTCCACATGCAGGGGGGGCGGATTGCCGGGATCTGCGGCGGCTACCAGATGCTCGGCAAGCGCATCACCGACCCCGACATGGTCGAGTCCGACCTGCTCGAGGCCGAGGGGTTGGGGCTGCTCGACGTCGACACGGAACTGGCCGGCGACAAGCAGACCCGCGAGGTGGCCGGTACGGTGCTGGACGGCGCGGCGGCCCTCGGCCTGGGGGGGGTCGAGCAGGTCGCCGGCTACGAGATTCACATGGGGGTGACCACGCGGGGGGCGCTGGCCAGGCCGCTCTTTGCCGTGGCGCGGTTCGGCGGGTTCGGCGAGACCTTCGAGGACGGGGCCGTTTCCGTTGATGGCCGGACCTGGGGGACTTACCTGCACGGCCTGTTCGACGATGCCGCCGTGCGCCATGCCCTGCTCGATGAACTGCGCGCCCGGCGCGGCCTGGCGCGGCTGCCGCGTACGGCGGGGGTCAGCGTCGATGGCGAACTCGACCGGCTGGCCGATCACCTGGCGCGCCACCTCGATCTGGAGCGGATCCGGGCACTGCTCGACCTGCCGGTGCCGGCTGCGGACTGATGCCGCCGCTGCTGCTGGCGGCGGCCTTCGCCGCCGATCTGCTCTTTGGCGACCCGCGCCAGCTGCCACACCCGGTGGTCGGCATCGGCCGGCTGATCCGCGGCCTGGAGGCGCTGCTCTACGAGCGCATCCGCCCGCGCCGCTTCGGCGGGGTGCTGCTCGTGGTGCTGACGCTGCTGGCCACCGGCGTTCTGGCCCGGGGCGTGCTGACGCTGGCCGACCGGCTCCACCCCCTGCTCGGCCTGCTGGCCGCCGGCTGGCTGGCCTGGACCTGCCTGGCGGTGCGCGAACTGCATCGACAGAGCGCGCTGGTGGTCAGCCGGCTGGCGGCCGGCGATCTGCCGGGGGCCAGGGCGGCGCTGGGGATGATCGTCGGCCGCGATACCGGTGAACTCGACGAACAGGGGATCCTGCGCGCCTGCATCGAAACGGTGGCCGAGAACAGCTCCGACGGGATCGTCGCGCCGCTTTTCTATCTCGGCCTCGGCGGGCCGCTGGGGGGGGTGCTTTACAAGGCGGCCAGCACCATGGATTCGATGGTCGGCTACAAGAACGCGCGCTACCGCGATTTCGGTTGGGCGGCGGCGCGCCTCGACGACCTGCTCAACTGGCTGCCGGCGCGGCTGACCGCCCTGCTGATGGTGGCCTGCTGCGTGCCGCTCGGTCTCGACGCCGGCGGCGCCTGGTGCATCGCCCGGCGTGACGGGCGCAAGCACGCCAGCCCCAATGCCGGCCTTCCCGAAGCCGCCGCAGCCGGGGCGTTGGCGGTGCAGCTCGGCGGCCCGGCCTGTTATTTCGGCCGGTGGCAGGACAAGCCGACCTTCGGCGATGCGGGCCGCCCCTTGACGGTAGCCGATTACCGGCGGATGGTGTACCTTATGTACCTGCTGTCGACCGCGGCGCTGCTGCTGGCGATGGCGATGACAATGGTCGTTAAGACTAACGGATAAAGGAGAAAGACGTGCGCAATCTCATCAAGGTGCTGGCCGGAACGGCAATAGTCCTGGCCCTGGGGGCCCTGGCCGGGTGCAGCGATTTCGACGAGATGAAGAGCCGGCGGCTGCAGCAGCAGGCCCAGTCCCTTATCAAGGAAGGGAACCAGGCGGCGGGCGAAGAGCTGCTGGCCCGCCTGGCCGAACGCTATCCGGATTCGCAGGCGGCCGCCGAGGCGCGCACCTATCTGCTGCAGCAGGCCAATCTGCGCGGGCAGAAGCTGCGCCAGGAGTACGCGCCGCTGGTCGACAGCTACACGCAGGTCCTCGACGGCTTTCGCGCCCTGTTCGGGCGCTATCCGGCGACGGTGGCCGAGCTTGACAGCGGCGGCTACATTTTCGACTCCGATTACCTGGTCGAGATCACGCCGCCCGGTTTCGAACTGTACCTTTGCCTGACCGGAGATGCCCAGGGCTTCCGCCTGTGGGGGGTCAGGAAGGACGCCATGCTGGGCTTTTCCGTCAGCGGCGGGCTGCCGCTGGAGCTGGTCAAGCCCGAGCACCTGCTGATCCAGCTGGAGGGATTCGAAACCCTCGACAAGAAGGGGCCGCTGACCCTGCTGCGCCGCAAGTCGTGACGTGCTGACGCCGCAAGGGGAAAGGCCGCCGCATGGCGGCCGGGCGCTGGCGCTCGCCGCCGAGCTGGGGTGTGCGCCGGACGCGATTCTCGATTTTTCGGCAAGCCTCAACCCGCTGGGGCCGGCGCCGGAGGCGCTGGCCGCGGCCCGGGAGGCGCTGGCGGCGGCCAGCCACTACCCTGAAAGCGACGGGGCGAGCCTGGCCCGGGCGCTGGCCGCCCATCACGGTCTCCCCGCGGAGTGCGTGCTGGCCGGGGCCGGGGCCACGGAGTTCATCTTCCTGGTGCCGCGGGTGCTGCGGCCGCGCCGGGCGCTGCTGGTCGAGCCGGCCTTCGGCGAGTACCGGCCGGCCCTGCTGCAGGCCGGAGTTGCCGTCGATGCCGTGCAGCTCGAGGCCGCCGCCGATTTTCGCCTCGACCCCGCCGTGCTGCTGGCCGCCCTGCGTCCCGACACCGATCTGGTCTGGCTGACGAATCCGCTCAATCCGAGCGGTACCGCTCTAGCCCGCGAACTGCTCCTCGATCTGGCGGCCGCCCTGCCGCCGGGTGTCTCCCTGCTGGTCGACGAGGCCTTCGTCGATTTTTTCCCGGCACTCTCCGTCGTCGATCAGGTGCCGGCCAGGTCCAACCTGATCGTGCTGCGCTCCCTGACCAAGTTCTATGCCCTGGCCGGGCTGCGCATCGGCTGGCTGGCCGCGCCGCCGCCGGTGGCCGCCGGCTTGGCGGCCGCCCGCGAGCCGTGGCGGCTCTCCACCCCGGCCATCGCCGCCGGGGTGGCCTGCCTGCAGGCCAACGCCCTGCGGGTTGCGACCCTGGAGGCGATCCCGCTGCTGCGGGGGGAACTGGCGGCCGGCCTGGTGCGACTCGGCTGCCGGGTTTACCCTTCCGCGGCCAACTACCTGCTGTGCCGCCTCCCCGACGGGGCGCCGCCGGCCGACGACCTCGCCGCGCAGCTGCGCTGGCAGCGCATCCTGGTACGCACCTGCGCGGACTTCGCCGGCCTCGACGGGCGCCACCTCCGCCTGGCGGTGCGCAGTGCCGCCGACAACCGGCATCTTCTCGACAAACTGGCCGGGCTACTCGGCTGACGGCCGGTTTCAGGCCGGCGGGACGGGGACGCAGCGGCGGCCGAGGGCCTTGGCCACGGCCGGATGGGCGAGGTCGCCGGCATGGACGTTGACGCCGGCGCGCAGCTCGGCGTTCCCTCGGCAGGCGGCGAAGCCGGCGGCGGCGAGCAGGCGCACGTAGGGGAGGGTGGCGTTGGTCAGGGCGAAGGTGCTGGTGTGGCTGACGGCGCCGGGCATGTTGGCCACACCGTAGTGCAGCACCCCCTCGGCCCGGTGGACCGGGTCGGCGTGGGTGGTCGGCCGGGTGGTGGCGACGCAGCCGCCCTGGTCGACGGCCACATCGACGATGACGCTTCCCGGTTCCATGCGCGCCACCAGGTCGCGGGGCACCAGCTGCGGCGCCTGGGCGCCGGCGATCAGCACCGCGCCGATCAGCAGGTCGGCGCGCGGCACCTCCTCCTCGATCGTCTGGCTGTTGGCGATCAGGGTGTGAATGCGGTTGCCGTAGTGGTCGTCCAGGGCCGTCAGGCGCCCTGCATCGATATCGAGCACGGTGACGTCGGCCCCCATCCCCGCGGCGATGCGCACGGCATTGCTCCCCACCGTGCCGGCGCCGAGGATGACCACCCGCCCGGGACGCACCCCGGGCGCCCCGGCCAGCAGCACCCCCTTGCCGCCCTGTTCCTTCTGCAGCCAGTGGGCGCCGACCTGGGGAGCCATCCGCCCGGCGATCTCGCTCATCGGTGTCAGCAGCGGCAGCGAGCCGTCGGCGCGGGCCACGGTCTCATAGGCGATGGCCGAGCAGCCGCTGGCGAGCAGGGCGTCGGCCAGGGCCGGTTCCGGGGCAAGATGCAGGTAGGTGAAGAGCAGCTGCCCGGGGCGCAGCAGCGGGTACTCCGGCGGCAGGGGCTCCTTGACCTTGACCACCAGCGCCGCCGCCGCGTAGACTTCGGCGGCCGTGGCGACCATCGTCGCTCCGGCCTGCCGGTAGCGGTCGTCGCCGAGCCCGCTGCCGCGCCCGGCGCCGCTCTGGACCACGACGTGATGGCCGTCCTCGACCAGAGCGCGCACGCCGGCGGGAGTCATGCCGACCCGATGCTCCTGAACCTTGATCTCCCCCGGCACGCCGACGATCATGACCTGCTCCCCCTGCCGGCTTTTGCGAAACCGGCGAAGATGCTAAGATGTCCGCCAGTTTAGTCCTTTCCGGAGTGACGATGCAACGCTTGCTCGATCTTCTCGGTTCCGTGCGCCTGACTCTCGGGGTGCTGATGATCCTGGCCGCCGCGGCGGTCGGCGGCACCCTGCGGCCGGTCGAGCAGACGCTCGGCGACGGCCCGCCGGTCCAGCGCTTCGATCTCTATTTCCAGTCGCCGTGGTACCGGGTCCTGCTCGGCGTGCTGGCCCTCAACCTGGCGGTGTGCACCTGGCGGACCGTGCGCCGCACCCTCGATGAGCGACGGCGCCTGACGGAGCTGGTGACTGCCGGCCTGCCGCCGGGGGGGGGCGGGTTGCCGGTGCCGTCGGCTGCCGCCGGGCAGCTGGTCGGCCGGCTCGGCGCCGCCGGCTTCCGGGCGATCCCGGCCGGGTCCGGCCTCCTCGGCCAGCGTCGGGCCACGGCCCGCTGGGCGGTGCCGGTGCTGCACCTGGCCGTGATCGCCATCATGGCCGGCGCCCTGGCCGGTCAGCTCGGGTTCGTCGGCACCATCAACCTCTACGTTACCCATAACACCGACCGCATCTTCGACTGGGACAGCCAGGGCGAGCGCCCGCTGGATTTCACCTTCCGTCTCGACCATTTCGAGCCGAGCTACTACCCGATCGACCTGCAGATCGCCGTCATCGACCCGCGCAGCCGCCAGCTGCTGCGCACCGTCACCACCCGCGAAGGGGCGACGGCCGATGCCGGCGACGGCCTGACCGTGCGCGTTTTGCGCTTCTACCCCGAGGAGGAGCACCTGATCCTGTTCCTCGAACGCAACGGCGCGCCGCTCGGCGAGTACCACGCCCTGAGCGGCCAGCGCGACTGGCCGACCAACCCCGATCCCGGGGTGCTGCTCAAGCCGGCGGCGTTCCGCGACCCGGTGGTCAGGCAGCTGACCAGCCGGGTGACGATCCTGGAGAACGGCCGGGAAGTGCGCCAGGGGGTCATCGAGGTCAACCGGCCGCTGGTCCACCGCGGCGTGGCCATCTACCAGACCGCCTACAGCCGCGACGCCAACGGCTTCTGGTACTGCGGTTTCCAGTTTTCGCGCGACCCGGGCGAACCGCTGGTCTGGGGGGGGAGCATCGTCCTGGCGCTGGCCCTGCTGGCGGTCTTTGCCCTGCGCCCGCAGCACGTCGCGGTGGTGCCGCAGGCCGGCGGCTGGCGGCTGGTTCCGCTGGGCGGATTTCGCGGCGAAGCGGGGCGGAAGGGGCTGGAGGAGCTGGCGAAGGCTCTGGCGGGGGAGTCGAGTGCTGAGCGATGAGTGCTGAGCGATGAGTGCTGAGCGATGAGTTAAGGCGGCATCCCAAGCGAAAAACGGCAACGGGAACAGAAGGACTTCTGTTCCCGTTCGTTATTGACAATCCGCTGAGCGCCCACGGCTCAGCGCCGGGTGCCCGGCACCGGTTTTACCACTTCCCCCCCTTCGGCTCCAGCCTGACCAGCCGGTACTGCCGGCTCCCCATGCCAATCCGTTCGGCGTGCTCCAGCTGGATCTCCCAGTCGATCTCCGGATGGACACCGCGGAACTTGTCGCCCCCCGGCTCGTGGCCGTGGACCATGGCGGTGTCCGGCAGGCCGCGCGCGGCGATGACCAGGTCGGCGCAGGCCTGGTCGAGGGCCACCGGGTCGGTGCTGGCCAGGATGCCGAGATCGGGGACGATCGGCGCGTCGGAATAGCCGTAGCAGTCGCAGGCCGGCGACACCTGGGTGATGAAGTTGACGAACAGCAGCTTGCCGGCCTTGCCGCTCACCGCCCCGCAGGCGTATTCGGCCATCTTCTTCATCACCAGCGGCGTCTGCTCGTTCCACTGGACGCGGATCGCCTGCGGTTCGCAGACGGTGATGCAGCGGCCGCACCCCGTGCAGCGCTCGGCGACGATGACGGCCTTGCCGGAGGAGAAGTCGACGGCCTCGTGAGCGCAGGCCTTCAGGCAGGCGCCGCACACGGTGCAGTGCTTTTCGCTGACGACCGGGGCGACGGTGGAGTGCTGCTCCAGCTTGCCGGTGCGGCTCGAGCAGCCCATGCCGAGGTTCTTGAGCGCCCCGCCGAAACCGGTCAGTTCGTGGCACTTGAAGTGCGAGAGGACCACCAGGGTGTCGGCCTCGAGGATCTCCAGGCCGATATCGACCGACTGGAGGATCTCGCCGGGAACCGGCACCCGGCGGGCGGAGTGGCCGCGCAGGCCGTCGCACATGACCAGCGGGGCGTTGACCACCGCATAGGCGAACCCGTTCTCGACCGCACAGGAAAGCGCCGAGACCGCCTCCTTGCGCTCCCCCGGGTACAGGGTGCTGGAATCGGTGAGGAACGGCTTGCCGCCGCAGGCGCGGATGCGGTCGACCACCCGGCGCACGAAGGTCGGGCGGATGTAGGCGTGGCCGCCGCGCTCGCCGAAGTGCAGCTTCACCGCGGTCAGGTCGCCGCGGCCGACCACCTCGGGGAGGCCGGCGGCATCGAGCAGGCGCTCGAGCTTGTCGTGCAGGTTTTCTTTCAGGCCGGCACGCAGGTCGGCGAAGTGAACGGTGCTGCCCATGACCGCCTCCTTTTCGTCCTGCAGAGAGTTACTTGGCGGTTTCCGGCTCGCTCCCCAGCGGGCCGTACGACTCGACCTTGCCGTTCACCAGGCGCACGTAGTAGCGCTGCCAGAAGCGGTTGACCGGATTGTACCAGAGGTACTCGATGTTGCCGTTGCCGGCGGCGTCGGTCGGTTTGCCGAGCTGGGCCAGAACCTCGGGTTTGCTCATGCCGGTGGTGATGTTCTCCACGGCGATCCACGGGGCGCAGCCGGCCAGCAGGGTGACGAGAGCAGCGAGAATCAGGAGACGTCGCATCGGTAAACTCCTTTCAGGGTTCGCCGGCACCGGCCTGGTGCAGGTAGACGGTGCGGCTCGGGAAGGCGAACTGCAGGCCGAGTTCCTCCAGCAGATCCATGATCTTCAGGCAGATGTCCTCGCGGACGTCCAGGTGCTCGCCGAGCACGGTGGTGACGCTGAAGCAGGTGATGGCGATGTCGAGCGACGAGGCCCCGAAGTCGGTGAAGTTGACCTGCACGGTTTCGGGGTCGATCTCCGGATGGCTTTTCAGCAGGGTGCGGATGCCGGCCACCGCCGCGCGCATTTTGGCGGGGGTGGTGGCGTAGGTCAGGCCGACGGTCAGCTTGATGCGCCGGCGCGGCATGCGGCTGACGTTGTCGAGCGGCATGTTGGCGATGATGCTGTTCGGTACGCTGATCAGCGTCTTGGCCGGGGTGCGGATCTTGGTGGAGCGGAAGCCGACCTCCTCGACCGTCCCCTCCATGCTGCCGGCGATCACCTGGTCGCCGAGCTTGAACGGCCGGTCGAAGATGATCATCAGCGAGCCGAAGATGTTGGACAGGGCGTCCTTGGAGGCGAAGGCCAGGGCCATGCCGCCGATCCCCAGCGAGGCGAGCAGGCCGGAGGTCGAATAGCCGAGGTTCTGGAACACCATGATCGCCGCCAGGACGACGATGAAGACCCGCAGCGACTTGCGGACGAACGGCACCAGGTGATCGTCGAGGTCGTTCTCGGTCTTGGAGGACAGGGCCTCCAGGTACTGGCCGAAGACCCCGGCCATGTTGAACAGCGCCCAGCCGCCGGCGACGGTGACCAGCGCCCGCAGCAGGGCGTAGGCGCCGCCGCGCACGTCGGTCGGCTCGGTCGGCAGCTGCAGGATCTGGACCGCCACGAACAGGCCGACGATCAGCACCAGCAACTCCAGGGGCTTGCGGATGCAGTCGAGCAGCAGATCGTCGAGATCCGATTCGGTGCGGCGGGTGAGCGGCTCGATCAGCTTGGTGAGCAGGAAGGCGAACAGCCGCTTGCCGACCAGGGCGATCAGGACGGCGATCAGGGCCAGCCCGTACTGGCGGTAGGTGATGTCGAAAAGGGTCTGGTCAAGCAGGGCGAGATCCATGCGCATCCGTCCGGACGTGGTGTGAACAAAGAGTTAGATAGCAAATGCCATGGGTGATTGCAAGGTGTTACGGAACAGCAGAAGCCGAATCCGTGTGGTAAGATAAAGGGCATCGAATCCCGTCGAGGAGGAGTCCATGAACGGTCTCAACCCGGATACTTTCCGCGCCCGGCGCACCCTTGCCGCCGGTGGCGCGAGCTACGACTATTTCGCCCTCGACGCGCTGGCCGAGCACGGACACCACGGTGTCGGGCGTCTGCCGGTGACACTGAAGATCCTGCTGGAAAACCTGCTGCGCGGCGAGGACGGGGAAACCGTCACGCGCGAGGACATCCTCGCCGTTCTCGACTGGCTGCCCGCGCGTCGCTCCGATCACGAGATCGCCTTCCGCCCGGCGCGCGTGCTGATGCAGGATTTCACCGGGGTGCCGGCGGTCGTCGATCTGGCCGCCATGCGCAGCGCCGTGGCCCGGGCCGGCGGCGACCCGGCGGTGATCAACCCGCAGATTCCGGTCGACCTGGTCATCGACCATTCGGTGATGGTCGACGCCTACGCCAGCGACGCGGCCTTCGGTGTCAACGTCGCTCTGGAGATGGAGCGCAACCGCGAGCGGTATGCGTTTCTGCGCTGGGGGCAGCTGGCGTTCCGCAACTTCCGGGTGGTGCCGCCGGGCACCGGGATCTGCCACCAGGTCAACCTCGAGTACCTGGCGCGCACGGTCTGGTGCGAGGAGCAGGGCGGCGTCAGGCTCGCCTATCCCGACACCCTGCTCGGCACCGACAGCCATACGACCATGATCAACGGCCTGGCGGTGCTCGGCTGGGGGGTCGGCGGCATTGAAGCCGAAGCGGCCATGCTCGGCCAACCGGTTTCCATGCTGATCCCCGAGGTCGTCGGCTTCCGCCTGCACGGCAAGCTCGGCGAGGGGGTGACCGCCACCGATCTGGTCCTGACCGTCACCCAGATGCTCAGGAGCTTCGGGGTGGTCGACAAGTTCGTCGAATTCTTCGGCCCCGGCCTTGACGACCTGCCGGTGGCCGATCGCGCCACCATCGCCAACATGGCGCCCGAGTACGGCGCCACCTGCGGCTTCTTCCCGGTCGACCGCATCACCCTCGACTACCTGACGCTGACCGGGCGCGACGCCCAGACGGTCGCCCTGGTGGAGGCCTATGCCCGGGCCCAGGGGCTGTGGCGCGAGGCCGGCACCCCCGCCCCCGAGTTCACCGCGGTGCTGGAGCTCGACCTGGGGAGCGTCCGGCCGAGCCTGGCCGGGCCGAAGCGCCCGCAGGACCGGGTCGACCTGGCCGATCTGAAGGCGGCGACCGAGCAGGCGCTGCCGGCCGAGGCGCGGGACCGGGCGGTGCCGGTGGCCGGCACCGATTACGCCCTGAAGCCGGGCGACGTGGTGATCGCCGCGATCACCTCCTGCACCAACACCTCGAACCCGGCGGTGATGATGGCCGCCGGGCTGCTGGCGAAAAAGGCGGTGGCGCGAGGGCTGGTGCAGAAACCGTGGGTGAAGACCTCGCTGGCGCCCGGCTCCAAGGTGGTCACCGACTACCTGGAGCGGGCCGGCCTGCAGCGCTATCTCGACGCGCTGGGCTTCCACCTGGTCGGCTACGGCTGTACCACCTGCATCGGCAACTCCGGACCGCTGCTCGGGCCGATCGCCGACGCCATCGACCAGGGGAAGCTCGCCGTCGGCTCGGTTCTCTCCGGCAACCGCAACTTCGAAGGGCGGGTGCACACCCAGACGCGCCTCAACTGGCTGGCTTCGCCGCCGCTGGTGGTGGCTTTCGCCCTGGCCGGCACCACCTGCATCGATCTGACCAGCGAGCCGCTCGGCACCGACCGCGACGGCGTTCCCGTGTACCTGCACGACATCTGGCCGAGCAGCGCGGAGGTCGCCGCGGCCGTCGAGATCGTCTCCGCCGACATGTTCCGTGCCAAGTACGCCGACGTCTTCACCGGCGAACCGGTCTGGCGCGAGCTGCCGGTTCCCACCGGCGAAACCTACGCCTGGGAGGCCGATTCGACCTATGTCAAGGAGCCGCCCTACTTCATGGCCATGGGGCCGCCGGCGACGCGCTTCGCCGGCATCAAGGGGGCGCGCCTGCTCGCCCTGCTCGGCGACTCGATCACCACCGACCACATCTCCCCGGCGGGGGCGATTCTCGCCGGCAGCCCGGCGGGACGCTACCTGCGCGACCACGGCATCGCCCCGGCCGATTTCAACTCCTACGGGGCGCGCCGCGGCAACCACGAGGTGATGATGCGCGGCACCTTCGCCAACAACCGCCTGCGCAACGAACTGGCGCCGGGAACGGAAGGGTGCGTCACCACCTATCTGGCGACCGGCGAGCAGACCAGCATCTACGAGGCGGCCATGCGCTACCAGGGCGAAGGGGTGCCGCTGCTCGTTGTCGCCGGCAAGGAATACGGCACCGGTTCGAGCCGCGACTGGGCCGCCAAGGGGGTGCTGCTCCTCGGCGTGCGGGCGGTGGTCGCCGAGAGCTTCGAGCGCATTCACCGGTCCAATCTGGTCGGGATGGGGGTGCTGCCGCTGCAGTTTCTCCCGGGGACGACCCGCCGGACGCTGCAGCTCGACGGCAGCGAACTGTTCGACATCGCCGCCCAGGACGGGCCGCTGGCGCCGGGGCAGGAGCTGGTCCTGTCGATCCGCCGTACCGGCGGCCGGATCGACCACGTGCCGGTGATCTGCCGGCTGAACACCGCCGACGAGGTCGCCTACTACAACGACGGCGGCATCCTGCATCACGTGCTGCGGAAGCTGCTGGGGTGAGGGGTAGGGGCCGGGCTGTCGCTGCTCATGCCTTGGGGCAAGGCCGGTTCCGCAGCCGCCGTGCCAGCCAGCCGTAAACGCCGAGGTTGACGGCGATCACCAGCAGGCCGAGGAACAGCTGGAGGGGGCGGGTGAGTTCCCCGGGGTAGATGACCGGGATCAGGTAGTGCTCGACAAAGCTGCCGCCGTATCCGGCGTCGCCGGCCTGCCGGCGCAAATTCTGCTCCAGCGGCGTCAACGGGCATATCCCGCCGGAGAATTCGATCCACACCCCCCACAGAACGGCGGGCAGGTGGAGCAGGGCGGCCCGCCGCCAGCGAAGAACCAGCAGCCCCCCGCACACGACAAAGACAATGAACGCCAGGTGAACGAGGACGAGGAGGTCGGCGGCGAGGCGGGGAGACATGGGCGGCTCCGGCCCCTACCGCAGCCACTCCGGCCGCACCATCATCACCACCCCCAGGGCCAGCATCACCAGTCCGCTCAACAGCTTGAGCCAGCGGCCGGCGCGCTCGGTGAGCTTGTGGCTGGCCAGGGCGACGACCGCCACGGCGACCATCAGGGCGTCGTCGGCGATGTAGCCGGCGATGTACAGCCCGAGATAGCCGTAGTAGGCCGCCGGGCTGAGCTGCTGCTGGGTCAGCACAGCGGTGTAGATCGCCGGGAAGCCGGCGGTGCACAGCAGTTCGATGAAGTTCACCACCACGGCGAGGAGGGTAACCGCCGCCAGCGAGGCCGGCAGCGCCTCGGCGTTGAGCACCCGGCGGACCCGCGCATAGAGGCCGGGCTTGGCCGCCGCCGGGATAGAGAGCGACGGCCCCGCCCCGAAGGCGAAGAAATCCTTGACGTTGATTCCGCCGATGACCAGCGCCACCCCGCCCAGCCCCAGGCGCAGGGCGGTCGACATCCCCACCAGCAGGAAGACGTTGAGCCAGGCGGCCATGAAGGCGTAGTAGACGGCGCCGCTGGCGAGGACGAAGGTGCCGGCCACCAGCGCCATCCGCCGGCGGTCCTGCAGGCGCACCAGCAGGGCGAGGAGGAAGAGGAGCACCCAGGTGGCGCAGGGGTTGAAGCCGTCGAGCAGGCCGAGGGCCAGGGTGAAGAGCGGCAGCCCCAGTTGCGAGGCGCTGAGCGTGCCGAACAGCGCCGATTCGACCCGGTCCTTGGGGGGGGGCGGTTCTGCCGGGCCGATCAGGTCCAACAGGTCGCGGCCGGTGGTTTCGGCGGAGTGGAAGCCGACCAGCGGTTTCCCCTCCCAGACGAAGACCGGCACCCCCGGCGGGCCGAGATTCTCCCGGCGGAACAGCTCCAGCAAGGCCTCCCGGGCTGCCGGATCGCGGTCGATCGGCCGGTAGACGATGTGCAGGTCGGGGCGCTTCCCGGACAGGTCGGCGAGAAAGGCTTTGGCGGCGGCGCAGTGCGGGCAGCCGTCGCGGACGTAGACCACCAGCGCCTGTTCCGGGGCGCCGGCCGCTGTGCCGGGGAGCGGCGCCAGCGCCAGCCATATGGCCAGCGCCAGTCGGCCGGTCAGCCGTGCAAGTCTCCCTGTCAGGGCGTGCATAGGCAATCCTTCCCCCTTTTTTGAATTCTAGCTGGGGCTGCGGCGCGCGCAAGGGCGCCCCGCCCGCAACCGTGCATTCCCGTTGTCGGAATCGCCCGGCCGGTTTACAATCAGCGGATCCTATCGACTGCTGCAGGAGGAGCTGGATGAGCGAGCGTGATTTGACCTGGTGGCTGGCCCGGGGCGAGGGCGACATCGATGTGCTGCCGGGGGTGGCGAACCGCCACGGCCTGATCGCCGGGGCGACCGGCACGGGGAAGACCGTCTCCTTGAGGGTGCTGGCCGAAGCGTTCAGCGACGGCGGCGTGCCGGTCTTCCTGGCCGACATCAAGGGGGACCTCACCGGGTTGGCGCAGGCCGGCGGCGATCACCCGAAGGTGCGCGAACGCGCCGGCCAGTTCGGCCTCGGCGACGACTACTACCGCAGCTACCCGGTCACCTTCTGGGATCTGTTCGGCGAGGCCGGCCATCCGGTGCGCACCACCGTCTCCGAAATGGGGCCGCAGCTCTTCGCCCGCATCCTCGGCCTCAACGAGACCCAGGAAGGGGTGCTCAACGTCATCTTCAAGGTGGCTGACGATCAGGGGCTGCTCCTGCTCGACCTCAAGGACCTGCGTGCCATGGCCGCCTTCGTCGCCGACCAGGCCAATGAGCTGCGCACCGCGTACGGCAACGTCTCGGCGGCCAGCGTCGGCGCCATCCAGCGCGGCCTGCTGGTGCTGGAGGAGCAGGGGGGCGACCGCTTCTTCGGTGAGCCGGCCCTTGATCTCGACGACCTGATGCAGACCGACGGCGGCCGCGGCGTGATCAATATCCTCGCCGCCGACAAGCTGATGCGTTCGCCGCGGCTGTACGCCACCTTCCTGCTCTGGCTGCTGGCCGAACTGTTCGAGCGGCTCCCCGAGGTCGGCGACCCGCCGAAGCCGAAGCTGGTCTTCTTTTTCGACGAGGCCCACCTGCTGTTCGACGATGCGCCGAAGGCGCTGATCGACCAGATCGAGCAGGTGGTGCGGCTGATCCGCTCCAAGGGGGTCGGCGTCTACTTCATCACCCAGAACCCCATCGACCTTCCCGATACCGTTCTCGGCCAGCTGGGCCTGAAGGTCCAGCATGCCCTGCGCGCCTTCACGCCGCGCGACCAGAAGGCGGTCAAGACCGCGGCCGAAACGTTCCGCGCCAACCCGAAGCTCGCCGTCGAGACGGCGATCATGGACCTCGGCGTCGGCGAGGCCCTGGTCTCGGTGCTCGATGCCAAGGGGGTCCCCTCCGTCGTCCAGCGGGCCTGGGTGCGGCCGCCGCGCAGCCGGCTGCAGCCGCTGTCCGAGGCCGAGCGCGGCGCGGTGGTCCGCAGTTCCCTGCTGGCGGGGCATTACGAGCAGGCCGTGGACCGCGAGTCGGCCTGCGAACTCCTGCAGGAGCGCGCGGCCCGGGCGCAGCAGCAGGTCGAACAGGCGCGCGCGGAGCAGGAAGCGGCCCGCCAGGAAGCACGCGGCGGCCGCGAGGAGATCTGGGAGGCGGCGGCCAAGAGCGCCGCCCGGGCCATCGGCAGCAGCCTCGGCCGGCAGCTGATCCGCGGGGCCCTGGGCGCCCTCTTCGGCGGCGGACGGCGCCGCTAGCCGGCTCGGCAACAGAAAAGGCCCGGCATCGCTGCCGGGCCTTTCGTTGTCGTATTTTGTGCCGGCTAACGGTAGCACAGCAGCCGCTGGCTGACCACGTCGGCCATCAGCTGCAGCCCCTCGCCGGGGAGGTTGTAGACCTTGACCACCTTCTTGTAGCGGCTGCTGGCCGGCATGAGCCCCTCCAGCGCGTTGGGCAGCTCCTCCAGCCACCCCTTGCTGAAGGTGCAGAACTCGCTGTCGGGGAAGAGCGCCACGTAGAAGATGTCGGCCTCGACCAGGTCCTGGAAGAAGTGGGTGCCGAAGGAGAGTTCCGGCATCAGGTTGCCGCCGGGGAAGGCTACCTCGGCCAGGGCGGTGATGTTGTTCAGTTCGGCGAAGGTCACCGGCACGCCGAGCGACGGCGTGGAGGTCCCCCAACGCCCCGGCCCCATCAGCAGGGTCGGCACCTCGCGGCGGTCGCCGAGCCGCTTGTTGAGCCGGCCGATGACGCGCGCCACCTCGTACTTCTCCGGCAGCGGCAGGCGGATGTACTCCTCCGAGTCGACCAGGATGATGCGCCGGATCGTCTGGGCGATGCTCCCCCCCATGAAGTGCCCCTCGGTGGCGAAGAACACCCGCTCCTCGCCGATCCCCTGCGGAATCTCGACCTTCTGCCCCTCCCCCTTGGTCTGCAGCGGCCGGCACTGGACCACGTTGAGGACCGGGGTGCCGGCCGTGTCGAAGTTGACGGTGAACTCGACATCGATCGGGTAGCGGTAGACCCCTTCCAGGGTCTTGAGCATGCGCTGCATCAGGGCGGTGAACGGCCCTTCCGAGAGCAGGGTGTCGAAGGTCAGCAGCCAGACCTTCTGCCCCTTCCCGCCGCGTTCCTCCAGGCGCTTGGTGGTCTCCCAGTCGGGGACGGCAAAGCGCGCCCAGTCGATCTCCAGGTTCTGGCGGAACAGGTCGAGCAGGGAGACGGTTTCGGGGCGGTTGCTTTCGACGTTGATCAGGTCGACGTCGCGCTGGGCGAAGCGGCGGGCGTCGTCGAACCCCTTGAGCGGCCGCTTGAGCGGCGCATCGAGGGCGACGATGCGCGGATAATCGCCCTCGACGCGGTCGACGGCGCGGGTTCCCAGCCCCAGCACCAGGCGGAGCATGCCGGCCCTGGGGTCCATCTCCTTCGACCAGACGAAGGTGTTGTAGGAGACGCCGACCCCGGCCAGATCGGGAAAGTAGTAGTGGCCGTGGTAGCCCCCCGAGACGCGCTGGATGAGCAGGCCCATCTGCTCCTCCATCCGGTCGAGTCCGCGCTGGCGGCGATAGGCGAGGGCATCCTCCCCCATGGTGCTGGCGAAGATCGCCCGCACCACCTCCTCCAGTCGGGCGCAGCGCTCCTCCGGGGAGCCCTGGTTGGGGAGGAAGTAGCTCTCGTACTTGCCGGCGAAGGCGTTGCCGAAGCCGTCCTCCAGAAGGGAGCTGGAGCGGACGATGATCGGGTACTGGCCGAAGTACTCGAGCATCTGCTGGAACGCCTCGCGAATCTCCTCGGGGAATTCCCCCTGGCGCATCCGCTCGCGCAGCTCGGTGGCCACGCTGAAATAGCCGTCCTCGGTCTTCTGCTGCATCAGCAGCTTCCACCAGCCGTTGTGGACGATGTACGAGTAGTAGACGTCGGAGCCGACGAAGAACGAGTCGTGCTGCTCGAGGTGGTTCCGCCAGTCGAAGCCCCGGTCGGCCAGGAGGATGCGCCGGGCCAGCAGCATACCGGCGGCTTTGCCGCCGACGAAGCCGGTGCCGATCATGCGCGCCTTGATGCCGAGCAGGTCTTCCAGCGACAGGTAGGCGCGGGCGAGCGACAGGATGCGGTCCTCGCGGCCGATCATCAGCCGGCAGAGCTGGTCGACCATCGGCGCGGTCTCTTCCGGCGGGCTCCCCTTGGCGATCAGATCCTCCGCCTGCAGGAACAGGCGGTCCCAGTAGTCGAGCTGGCGGCGGCCGCTCTCGGTGCCGCGCCGGCTGATGCTGGAGAGGAGTTCGGTCGCCTCGAAGCTGCCGGTCACCGGCAGGAAGTTTTCACCGGCCTGGGCGTGCGGCAGGAACATGGTCGGGGAATGGCGCTGCCAGACCTTGATCGGGTGGACGTGCATCGTCTCGCGCCAGGTGTGCACGCCGATCATCACCTGGGTGGTCTCGCGGATCCGCGCGGTGGTCTTGAAGGAGTGGCTGCCGCGCATCAGGGCGAAATAGGCCACGGTGTCGAGCTCGAACAGGTACGGGCAGGTCACCTGGAAGAAGTTGCCGATCACCTGGTCGGTGGCCCAGGCCGACAGGAGGTCGGAGAGACAGTCGAAGACGTAGAAGGCGTAGCGTCCCTCCTCGGTGGCGATGGCATGAACCTTCGAGGCGAACGACTCGAACCCCTGGAAGGCGTCGAGCTGGTAGGTCACCACGTTCGGCGCCGAAACGACCAGCGGCTCGTGGCGGCCGAAGCGCATGTAGACCACGCGGCGGTCGTCGTTGAGCGCCTGCCGCACGTAGGGGGTGACGAAGGCCTTGTAGTCGGCGATGCTGTCGACCCGCCAGACCACGTTGTCGCCGATGCGCAGACCGTCGAGGATGCTGTCCAGGCCGGGGAGGCCGGTGGAAACGCGGGTGCTTTTGTCCATCAGTCGCTCCTGTTTGCTCATTTGCAAAACGCGCGGGGTTCGCCCGGTGATTCTAAACCGGTCAAAGCAAAGCGGCAATGGAGATTAACGAGCAGGGCCCGGCAATAATGCCGGGCCCTGCTCGCAGCGTTTTTCAGGCCAAGGTTGCCGGGCTGGGCAAACATGCCCAGAGGCCAGGCGCCCGTCGGCCAAAAAGCGCGGCGTACCTTGAGGGTACGCCGCAGATGGGCGTTCTCCCTCAGCTCCTACACCAAGCCGTGGGCGACCATGGCGTCGGCCACCTTGATGAAGCCGGCGATGTTGGCGCCGACCACGTAGTTCCCCGGGGCGCCGTACTCGTCGGCGGTGGCGTAGCAGAGGTTGTGGATGTTCTGCATGATCTTCTGCAGCTTCTTCTCGGTGTCCTCGAAGGTCCACGAGTCGCGCTGGGCGTTCTGCTGCATCTCCAGGGCCGAGGTGGCCACGCCGCCGGCGTTGGCCGCCTTGCCCGGGCCGTAGGCGATCTTGGCGTCGAGGAAGACCTTCACCCCTTCCGGGGTGGTCGGCATGTTGGCCCCTTCGCCGACCGCGATGCAGCCGTTCTTGACCAGCAGCTTGGCGTCCTTGCCGTTGATCTCGTTCTGGGTGGCCGAGGGCATCGCCACCTGGCAGGGGATCTCCCAGATGTTGCCGCCCTTCTTGAAGACCGCGTCCTTGTGATACTTGGTGTAGTCCTCGATGCGGCGGCGCTCCACTTCCTTGAGCTGCTTGATCAGGTCGAGGTCGAGCCCCTTCTCGTGGTAGATGACGCCGTTGGAGTCGGAGCAGGCCACGCACTTGCCGCCGAGCTGGTGGATCTTCTCGATGGTGTAGATGGCCACGTTCCCCGAGCCGGACACCAGGCAGGTCTTGCCGGCGAAGGTGTCCTTGCGGACCTTGAGGGCCTCGTCGATGAAGAAGGTGGCGCCGTAGCCGGTGGCTTCGGTGCGGACCAGCGAGCCGCCCCACTTGAGCCCCTTGCCGGTCAGCACGCCGGCTTCCCAGCGGTTGACGATGCGCTTGTACTGGCCGAACATGTAGCCGATCTCGCGACCGCCGACGCCGATGTCGCCGGCCGGCACGTCGGTGTGCTCGCCGAGGTGGCGGTAGAGCTCGGTCATGAAGCTTTGGCAGAAGCGCATGATCTCGTCATCCGACTTCCCTTTCGGGTCGAAGTCGGAGCCGCCCTTGCCGCCGCCGATCGGCAAGCCGGTCAGGGAGTTCTTGAAGATCTGCTCGAAACCGAGGAACTTGATGATGCCGAGGTAGACCGAGGGGTGGAAGCGCAGCCCCCCCTTGTAGGGCCCGAGGGCCGAGTTGAACTCGACGCGGAAGCCGCGGTTGATGTGAACCTGCCCCTTGTCGTCCTGCCAGGGCACGCGGAAGATGATCTGGCGCTCCGGTTCGCAGATGCGCTCGATGATCTTGCGTTCCATGTACTCGGGGTGCTTGACCACGACGGGACCGAGGGACTCGAGGACTTCCATCACCGCCTGATGGAACTCGGTCTCGCCGGGGTTGCGCTTGAGGACGTCCTGATAAATGGGTTCGAGTTTTTCGTCCAGCTGGTTGGCCATGCGCTCCTCCTTGAGTGACGGGGCCTCGTTGCCCCTGGGAAATGACAGCGCAGCGAGATACGGCAATTAGCGTGCCGATCCGCGTGAGGGTGGCCGGTTTTTTGTAAGTTGTTGATAATTAAAGGGGGTTTTTCGCGGGGCGGCGCGGCGGTGGGGCGGTTTTCTTTGGTGGTTGGTGGTACACAGACTACACAGAGAGTTACTCTCATTAATGCTCGGAATGGCCCGCGCCACGCCAGAGCCCGACCCCGCGTTTGCGGGCGCCCGTTTCGGCGGCGAGGAAGTCGCCCTTGCGGGCGATGTCGAAGCGCCGGTAGACGACAACCAGCCCTTCCTCGATGAGCAGGCGGTTGACCAGCCGGCCGTCCGGCAGGGTGACGTAGGCCAGCAGGCGACCGTGCCGGTCGCGGCGCTCGCGATCGAAGGAAAGGGTCACCTGCCGCCCCTTGACGTTGTGCAGGCACCAGGCCAGCCCCTCGCCGTGTACCGGCCGCAGCCGCTTGCGGGCGACCCCCAGCTTCTGGAAGGCCCGGTCCCGATCCGAGGCGTCCTTTTCCGGGGCATCGATGCCGAGCAGCCGCACCTTGCCGTGCGGGGCGATTTCAAAGGTGTCGGCGTCGTAAATCCAGGTAACGGTGCCGGTAGCAGTGCCGGCCGCGGCACCCCGGCCCGGGGCGGCCGCCGCCAGGCAGAGGCAGAGCCCGGCGCAGAACAGCAGGCGGCGGATGCTCACGGTTGGTTGGCGGCGGCGGGGGGGAGCCCGGCGTTCATGCTGCCGGTGCGGTACCCTTCGAGGTCGAGGGCCACGTAGATGAAGCCGGCGGCCTTGAACTCGGCGAGCAGTTCCCGGCGCAGCCCCGGTTCGAGGAGGCGCGGCATGTCGCCGACGGCCAGTTCGATGCGGGCCGTGTCGCCGTGGTAGCGCACCCGGAAGGTGACGAAGCCGCGTGCGCGCAGGAAGCTCTCGCAGCGATCGACCTGGCGCAGGCGCTCGGCGGTGATCGTGGTGCCATAGGGGAAGCGCGAGGCCAGGCAGGCAAACGGCTGCTTCTCCGCAGTCGGCAGCCCCGCCCGGCGGCTCAATTCGCGGATCTCCTCCTTGCCCAGGCCGGCCTCGAGCAGCGGCGAGCGGATGCCGAGTTCGCGGGCCGCGTCCCGGCCGGGGCGAAAGTCGGCCAGGTCGTCGCGGTTGGCGCCGTCGAGGACCGCGGCCAGCCCCAGTTCGCCGGCTTTGGCCACGCACAGGGTGAACAGTTCGTGCTTGCAGTGATAGCAGCGGCGGGGAGGGTTGTCGGCAAAACCGGGAATCTCCAGCTCGTTGCTGTCCACGACGACCTGGCGCACGCCGAGGCGGCGGGCCAGGTCGCGGCTCTCGGCAAACTCGGACTCGGGATAGGTCGGCGACGTGGCGGTCAGGGCCACCACCCGGTCGGCGCCAAGGGCCCGGCAGGCAGCCCAGAGCAGGAAGGTCGAGTCGACCCCCCCCGAAAAAGCGACGAGAACGGAGCCCGATTCCTCGAGGATCCGGTTGAGGTGCTGCAGCTTCTGATCGACAGTCATGATGGGTCGGGAACGCCGCCGTGCCGGCGGCTCAGATGAAGTACATGAAGCGGTGGTCGAGCTCTTTCTCCAGCCCCAGCGCATAGCCGCGGTCGCACAGATCCTTGATGGTGATCGAGCCGAGGTACTCGTTGAGTTTGCGGCTGGCTTCCGCCCAGACCTGCTGGGTCACGCACTGGTTGTCGAACTCGCACCCCTTCTTCCCGCGCTTGGCGACCTTGACGCAATCGACCAGGGCCATCTCCCCCTCGGTCGCGTGGATGATGTCCATGACGCTGATTTCATGGGGTTTGCGCGCCAGGTAATACCCGCCCTGGGGGCCGCGGCGGCTCTTGAGCAGGCCGGCCTTTTTCAGGTCCTGGAAGATCTGTTCGAGGTAGCGCGGCGAAATATTCTGGCGGCGGCTGATGTCCTTGATCTGGGCCGGGAGGGTGCCGGCGTGGTAGGCCATGTCGAAGATGGCGCGCAGCCCGTAACGACTCTTGGTCGACAATCGCATGGTGAAACCTCCGTATCTTCTGTTATTCTATCTTTTAGTAAAGTTCACTTCCCGTGTCAAGAATTCCCCGGGGAAGATGGGTTGCATCGCGTGCCGTTCCCCTATAATTTGAAGGGACTTTCCCTGCCTGGAGGTTGACGATGATATCCCGTGGCGTTGGCTGGCTCCCCGTCAGCGGTTCGCCGGTCGGCCTAGTGACCTGGTACGCTCCGGCCGGGCCGGTCGCCGTACTTGCCTCCTGGCTGGCGGTTGTCGACGGAGTGCCGCCGGAACTGCGCGCCGGCTGTTCCGGCCGGATCCCTGCCGGCAGCGATTTGACCGCGGACGGGGCGTTCGCCGTCAACATCCCTGCCGCTCCGGGGAGCCCGGAGCTGGCGGCGCTGGTGGCCAGGGCCGCCAGCGCGCCCGTTGTCATCGGGACCGAGGCCGAGCTGGTGCCGGCACGGTCGGTCTGCGCACCGCTGCTGAAAGGGTGTGCCCTGCAGATCGAGTGTTCCCGTGGCCGGATCGTGCCGGGGGAGTGGGAGCCGGAACTGGCCGGCGACATTGTGCTGCTGCACCGCGGCGGGCTGATCCTCGACCCCGCCGGCTACCCCGATTTCTGCGCGCTGCGGCCGCTGCGCCCGATCTTCCCGTCCTGACCCGCAAACGCGAAAGGGCCGGCAGCAAGCCGGCCCTTCGGTCGTCGTCCCGACGCTTTCCCGAAATCTAGTCCTCGTCCTTGGCCGGCCAGCGCAGATGGTCGATGAAGCTGCTGAAGCCGAAAGTGACGGCGAAAGCGGTCAGGGAGACGGCCACGCTGGAAGCCAGCGGCACCATCAGCATGCGGTCGCCGAGGAAATCCCAGCAGGCCATGACCCCGGCGATCCATCCCAGGGTGAAGCTGACCCCCACCACGTGCTTGATGATCTCCAGATAGATGACGAAGGTTGTGATCATGTCGCCGGCGGCGTGGGGTTCGACCCCTTCCAGGTGCAGGCGGCGCTGCACGCCGGCGGTGAACAGGCGGCAGGCGGCCCAGACGCAGAAGAAGAAGATCCCGGTATAGATCACATGGCGGGTGATGACGTCGGCGGTGGCCCGGTGATTCAGCCCGGCGGCGAAAAAGGCCAGAGTGACGACTCCCGCCAGGTGGTAGGCGCGGGTGCTTTTGATGACGGCGGCCCTGACTTTTCTGAGCATGACTTTCTCCCTGGTGGCGACGAAAAAAGACGTCCGTTCAGGCAGATACAATTATGTTGGCAGGACGCCCGCGAATCCAGTTAAAAATGTATAATTTAATCTTTTATAATTTAAGTATTAAAATTAAAATAAACAAATTATATTAATTGATTATAATAGTTGTGGTGGCATTTTAATCAGGGCTGGTCGCGCCCCTTCGGAATTATATTTTGCTAACTTTTCCGAGGGATGAAAGGCGCCGGTTCAGAGGGGCATGAGACGGCCCAGCAGGGCCGGCACCGCACCTTCCACGCGCAGGGGGCGCGGCCCGAGATGGACCGGTTCAAACCCCTGGCGGGAGAGCAGGTCGACCTCGAAGGGAACGAAGCCGCCTTCCGGGCCGACGGCCAGGACGAGCGGGCCGGCGACGTTGCAGGGACAGGGCTCGGCGCCGTCCGGATGGGCCACCAGGCAGCGGCGGCCGGCGGCAAGGGCGGGGAGTTCGTCTTCGACGAAGGGGCGAAAGCGCGGGCGTAGCAGCACCTGCGGCAGGGCGGTGTCGCGCCCCTGCTCAAGGCCGAGCAGCAGTTCGTCGCGCAGGGCGTCGGGGTGGAGCAGGGGGCTTTGCCAGTAGCTCTTGTCAACCCGGGCGGTGTTGAGGAGAACGATGGTCTTGATGCCGACGGCCGTGACTCCCTGCAGGACCCGGCGCAGGGCCTTCGGCCGGGGGAGGGCCAGGAGCAGCGTGACGGGTGATGGC
>VAUL01000111.1 GCA_005774545.1 Deltaproteobacteria bacterium | reverse complement strand
GGGGGGGGGGCGGGGCGGGGGCGCAACCTGGCTGACGATGACAAGTATACGACGTTCCCTGGCGCAGTCCATTGGCGGGAGGGCGCGTCCTGCGCCGTGCCGTGCCTGAAAATGCAACGCCCCCGGTTTCCCGGGGGCGTTGCCTCTAGCTTCTGCCGGCTCAGGCTCAGTTCGCCTGGACGACCTCCGGGGATTTCTTCGCACGCTGCTGGGCCTGCTCCATCTCCTGCAGCTTCTTCTCCACCAGGTTGGCCGACTGGTATTCCTCGGTCGACTCGAACAGCTGCTTGGCCACCTCGCGGTGCCGCCGCAGTTCGTCGTCGCTGAGGCTGCCGAATTCCTGCAGGATGTCGTGGCCGATCTCGGTCTTGTCTTCGTCGTAGAGCTGGTAGAGGTGGACGAGGAAGCTGTTCCGGTCGCCGACCGTGATCTCCCGGTTCAGCGCCTGCAGCAGGTTCTTGTCGCTGCGGGCGCGCTTTTCGGCGAGGTTGTTGGCGTAGCGGTAGTCGATGGTGCCGTAGTCCTTGAGCATCTGGTCGACGCAGACCTGGAGCGCCTTGCGGTACTTGCGGTAATCCTGGACGTTCTGCTCGCTGATGTAGTTGCTGTAGATCTTCTTGTAGAGTTCGTTGCTGTTGTCGGTATGGAGGATGAACTGTTCCTTGAGATCGAAGTAGCCGGTCTCGGGGGTTTTGACGCCGTCGAGGCAGGTGCGCGCGTTGCGCTCGGCAAGAGAGTAGAGCTCCGTGTACTTCTGGGTGCGCTCCGCAATCTGCTCCCGGGTCGGGCCGCAGGCGGCCAGGAGCACGGCCAACAAAAGGATCGATGCCAGTCTCATGATCTCTCCGCAGCAGGGGAGTTGCGCCGGACCGGGCGGCCCGGATTCAGCCGGATTTGCCCAAACGGGCTATTTATGCCATGACTTTCATCGAAAAGTCAAAGCGGAGTGACGACGGCGTTTCCCGGGCGGGATGCCGAATTTGTGCCGATCGCACCCGGTTAGTCCTTGAACGCCGGCAGGAAGGCGCTTATAGTCTAAAAATGGCTGACCGGGGGGAGCATGCCTTATCGTGCCGGAATTGCTGACCGCAGGGGCCCTCGCAACAGGGTGCTGCGGTTTTTCTTTATGCGGGGGAACCTCATGAGCAAACATCGCATCGGTCTGTGGTCTGCGTTTCTTGTCGCGGTTGTGCTCGGCTTGGCCGGGGAGGCCGCTGCCGCGGCGGGCGACATGGCCGCCATGGGACAAGCGCTCCGGGACCGTCCGTCGGCTTCTGGCGGCCATCAGGGCGGCGCCGGGCGGACAGAGGGCGTCCCCGGGGGGGGCGGCAAAAAGGCGGGGCGCCCGGCCGCTGCGCCCAAAGCGACGCCGCTGCCGGTGATGGCCGGCAGTTGGGCCCGGCCGGCGGGACGCGACGCGCAGCCTGCCGGGGCTACGGCCGGCGAGCGGATCCGGGGTGCCCTGGCGTGGGCCGGCGCGCCGCGGGGCGGGCGGCCGGCCGGTGATGGCACCGTTGCGGAGGGGAGGCCGGTTCGCGGTCTGACCGCAGCCCAGCAGGCGGGGCTGGAGCGCTTGCGGGGCCGGGTTGCCGGCAAGGGGGGGGCGGCGCTGGCGATAGGCC
>VAUL01000110.1 GCA_005774545.1 Deltaproteobacteria bacterium | reverse complement strand
GCCGATCACCGTGAGGTTGGCGAGCCTGGCCAGTTTGGGCAGATGCTGCTGCTCCCAAGTGGTGAACGCCCGGCCGCAGGCCAGCAGCGCCACCCGTTCGCTGTGCCGGCTCGCCTTGACGAGCCGCTCGCTGTCGGGGAGCCCCACCTCCACCCACAGCCGCACCCGGCCGTCCCCGCCCTTCACCCAGAGCTCCGGCTCGTCGCCGGCGCAAAGCCCCCTGGTAAAGGTCAGCTCCTCCTCAAAGAAGAGTGCATAGGCCAGCAGCCGCGCCGCCAGGCGCTCTTCGGTCTCGGACGGGTGCCGGGCCACGGTGGCGGTCAGCGTCTCGTAGCAGCCGCGGTCGAGGTCGGACAGCGCCAGCGTTGCCTTGTAGATGGTGGCGGGAAGGGCCATGGGTCTCCTCGGTCAGCCCGGCCGCTGGCCGCGCAGCATGCGATGCAGCACGCTGTCCAGGGTCGAGGCGAAGCGGTTGCGGTCGCTCATGCTGAACGGCGGCGGGCCGCCCCCCTGGATCAGGCCGGTGTCGCGCAATTCTGACATCAGGTCGCGCAGGGCCAGCCGGTCGCCGATCGACTCCTCGCGGTACAGTTCCCCCCGCGGGTCGAGCGCCACCCCGCCCTTGCCGACGATCCGGGCCGCCAGCGGCACGTCGGCGGTCACCACCAGGTCGTCGGGGGCGGCGTGCGCGGCGATGTAGTTGTCCGCCACGTCGAAGCCCTCGGCCACCACGATGATCTCCACCCGCGGGCCGCTGTGCTTGGCCAGGCTCTTGTTGGCCACCAGGCAGAGCGGCACCTGCAGCCGGGTCGAGGCCCGGAAGAGGATGTCCTTCACCGCCCGCGGGCAGGCATCGGCGTCGATCCAGATCTTCATGATGCGTACGTTGTGGACGAAACGGCGCCCGGATGCAATAAAAACCGCAACAGGCGGCCGGATGGCCGCCTGCCGATCGGCTGCGGGGGCGGGGCCCCCGGCATCCCCCGTCAGTTGAGGTAGCCGCTGCCGATGGCTGCGAACGGCAGTTCCAGCCCCAGTTCCGGGACCTGGCGGGCCACCCAGGCCGTGAAGGTGTTGCTGTTCGGGCCGGGGAAGGCCTCGTAGGTTTCGGGCCAGGGGTAGGCCCGGGCCGCCCGGTCGACGGCTTCGACCAGCGGCTCGGCGGCCGCGCCGCGATGCTCGGTCAGCAGCTGCGGCCGGGCCCCGAACCACAGGCGGTCGGGGATGTCCTGCTCGATGCGCAGCACCGGCAGGCCGCGATGCTGCCGCCAGCCGATCACCTCGTAAACCGTGTAGGCGGAGCCGTTGGCCGGCTTGGTGGCGATCCAGGTGTGGACCGCAAACCACCCGCGCCATCCCCACGCCCGGGCGGCATAGACCTGCACCACCGCTTCGCTGGTCCGGACCGGGTCGGGGGCGATCCCGGCCGGCGCGCGGCTGGCGGTGCGCCAGTCCTTGTCGGTACAGCCCAGCAGTACGGCCAGCATCATGATGAGCAGCGCTCTCGCCATCGACACCCGCTCCGGTCAGGGTTGCAACGAATTTCTCCCTCAAGGATAGCCGATCGCCGGCGGCGACTGCAAACCGCCCCGCATCCCGCGGCCTTTGCCCCCGGGCTTGAGGGGGGCGGGC
>VAUL01000109.1 GCA_005774545.1 Deltaproteobacteria bacterium | reverse complement strand
GATTGCTACACTGCGTGGCCCATCACCCCGAAAGGATCCCTGAACAATGCTGAGCCTGCTGATCTCCCTGGCGGTCGGCATCGTCGTTGCGACGCTGCTGCTGCTTGCCGACCTGATGCACCCCGCTTTTGCCGTGATCCTCGCCACCATCGCCTTTGCCGGCGTCTACGCCGTGATCATCCGCCAGGTCATGCTCAAGCTCAACGCGGCGGTCGAGGTCGCCCAGAAGGACCTGGCCGCCCAGCGCATCGAGAAGGCGATCCGGGTCATCGAAGACGTGCAGAAGAAGTTCGGGCCGTGGCAGTTCTACGTCAAGCAGCAGATGAACTCGCAGATCGGCACCATCCATTACCTCAAGCGCGACTTCTCCAAGGCCTTCGATTACCTCACCCAGGGGTTCGGCCGCCACTGGGTCGGCATGGCGATGCTGGCGATCTGCTACATGAAGCGCAGCCAGAACGGCAAGATGATCGACACCTTCGAGAAGGCGGTGGCGCTGACCCGCAAGGAGCCGCTGCTCTGGTCGCTGTACGCCTTCTGCCTGGAAAAGATCGGCGAGCGGGACAAGGCCGTGCAGGTCATGGAGCGCGGGCTCAAGAAGGTTAAGGGCGACGAGCAGATGGAGGAGAACCTCAAGCTGCTGCAGGAGGGGAAGAAGATGAAGATGCAGCCCTACGGCGATCTCTGGTTCCAGTTCCACCTGGAGAAGACCGGCACCCTGATGCGCCTGCACACCAAGGCGATCCAGGGGCGCCGCAAGATCGTCCGCCGCTGACGATGCCGCGCCGACGGCCGGACCAGGACGATGTCACCGACAGCCCCTTCGCCACCGCGGAGGGGCTGTCGTCGGTTTCCGGGGGGGAACGGGACGAGTTCCTGGCCGCGGTCGCGGCGTTCGACCCGGTGCCGGGGGAAAAAGCCCCGGCCGGCGACGCTCCGCCCGTCGCCCGTCCGCGCCGCACGCGGCAGCTGGCGCGCGGCGCCCTCCGGCCGGCCGCGACGCTCGACCTGCACGGCCTGACCCGCGACGAGGCCGTCGCCCGGGCCCGGACCTTCCTGGCCGGCGCCGTCCGCCAGGGGTGGCCGCTGGTGGTGATCGTCACCGGCAAGGGGCTGCACTCCCAGGAGGGGCCGGTGCTGCGCCGGGCCGTGGAGACGCTGCTCGGCAACTCGCGGGACCTGGTGCTGGAATGGGCGGCGGCGCCGCGCCATCTCGGCGGCGCCGGGGCGCTGGCGGTGTTCCTGCGCGTCTGACGGTGATGTGGCCGCCGGCCGGCGAGCCGAAAGCAACAAGGGGCGATCGCGCAGCGATCGCCCCTTGTTTTTGTCCGGCGGCCGGCAGCCGCGTCATCTCCGGTCGTAACGGTCGCGCCATGCCCGGCGGTCATGCCGGCGCTCGCCGGGTTCGTCGCACCAGTCGTTGTGCCGGTCATGGCGATGCTGCCGCCAGTGGCGCTCTGCCGGTGGCCAGTGGCGGCACACCTCGCAACGCTGCTCATGGCGGTGGTCGTGGCGGCGCTCGCTGCGCCAGCCCCGGCGTTCGTCGCGCCGGTCGCGCCGGCGGTCGTAACGGTCGTCGTCCCGGTCGTCATGGCGGTCGTGGATAATGATCGGAAACGGCGGCGGCAGCGGCGGCAGCGGCAGCAGCAATCCCACCGGCGGGGGTGGGAAG
>VAUL01000065.1 GCA_005774545.1 Deltaproteobacteria bacterium | reverse complement strand
CGTCCTACCCCGCTCGCGCAGATGATCTGCCCGTCACTAGGACCACCGTCCTACAGCTGTTTTCTTTGTTGTTGTTCGCCAACCGCCCCAGCTCCCCCCTCCCCTCTGGTTCGGCCGCGTCACCTGTGTACAAGAGCCAGCCCGCCACCCGCCCCCGTCACCCCGCGCCCCCCGCCCGCCCCGCCGCCTGCCGGGGAGTCCCCGAAGGACGCGGCCTCCCCGCCGGTCGAAGCAGCCTCCGGCACGGCTGCCGGGATGGCGGGGACCGGTGCCTCGTCAGCCGCCGCCACGGGTTCGGGACGCTCCGCCTCCCGGGGGGCTGACACCGCCTCCGGCACCACGGCACGGGATGCGGCGGCAGACGGCTGGCGGACTGCGGCGGCGGCCGCCGCCTTTGGCCCCCGGCTGGCCGGCGACCGGCCGGGTAGCGGCCGGAGCGCCGGACGCTCCACCAGCGTCACGACCACCGGCAGGTCCGGACCGTGCAGCATTCCGAACCCCTGCCAGCCGGCGGCGATCAGCACCACGTGCAGACCGATCGACGCCGCAAGACAGGCGGCCCGGAGCCACAGCTCTTCGCCGGTCATGCGGCGTCCGATCACGGTTTCAATCATCCTCGGCAACAAACGGGCAGGCATGGATGCAGGCTGATTAATCAACGGTTTTTCAGTGTTTTATACCTTGACATTATTGTGCGAATTTTTCAAGAATTGTCCTTCAAACCTACTGCCGTGGTCAGCTATTCGATCCGAGAGGAGCCGGTTTGCTTCATCCCGCCAGAACACTCACCTGGCTGCTCCTCGTCGCCCTGGCCGCGGCAGCCCCCGTGCTTGCCGAAGACCCCTCCGGTGCCCCCCCGGTGGAGATGGACGCGGTAACCGTGACCGGTACGGCGGCAGACCGCCTGACCGGGAGCAGCACCCTCGACCGCGACACGTTGCAGACGCTGCCGGCACGCAACGGCAGCCTCAACGAGATGCTGACCATCCTCCCCGGCATCCAGGCCGGCGAGTTCTCCCGCACCTCCGACAATGCCGGCGAGATCCTGCCGCCGAACCTCTCCATCTCCGGCGGACGCTTCTACGACAACAATTTCACCATCGACGGCATCGGCAACAACAGCCTGCTCGACCCGGCCTACGAAAACACCCGCGACCTCAGCCGGGTTCCCGGCCACCCCCAGGAATCCTTCATCCACCCGAGCCTCATTGAAAACGTCACGGTCTACCGCAGCAACATCCCGGCCCGCTTCGGCGCCTTCACCGGCGGCGTCGTCGAGGCCCGCACCCGCGATCCGCGGGGAGTGTTCGGCGGGCAGTTCAGCCTGCGCCACACCCGTTCCGAATGGACCGAACTGCATGTCGCCCGCGAACGCGAAGCGGAATACACCCATCCGACCAGCGGCAACGTCCAGCCGGAGTTTCGCAAATACGACGGCGCGCTCAGCATCGACCTGCCGCTGAGCGAAAATTCCGGGCTGCTGGCGGCAGCCTCGCGGATCCGTTCCGACATTCCCCTGGTCCTGGTCGACGAAACCGAAGAGCAGCATCGCACTCTCGACAATTACTTCCTCAAATACGTCGCTCACCTGACGCCCGACAGCCGCCTGACCCTGACCGGCAGCTACACCCCCTATTCCGCGGAGATGTTCCTCCCCGAAACGGTCGCCAGCCGGTACGATCTCGACAACGACGCCTACGGCCTGACGGCGAAACTGGAAAGCCGGTTGTCCGCCCTGAACCTGGAACTGAACCTCAACCGCCGCGAAAGCCGCAACCGGCGGGAGGCCCCGGCCAGCTACTTCCCCTGGCAGGTGACGCCGTCGAAGCCGTGGGGCGACATCACCGATGCCGACGTCGCCGCCACCAAGCGCGTCAGCAAGGAAGGCGGCCACGGCGACCTCGAGCAGCGGCAGGAAACCTGGACCGCCACCATCGACGCCACGACCGAGCCGTTGCAGACCGCCGGTCTTGCCCATGTCATCGGCTTCGGCGCAAGCTACGAACAGGTCACCGGGACGTACGAGCGCCCCCGGGACATGACCTACTACTCGGGAGTCTGTGGCCCGAACACCGCCAAACTCTGCACCCCGGTGAAATCCAAGATCCCGCTGTATCAAATCGCGGTCTGCGACCCCGGCGACCCCGGCTGCATCTCCGGCGAGCAGTTCATGTACCAGAAGACTGTCTATCCCGCCGACACGACGGATGCGGTCATCCGCTTTTACGATGCATACCTCGAGGACGCGGTCACCTGGGGGCGCCTGACCGTGCGCCCCGGAGTCCGCCTCTCCTCGGACGATCTGCAGAAGAACGACAACTGGGCGCCGCGCCTGGCGGTCAGCCTCGATCCGTTCGGCGACGGCAGAACCGTCTTCAGGGGCGGCTGGAACCGCTACTACGGCAAAACCCTGCTGACCCACGCCCTCGCCGAGAAGCGGGCCCCTTCGGAAATCTGGAAGCGCGACAACAAGACCCTGGCCGCCGGCAGCCGGCTGAAGCCCTGGACCTTCTCCCCCAAGAAGGTCTTCCCCGCCACCCGCCTGGCCGACCTTGCGACCCCCTACACCGACGAGTGGACGGTGGGGATCTCCCAGCAGGCCGGCGGCGGACTGCTCAGCCTCGACTATATCGACCGCGAAAGCCGGGACGAGCTTTACGCCAGGGTTCGCGACATCGATGCGGACGGTTACCTGTACACCGAGTGGACCAACGACGGCCGCAGCGACCACCGGGAAGTGGCGCTCTCCTGGGAGCAGAGCTGGCAGAACCACGCCGTGCTGCTCTCCGCCACCTGGCAGGAGACGGTCACCAGCAACGGCAACTACGACACCACCATCAACGAAATCGACCGCGACAAGGACGGCACCCCAGATCCCGTCTGGTATCGCGGCAGCATCGTCGATCGCGACAACCTCCCCCGCACCGACTTCAATCGCGAGTGGACCGCCGCCCTCGCATACAGCGGCCGGCTCCCCTGGGGGTTCACCTTCACCAACGTCACCCGCTACCGCAGCGGCTACGCCGCCCTCGCCAATACCGGGGAGGACAAGGTGCTCCCTTCGGGAGAGAAACTCGACATCTACGACGTGGTCGACAATCCGGAGTCGTGGGTCTTCGACTGGCGGCTCGATTGGGAAAAGCGTCTCTGGCGGGAGCAGAGCCTGGTCCTCACCGTCGAGATCAACAACGTCTTCGATGAAGAGATCGTTTCCGGCGAAACGCTCGACACCTACGACCTCGGCCGCCAGATCTGGGTGGGGATGACCTACAAATTCTGAGCGGGTGGCGCCGCAGGCACGGTCACCGGCCATTCGACACTGTTCTCGCCGTCGTAAAGCGACAGCGTATATGCGCCCGGCGGGAGCCCCTGCGGCACAGGCAGTTCCAGGTTCCGCCCCGACTCCCCTACCGGCAGATTCAGCCGCTGGGGGAGGGCGAAGCGGAAAATGTCGCCGGTCGCGTTGGTGACCAGCAGTTGCCCGCCGTGCATCAGCACATCGTGGGCAACCACCGGCAGACGATAGGTACCGGCCGGCACGACATATTCTCCGTTCACATCGATGAAAAAGACCCCCGCCTCCAGATCGCTGACCGCCAGCAAACCGTTTTGCAACGAGAGCCGGCCGGCACTGCCGGGGGTGTCGATCCGCTGGACGAGCTTCGGCTGCGCCGGTTGCGCCAGATCGTAGATCTCCACGCCGAGCCGGGAGCGGGAGACGTACAGGCGGCTGTCGTCCGCCAGGAGGGCGCGGATATCGCCGACCGTCCGCTGGTGCCTGGGAAACAGCACGGCCCCGGCGACGCGCGGGGCGCCAGGCACGCTCACATCGACCAACTCCACCCCGTTGCGCTCGCTGCTGCGATAGGCCACCGCCAGGAGTTTCGGGGTAACCCAGGCCATGTGCAGCGTCTCGCCGGGAAGCTGGTGGGCGGCCAGCTGAGGGCCCGTCCCGGACGCATCGCAGGGGAAAATCTGCAGTTGGGATCTCGAAAGAACGAACAGCATGCCGTCGCGCCAGGCTGCGTCGTGAACGCTTATCGAATAATCGATATCGTTACTAAGCTGATTGGGGTCGGAAATCGGCACCCTGGCGCTGGGGTCGAGATCCGGCACCCCGCCGCGCAAAGCGTGCAGGCGGACCCCGTCGTTTTCCGGCAGCGCCAGGAATGTCTCAAGCGGCTCTCCGGCCGCACCGCCAGCGCTGCCGCCATCGACGTAAACCAGACTGCGGCTATTGTAGGCGAATAGCTTTCCGCCCCGGACGAGCAGGCGCACCTTGCCGCTGCCAGGAGCGAGCGGCGAGACGCTCTCCGGCGCGGCGACCGACAACAGCTGGCGCAACCTTTCCGTGGGGAGAACGTGCAGCCCCGCAATGCCGGCGAGAAACAACCGGCCGCCCTTGAACTGCACCGACGATGCCGGGCGCGACATGTTGAACACACCGGCGACATGTGGCTTCAAGGCTGACCCGACGTCGATGGCGGCCACCCCCTTCCCCACCAGGGTGCAAAACAGCAGGGGAAGTTCCCGGGCCGCTTCCAGACGCAGCGGCTGTCCCTTCAGCTCAAGGTCGCCGGCCGGGACCAAGCGCGGCCAGGTCGCCGTCGAATAGATCAGCAACCGGCTGTCGGCGGTCACCAGGTACAGCGCGTCGCGGGTGAGAACCAAATCACGCACCTCTTGCCGCAACGCCAACGAACCGACCGGGGCCATCCTGTCGCGCGCATCGGCCTCGTACAAGGCCAATTCGCCGTTGTGACCTGTGGTCACCAGCCGCCGGCCATCCACCGCCAGTCGCCACGCGCCCTGATTCCCCGGCAGGCTGCGAACATGCAACCGGTCGCCGGCATACGTTACTTTCAGCAACCCGGCCCCTCTCCCCACGGCATATAAACCGTCGTGGCCGACTGCCAGGTCGGTCAGGTTGATGGGAAGTTCAACCCGGCTGACCTCACTCGGAGCCCGCGGGTCGCTGACGTCGAGCAGAAGCAGGCCGACGCTGTTCCTGGCAATCACGGCTCTCGAGCCGACCAGGGCAACGACAGCCGTGGCATAGGCCCCCGAACCCAACTTCTCCTGGGATAGCTGCAAACTGCCGAGCACCCGAACCGGCTGCCCGGCCGTCACATCCAGCGTCAGCACCCGCTGGTCGTTAGCGGTCGCCACCGCCAGGCGGCCATCGGTCGCACATTGGTAAAAAACGGCGGAAACGTCGGGATTCGCCGACGAGATGTCGTCTAGTTGCCGGTCGGGGATCAGCATGGCCCGAAGGCTGCCGTGCAACCCTTCGCCCTGCACGGCAAGGACCGGCTTCCCCGCGGCGTCGCGACTGAATGTCACTTTTTCGAGTGCCACGTCAGGGTGAGGAGAGTCGTCTCGCCAGACGACAGCCAGGACCAGCAGCCCCGACAGGGCGAGCAGAATCACGCCCGACAGCACCAGGCGGGGCATGTTCTCCTTCAGCAGCATGTCGTCCCTCCGGGCGCAGGCCTCGTCGCCGGCGCCGCAGTGCGGCCGGCCGGCAGCCATTTGTCAAGCACGCTCCAGAGCTCGTGCTGGCGAAACGGCTTACCGAGAAAATCGTTCATCCCCGCCTCCAGGCAGCGATGCTCGTCCTCGCTGCGGGCATGGGCGGTCAGCGCCACGATCGGCGTCTGCACCCCCTGCCGCCGCAGCAGACGGGCCGTTTCCAGGCCGTCGAGATGCGGCATCTGGCAGTCCATCAGAATCAGGTCGAACGGCTCCGCAACAGCTTCCCGAAGCACCCCGTAACCATCGTCGACCACCGTCAGGACGAATCCGGCGCCCCGCAGCAGGATGCAGAGCAACTCCTGGGTGGTCGGATTGTCCTCGGCCAGCAGAATCCGCCCGCCGTTGCCTGCGGCCGGCACCGCAGCCGGCACCGCGGCCGGCACCGGACGCAGCGCTGCGCCCGAAAGGGGAGCCCCCGTTGCGTCGGCAACCACCGTCAGGGGAAGGTTCACCGTGAAGCAACTGCCGACGCCGGGCGTGCTCTCGACGGACACCGACCCGCCCATCAACCGGACCAGTTCGCGGACGATCGTCAAGCCCAGACCGGTCCCCCCGTAGGTGCGGCTCAGACTGTCATCCGCCTGATCGAACGCCTCGAAAATCCGCGCCAGCGATTCCGCCGGTATGCCGACTCCGGTATCGCGCACGGCGAGGTGGTAGAGGTGCTCCCCTTGCGGGGAGCGGGGTTCGGCACGGAGGCTGACCGTGACCTGCCCGTGACCGGTGAACTTGACGGCATTCCCCACCAGGTTGAGAATGACCTGGCGCAGTCGGAAAGCGTCCCCCACGACCACGTCCGGCAACCCGGCCCCCTCTTCGAAGGCCAGCCGCACCCCCTTGCTGCGCGCTGTTTCGGCAAACAGGGCGACGGCATCGTCGGCAACCCGGCTGAGGACGAACGGAGCGGATTCGAGCTCCATCTTGCCGGCCTCGATCTTGGTGATGTCGAGAAGATCGTTGAGAATCTGCAACAGCGCTTCGCCGGATGCGTAGACGGTCTCTGCCAGGTGGCGCTGGCGGGCGGTCAGTTCCTCGTTGCGCAGCAGATCGGCCATGCCAAGCACACCGATCATCGGCGTACGGATCTCATGGCTCATGTTGGCCAGAAAACGCGACTTCGCGGCGTTTGCGGCCTCCGCCGCCTCCTTGGCGGCCATCAGCTCCCAGGTCCGCTCCAGCACCTCGGCCTCGAGAATCTCGCTATGCCGCTGCAACTGCTGGTCACGCTGGCGCAATTCCTCGAGCATCTCTTCGAAACCGCGAAAGATGACGCCGAACTCTTCAGTAACGGGCGTCGCTGTTCCGGAGCCGAGATTGCGGTCGAGGGCGACCTTGCGCATCCGCTCGGCGAGACGCACGACCGGCTCGGAGAAGACCCGCTGCAGACTGGCCCCGAGCAGCAGGGCAATGGTGGCGGCTCCGCCGAGAACCGTCAGGCTGGCCGCGGCGAACAGCCCCACCTGCTGCCGGAAACGCAACTGCTCGGAACGGATGTAAAGGGCACCCACGCGTTTGCCGTTGAACTCGATGATGCGGAACAGCGCCAACTGGCTCTTATCCAGCCACTGGCCGTTATTTCCGGAGGCCAGCCCCGCCTCGATCTGCTCTTCCTCCATCTGCATCTTCGCCAGATCGAATGACTCCGCCAGCCGCTGGTGCGACAGGGTCGGGCGCAGGTAGGCGGCCAGGGGCCGCTGCCGGTTGTCGAACAGGTAGGCCGATACGATCTCGGGATGGGCACGCAGCGAGCCGAGAATCCTCTCGGCGTCGTTCGGGCTGTGCACGAGCAGGGGGGAACGGCAGGAATCGGCGATGACGCTGGCCAGTACGGACAACTCCCGCTCGCTGTCGCCGCGCAGATGACGGAACTGCGCGACGGCGACCACCGTACCGGTCAGCGCCAGGACCACGACGCTGACGAGGAAGATGATGCCGGTCAGCTTGTGGCGGACCGAGAGTGTCCTGAAACGGTTCATGCGCCGCCTGCAGGCATAAGGGAGGATCCGGCCATCGGCCATTGACGCAACGGCGTCGGAACGGAGTCGCAGTTTAGCAAAAAACCGCCGGCGAACAAAGCGAAACCGGAAAAAACCGGGCCGAAGCGGCGCCGGTCATGTTATAAGGGGCGACTCTCGCGGACCGTCGTGGACAAGCGCCCGGTCTGCGTTAAACTTCGAGATACCAACACACCGGGAGCCTTCATGCCCAGCCTGCCAGCCGCCGGCACCCTCGTGCACGGCTTTTTGATTACCGAACACACCCCGCTTCGCGAACTGAACGCCACCCTGGTCAGGGCACGGCATGTGCGCACCGACGCACGCCTGGTTCATCTGGCCTGCGCCGACCCGAACAACGTCTTCGCCGTAGCGTTCCGCACCCCGCCGGCTGATTCGACAGGGGTGGCGCACATCCTCGAGCACACCGTTCTGTGCGGCTCGGAGCGCTACCCGGTGCGCGACCCGTTCTTCGCCATGCTCAAGCGCAGCCTCAATACCTTCATGAACGCCATGACCGCCTCCGACTGGACCTGCTACCCGGTGGCGAGCATGAACCGCAAGGATTTCTACAACCTCATGGGGATCTATCTCGACGCGGTGTTCTTCCCGCTGCTGCGCGAGCAGGATTTCCGCCAGGAAGGGCATCGCCTGGAGTTTGCCGCCCCGCTTGACCCTGCCACCCCGGTGCAGATCAAGGGGGTGGTGTTCAACGAGATGAAAGGGGCGATGGCCGACCCGTCGTCACTGCTCGGCCGGCGCATGAACCGCGCCCTCTTCCCGACGTCCTGCTACGGCCACAACTCGGGGGGCGAGCCGCAGGAGATCCCCGACCTGACCTGGGAACAGCTGCGCACCTTTCACGCCCGCCACTATCACCCCGGCAACAGCTGGTTCTACACCTACGGCGACCTGCCGCTGGCCGGACATCTCGAGAAGATCGACGCCCTGGCCCTGAGCCGCTTCGAGCCGTACCCGGCCGACACGGCCATCCCCCCCGAAAAACGCTTCGCCGGACCGATGCGCAGCGAAGCGACGTTCCCGCTCGGCGGCGAGGACGACCCGTCCGGGCGCAGCATGGTTCAGCTCGGCTGGCTGACCTGCCCCATCGAGAACACCTTCGAGAGGGCCGCTCTCGGCATCCTGGCGGGGCTGCTGCTCGGCGATCCGGCCGCCCCGCTCTACCGGGCCCTGCTGGAGAGCCACCTCGGCCAGAATCTCTCCCCCGGGACCGGCTACCACGACGATTACCGCGACACCGTCTTTGCCGTCGGTCTGCAGGGGACCGACCCCGAACAGGTCGATACCGTCGAGCGCCTGGTGCTCGAAACGCTGGAGCGGATCGCCGGCGAAGGATTTCCGGCCGAACGGGTCGAAGCCGCCCTGCACCAGTACGAATTTTCCAGCCGCGAGGTCAGCGGCGACCAGTACCCTTACGGGCTGAGCCTGCTGATGCGCTTCCTCGGCCCGTGGCTGCACGCCGACGACCCGGTGGGCGCCCTGCAACTGGAGCACACCCTGGCCGAACTGCGGCGGGCCGCGGCCGACCCGGGGTTCTTCCCGGCGCTGATCCGTCGTCACCTGCTGGGCAATCCGCACCGGGTGACGCTGCTGCTGCGACCGGACCGGGAGCATGCCGCCCGCGAACAGCAGGAAATCGACCGGCGCATCGGGCAGGCGCTCGAAGCGCTGGGCGAGGCGGGACGGAACGGGCTGGTCGCGGCCGCCGCCGAACTGCAGCGCAGCCAGGAGGCCCCGGACGACACCGCCTGCCTGCCGACCCTGGCCCTTGCCGACATCGACCCGACCGAGCCGACGGTACCGTTCGACGCGACCGAGGTGGCCGGGGTCCGGACCCTCTGGTTCACCCAGCCGACCAACGGCATCACCTATCTTTCGCTGCAGTTCGACACCGGCAGCCTGCCGCGCGAACTGCGCCCCTGGCTGCCGCTGTTCTGTGCCCTGCTGCCGCAGATCGGTGCCGCCGGCCAGGACTACCTGACCATTGCCCGGCGCATCACCGCCGTGACCGGCGGGATCCGCCTCGGCAGCAACCTGCTCGAAGATCCGCACGATCTCGATGCCGCCCGGGCCGTGGTCGACCTGCGCGCCAAGGCGCTCGATTCACGCCAGGAGCCGTTGTGCGTCTTGCTCGCCGACCTGCTGACGGCGCCGGATTTCAGCGATCTCGAACGCCTGCGCACGGTCATCGGCCAGGTGCGGGTCACCATGGAGAATTCGATCCCCGGTTCCGGCCATTCCTACGCCGCGCGGGCCGCAGCCGCAGCGCTGACCCCGGCAGCCCGCCAGCGGGACGAATGGTCCGGCATGAGCCAGATCCGGCTCATCCAGCAAGCAGCCGCCGGCGATGCCGCCAGCCTGGCGGATGCGGCGGCAAAATTCCGCGCCATCGCCGCGCAGCTGCTGACGGCCGGCCGGGTCACCGCTGCCGTGACGGCGGAAAGCGGGGCACTGGCCGGCATGGCGGCGCCGCTGGCGGCGCTGCTCGCCGCCCTCCCCGGCGGGGATGCCGGCGCGGCGATCGGCGAAGAGCCGCCGCTCGCCAGCCGGGCGGTCGCCTGGAACGCCAACGTCCCGCTCGCCTACGTGGCCCGGGTGTTCCGCACCGTCCCCTACAACCACCCGGACACCGCCCCGCTGATGGTCCTGGCCAAACTGCTGCGCGCCAACTTCCTGCATCGCGAAATCCGCGAAAAAGGCGGGGCTTACGGCGGGCTGGCCGGCTACAACGCCGACGGCGGACTGCTGTCGCTCCTCTCCTACCGCGATCCGCACCTGCTGCGCACTCTCGAAGTCTATCGCCAGGGGGTCGAATGGGCCTGCCGGGGGGATTTCAGCGAAGAGATGATTCGCGAGGCGATCCTGGCCACCTTCGGGGAACTCGACCGGCCGCTCTCGCCCGGCGGTCGCGGCCATCGTGAATTCCTCTGCCAGCAGCAGGGGCTGAGCATCGCCTTGCGCCAGAGGTTGCGCGACGGAATCCTGGCCGTAGGCGGGCACTCGCTGGCGGAGGTTGCCCGCCGTTACCTGCTGGAGCGGTTCTCTGAAAGCGCCGTCGGGATTCTCGCCGGGGAGGAACTGCTGGCCTCCGCCCGTGACGGACTGGCCGGCATCGGCGCCAGGTTCGAGAAACTTTAACGTCCCCTGGTGCGCCGCGTTGCCGGCGCCGTCCACGGATCATCGGGCCACGGGTGCTTCGGGTAGCGCCCGCGCATCTCCTTCCTGACCTCGGGGTAGACCCCGTCCCAGAAGCTGCGCAGGTCGCGGGTCACCGCCAGCGGCCGGCCGGCCGGGGACAGCAGGTGGATCAGCACCGGCACCCGGCCACCGGCGACCCGCGGCGTATCGGCCAGGCCGAACAGCTCCTGCAGCTTCGCCGCCAGGACCGGCCCCCCCTCGGCCACGTAGTCGAGACGCACGGCCGAACCGCTCGGCACCACCAGCCGTTCCGGCGCCAGCCTTTCCAGCTCCCGTCCCCGCCCCCCCAGCCAGCTCCGCAGAATCGCGCACAGATCGAGGCGCGCCAGGTCGGCACGGCTGCGCACCCCAGCCAGCCAGGGCCGAAGCCAGTCATCGAGCCGTTCGAGCAGCGCGCCGTCGCCGACATCAGGCCAGCCGTCGGCGGCCAGGGCGCCGTGAAGAAACGCGAGGCGCTCCCGCAACCGGGCCGCCTCCGGCGTCCAGCCGAGCAGACCCAACCCCTCACGACGCAACAGTTCGAACAGCACCGGCAGGGCCTCCTCGTCAGGGATCGCCGCCGGGCGCTCCTGCAGGACCATCGCACCGATGCCGCGCACCTCGCGGGCGATCAGGCGACCGGCGCCCTCGTCCCAGCCGATTTCCCGCCGCCAGTTGAGCCGTTCGGCAAAGAACTCTTCGAGTTCGGCGCGGTCGACGGCCGAGGCCAGCACGATCTCCGCCTCCACCCCAGCCCCACCC
>VAUL01000008.1 GCA_005774545.1 Deltaproteobacteria bacterium | reverse complement strand
TGTTGACCTCCTGCACGACGGCCCGCGGTCCGGTGGCGGGCGAGGGGGGGCTCCGCCGGCCGAAGGTCGCGCTGGTCCTCGGTGGCGGCGCCGCGCGCGGCTTCGCCCACATCGGCGTGATCCGCGCCCTGGAGCAGGAGAAGATCCCGATCGACCTGGTGGTGGGGACGAGCGTCGGCAGCCTGATCGGCGCCCTCTACGCCCACGACCGCAACAGCCTGGAGCTGGAGTGGACCGCCTTCGCCCTGGAGAAGGGGGACATCTTCGACTACGGGCTGCTCAACGCCTTCACCGGGATGGGGGCGGCCAAGGGGGAGAAGCTTGAGGCCTTCATCCGCAACAAGGTGCCGACCGCCAACATCGAGGGGCTGAAGATCCCCTTCGCCGCGGTGGCCACGGATCTGCACCGGGGGACGCGCGTGGTGCTGGACAAGGGGCCGGTGGGGCGGGCGGTGCGCGCCAGCAGCGCCATCCCCGGCGTCTTCCAGCCGGTGGAGCATCTGGGGACGCTGCTGGTCGACGGCGGGGTGATCGACAACGTGCCGGTCGCGGTGGCGCGCGAGAAGGGGGCCGACATCGTGATCGCCGTCGATATCGGCAAGCAGGTCAGCAACTTCGAGATCGTCGACATCATCGACGTGATGATGCAGTCGATCACCATCATGAGCGCCGAGAACGCCCGGACCAGGAAGCAGCAGGCCGACATCCTGATCGCGCCGAACGTGGGTGACGTGGGGATGCTCGACTTCACCCAGAAGAAGCGCTGCATGCAGGCCGGGGTCGAGGCGACCCGCCGGATGATGCCGGAAATCCGGGCGGCGCTGGCGGCGTGGGAGAAGAACGGCCGGGCGGGGCGCCGCGCCGAGTGACGCCTCCCGTCACGCCGTCGGTGCTCTTTTGATCTTCGCCCGCGCCCATTCCTGGGCGCGGTCCATGTAGTAGTAGATCACCGGGGTGATGTAAAGCGTCAGCACCTGCGAGGTGAGCAGGCCGCCGACGATGGCCAGCCCCAGGGTGCGCCGCGCCTCGCCGCTGGCGCCGATGCCGAGGGCGATCGGCAGGCACCCCATGAATGCCGCCATGGTGGTCATCATGATCGGCCGGAAGCGCACCAGGGCCCCCTGGTGGATCGCCTCCAGCGGCGTTTTCCCCTCCCTGCGCTGGGCCTCCAGCGCGAAGTCGATCATCATGATCGCATTCTTCTTGACGATCCCGATCAGCAGCACCAGGCCGACGAAGCCGTAGAGGTTGAGCTCCTTGCCGAAGATCAGCAGGGTGATGAGCGCGCCGAAGCCGGCCGAGGGGAGGCCGGAAAGGATCGTCAGCGGGTGGATGTAGCTTTCGTAGAGAATCCCCAGGACCAGGTAGATGACCACGATCGCCATGATGATCAGCACCGTCAGGCCGGTGGTCGACTGCTTGTACGCCTGCGCCACCCCCTGGAAGCTGGTGGTGAAGCCGGCCGGCAGCGTCTCCTTTGCGGCGGCTTCGACGACGCTCACCGCAGCGCTCAAGGGGGTCTCGGGCTTGAGGTTGAAGGAGAGCGTGACCGCCGGCAGCTGGCCGAGGTGGTTGACCGACAGCGGGCCGAGGGTGCGGCGCAGCGTGGCGACCGTGGCGAGCGGCACCAGCGCGCCGGTCTTGTTCGAGCGCACGTAGAGCAGGGTCAGCGCCTGGGCGTTTTCCTGGAACTGCGGCAGCAGTTCGAGCACCACGTTGTACTGGTTGTCGGAGGCATAGATGGTCGAGATCTGCCGCGAGCCGTAGGCGTAGTAGAGGGCGTCCTCGATCTGCTCGACGGTGAGCCCCAGCGCCGCAGCCTTGTCGCGGTCGATGTCGACCTGGATCTGCGGGTTCTTGAGCTGCAGGTCGCTGGTGACGTCGAGCAGCAGCGGCTGCTGCCTGAGCTTCGCCTCCAGCGCCTCGGCGTGCCGGTACAGCTCGCCGGTGTCGGGGCTCTGGATGGTGAACTGGTACTGGGCCTTGGCGAGCTGGGCCTCGAGGCGGATCGGCGGGGGGTTCTGCAGGAACATCAGGACCCCCGGCACCTGGGCCACCTTCGGGCGCAGCTGCTGGATCACCTGGTCGGCGTTGAGCGTGCGCTCGCTGCGCGGTTTGAGGCGGATGAACATGAAGCCGGAGTTGCCGCCGCCGCGATTCCCCCCGGCCCCGGCCGAGGACATGAACGCCTCGACGTTCGGATCGTTGATGACGATGTCGGCCAGTTGCTGCTGGTAGCGCTTCATCTCCTCGAACGACGTCCCCTGGGCGGCCTCGGTGAAGGCGAAGATGGCGCCGAGGTCGTCGTTGGGGAGCAGCCCGCTCGGCACTTTGGTGAAGAGCCAGGCGGTCAGCGCGGTCATGACGATGGTGCCGATCAGGATGGTGCGGCGCAGGCGCAGCACCCGGGCCAGGCTGCTCTCGTAGAAGCGGTACATGCCGTCGAAGACCGCTTCCATCGCGCGGTAGAAGCGCCCCCGGCGCGCTTCGCCGTGTGGGCGCAGGAAGCGGCTGCACAGCATCGGCGTCAGCGACAGGGAGACGAACCCGGAGATCAGGATGGCGACCGAGATGGTGATGGCGAATTCGTTGAGCAGCCGGCCGAGCATCCCCTTCATGAAGACCACCGGGATGAAGACCGCCACCAGGGAGATGGTCATCGACACGATGGTGAAGCCGATCTCCTTCGACCCCTTGAAGGCGGCCTCCATCACCCCCTCGCCGCGCTCGATGTGCCGGACGATGTTCTCGAGCATGACGATGGCGTCGTCGACCACGAAGCCCACCGCCAGCGTCAGGGCCAGCAGGGAGATGTTGTTGACCGAGAAGCCGAGCAGGTACATGGCGGCGAAGGTGCCGACGATGGAGAGCGGCAGCGCCAGCGACGGGATGATGGTGGCCGAGGCGTTGCGCAGGAAGAGGAAGATCACCAGCACCACCAGGCAGATGGTGAGCATCATGGTGAACTTGACGTCGGCGACCGACTCCTGGATCGGCACGGTGCGGTCGAAGAGGATGTTGATGTCGACCGATTCGGGGAGCTGCTCGCGGAAGGTCGGCAACAGCGCCTTGATGCGCTCGACCACCTCGATGGTGTTGGTGCCGGGCTGGCGCTGCACGGCGAGGACGATCGCGCGGGTCTGCCGGTACCAGGCGGCGACCCGGTTGTTCTCGACGCTGTCGAAGACTTCGCCGAGATCGTCCAGCCGCACCGGCGCCCCGTCGCGCCAGGCGACCACCAGCGGCCGGTATTCGTCGGCCTTGTAGAGCTGCCCGCCGGCCTGGATGGTGAGCGCCTCGTTGCGGCCGTGGAGGATGCCGGTGGGGAGGTTGACGTTCCCCCTGCGGATCGCGTCGGCGACCTCGTCGATGCCGATGCCTCGGCTGATCAGGGTGTGCGGGTCGAGCTGGGCGCGCACCGCGTACTTCTGCCCGCCGTAGACCTGCACCTGGGCGACGCCGTTGATCATGGAGATGCGCTGGGCGACCAGGGTGTCGGCGTACTCGTGCACGGTGGAGAGCGGCAGGGTCGGCGAGCTGAAGGCCAGGTAGAGGACCGGCTGGTCGGCCGGGTTGACCTTCTGGAACGACGGCGGCGACGGCATATCGTCGGGGAGGCGGCGCAGGGCGCGGGAGATGGCGGCCTGCACGTCCTGGGCGGCGGCGTCAATGTCGCGTTCCAGGACGAATTTGATGTTGATCCGCGTGCTGCCGACGTTGTTGGTCGAGGTCATCACCTCGACCCCGGGGATCGTCGAGAATTCGCGCTCGAGGGGGAGCGCCACGGCCGAGGCCATGGTGTCGGGGTTGGCGCCGGGGAGGCTGGCCGAAACCTGGATCGTCGGGTAGTCGACCGCCGGCAGGTCGTTGACCGGCAGCTGCCGGTAGGCGATGGCCCCGAACAGCATGATCGCCAGCATGACCAGGCTGGTCATGACCGGACGGCGGATGAAGGGCTCAGCAATGTTCATAGGAGTTCGATCGAGCTTGTGAGTTCTGAGTGCTGAGCGATGAGCGACGAGTGGCCTTCGGGGGGTGTATTGTGATTGTCACTCATCGCTCATCGCTGCTTTATCGCTTTATATCGAGTTTTGCATCAGGATAAAGCCGCAGTTGGCCGTCGACGACCACGGTTTCGCCGGGCTTGACCCCTTCGCTGATGACGGTCGTTTCCTCGAAGGGGATCCCGGTCGTGACCGGGCGCAGTTCGGCGGTACCGTCGCTCCTGGCGACGTAGAGGTACGTTCCCTTCTGCCCGGTCTGCACCGCGGCGGCGGGGACGACGGTGGCGTTGTCGAAGGTGGCGAGGGTGATGACCGCGGTGACGAACTGGCCGGGCCACAGGCGGCGCGCGGCGTTGGCGAAGCTCGCCTTGAGGCGGATGGTGCCGGTGCGGGTGTCGACGGCGTTGTCGATGAAGGTCAGCTCGCCGCTCTCCGGCTTCTGCTCCTCGCCGGGGAGGAGCGCCGTCACCGCCAGGGTGCCCTTCTGCATGACGCTGCGGATGCGCGCCAGCTCCTTCTCGGGGAGGGTGAAGCTGACGTCGATCGGTTCGACCTGGTGGATGACCACCAGCGGCTGGCTGCCGCCGGCGGTGACCAGGTCGCCGGCATGGGCCATCAGGCTGCCGGCCCGTCCGGTCAGCGGCGCCGCGATGTAGCACCAGGAGAGCTGCAGCTTCGCCTCGTCGACGGCGGCGCGATCGGCGGCGACGGCGGCCTCCAGGGAGTCGGCCTCGGCCTTGATCAGCTCGAAATCCTGGCGCGAGACCAGCCCTTCGCCGGTCAGGACCAGGTATCGCTTCTCCTTATCGCGGGCGGCCGCCGCCAGGGCCTGGTCCCTCTGCAGCCGGGCCTCGGCCTGGCGCAGGGCGACCTGGAACGGGGTCGGGTCGATGGTGAAGAGCGGCGCCCCCCTGCGGACATCCTGCCCCTCGCGGAAGTGAACCTGGGCCAGCTGGCCGCTGACGCGCGAGCGCACCTCGACGGTGGAGCGTGCTTCCACGGTGCCGACGGCGCGGACCTGCAGGGGGACGTCGAGGCTGGCGGCCTTGGCGACCCTCACCGGCACCGGCGGCTTGGCCGGCGGCCCCTTCGACTGCTCCTTGCCGCAGCCGGCCGTCAGGGGGAGGGTGAGGGCCAGGACGGTCACGAGCCGTCGCAGCGAGAGCGGGCGGGGCATCAGTTGGCTCCTGTGGTCGAAAGATGGGGGGCGGCCGGCGACACCGCCAGGCCGGGGAACGTCTCCTCGCCGAGAATCCCCATCGCCCGGGCGAGGTCGATCCCGGCCACCAGGTAGTCGCGGCGGGCCTGGGCCAGGCTGCTGCGGGCCTGGCGCAGGTTCAGCTCGGCGTCGTCGACCTCGAGGCGGATCTTGACGCCGTACTCGAACCCCTTCTCCGCCAGGCGCAGCAGCCTGTCCGCCTGGGTGACGGTGTCGTCGAGGGCGCGGACCAGCTCGATGGCGACCTGCATGCGGTCGATCGTTTCACGGACCTCCAGGGCGACGCTGTCGAGCAGCAGCTGTTCGTCGATGCGCAGCGCAGCCAGATCGCTTTTGGCCTGCTGCACCCGGCCGCGGGTCTTCAGGCCGTCGAAGAGCGGCCAGGAGAAGGTCAGGCCGACTTCCCAGCGGTTGGCATCGTTGCGGTTGTCCGGCGTCTCGATCTCCTCCCGGCCGTAGACGCCGTTGAGGTCGAGGCGCGGCTTGTCGCCGGCGCGGGCCACGGTGACCAGTTCGCCGGCGATGGCGAGGCGGTGCCTGAGGTCGCGCAACTCCGGGCGCCGCTCGCGGGCGACGGCCAGGGCTGTGTCGTAGGCCGGCGGCGCGGCCGGTTCGGCGGCGAGGCTGCCGGCGGCATCGACGGCCGCGTCGCTGCCGAGAACCAGGCGCAGGCGATCGCGCCGGCTGCGGATCAGGTTGGCGGTGCGCACCACCTCGGGGCGCGCGTTGGCCTCGGCGACTTCGGCGACCAGCACGTCGTAGTCGGTGGCCAGGCCGACCGCCTGGCGCTGGCGGGCTTCGCCGAGCCGCCGGTTCTTCTGCGCGAGGTTGGCGGAAAAGACGTCGTTGAGCTCGCGGGCGAGCAGGACGTCGTAAAAGGCGGTCGCCGCTTCGCGCAGGGCGTCCTGGCGGCTGGCCCGCACCCGCTCGTCGGCGCTCTGCAGGTTGATCTGCGCCGCCCGGACCGCCGCCTGCAGCTCCCCCCAGGTAAAGAGCGCCTGGTCGAGCTGGAGCGCGGCGGCGCGGCGATCGTAGTGCGGGGTGCCGGGGAGGTCGTCGTCGCCGCGGGCGAGGGTGCCCCGGGCCGTCAGGCGGGGGAGGGCGGCGGCGCGTTCGGCGACATAGAAGCCTTCGGCGCGATTGCGGAATTCGGCGGCCAGGGCGATGGCGCGGTTGCGCTCGCCGGCGATGGCCAGCGCCTGGTCGAGGGTCAGGGTGCGGACCTCCTCGGCGCAGGCCGGCCAGGCGGCGACGAGCGCCGGCAGGAGCAGCAGGAGAAGACGGGTCGGGCGAATCGGCATGAGGTTCGTTCCGTCGCAGCGGGGGTGGCGGGACTGCTGCCGCATGGCGCCTGACTATACCCTTTGGGCGGCGAAAAGTAAAACGGCCCGGTCCAATGGGCGCCAGGCGCCGGCGGCTGCGCCATGTGGTATTATTTCCCTCGAAATGGTCGCAGGGAATCGATGTTATCGCCTTGATTTTCAAAGGTAATTCGATATGATTAGGATGACGGCCGACCGGTTGGCCGCGCGGGGACGGCAGGTGTCGTCCCGGGAGGTGGCGATGCTGTTTTTCCACCGGACGCGCGAAAAGCGCCACGGCATTCTCCTCGATCGTCCCCTCGATGATCCGCGGCGCTGCCGCGACTGCGACGGCGCCTGCTGCCGGGCCTTCCCCAGCGTCCCCCTGGCCTGGGAGGAATTCCTGGCCCTGCAGGCCCTCGGGGCGCGGCGCCTGGAATCCTCCCTCACCGGCGAATACCGCCTGCTGATCGAGAACGGCTGCGAATTCCTCGCCGGGGGGCGCTGCGCGATCTACCCGTACCGTCCCGAGGTGTGCCGCCGCTTCTACTGCGAGGATCTCGCCCCTTCCTGACGGTTTCCGCCAGCCTCCCTCTGGACAACGCCCCGCCGCCCGGCCTATCCTGTGTGCCGCAGCTTCACTGCGGACCCCGACCAAGGAGAGAGTCATGATGTTCGGATCACACCAGGATCTCGGCGCCGCCATGTTCAAGAGCTGGAGCGAGGAGCAGCAGCGCGAGGAGATCGGCAAGCTGGTTGCGGGGTACCGCAACGGCGTCCCCGTCGGCATCCTCTGCAAGATGGCCGAAACCATCGCCGGCAGCCGTGAAAAGGCCCGGGAGCACCTGGCGCACTTCCTCACCATGGAGGAGCGGGAGCAGGCGGTCGAAAAGGAAAGCGGCGGGATGAAGGTGCTGGTCGCCGACTACTTCCTCTGATTTCCCTTCCGCTGCCCGGTTGCCCTATAATGAGGTCATGGAACGAACCTTCCGGAGGTGAAGCCATGACCCTGATCGAACGTCTCGAGGAGATCGGTGAGCGCCTGATCCATCCTCATCACGAGCACGACCGCGCCATCGAGCGGCGCATGCGGGGGACGGAAGACCGTCACGAGCACCCGGTCGATCAATCGGCCGGCTCGGAATTCCTCGACATGCACTGAGCCCTGCTCCAACGCAAAAAGCCCGCCGTTTCCGGCGGGCTTTTTGCGTTGGGCAGAGAGCCGATCTTACAGGCCCAGCTGCTTGAAGAAGTCGTTCCCCTTGTCGTCCACCAGGATGTACGCCGGGAAGTTCTCGACCTCGATCTTCCACACCGCTTCCATCCCCAGTTCGGGGAAGTCGATGCATTCGACCTTCTTGATGTTCTCGTCGGCCAGCAGGGCCGCCGGGCCGCCGATCGAGCCGAGGTAGAAGCCGCCGTACTTCTTGCAGGCGTCGGTGACCTGCTGGCTGCGGTTCCCCTTGGCGATCATGATCATGCTGCCACCCTTGCTCTGCAGCAGGTCGACGTAGCTGTCCATGCGTCCGGCCGTGGTCGGGCCGAAGGAGCCGGAGGGGCGTCCCGCCGGGGTCTTGGCCGGACCGGCGTAGTAGATCGGGTACTTGGCCAGGTACTCCGGAAGCGGCTTGCCGGCGTCGAGGATCTCCTTGAACTTGGCGTGGGCGATGTCGCGGCCGACCACGATGGTGCCGTTCAGGAGCAGGGCGTCGCCGACCTTGAGGCCGGAGAGTTCCTTGAGCGTTTCGGCAATCGGCTTGGAGAGGTCGATCTTGATGCCGTGCTCGTGCTTGGCCATGCGGAAGCGCTCGGGGAGCAGGCGCCCCGGATCGCGGTCGAGCTCTTCGACGAACAGCCCTTCCTTGGTGATCTTGGCCTTGATGTTGCGGTCGGCCGAGCAGGAAACCGCCATGCCGACCGGGCAGGAGGCGCCGTGGCGGGGGAGGCGGATGACGCGCACGTCGTGGGCGAAGTACTTGCCCCCGAACTGGGCGCCGATGCCGAGCTTGTAGGCCGCTTCCAGCAGTTTCTTCTCCAGTTCGATGTCGCGGAACGCCTGGCCGTGCTTGTTCCCTTCGGTGGGCAGACCGTCGAGTTCCTTGGCGGTGGCCAGCTTGACGTACTTCATGCAGGCGTCGGCCGAGGTGCCGCCGATGACGAAGGCGATGTGGTAGGGGGGGCAGGCGGCGGTGCCGAGGTACTTCATCTTCTCGACCAGGTACTTCTCCAGCTTGTCCGGGGTGAGCAGCGCCTTGGTTTCCTGATAGAGCATGGTCTTGTTGGCGCTGCCGCCGCCTTTGGCCATGAACAGGAACTTGTAGTAGTCGCCGTCGGTAGCGTAGATGTCGATCTGGGCGGGGAGGTTGGTGCCGGTGTTGATCTCCTCGTACATGTCCAGCGCCACGGTCTGGCTGTAGCGCAGGTTCTCTTCGGTGTAGGTCTTGTAGACCCCCTTGCTCAGATACTCGGCGTCGTTGACCCCGGTCCAGACCCGCTGCCCCTTCTTGGCGACGACGGTCGCGGTGCCGGTGTCCTGGCAGGTGGGAAGTTCGAACTTGGCGGCCACCATGGCGTTGCGCAAAAAGGCCATGGCCACCCCCTTGTCGTTCATCGACGCCTCGGGATCGGCAAGGATTTTCGCGACCGACTCGTTGTGCTCCTTGCGCAGCAGGAAGGAGACATCCTTCATCGCCTGGTTGGAGAGCACGGTAAGCGCCTCGGGATCGACCTTGAGCACGTCCTGCCCGGCGAACTTCTCCACCGAGACGAACTTTTCGGAGCCGGGAATCTTGTAGTAGCTGGTGGTGTCCTTGGCGAGGGGGGCGGGGTCCTGGTAAAAGAATTCCGGTGTGGCCATTGCCGACTCTCCTTTGCAGAAAAAATAGGGATCGCCGGGAACGACGGCCCCGGCAGGAAATGACGCTGAAGTATAGCCAAGCCGCATATATTTGTCGATATTAAGTTTCACCGGGAAAGGCAGTGCTGAGCGACGAGCGACGAGTGCTGAGCGATGAGTGCTGAGCGATGAGTGAAAGCGAACAGCGAACAGCGAACAGCGGGGAGCCGATGATGCCGGGCTTTGCGTTTTGGGGTGAGTTGCGGTAGTTTGTCGAGTCATGCAAAGGATGCTCAGACAGATACTGACCTCGAAGGTCTACGAGGCGGCGGTGGAGACACCGCTCGAGGAGTCGGCCGTCCTCTCGGCCGACTGCGGCAACCGCGTGCTGCTCAAGCGCGAGGATCTGCAGCCGGTCTTTTCCTTCAAGATCCGGGGCGCTTACAACCGGATCGCTCATCTCTCTCCTGAAGAGCGGGCCAGGGGGGTGATCGCCGCCTCGGCGGGGAACCATGCCCAGGGGGTGGCCTTCGCCGCGCGCAAGCTCGGCATCCCGGCGACGATCGTCATGCCGGTGACCACCCCGGGCATCAAGATCGCCGCGGTGCAGTCCTTCGGCGCCAGGGTGGTGCTGTTCGGCGACAGCTACTCCGAGGCCGCCGAGCATTGCGAGCAGCTGGTGCTCGACACCGGCATGGTCTTCGTCCACCCCTTCGACGACGAGCTGGTCATTGCCGGGCAGGGGACGGTCGGGGATGAGCTGCTGCGCCAGAGCGCCGGGCAGCTCGACGCGGTCTTCGTCCCCGTCGGCGGCGGCGGGCTGATCGCCGGGATCGGCGCCTACCTGAAGGCGCTGCGCCCGGAGATCAAGGTTATCGGCGTGGAGCCGGAAGAGAGCGACGCCATGACCCGCTCGCTGGAGACGCACCGGCGCGTGGTCCTCGATTCGGTGGGGATCTTCGCCGATGGCGTGGCGGTGCGCCAGGTCGGCAGACACACCTTCGACATCTGCCGGCAGTGCGTCGACGCCATGGTGCGCGTCGATACCGACGAGATCTGCAGCGCCATCAAGAACATCTACCAGGCGACCCGCTCCATCGCCGAGCCCGCCGGCGCCCTGGCCCTGGCGGGGCTCAAACGCTACGCGCGCGAACAGGGGCTGGAAGGGCAGCGGCTGGCGGCGATCGTCTCCGGCGCCAACATGAACTTCGACCGGCTGCGCTACGTGGCCGAGCGGACGCTGGTCGGCGAGCGCCGCGAGGCGCTGTTCGCCGTGACCATTCCCGAGCAGCCCGGCGCCCTGCGGCGCTTCTGCAGCGAGGCGGTCGGCGACCGCAACATCACCGAGTTCAACTACCGCCTGGCCGGACGCGATGCGGCGCACATTTTCGTCGGCATCGCCATCCGCGGCGACGCCGAGCGGCTGCTCTTCGCCGACCGCCTGCGGGCCTGCGGCTTCCCGGCGGTCGACCTGACCGACAACGAGCTGGCCAAGGACCATGTCCGCTACATGGTCGGCGGCCGGTCGCCGGTGGTCCGGAACGAGCGCCTGCTGCGCTTCTGGTTCCCCGAGCGCCCCGGCGCCCTGGCCCGCTTCCTCTCCACCATGGGGGCCGACTGGAACATCTCCCTCTTCCACTACCGGATGCACGGCGGCGATTTCGGCCGGGTGCTGATCGGCCTGGAGCTGCCTGACGGGCAGGAGGGCGACCTGAAGTCGTTCCTCGACGGCCTCGGCTACCGCTATGTCGAGGAGAGCGCAAACCCGGCGTATCCGCTGTTTCTGTAATCCCCCCGCCTGCCTCGTTTTGCCCTGGTTGGACCCGAAAATTAATTGACAGTTTTACTCGGGTATGCTATCCATTCAGTCAGATTGCCATCTGGTTGCCTGGAGGCCTGCCGTGTTCAAGACGATCCGCGACGACATCTACTCCGTTTTCGACCGCGACCCGGCGGCCCGCAGCGTCCTCGAAATCATCTTCTGCTATCCCGGCCTGCACGCGGTGTGGTTCTACCGCATCGCCCACTGGTTCTGGATCCGCAAGTGCTTCTTCATCGGTCGTTTCATCTCCCACCTCGGCCGTTTCTTCACCGGCGTGGAGATCCACCCGGGGGCGAAGATCGGCAACAAGTTCTTCATCGACCACGGCATGGGGGTGGTGATCGGCGAGACCGCCGAGATCGGCGACAACGTCACCCTCTACCATGGCGTGACCCTGGGCGGGGTGACCTGGGACAAGGTCAAGCGCCACCCGACGCTGGACGACAACGTGGTTATCGGCTCCGGCGCCAAGATCCTCGGCCCGTTCACCGTCGGCAAGGGGGCCAAGGTTGGCTCCAACTCGGTGGTCGTCAAGGAAGTCCCCCCCAACGCCACGGTGGTCGGCATCCCGGGGCGCGTGGTCATGCAGGAGGAGAAGAAGGAAGAGACGGCACGCCCCGATCTCGAGCACGGCAAGCTCCCCGATCCGGAAGCCAAGGCCATCGCCTGCCTCTTCGAGCAGATCCGCGCCCTGGAGAAGAAGGTCGAAGAGTTGACGGTGCGCCTGGCCGAGAGCGACCGGGCCGCCGCGGAACAGGCCGACAAGTCGTCCCGCAGCCGCGAGAGCGCCTGATTATGAGGATTTCCACCAAGGCCCAGTATGCGGTGCGCGCCATGGTCAGCCTCTCCCTGCACGGCGAGGGGAAGCCGTTGGCGCTGCACGATATCGCCACCCGCGAAGCGATCTCGCTGGCCTACCTGGAGCAGCTGTTCGTCAAGCTGCGCCGCGGCAGGATCGTCAAAAGCGTGCGCGGTCCCGGCGGCGGCTACGTGCTGGCCCGTCCGGCCGTGGAGATCCGCGTCGACGAGATCATCGACAGCGTCGAGGAGTCGCTGGTGCCGGTCTCCTGCATGGACGACAAGGGGCGCTGCGTGTGCGGCGACCAGTGCGTGTCGCACGCCGTCTGGCAGGGGCTGGGCGAGCGGGTCCGGCAGTTCCTCTCGTCGATCACCCTGGCCGACCTGACCAGGGATGCGGCCAATAAGGCCAGGACAGTGCTGAGCGATGAGTGCTGAGCGATGAGTGCTGAGCGATGAGTGCTGAGCGATGAGCGTATTCGATGACTTTAGCTGATAAGGAGTGAGGATTGTGAAACGCATCTATCTCGACTACAACGCCACCACGCCGGTCCGTCCGGAGGTGCTCGAGGCGCTGCTCCCCTATTACCGCGACCAGTTCGGCAACCCCTCCAGCGTCCACTGGGCGGGACGGCAGGTCGCCGGCGCGGTGGAGAAGGCGCGCGAGCAGGTGGCCGCCCTGATCAACTGCTCGCCGGCGGAGATCGTCTTCGTCTCCTGCGGCACCGAGGCCGACAACGCCGCGCTCAAGGGGACCGTTGACGCCCTGAAGGCGAAGGGGAACCACATCATCACCACCGCCGTCGAGCACCCCGCGGTGCTGGAAACGTGCCGCTACCTGGAGAAGACCGGCTGCCGGGTGACCTACCTGCCGGTCGATGCCGACGGCATGCTCGATCTCGATGAGCTGGAGCGGGCGATCACCCCCGAGACGATCCTGATCTCGGTGATGTGGGCCAACAACGAGACCGGCACGATCTTTCCGATCGAGCAGATCGGCGCCATCGCCCGGCGGCACGGGGTGCGCTTCCACACCGATGCGGTGCAGGCGGTCGGCAAGCTGGCGATCGACGTGCAGCAGTGCAATGTCGACCTGCTGGCGATCTCCGCCCACAAGCTCGGCGCTCCCAAGGGGGTCGGCGTCCTCTACGTGCGGCGCGGCACGCGCCTGACCCAGTTCATGCACGGCGGCCACCAGGAACGCAACCGCCGCGCCGGCACCCACAACGTCGCCGGCATCGTCGGCCTGGGGAAGGCCTGCGAACTGGCCCTGGCCGAGCGCGAGACCCACGCCGGGCGCGTCCGGGAGCTGCGCGACCGCCTGGAGCGCGGCATCTTCGAGAAGATCCCGAACGTCAAGCTCAACGGTCACCCGACCGAGCGCCTGCCCAACACCCTCAACGTCAGCTTCGCCTGGATCGAGGGGGAATCGCTGCTGCTCAACCTCGACATGAAGGGGATCGCCGCGTCGAGCGGGTCGGCCTGCACCTCGGGGTCGCTGGAGCCGTCCCACGTCCTCGGCGCCATGTGCGTCGAGGTGACTTTGGCCCATTCGAGCACCCGCTTCAGCCTCGGCCCGGACACCACCGGCGAAGATGTCGATTACGTCCTCGAGGTGCTGCCGCCGATCGTCCAGCGGCTGCGCGACATGAGCCCCCTGTACAACTGCCGCCAGCAGGAGAGCTGTGCCGGCTGCGAGACCCTGAAGAAACTGTAACGGTATCGATCAATCACCAAGGAGCCGAGCATGTATACCGAGAAAGTCATGGACCATTTCAGCAACCCGCGCAACGTCGGGGAGATCGACAACCCGGACGGCGTGGGGGAGGTGGGGAACGCCTCCTGCGGCGACATCATGAAGATCTTCCTCAAGGTCGAGAACAACGTCATCACCGACATCAAGTTCAAGACCTTCGGCTGCGGGGCGGCCATCGCCACGTCGTCGATGGTGACCGAGATGGCGCTCGGCAAGACCATCGAGGAGGCGCTGCAGCTCTCCAACCAGGCGGTCGCCGAAGCCCTCGACGGCCTGCCGGCGCAGAAGATGCACTGCTCCAACCTGGCGGCCGACGCGCTGCACGAGGCGATCAAGAACTACAAGGCCACTCATGGTTAAAGGCAGTGCTGAGCGATGAGTGCTGAGCGATGAGTCAAGGCCAGATCAGCACCGGACGAAAATGGGGACAGAATTCAATTCTGTCCCCATTTTGACAGGCAAGCGATGGAAAGTTTTGCTGGAAAACGCGTAGTGGTGGCGATGAGCGGCGGGGTCGATTCGTCGGTCGCGGCGGCGCTGCTGAAAGAGCAGGGGGCCGAGGTGATCGGCCTGACCATGCAGATCTGGGACTACCGCAACTTCACCGCCCCAGACGGCCAGCACTTCGGCACCTGCTGCTCCCTCGACGATGTCTACGACGCCCGCCGGGTGGCCGAGCAGCTCGGCATCCCCTTCTACGTGGTCAACTTCGAAGCCGAGTTCGCGAAGACGGTGATCGACGCCTTCTGCGACGACTACTTCAACGGCCGCACCCCCAACCCCTGCGTGCTGTGCAACCAGAAGCTCAAGTTCGAACTGCTGCTGCGCCGCGCCAAAGAGCTGGAGGCCGACTTTCTGGCGACCGGCCACTACGCGCAGGTCGTGCACGACGGGACGCGTTACGCGCTGCGCAAGGGGGTCGATGCGGCCAAGGACCAGAGCTACTTCCTCTTCACCCTGACCCAGGAGCAGATGGCGATGGTGCGCTTCCCCCTGGGGGGGATGACCAAGGAGGAGGTGCGCGCCCATGCCGCGCGCCTGAACCTGCGCGTCGCCGAAAAGGCCGAGAGCCAGGACATCTGCTTCGTTCCCGACGGCGACTACGTGCGCTTCCTCGAGGAGCAGCGCGGTGCCGGGCTGCTGGACGGCGAGATCGTCCACGTCAGCGGCCGGGTGCTCGGCCGGCACCACGGCACCTACCGCTACACCATCGGTCAGCGGCGGGGGTTGGGGATCGCCTGGCCGGAGCCGCTGTTCGTGGTCGGCATCGATGCCGGGCAGAAGCGGGTGATCGTCGGCGAGAAGCCGCACCTGGCGGTGAGCGAATTCCTGGTCGATGAGGTCAACTGGCTCATCGCCGCCCCCGCAGGCCCCCTCGACGCCGCCTGCCGGATCCGTTACCGCCACCAGGAGATTCCGGCGCAAATCCGGATTGTTGATGCCGATACCGTGAGAGTCGTCATGAAGGAGCCGCAGGACGGGGTCACCCCCGGGCAGGCGGCGGTTTTCTACCGCGGCGACGAGGTGATCGGCGGCGGGTGGATCGACGTCGGGGCCCATGGCCCGCGTCCCGGGCGGATGACCGCCGGCGCCGCAAAATTATGACCGTCGCCGGTTCCGCCACGGTGGCCTTTGCCACCCTCGGCTGCAAGACCAACCAGTTCGAGACGGCGGCGATGCGCGAGCGCCTGGAACAGGCCGGCTACCGGGTGGTGCCGTTTGCCGCCGGGGCCGACCTGGTGATCGTCAACACCTGCACGGTGACCGCCGCGACCGACGCCCAGTCGCGCAACCTGGTGCGGCGCGCCCGCCGGCTCAACCCGGCCTGCCGGGTCGTGGTCACCGGCTGCTACGCCCAGGTCGATCCGCAGGCCCTGGCCGAGCTCCCCGGGGTCGAACTGGTGATCGGCAACGAGGAGAAGCGCGACCTGCCGGCGCTGCTCACCGGAAGCGCACGCGAACGGATCCGCGTCGCCGACATCCGCGCCCGGGAGAAAGCCGCCATCCCGGTCCTGACCGCCTTCGCCGAGCGGAGCCGGGCCTTCGTCCAGATCCAGAACGGCTGCGACGCCTTCTGCAGCTACTGCATCATCCCCCATGCCCGCGGGCCGAGCCGTTCGGCGCCGCCGGAGCAGGTTCTCGACCAGGTGCGGCAGCTGGTCGGGCAAAAGGTGCCCGAAATCGTCCTCACCGGCATCCACGTCGGCAACTACGGCCTCGACCTGCAGCCGCGCAGCAGCCTTCTTGAGCTGCTGCGGCGGATCGAGGGGGAGACCGGCGTTGCCCGCCTGCGCCTCGGCTCCGTCGAGCCGACCGAGATCGACGCCCCCCTGCTCGCCTGTCTGGCCGCCTCGAAGGTGATCTGCCCGCACCTGCACATTCCCCTGCAGGCCGGCGACGACGCGGTACTCGCCCGCATGCGCCGCCCCTACGGCCGCGAGGCGTTTCGCGCCCTGATCGAACGGGTCGCCGCCCTCCTGCCGGATGCGGCCATCGGCCTGGACGTGATTGCCGGCTTCCCCGGCGAAACGGACGCCGAGTTCGAGAATACCGTGCGCCTGATCGGCGAGCTCCCGGTTTCCCACCTGCACGTCTTCCCCTACAGCAGGCGCCCCGGCACTGCGGCGGCCGCCATGCCCGGCCATCTCCCCGGCGATGTCAAGAAGGCGCGCGCCGAGCGGCTGCGCGCGCTCGGTACGGAGAAGCTGGCGACTTTCGCCGCCCGCTTCGTCGGCCGCGTGATGGAGGTGGTGGTCGAGGGGGGCGGGAAGAGCGGCCAGCTGAAAGGGGTGACCCGCAACTACCTGGAGGTGCGCTTTGCGGGTCCGGCGGAACTGGTCGGGCAAAGCGCCGCAGTGCGGGTGACGGCGGCAGTGAACGGCGTGCTGAACGGCGAACTGGCCGGGTAGGCGGCGGTCAGTCCGGCCGGGAGTCCTTCGCTTTTTCCTTTTTCCCCTTCTCGTAGCTCTCTTCCAGAAACGTGATGAAATCGATGTGCCGCTCGATGAAGCGCAGGTTGTAGCGGCTTTCGTAGAGGAGCAGGACGCTGGCGGCGAGGAGGAAGATCCCGCCGAGCAGGGCCAGGCCGCTCGGCAGCCAGGCGGTCTCGCTGCTGCCGTAGGCGACGTTGAGGGCGATCGCCAGGCTCGAGGCGACGAACAGCACGGTGGCGGTGTACAGCGCGGCCATTGCCTTCTGGATCAGCCAGGCGCGGGTGCGCTGCTTGCGGGTCTGGACCTTGAGCATCGCCATCCGTTCCTCGGGGAATGACAGCTTCCCCTCCAGCAACGCTTCCACTTCCCCCTTGAGCATGTGCACCCGGTCGAAGATCCGCGCCAGGCGGGCCGAGGTCGAGAAGATCAGCGCCCCGCAGGCGGAGATCAAAACCGCGGGGGTGATCATCGAGGTCAGGATCTTGGCGTTGGAGAGCGCTTCGAGCGTCTCATGGTCGGGGATCGGCATGGGCAGGGTTCCTCCGCGGGTCGGTCAGGGCGACTCTATCACAGATGCGCCCGCCCGGGTACGCCCGCGCTCGACGTCGACGCCGGCCAGCAGCCAGATGCCGGCGACGAAGAAGACGGCCAGCGACAGGATGGCCAGCCGGTTCGAGCCGGTCAGGTCGATGAGCAGGGCGAAGAGCAGCGGGCCGAGGATCGAAGCGAACTTGGTGCTGATGGCGAAGAAGCTGAAGAATTCGGCGCTGCGGGCCGGCGGCACCAGGCTGGCGTAGAGCGAGCGGCTCAGGGCCTGGCTGCCGCCGAGCACCAGGGCGACGAGCAGGCCGAGCAGCCAGAATTCCAGGGTGGTCGTCATCGTCGCGGCGTATACGGTGATTGCGGTGAAGACGGCCAGCGTCGCCAGCACCGTGCGCTTTGCCCCCCAGCGTTCGGCCAGGCGGCCGGTGATCAGGGTGGCGGGCATCGCCAGGAACTGGATCATCAGGTAGCAGCCGAGGATCGCCCCGGTATCGAGCCCCAGTTCGACGCTGGCGAAGATGGCGGCGACGGCGATGATCGTCTGGATGCCGTCGTTGTAGAACAGGAAGGCCACCAGGAAGCGGAGCAGGTCGCGGTTTCCGGCCAGCTCCCGGCCCAGGCGCAGGTAGTCGGCGGGGGTCTGCAGCCGGCCGGCACCGGGGCGGGGCGGCCCCTCGCGCAGCAGCCTGAAGGCCGGCAGCGCAAAGAGCAGCCACCAGGCGCCGGTGAAGAGGAAGCCGATGCGGGTGGCTGTCCCCTTGTCGGCGATGCCGAACCGGGCATGTCCTTCGATCAGCAGGAAGACCAGGGCCAGGGCAATCCCCCCGCCGATGTACCCCCAGGCATAGGCCCGCGACGACAGGCGGTCGGCTTCGCTGCCGCTGGCCAGGTCGGGGAGGAAGGCGTTGTAGAAGATGTTGCCGGCGGCAAAGCCGATGTTGGCGACCAGGAACAGCCCGGCGGCCAGCAGCGCCTCGCCCCTGCCGGCGAGGACCAGCAGGGCGGTGGCCAGCGTGCCGGTGAGGGTGAAGGCGATCAGCAGCGGCTTCTTGACGGCACGGCGGTCGGCAAGGCTGCCCAGGGCCGGGGCGACCACGGCGACCAGGAGCATGGAGGCGGCCACCGTGTAGCTCCAGAAGGCGGTGGCGGGAACCGTGCGCGCCAGGAAGGGGATGCCGCCGGGCGGCGCGATGGCGGCGAAATAGACCGGCAGGACGGCCGAGAGGACCACCGTGGCGAAGGCCGAATTGGCCCAGTCGTAGAGGCACCAGGCCGTTGCGGCCCGCGGGTCGCGGTTCATTTCCGTGGCGAATCCTGCGCTTCCCGGCTGACCGTCGGCACGAACGGCCCCGGCCGCGGTTCCGGGGGGAGGCCGAGCAGGTCGCGGGCGCGGTCGAGGGCGTCGTCGATGTTGCCGTGGACGTTGTCGGCCCCGATCCGGTCGAGCAGGCCGGAGCGTTCGAGGACGACGAGCGGCTGGGCGTGGACGCCGGAGAGGATCAGCGTCGTCTGTTCGCGGCGGGTCCGGGCGTGGACGCTCTCGAGCGTCTGCAGGGCCGTGGCGTCGAGGGAGAGGACGTGGCGCATGCGCAGGATCAGGATGCGCGGCCTGGCCTCGATCTCGCCGATGGCGTTCTTGAACTTGTCGGCCGCGCCGAAAAAGAACGGGCCGGAGACTTCGAAGACCTCGACGCCGGCGGGAACCTTGCGGCGGCTCAGGCTCAGGGGGTCGTCGGGATCTTCGGCATCGTCCTCGTTGATCATGTGGGTGACGTAGCCGACCTGGGTCACCTCGGCCATGCGGCGCATGAAGAGGAGGGCGGCGAGCACCACGCCGACCTGGATCGCCACGGTCAGGTCGACCAGCACGGTGAGCAGGAAGGTGCTGACCAGCACCAGGATGTCGCTCTTCGGGCCGCGGAACAGCTTGATGAACAGGTGCAGTTCGCTCATGTTCCAGGCGACGACCGCCAGGATGCCGGCGAGGGTGGCCATCGGGATCAGCGCCGCCCACTTGCCGAAGAAGAGCATGATCAGCAGCAGCGTGACGGCATGGACGATCCCGGCGACGGGGGTACGGCCGCCGTTCTTGATGTTGGTGGCGGTGCGGGCGATGGCGCCGGTGGCCGGGATGCCGCCGAAGATCGGCGAGGCCAGGTTGGCGACCCCTTGCGCGACCAGTTCCATGTTGGAGCGATGCCGGCGCTCGGTCATGCCGTCGGCGACCACCGCCGACAGGAGCGACTCGATCCCTGCCAGCAGGGCGATGGTCAGGGCCGGCGAGAACATCTGCTTGCACAGCTCCCAGCTGACCGCCGGCAGGTGCGGGGCCGGCAGGGTGTTCGGCACGCTGCCGAAGCGGCTGCCGATCGTTTCGACCGGGAGGCCGAGGAACTGCACGGCGGCGGTAGTGAAGATGATCGCCACCAGTGAGCCGGGGACGCGGTGGGTCAGGCGCGGCCAGAGGAGGATGATCAGCATGGTGGCGCCGGCAAGCGCCGCGGCCACGGGGTTGATCGAGCCGAAATGCTCGGCGAAGGCGGCGACCTTCTCCGGGAATTCGGCCGGGACCTTCTCCATCTGCAGCCCGAAGAAGTCGCGGACCTGGCCGACCAGGATGATCAGGGCGATCCCGGTGGTGAAGCCGACGGTGACCGGGAACGGGATGAACTTGATGACCGTGCCGAGGCGGGCCAGCCCCATGGCGATCAGCAGGCCGCCGGCAAGGAGGGTGGCGGTGGCCAGGCCGTCGTAGCCGTACTTCTCGACGATGCCGTAGACGATGACGATGAACGCCCCGGTCGGGCCGCCGATCTGCACGCGGCTCCCGGAGAGCGCCGAGATCAGAAAGCCGGCGACGATCGCCGTATAGAGGCCCTGCTCGGGTTTGACCCCGGAGGCGATGGCGAAGGCGATGGCGAGGGGGAGGGCGACGACGCCGACAATGATGCCGGCCAGCAGATCCTGGGTGAGCTGTCGGGAGCTGATCCCCTCGCGGATGGCGGTCACCAGCTTGGGGGTGAATTCGGCTCTCAGCATGCATGCCTCCGAGAGCCCGGGCGGTGGGTTGGACCGTCTGGGGTCTATGTGGATTAAACAGGTGCGGCATCAGCGCCGCGCGCGGCGAATTATAGCACCCGTCCGGCGGCAGGCAAGCAAAAACGGCAGGTGCGGCAAGCGTTGGTCAGGGGATGTGCAGTTGGACCAGGAACGGGGAGTGGGCCCCGTGCGCGGCAAGGAAGGCGCTGCAGGCTTCGGGCCCGGCGGCCAGGGCGGCGCTCAGCTCTTCCCGGCGGCCGGCCAGCCAGGCCAGTAGGGGGAGGCTGCCGGTGACGCCGAACCCGAGGTGGCGGATCATGGCGAGGACCAGGCCGCGCTCGAAATCGCCGGCCATCGACTGCGGAGCGGCGGCGTAATGGGTCGGAAAGGCGACTGCGGTACGGTCGAGCCCGGCCAGGAAGGCGTCGCGCTCGAAAGCGGGGAGCTCTGCCAGGTTGACGCCGCACCAGTCCGGCGGACGGGTGGCGAGCAGGGCGCGGCAGGCCAGGGGGCGCCGGGGGTAGATCCGGCAGTTCCCGGTGCCGTCGAGGAACGGGCAGGGGCCGACCGCCTGCCGGTAGCCGGCCAGGAAGGCGCGCGCGTCGCCGCACTGCCGGGCGTGGCCGAGGAGGGCGGCGACCGTCGCGTCGAGTCGCCGGCACAGGTCGTCGTCGAGTCCTGCTGCGGCGATCGCCAGCGCCTCGGGAAGGGTGGCGTTGACCGTCAGCGTGCAGCAGTTGCCGCACCCCGGACCGCACCACAGACGGATGCCGGCGGCCGTTCGCCAGGCGGCGATCCGTTCGTCGAGTTCCGCCTGGCGCGCGCGGGCCAGTTCCGTCAGCGCCTGCACCGTCGTGTCGTTCATGCCGGTCCCATCCTGTCGCATCCGTCCGTCGATTCGTTGATCCAGTAGGTCTGCTTGTGCGGGGCGCGGGTCAACTCCGCCAGTTGCCGCTCGGCTTCGCCACGCGTCGGGAAGCGGCCGACCAGGAAGCGGTGGCCGTTGTCGTCCTGGCGCCAGAGCTCGAAGGCCACGGCGTCTACCGGTAGTGCACCGCCAGCCAGACCGTGTCCTGATCAGGGTCGGTCCAGGCGACGCGATGGCGCTCACGGGCCCGGATGTCGAGCCAGTCGCCGGGGGCGAGGTCAAGGGGCGGCCGGCCATCGGCGAAGGCGAGGCGGGCGCGGCCGCTCACCAGCAGGACGAACTCGTGCCATTCCTGGTCGTACCAGAAATCCGGCGGCGAAGCGTGGCCGCGCGAGACGATCCGCTCGATGCGGACGTGCTCCGCGCGACACAGGGTTTCGACCAGCTCCTCCGGGAGCGCGGCGGGGATCGATTGCAGCAGGCTGGTCATGCCGGCGCCGTCAACGGGGGACGATGGCCAGGGCCTGGTGCGGGCAGGCCGGCAGACAGGCGCCGCAGAGGGTGCAGCGGCGGCGGTCGACCGCCGCCAGCTTGCGGCCGCTGCCGCCGGGCCCCGTGCTGGCCAGCGTCAGGGCGCGGACCGGACAGGCCGATATGCAGGCGCCGCAGCCGGTGCAGCGGTCCGCGATGCGCAGGATGCCGTCGGCGTCAGGGGTGCCGCTCATCGGGGTACTCCGCCAGTTCCAGCAGGATGCCGTCGGGGCCGAGCAGGTAGACCAGCCGCTTGCCGGTCTTCTCCCAGGTCTGAACCGGGCTGAGGAAGGTGGTTCCGGCGGCCTGCAGGCGGGCGACGACCGCATCGATGTCGGCGACCGCGAAGGCCAGGTGGCGCAGGCCGATGCGGTCGGCCCGGCCGAGTTGCGGGTCGGCGCCGCCGGAGGCGTCGAAGCGCAGCAGCTCGATGGTGGTGTTCGAGCCGGCGTGGCGCATGGTGACGAAGCGGCCGCTGGCTCCGGCGATGCCGGTGAGCCGCTGCAGGAAGGCCGGGTCGAGGTCGGCGCCGAGCCCCTCGGTGAAGCCGAGCAGGAGAAAGAAGGCCCTGGCCTCTTCCAGGTCGCTGACGACGATGTTGAGGTGGTCGATGCGGGTGATCATGGGTGCTTTCCCGATGACGGACGGCTGTAGGCTCCTCCGGCCTTTGCCCGGTGGAGGATCGCGAAGCCGGTCGTTCCGGCCGCCAGCGAGGCCAGTACGATGCTCAGCTTCGAGGCCTGGACGGTGGCCGGGTCGTCGAAGGCCAGCAGGGTGATGAAGATCGACATGGTGAAGCCGATGCCGGCGAGGAAGCCGGCGCCGAGGAGATGCCGCCAGGAGAGTTCGGCCGGCAGCTGCGACAGCCCGAGCCTGATCGCCAGGGCGCTGAACAGCACGATCCCCAGCGGCTTGCCGAAAAGCAGGCCGGCCGCGATGCCGAGGCTGTTGAGCGTGGCCAGCCCGTCGAGCCAGTCGCCGGACAGGACGATGCCGGTGTTGGCCAGGGCGAAGACCGGCATGATCACGAAGGCCACCGGCCGGTGCAGGAAGTGCTGCAGCCGGTAGGACGGCGAGGCCTCGTCGCCGTTGGCGAAGGGGATGGCGAAGGCCAGCAGGACGCCGGCGATGGTGGCGTGGACGCCCGACCTGAACATGAAGTACCAGAGGAAGACGCCGGGGATGAGGTAGACGGAGAGCCGGTGCACGCCCAGGCGGTTGAGGACCAGCAGGGCGGCGAAGACCGCGGCGGCCATGAGCAGGTAGGTCAGCGAGAAATTGCCCACGTAGAAGAGGGCGATCACCACGATGGCGCCGAGATCGTCGATGATCGCCAGGGCGACCAGGAAAACCTTGAGGGCGGCCGGCACGCGGCTCCCCAGCAGGGCGAGGGCGCCCATGGCGAAGGCGATGTCGGTGGCCATCGGGATCCCCACCCCCGCCTGGGTTTCGGTGCCGCGGTTGAGGAGGAAGTGGATCAGGGCCGGGGCCGCCATCCCGCCGAGGGCGGCGAAGACCGGCAGGGTGGCGCTTTTCAGGTCGGAGAGCTCGCCGATGTAGAGTTCCCGCTCGATCTCCAGGCCGATCAGCAGGAAGAAGACCGCCATCAGCCCGTCGTTGATCCAGTGCGCCAGGCTGTGCTTCAGGGCGACGGCAGCGCCGGCCTCGATGCCGATCTTGAGGTGCCAGAAATCGGCGTAGGCGTCGCCCAGCGGCGAGTTGGCCAGGGTGATCGAGATCGCCATGCAGACGAGCAGGAGGACCCCCGAGGCCTGCCCGCTTTCGAAAAATTCGACAAAGAGTCTGGTCAGCCGGGTTTTCATGGGGTGATTGTTTACGGGAAAAGCGGTGTTGTCAACCTGGATGAGAGTTGTCGCGGCCCGCTGGCAAAACGAAGGGGCAGGCCGACCGGCCTGCCCCTTCGTCCCTTGAGGTCACGAATTCCTAGGCGCACTCGCTGTAGCCGCAGGCGTGGCAGACGCAACAGCCGCCCTCGTGCTCGACCGGACCGCCGCACTCGGGGCAGGCCCCGCCGTTGGCCGTCGCCCGGAGGTCGTCCATGCCGTGTTCGGCCATGTGGGTCTGGATCGCCTTGGCCACGGCGTCGGCGCAGGAGGTGACGCGGTTGTCGCCGAAGCCGGCCGGCTTGTGGCAGGTGATGCCGATCAGCTGCTTGACCGCCTGGCGGGCCTGCACCCCGGAGCGCCAGGCCAGCGACACCAGACGGCCGATCGCCTCGCACTGGCTGGAGGCGCACCCGCCGGCCTTGCCCATGGTGGTGAACAGCTCGAAGAGCCCGGCCTGGTCCTCGTTGATCGTCACGTACAGCGGCCCGCAGCCGGTCTGCATCTGGTAGGTGGTGCCGGACAGCGCCCGCGGCCGGTCGCGCTTGATCCGTCCTTTCTGGCTCTCGAACGGCACCTCCTCCTCGACCTTCTTCTCCTTGCCGACCGAGAGGACCTGCATGTCGCGCGAGCCGTCGCGGTAGATGGTCACCCCCTTGCAGTCGAGCCGGTAGGCGAGCCGGTAGACCTCGGCCACGTCGTCGCGGGTGGCGTCATGACAGAAGTTGACGGTCTTGGACACCGCGTTGTCGGTGTGCTTCTGGAAGGCCGCCTGCATGCGGATGTGGTCTTCCGGGGTGATGTCGTGGGAGGTGACGAAGATCCGGCGAATGTCGGCGGGGATCTCGTCGATGTCCTGCACGGTGCCGTGCTCGGCGATCCTCTGCATCAGCTCCTTCGAGTAGAAGCCGCGCTCCCTGGCGATCCTTTCGAAGAGCGGGTGGACCTCGACCAGCTTGTCGTTGTCGAGCACCTGGCGGATGTAGGAGACGGCGAACAGCGGCTCGATGCCGCTCGAGCTGTTGGCGATGATCGAGATCGTCCCGGTCGGGGCGATGGTGGTGCAGGTGGCGTTGCGGATCGGGCCGCCTTTCCCCTTGCCGTCGAAGATGCTCCCCTTGAAGTTGGGGAAGGCGCCGCGCTCGGCCGCCAGTTGGCGCGAGGCCGCCCGCGCCCTGTCGGTGAGGAACTTCATCAGCTGCTCGCCGAGAGCCACCGCCTCGTCGCTGTCGTAGGGGAGACCGAGCAGGATCAGCATGTCGGCCCAGCCCATCACGCCGAGGCCGATCTTGCGGTTGGAGCGGGTCATCTCGTCGATCTGCTGGATCGGGTACTTGTTCACTTCGATGACGTTGTCGAGGAAGCGCGTGGCCAGATCAACGGTGCGGCCGAGCTTCTCCCAGTCGACCTGGCCGCCGGCGGTGACCATCCGGGCCAGGTTGATCGAGCCGAGGTTGCACGACTCGTACGGGAGCAGCGGCTGCTCGCCGCAGGGGTTGGTGGCCTCGATGGCGCCGACCTTCGGCGTCGGGTTGTCGCGGTTGAGGCGGTCGAGGAAGATGATCCCCGGCTCGCCGTTGTTCCAGGCCAGGTCGACGATGTGCTCGAAGACCTTGCGCGCCGACTTGCGGCCGACCGCCTCGCCGGAGCGGGGGTTGACGATGTCGTACTCTTCGTCCTTTTCCACTGCTTCCATGAACTTCTCGGTGAGCCCGACCGAAATGTTGAAGTTGGTCAGCACGGTCTGGTCGCGCTTGCACATGATGAAGTCCATGATGTCCGGGTGGTCGACCCGCAGGATCCCCATGTTGGCGCCGCGCCGGGTGCCGCCCTGCTTGATCGTCTCGGTCGCTGCGTCGAAGACCTTCATGAAGGAGAGGGGGCCCGAGGAGATCCCCTTGGTCGAGAGGACCACGTCGTTGGCCGGGCGGATGCGCGAGAAGGCAAAGCCGGTGCCGCCGCCGCTCTTGTGGATCAGCGCGGTCTGCTTGATCGCCTCGAAGATCTCCTCCATCGAGTCGCCGATCGGCAGGACGAAGCAGGCGGAGAGCTGCCCCAGTTCGCGCCCGGCGTTCATCAGGGTCGGCGAATTGGGGAGGAATTCCAGGGTGGTCATCATCCGGTAGAATTCCTTCTCGAGGACGTCCGGATTCTCCCCCTTGGTGAAGCGCGCCTCGGCTTCGGCAATGGTACTGGCCACCCGCCGGAACATGTCGGTCGGCGTTTCAAGGATCTTTCCGTCCTTGTCGCGCTTGAGGTAGCGGCGCTCGAGAACGGTAACGGCGTTGGGGGACAGTTCGAGCGGCGGGGCGGATTTTCTAGCGGTCATCGGGGCCATCCTGACTAAATAAGTATTGAATTTGTTTGGAGTTGCAATCTGGGTGGGATCACAATATTCTGTGCGGCGCCGATAGTTAAACCACAAGATATGGTGTGTGTCAACCCCCGATGCACGGGGCTTTACACCGGCGGCAGGGCGATTTATTGTGGAGAGGAAAACGGAAACTGTGCTATATAATAGCAATTTTTCAACGGAGAGGGTGACCCGGTGAGCGATGCGAGCAAACAGCCCGACCTCCTGGAACGGGAGCTCAAGGGGCTGAAGGATCTTCTCAGCGTGGCGCAGGTGGTGGTGTCGTCGCTCGATCTCGACGAGGTCCTGCAGAACATCCTGCACAGCGCCATGACCATCATGGACATGCCGGCCGGGACCATCGCCCTGTACGACGAGGGGGGCGGCAAGCTGGAACTCCACGCCCACGCCGGGCTGAGCGAGACGTTCACCGCCCACGACCGCTGGACGGTCAAGCCGGGCGGCCTGACCCACGAGATCCTCGAGCGCGGCGAGCTGTTCGTGGTGGAGGATACGGAGCAGGCGGGGTTCTTCAACAACCCGCTGGCGATCGCCGAAGGGATCCGTTCGCTGATCGCCGTGCCGCTCAAGATGCAGCGCAAGACCGTCGGCGTCCTCTACGTCGACGATTTCGTGCCGCGCCACTTCCCGCAGGAGCGGCTGGAGCTGCTGTCCGTCCTCGGCTCCTTCGCCACCATGAGCATCGACAACGCCCGCCTGCACCGCAAGACGTTGGAACTGGCCTGCACCGACGGCCTGACCGGGCTCTACAACCAGCGCCAGTTCAAGAAGGTGTTCACGGAGGAGGTGGCGCGCGCCGCCCGCTACGGCAAGCCGCTGTCGATCATTCTCCTCGATGTCGACGACTTCAAGAAATTCAACGACACCTACGGCCACCCCAACGGCGACATCGTCCTGCAGCAGATGGCGCGCATGCTGATCGAGCTGCTGCGCGGCTCCGACCTGGTGTTCCGCTACGGCGGGGAGGAGTTCGTCATCCTCCTGCCGGAGACCGCCTTCCCGGCGACCCTGCGCGTCGCCGAGAGGATCCGCATCTTCGTCGAGACGGAGACGCCGAAGTTCCTCGACCGCATCACCTCCAGCCGCGGCGTGACGGTCAGCGTCGGGGTGGCCTCCTTCCCCGAGGACGGCGATTCGGTGGCCATGCTGTTCAAGACGGTCGACGATCTCATGTACGAAGCCAAGCGCAAGGGGAAAAACCGGGTCTATTACCGGGAACGGGAGGGGCAATGCCCGCCGAGCGAATCCTGATCGTCGACGACGAGGAGGGGCTGCGCCGCCTGCTGGTGCGGGTCCTGGCCAAGGCCGGCTTCGAGGCGACGGCGGTGGCCGGCGGCGCCGAGGCGCTGCGCCAGGTGGCCGCCGAACCCTTCGACCTGGTGATCACCGACATCAAGATGCCGGAGATGGACGGGCTCGAACTGCTGCGCGAGCTCAAGGCCTTCGACCCGTCGCTGCCGATCATCGTCATGACCGCCTACGGCACGGTGGAGAACGCCGTGCAGGCGCTGCGCGCCGGGGCCTACGACTACGTGGCCAAACCGTTCGAGATCGACGAACTGAAGCTGACCGTCGACAAGGCCCTGGAACGCGAGCGGCTCCTCGCCGAGAACCGCTACCTCCACGCCGAACTGGAGAACCGTTACGATTTCGCCGGAATCATCGGCAGCTCGCCGGGGATGCGCGAGGTGTTCGACATCGCCTCGTCGGTGGCGGCCAGCAACGCCAGCGTGCTGGTCACCGGCGAAAGCGGCACCGGCAAGGAGCTTTTGGCGCGCTCGATCCATTACAACTCGGCGCGCAAGGAGAAGCCGTTCATCGTGCTGAACTGCGCGGCGCTCTCCGAGGGGGTGCTGGAGAGCGAGCTGTTCGGCCACGAGAAGGGGGCGTTCACCGGCGCGCTGGCGACCCGCAAGGGGCGTTTCGAACTGGCCGACCAGGGGACGCTGTTCATCGACGAGGTCGGCGAGATGAGCCTGACCGCCCAGGTCAAGCTGCTGCGCGTCATCCAGGAGCACGAGTTCGAGCGGGTCGGCGGCAGCAAGCCGATCCGGGTCGATGTGCGCATCGTCGCCGCCACCAACAAGAACCTCGAGGAGCAGGTCAGAGCCGGGCGCTTCCGCGAGGATCTCTACTACCGGCTCAACGTGATCAACATCCATCTCCCCCCGCTGCGCGAGCGCCGCGAGGACATCGAGCCGCTGGCCCGGCATTTCCTGGCCAAGTACGTCAACGAAACCGGCAAGAAGATCACCGAGATCGCCCCGCGCGCCCTGAGCTGCCTGCTGGCCCACGAGTGGCCCGGCAACGTCCGTGAACTGCAGAACGCCATCGAGCGCGGCGTGGTGCTGGCCAAGGGGAGCGTCCTCACCCCGCGCGACCTGCCGCAGGGGCTGCAGGGGGGCGACCAGATCTGCCTGCAGCTCCCCGAACGCGGCGGCAACCTGACCGACATCCTCGAGGATCTCGAGCGCCAGTTGATCGTGCAGACGCTGGAGCGCGAGCAGGGGTCGCAGACCCGCGCCGCCGATGCCCTGGGGATCAAGCGCACCACCTTGCGCTACAAGATGGAGAAGTATCGTCTGCTCGACTGACCGGTTCGGCAGAATCCTGTCACCCCGGCGCCGCAGAGTGTCCGTTCCCCCTCCCTGATCGGCGGTTTTCCTCCCCCGGGTCTGGTATGTTCCTTGCTAAACATTGCCTGATGTGCGTGTGCAAGCCAGCCGAGCCAGGGGCCTGATGATCCGTCCACTCTTTCTGTCCGTCCTGACCGTCCTGCTGCTGGCGGGGTGCCGCGAGGTGTCCGCCGACCGGCTCTACGCCCTGAAGCTCGGTCAGCCGCCCTCGCTCGCGGAGTGGGAGCGGGCCCTGCCGCGGGTGGTGACGGTGCGCGGCGGCCGCCCGCACAAGCTCGCGAGCTTCGCCGAGATCGACGACGACACGGTGCACGTGACCACGGCGTCCTGCCATCACGGTTCACGGCTCCCCGATCCGATCGAGGTCGACATGCGCGCCTTCTACACCGAGCGCGATCTTTACCTGCGCCTGGCGTGGCGGGATGCGACCCCGGACCGCGCCCTGATGGAGTGGGTCTTCGACGGCAGCCGCTGGCAGAACAGCAACAGCCAGGAGGACGGTTTCGGGCTGATGTGGGAGCCGGCCGGGCAGTTTTCCGGGTTCACCTGCTCCTATGCCTGCCACATCAAGGATTTCGGCGTGAATCGCGCGAGCTTTCACGCCTCGAACAAGATGCGCCTGGCCCGGGAGGGCGCCTGGCTCGACCTGTGGAACTGGAAGGCCGGCCGCACGGCCGGCTACGGTTTTGCCGACGATCGTTACCTGGACGGGGAGGGGATGAAGGGGGATCTCCCCGGCGAGCTCTTCACCCCCAATTCGCAGCTGGCGCAGGCCGCCGGCAGCGGCGCCGAGCCGTTCGGCGAGAACGACCGCCCGCTGGTCGACGGCGAGCGGCGGCCGATCGGTGCCGGAGCCTATCCCGCCGGCAGCCGGGCGCCCGGCTACCTGGTCGAACGGCCGGCCGGCGGCCGCGCCGACGTCTCGGCCGTTGCCGAGCATCGCGGCGGGCGGTGGATCGTCACCCTGCGCCGCCCCCTGGAGACCGGCGACCGCCACGATGTCTCCTTCGTTCCCGGCGACCCGCGCGGCATCGCCTTCGGCCTGGCGGTCATGGATCACACCCTGTTCGAGCATTACGCCTCGACGGCAACGGAGACGCTGGTGTTGCTGAACGAGGTGCAGGAGAAGGATCTGAAAGACTTAAGTGCTGAGCGATGAGTGCGCTATCGCTAAAAGAATCTATCCTCGCTTCAGGGAGGTTTCAGTGGGTAAAAAAGGGATTGTCTGGCTGATGATGCTGGTCCTTGTGGGCCTTTCCGGCTGCTCGTCGGAACAGAAAGCCGCGGCGCCGGCGACGGGCGGGCAGGGGCGGATCAAGGGGCAGGTGGTGGTGCCGCTCGAAGGGGTCACCCTGTTTGTCTACAAGCCCGGCAGCGACCTTTACGGACCGGCCTTCGCCATCTCGCCGCCCACCGGTCCCGACGGGGCCTTCGACCTGGAGCTTCCCGACGGCGACTACGTGGCCGTGGCCCGCAAGCACAAGGACGGCACGGCGGTCGGTCCGATCGTGGCGGGGGACAACCGCAGCGATTTCATCAAGGTGTCCGTCAAGGGGGGGACCGTGGAGATGACCGTGGTCGCCCCGGTCAAGATCGGCGACCAGCGCCGTCTCTCCGGCGATGTCGCCGCCACCCGCACCGGCCTGGCCGGGCGCATCGTCGACAGCGACGGCAAGCCGGTCGAAGGGGCGCGGGTGCACGTCTACGACCACGTGCAGATGTCCGAGCGGCCCAAGTTCGTTTCCGAGAAGACCGGCCCGGACGGCCGCTACCTGATCTCCCTGCCGGCTGGCGGCACCTACTACATCGCCGCCCGCGACAAGTTCGGGGGGCCGCCCAAACTCGGCGACCTCTACGGGCGCTACGACCAGGGGACGATCGAGCCGTCCGCCGTGGTCGTCAGGGAAGGGGAGTTGCTCAAGGAGATCAATATCACCGTGACCAAGGTCTGGTAACGGCCATGCGCACGTTTGCCCCGATACTGGTGCTGGCTCTGCTGCTTTGCGGCTGCGCGCGCGATACCGCCGTCAATCTCGAGGACCTGGCCAAGCGCGCCAGGACCGGGGAGCGCGCGGCGATCGTCAGGCTGGTCGAATTGCTGGCAGCGCCCGAAGGGAACGTCGCCGAGCAGGCCTACCCGGCGGTGGTGGCGGCCGGCGCCGAGGCGGTCCCGGTCCTGCTGGAGCAGGTCGGCACATCCGATCGCCAGCAGCGCGAATACGTGATCGCCGCCCTCGGCACGCTCAAGGCCGCACAGGCTGTTGTGCCGATCGGCCGGGTGCTGGCCGATGCGAAGCTGGAGCGCCGCTACGTGGCGGCCTGGGCCCTTGGCGAGATCGGCGGGGCGGAGGTCGTCCCCTTCCTGATCGGCGCCCTCGGCGATGCGAGCCAGGAAGTGCGGCGCTATGCGACCCGGGCGCTGATCAAGGTCAACCGTGCCGCCGTCGGCCCGCTGGTCGCCCACCTGGGGACGGCCGGCGGCGAGAGTGCCGCCGGGGCCATTCGCGCCCTGGGCGACATCGCCGATCCGGCGGCCCTCGACGTGCTGCTGGCCCAGGCCGCCGGGCCGCTGCGCGCCGAGGCGTTCCTGGCGCTGGGCAAGCTGCGCGATCAGAAGGCCGAGGCAGTGCTCGTCAAGGGGCTGGGCGACAGCGACTGGCGGGCGCGGATGAACGCGGCCATGGCGCTCGGTCCGCTGGGCGGCCCGCAGGCCGCGGCCGCCCTCCGGCGGACGCTCGACGACGAGGTGCACGTGGTGCGCGAGTGGTCGGCACGGTCCCTGGAGATGGTGTCGGGGCAGCCGGTGCTGTATAAAAACTCGAAGGGTGAGATGGTCAGGCCGTATAATGTCTATCATTAGTGCTGAGCGATGAGCGATGGGTGCTGAGTAAAATCGAGAGAAACTACTCCGAATGAACAATCTCATCGACATGTCCGTCATCGGTCCGCTGCTGCGCTCGCCGTGGCCGTGGCGGCTGGTGCGCCTGGCGCTGCTGGGGCTGCTGCTGGCCATGGCGGGCTACGGCTGGGGGCAGCACGCGATCCCCGGGGTGCCGGTGCGCGACCCGCTGATGTACAGCAACTTCGCTACCTATCTCTTCTGGGTGCTGTGGATCATGGGGGTGGTGTTCGTCGCCGCGCTGTGCGGCCGCGGCTGGTGCACGGTCTGCCCGCTGGGCTGGCTGAACGGCCGCGTCAGCCGCTTCGGCCTGCGCCGCGAACTCCCCGTATGGCTGCGCGGCTTCGTGCCGGTGACCGTGGTGCTGCTCCTGCTGCAGTTGGCCGTCTACTTCCTGGCGCTGCACCGCTTCCCCGATTACACGGCCGGACTGCTGGTGCTGATGCTCGTCCTCGCCGTCCTGCTCGGGCTGCTGTTCCAGCGCCGGTCCTTCTGCCTGCTCCTCTGCCCGGCCGGGACGGTCTTCGGCCTGTATGCGCGGCTGGCGCCGGTCGAACTGCGGGTCAAGGACACGGCCGTCTGTGCCGACTGCGCCGCCAAGCCGTGCATCGCCACGGCGCCGGTGGCCATGCGCGCGACGCTTGGCGGGCTGACCGCAAGGTGGCGGGCGCGTCCCGAAGGGTGCCCGGTGGCGCTGGTGCCGGCGGAGATCACCGACAGCTCGGCCTGCACGCTCTGCCTGAACTGCGTGCGCACCTGCTGCAACGACAACATCCGCCTCGGCCTGCGGCGGTTCGGCGCCGATCTTGCGCCGGCCGGCCTCGGCGCCGGCGAGAGCCTCTTCTTCCTGGTCCTGCTCGGGCTGCTCACCGCCAATTTCGCCAAGGTGCACGTCGCCCTGCGCGAGAAGATCTTCTGGCTGCCGGAGCAGGCGGCCCAGCTGTTCGGCTGGGGGGCGGGCGGCTTCTACCCGCTGGCGGTCGCCTGGGTGGCGCTGCTCTTCCCGCTGCTGCTGCTGGCGCCGGGGATGCTCGCCTGGCTGGCCGCCCAGGTCAGGGTGAGCGAGGCCGGCCGTGCCGGCGCCGATGAGCCCGCCGCGCGGCTGCGACTCCTCCCGGTCCTCGGCCGCCAGGCCATGGCGCTGCTGCCGCTGGTGATGACCGCGCACATCGTGCTGGCCCTGGTCAAGTTCAACGCCAAGCTCGGCTACCTGCCGCTGGTGCTGCAGGATCCGGGCGGGGTCAAGAGCTACCTGGCGCTGAACGTGACGCGCACCCTCCCCGCGCCGGGGGTGCTGCTCTCCCTCGACCTGCTCAAGTGGCTGATCGTCGCGGTCCTGGCCGCCGGGACGGGCGTCTCCCTGTGGGCCGGCCGCAAGGTGGCGGTGACGCCGGCCGGCCGGCGCGACCCCGGCTTGCTGGCCGGCGCCGTCATCAGCGTTTTGATCCTCGCGGCGCTCTACGGAGCGGTGGTGTTCGAATGGCTGTTCGTGCGCTGACCCGCCTGATCCCGGCCGTGCTGCTGCTGGCGTTCGCCGCGGCCGCCCCGGCGCAGGGCTGCTTCGGCCCCAAGCTGTACATCGGCGTGGCCGCCGAAGCGCGCCAGGAGATGCTCTTCGCCCTGGTCTCCCTGTACGTGGCCGAAAAGACCGGGGTACAGAGCGAACGGGTCGATCTGCGCGGCGGCGACCCGGGGCAGGCCCTGCACGGCGAACAGGTCGACCTGGCGTTCGCCGTGGCCCCTCCGGCCGGCACCGAAGTCGTGCTGGCCGTGGCGGGCTATCCGCTGCTGGCCAGCGGCTCCCGCCCGCTCACCGACCTGCAGTTCACCACCGTGGTGCCGGCACTGCGCAAGCTTGCCGGGCTGCTGACGCCGCGTGACCTGGCGGAGCTGGAAGCCCGCATCCGCGACGGTGCGACGCCGCTGGCCGCGGCGCGCGGCTTGTGCCAGGAGCGGCGCTGGCTATGAGATTCCTCCTCTGCTCCCTGCTGCTGATGCTGGGCGGCTGCCAGCCGCTGTGGCGTGCCGATGCCGGGCCGCCCCGCGAGTATGCCGGTGCCTTCGGCGGCGCGCTGGTCTGGGAGGGGGTTGTGACGATGAGCGACGACGTCCTGATCCTCCCCGGCGGCAGCCTGACCATCCGCCCCGGAACCGAGGTGCGGGTCGTGCCGGCCGAGGGGACGCAGATCGATCCCGAGTACTTCTCGTCGCTGACCGAACTGCTGGTCCGCGGCCGGCTGGCGATCGAGGGGACGGCCGCGGCCCCGGTGCGCTTCACGATCGTCGAGCGCCCCGGGGTGGAAGAGATCGCCTGGGCGGGGATCACCTTCGACGGCGCTCCCGGCGGCACCGTCCGCCACGCCGTGATCGAGCGCGCCGAAACCGGCATCCGCTGCGTCGGCAGCGCCCCGGAGATCGCCGGCAGCGAGCTCCGCCGCTGCCGCTACGGCATCATCGCCCAGGCCGGGAGCCATCCGCGGATCCTCGACAACCGCATCGAGGACGGGGAGGGCGGGGTCTTCTGCTGGCGCGGCTCGAAGCCCTACCTCAAGGGGAACCGCATCGCCGGCCACGACGAGGAGGGGATCTTCGTCGATGCCGACAGCCGGCCGTGGCTCGACCGCAACACCGTGACCGGCAACGCCATCGGACTGGCCCTCTACCCCCGCGATCTCCCCTTCGATGCCAACGGGATCGAGGGGAACGCCGAGAACCTCCGCCTGCTCGGCCCGGACAAGCCATGAAGCCCGTTCTGCTCCTGATCGCCCTGCTGCTGGCGGCCGCCCTGCCGGCGGGCGCCGCCGGGCCGCTGCTCTACCAGGGGGAGCAGACGCTCTGGCAGGACACGGTCTGGGACGGCGAGGTGACCATTGACGGAATCCTGACGGTCGCTCCGGGGGTGACGCTGGAAATCCGCCCCGGCACCACGGTGCGCTTCACCCCCTACGACAGCAACGGCGACGGGATCGGCGAGCACGAACTGTTCTGCCAGGGGACGTTGCGCGCCCTCGGCAGCCTCGACCGCCCGGTCCGTTTCACCTCGGCGGCGCCGGCTCCCCGGCGCGGCGACTGGGGGGCGCTCAACATGATGACCTCCGAGGCGGGCAACCTGCTCGAGCATTGCATCATCGAGCATGCCTACCGCGGCTTCCATGCCCACTTCGCCCAGGCCACCCTGCGCGACTGCCTGCTGCGCGACAACGTGCGCGGCGCGCAGTTCCAGGAATCGCGCGTGGTTATCGAGCGCTGCCGGCTGGTCGACAACACCAACGGCCTGCAGTTCCGCGACAGCGAGGCGACGCTGGCCGACAGCCTGGTCGCGCGCAACCACTGGGGGGTGCGCTGCGTCTACAGCACGCTGGTGCTGCGCGACTGCCGGATCGAGGAGAACCTGGTCAACGGCGTCAACGCCCGCGAATCGACGCTGACCGTCACCGCCAGCCGCATCACCGGCAACCGCCGCGGCCTGTACCTGCAGAACAGCCACGCCGAGGTTGTCGGCAACGAACTGTCCGGCAACAGCGAGCATGGCATTTTTCTTGAACAGGGAGAAGTGGAGCTGCGCGGCAACCGCATCGCCAATAACGGTCGCGCCGGCGTGCGCTGGCTCGAGGCGACGGGGCTGCTGCGCGACAACGCCATCGTCGACAACGGCGAATACGCCCTGATCAACGATGGCGCCGGGCCGGTCGAGGCCCGGGGCAACTGGTGGGGGGAGACGGATCCGGAACGGATCGCCGCCGCCATCCGCGACGGTCGCGACCGCAGCGGCATGGGGCCGGTCGAGGCCGCCGAACCTCTGCTGCAACCTCTTCCCGGGACGACCCCGGCCGTGACTGAAAAGAGCCCATGACCCTCTCCTCCCGCCTTGCCGGCCCGGCGCTTTGCGCCTTTCTGCTGCTGACCGTCCTCGCCGGCTGCGACCGCCGGCCGCCGGCCGGCCCGCCCGTGCGCATCGGCTACATGAACTGCAACAGCGCCGAGGAGACGCTGCAGCGTTTTGCGCCGCTGACCCGCTATCTCTCGGAACAGCTCGGCGTCAACTTCGAGGCCGTGCCGGTCGACACCCAGGATTTCGAGCAGCGCTTCGCCGCCGGGGAGTTCGCCTTCACCCACACCAACTCGCTCCTCTACATCATCCTCAGGCACGACCGCGACCTGCAGCTGCTCGCCACCGAGAAGCGCGGCCAGTTCGGTCCGCGCACCGCCGGGGCGATCGTGGTGCGCCGCGACAGCCCGATCAGATCGCTGCAGGAGCTCAAGGGGAAGCGGATGATCTTCGGGCCGCAGATGGCGCCGACCGGCTACATGGCCCAGTACGACCTGCTCCTCAAGGCCGGGATCGACCCCGAGCGCGACCTCGGCTTCTCGACCATCCCGCAGGGGTCGTTCAAGCACGAGAAGCTGGTTTACGGCGTCTACCTCGGCGCCTTCGACGCGGCGGCCGCGCCGGTCCTCGATCTCGAGACGATGACCCGCGAAGGGAAGATCGCCGCCGACGACTTCCGCATCCTGGCGCAGAGCGAGATCATCCCCTACTGCACCTTCGGTGCGGCGAAGAGCGCCGACCCGGCCCTGGTCGAGAAGTTCCGCAAGGCCCTGCTCGAGCTGACCCCGGAGACCACCGTGGAGATCGACGGCGAACGCCGCAAGGTCCTGGGGGCGGCCTGGGTCGACGGTTTCGAAGCGCTGCGCGATCAGGACTACGACCCGGTGCGGGCCATGGCCAAGCGCACCAACATGCCGCCATACCAGGTGTACTGATGCTGCGTGACCGCTTCGACCGGTTTGCCGTCCTCGCCCTGCTGCTGGTCGTCGGGGCCCTGGGGGCCCTGCTCGTCACGGCCCGGCCGAGCGCCGGCCGCCAGGCCGGCAGTGCCCCGGACCGCCAGGTCGAACGCGAACTGCTGGCCCAGGCCCGGGTCGCCTTTCTCGACCGGCACTACGGCCCGGTGACGGCGCTGCGCGATCGCGGCGAGCTGCAGTCGGCCCTGCTCAAGCTCGAGGAGCTCGACCGCCGGTTCCCCGGCGAGCCCCACGGCGCGCTGCTGCGCGGCGACATCCTCTACCGCATGGGGCTGATCGACCGGGCGGTGGCCAGCCTGGCCGTGGCGGTGCGCGGCAACGGCGACTACCTCGATGCCTCCGGGCCGCTCAACCAGCGCGAGCTGGTGACCGTCGCCGCCGAACAGGGGATCCCCCTGCTGCGCGACCGGGTGCGCGCCCAGCCGGACGACCGCCAGGCGGCGGCCGTACTCCGGGATGCCTACTACCTGAAGAGCCGGCTGGCCGGGGGGTGCGAATGACCCTGCCGCGCCTCGACCGGCATTTCTGGACGGTGGTCGCCGCCGGTTTCGTCCTGGGGCTGCTCGGCGTGCTCCTGGCGGTCTGGGGCAATCCCGAGAACAGCGGCATCTGCGTCTCCTGCTTCATGGAGAACAGCGCCGGCGCCCTGGGGCTGCACGCCAATCCGCGCCTGCAGTACCTGCGCCCCGAACTGATCGGCTTCGTCCTCGGCGCCGCCGCCTGCGCCATCGCCGGCCGCGAATTCCGCTCGCGGGGCGGCAGTGCGCCGCTGGCCCGGCTGGCTTCGGGCGTGTTCCTCATCGTCGGCTGCGCGGTCTTCATCGGCTGCCCGATCAAGCTGTTCCTGCGCCTTACCGCCGGCGACCTGGCGGCCGGCGCCGGGGTGGTCGGCCTGCTGGCCGGGATCTGGCTGGGGCTCAAGGGGCTCGCCGCCGGCGTCGACCTCGGCCGCTCCCGGGCCGAGCACGGCGGCACCGGCTGGCTGATCCCGGCCGGCGCCCTGGTGCTGCTCCTCTTCCTGGTCGTGCCGCCGCCGTTCGTGATCTTCTCCGAACGCGGCAGCGCCGCCCAGCATGCCCCGTGGCTCATCTCCCTGGGGGGCGGGCTGCTCCTCGGCGCGCTCGCCCAGCGCAGCCGCTTCTGCGTGACCGGCAGCGTGCGCGACACCCTGCTGATGGGGGTGCGCACCCCGCTGATCTGGGGGCTGGCGGCCTTCGTGCTGGCGGCGGTTGCCGTCAACCTGGCCAGCGGCCGTTTTCACCTCGCCCTGTACGGGCAGCCCGGGGCGCATCTCGAATACCTGTGGAGCTTCCTCGGCATGCTCCTGGTCGGCTGGCTGTCGGTACTGGTCGGCGGCTGCCCGTTCCGCCAGCTGATCAAGGCCGGCGAGGGGGATGCCGACGCCGGCCTGGTGGTGGTGGGGATGCTCATCGGCGGCGGACTGGTGCAGAGCTGGGGGATCGCCGCCACCGCCGCCGGCGTCCCCCTGGTCGGCAAGGCCGCGGTGTTGATCGGCCTGGCGTTCGTGCTGGGAGCGACGTTGTTGTTCAGACTGCGTGCAGTCTGAACAACAAGTGCTGAGTACTGAGCGATGAGTAAAACTCAAGTGCTGAGTGCTGAGCGACGAGCGATGAGTGGCCTTCGGGCCAGGTTTGTGATTTTAACTCATCGCTCAGCACTCATCGCTCATCGCTGATCATCAACTGACAACAAGCGAGAACTTATGCCCAACCCCCGCCGCAATCCCGAGATCATCTGGCGCATCGAGCGTCGCCGCCGCGACGAGGTGCTGCGCGCCCTGGAGGCCGGCGAGGACGTCGGCGACAGCGGCACGGTGCTGCTGATCGAGAAGGGGACCATGCACCAGCTCAACCTGGTCGGCGGGATGATCTGGGAGCGTTGCGACGGCACCCGCGACCCGGCGCAGATCGCCGCGGAACTGGCCGTGGAGTTCGCCGTCGAGCGCGGCGAGCTGCAGGCCGACGTCGACGAATTCGTCAAGGACCTGACCGCCCGAGGATGGCTGCTCGATGCCTGATATCACCGAAATGTTCTCCGCGCCGCTGACTTTCAACTGGACGCTTTCCTACCGCTGCAACTTCGTCTGCGAGCACTGCTACAGCCGCGACGAGGAGTGCGAGGAGCTGCCGACCGCCGATCTCAAGCGGATCGTCGACGTGCTCGCCGAAAAGCAGGTGCCGTTCATCAACTTCGGCGGCGGCGAGCCGCTGATCCGCGACGATCTCTTTGAGCTGGCGGCCTACGCGACGCAAAAAGGGCTCAACGTATCGATGAACAGCAACGGCTGGCTGCTCGACCGCGCCGCCGCGGAGCGCCTCGGGGCGGCCGGCTTCAAGAGCGTCGGCATCAGCATCGACAGCATCGATCCGCTCCTGCACGACGACTTCCGCAACATGCCCGGGGCCTGGCCCCGGGCGGTGGCCGCCCTCGACCACCTGCAGGCGGTGGGGGTGCGCAGCACCATGAGCGCGGTCATCTCGCGCATCAATCACCATGCCTTCCGCGACCTGCTCGACCTGGCCCGCGCCCACGGCGTCGGCCAGGTCTACCTGCACAACTTCAAGTGCAGCGGCCGCGGCTTCAAGAACCGCCAGGAACTCGACCTCTCCCCCGAGGAGTGGCGGGCCTTCTACGTCGAGGCGCTGGCCGTCAAGGCGCAGACCACGGACCTGAAGATCTCCTTCGACGACCCGGTGATCGCCTCGCTCCCCGGCTATGAAGAGCAGGGGCTGGTCAAGGGGAGCAGCTGCGGCAAGCTCTCGCTGCACCTGCGGCCGAACGGCGACATCACCCCGTGCGGCTTCATCCCGCTGGTGGTCGGCAACATCCTGAAGGACGACTTCGACGCGATCTGGTTCGACTCCCCCGTCCTCAAGGCGATGCGCGCCAAGGAGGCGACCGGCAAGTGCGCCGGCTGCAGCGCCTTCGCCGACTGCCTGGGTGGGTGCACCGCGCGCGCCTTCGCCACCACCGGCGATTTCAACCAGCCCGACCCGCACTGCTGGAAGTAGCGGCGCCTCGATGGGCCTCGACCTGCTCGATACCCCCGTCCGCCTGACCTGGGACCTGCACGGCCCGGGGGCGGCGGCCGGCGACGCCGTGCTGACGGCGATGGCCGACCGCATCGCCGCCGCCGGCGTCTTCTACGTGACGCTCGACCAGCGGCCGCTCGTCCACCCGGCCGTCGCCGCGATCGTCGCGCGCCTGGCCACCGGCGGCTGTGCGGTCACCGTGACCTGCAGCGGCAGCGAGGCGGAGCTGGCCGCCCTGGCGCGGCTGCCGGCGCCGCTGCCGGCGGTGCAGCTCGACGCCGGCGCCTTCCTCGCCGATGGCCTTGTCGATCGCCCCCGCCTGAAACAGCTGCTCGAACGCCTGCGCGGATGCGGCATCGAAGCGGCCCTGTTCCTGCTCCCGCGCAAGTCGAATCTCCATGTAATTCCAAGCCTTTTGGACTTCTGCCGGACGGCTGGCGTGCAACGTTTCAAGTTGCCAAACGCCCGCATCGGTGATACGTTCGAATCGATCCCCGCGGACGATCTGCCGTGCTGGCCCGACCTCGCCGCCTTCCGGGAACTCTGGGCGCGCCAGGCTCCGGAATGGCCGGCGGCGCTGCAGCTCGAGATCCACGACCGCTTCCTCTGGGAGATCATGACGCCGGGCGCCGAGCAGGCCCGCAGCGAATACGGCGGCTGCCAGGCCGCCAACAGCCTGGGGCACGTCGACGCCGCCGGCACCGTCTACGCCTGCGCGGCCTGGCCCGAACCTTTCGGCTCCCTGGCGACCACGGACCTCGACGTGATCTGGCAGTCGCCCCGGCGCCTGGCGGTGCGCGCCCGCGTTGCCGAGACGCCGTCCGGCTGTCTCGGCTGCCGCGACTACGCCGTGTGTTTCGGCGGCTGCCGCGGCCTGGGGGAACTGCTCAACTCTGCCGGCGGCGGCCGCGACCCGATGTGCCGCGCGCCGCGCCGGTGAACCGGACAACGACGGGCGCATGACCGTTTACCTCGACAACGCCGCCACCTCCTTCCCGAAGCCGGAGCCCGTCTGCCTTGCAGTCGACCGCGCCATGCGCACCGGTGCGGCCAACCCCGGCCGGGGCGGCTACCGGCTCTCCCTCGAGGCCGGCCGCACGGTGCTGGCCGCCCGCGCCGCTGCGGCAGGGCTGGTCGGCTGCACCGACCCGGCGCGCATCGTCTTCGTCGCCAACGCCACCGAGGCGATCAACCTCGCCCTGTTCGGGGTTCTCGAACCGGGGGACCGGGTGGTGACCACCACCATGGAGCACAATGCCGTGGTGCGGCCGCTGCGCGCCCTGGCCGACCGCGGGGTCGAAGTGGTCCGCGTCCCCGCCGGCGCCGACGGCTTCGTCAATCCGGCCGATTTCAAGGCCGCCTGCACCCCGGGGACCCGCCTGGCGGTGATGACCCACTGCTCCAACGTCACCGGGACCGTGCAGGCGATCGAGGAGATCGGCCCCTGGTGCCGTTCCCGGGGGATCCTCTTCCTGGTCGATGCCGCGCAGAGCGCCGGGCTCTTCCCGATCGACGTCGCGGCGATGGCCATCGACCTGCTCGCCGTTCCCGGCCACAAGGCGATCATGGGGCCGCCGGGGACCGGCTTTCTCTGCGTCGGCGAAGGGGTCGAGCTCCGCCCGCTGCTCTACGGCGGCACGGGGACGCGGTCGATGTCCGACGCCCAGCCCCTCGAACTGCCGGAGCGGCTGGAGAGCGGCACCCTCAACGTGATCGGCCTGGCCGGCCTGCACGCGGCCCTTGAATTTTTGCAGGAGATCGGGCTCAATCGGCTGCGTGCCCATGAGCGCGACCTGCTGCGCCAGCTGATGGCGGGACTCTCCCGGCTGCCGGCCGTGCGCATGTACGGTCCGGACGATCCGGCCCGCCACGGCGGGGCGCTGTCGTTCACCATCGACGGGCTCGACCCGGCGACGGCCGGCTACCGGCTCGACGAGGAGTTCGACATCGGCGTGCGCGTCGGCCTGCACTGCGCGCCGGACGCGCACCGCACCATCGGCACCTTTCCGGAGGGGACGATCCGGGTCAGCCCGGGATGGTTCACCACGCCGGACCAGATCGACCGCTTCCTGGCCGCCGTCACCACCCTGGCCGCCGGTCGCGGCGGGCAACCAAGCTGAAAGAAGGAGGCGAAGCCATGCGTATCGTTGCCGTCGTGCTGCTCTCCCTGTCCCTGCTGGCAGGGTGCTCGCTGGCCCCGGAACAGCCGGTGACCCGCGCCGAACTGCTCAAGACCAAGGTCTACACCAGGTACGCCATTGAGGAGTCGCCCGAGGAGCTGCTCTACGCGCTCAACACCCGTGGCGAGGTGGTCGTCGAATCGACGCGCGCCGTCCCCGGCGGGACGCTCCCCGTCTACGTCAAGCTGCTGGCTACGGCCGACGGCGTCGAAGTGCTCGAATACGAACGCTGATCTCCCAGGGAAGGCTCTATCCGCCATGAAGAAAGTCTACGTGCTGGACACCAACGTCCTGCTGCACGACCCCCAGGCGTTGTTCCGCTTCGAGGAGAACGACCTGGTCATCCCGATGACGGTGATCGAGGAGGTCGACCGCTTCAAGAAGGATCTCAGCGAGATCGGCCGCAACGCCCGCCAGCTCTCGCGGCTGCTCGACGGCCTGCGCGAAAAGGCCAAGCTGGTCGACGGCGTGCAGCTGGAGAACGGCGGCACCCTGCGCGTGGCGCTCTACAGCGAGGGGGACCTCAAGCACCTGCCGCCGGAACTGCGCTACGACCACGGCGACAACCGCATCCTGGCGGTGGCCGTGGAGCTGCGCGAGAAGTGCGCCTGCCCGGTGATCTTCGTCACCAAGGACACCAACCTGCGCATCAAGGCCGATGTCATCGGCCTCCCCGCCGAAGACTACGAATCGGACAAGATCTCCATCGACGAACTCTACTCGGGAACCGCCGAGGTGGTCGTCGACGGTGCCGAGATCGACCGTTTCTATGCCCAGGGGTACCTCGACCTCGAAACGGAACTGCTGGCCAACCAGTGCCTGACGCTGGTCGACCGCAACAACCCCTCGCACACCGCCCTGGGCCGCTACAGCCGCAACCTGCGCCGCGCGGTGCCGTTGCTGCGCGCCCCCAAGGAGGGGATCTGGGGGATCCACCCGCGCAACCGCGAGCAGCAGTTCGCCATCGACATCCTCCTCAACGAGGAGATTCAGCTGGTCACCCTGGTCGGCAAGGCCGGTACCGGCAAGACCCTGCTGGCCATCGCCGCCGGGCTGCTCAAGTCGACCGACGAGGGGCACTACAACCGCCTGCTGGTGTCGCGCCCGGTCTTCCCCCTGGGGCGCGACCTCGGTTTCCTCCCCGGCGACATCAAGGAGAAGCTCTCGCCGTGGATGCAGCCGATCTTCGACAACGTCGAGCTGCTGCTCGGCGCCGTCGAGGAACGCGGCAAGCGCAAGCGCGGCTACAAGGAGCTGGTCGACCTCGGCATCCTCGAGATCGAGGCGCTCACCTACATCCGCGGCCGTTCCATCCCCAAGCAGTACATGATCGTCGACGAGGCGCAGAACCTCACCCCCCACGAGATCAAGACGATCATCACCCGGGCCGGGGAGGGGACCAAGATCGTCCTCACCGGCGACCCCTACCAGATCGACAACCCCTACGTCGACTCCGCCAGCAACGGTCTGACCTACGTGGTCGAGAAGTTCAAGAGCCAGGAGATCGCCGGGCATGTGACGCTGACCAAGGGGGAGAGGTCGAACCTGGCAGAGTTGGCAGCCAATCTGCTCTAGGCCTTCCCCTTGCTTATCCTCTGCATCGAATCCTCCTGTGACGAGACCGCGGCGGCCGTCGTCCGCGACGGCCGGCAGGTGCTCTCCAATGTCGTCGCCTCGCAGGTCGACGTGCACGCCCGCTACGGCGGGGTGGTGCCGGAGCTGGCCTCGCGCAAGCACGTCGAGGCGCTGCCGGTGGTGATCGAGCAGGCGCTGGCGGAAGCCGGGGTGACGCTGGCCGGGATCGACGGCTTCGGCGTCACCCGCGGGCCGGGGCTGCTCGGCGCCCTGCTCACCGGCCTCTCCACCGCCAAGGCGCTGGCCTGGGCGACGGGGAAGCCGCTGGTCGCGGTGCACCACATGGAAGGGCACATCCTCGCGCCGCTGCTCGAAGGGGAGCTCGACTTCCCGTTCCTGGCGCTGGCGGTCTCCGGCGGGCATACCCACCTCTACCGGGTCGACGGCATCGGCCGCTACCGGATCCTCGGCCAGACCCTCGACGACGCCGCCGGCGAGGCCTACGACAAGGTGGCCAAGCTGCTCGGCCTCGGCTATCCCGGCGGTGCGGTCATCGACCGGCTGGCCGGGGAGGGGAATCCCAAAGCCGTCGCCTTCCCCCGGCCGATGCTGCACAAGGGCGGTTTCGATTTCAGCTTCAGCGGCATCAAGACCGCCGTCCTCCAGGAGGTCGGCCCCGCGCCCGACCCGTTGCCGGCGGCGCGCCTGAATGACCTGTGCGCCAGCTTCCAGGCGGCGATGGTCGAGGTTCTCACCGTCAAGACGCTGCGCGCCGCCGAAGCCGAGGGGCTGACGCGCATCGTCGTCGCCGGCGGGGTGGCCTGCAACCGGGGGCTAAGGAAGCGCTTCAGCGAGCTGGCCGCAACAGGCCGATTCACCGTGCATTTCCCGAGCCCGTCCCTGTGCGGCGACAACGCGGCGATGCTCGGCGTCCCCGCCGACCACTACCTGCGCCTCGGGCGTGTCGCCGGCCTCGACACCGAGCCGCTGGCGACGTGGGCGCTGGATCAGTGCTGAGTGCTGAGCGATGAGCGATGAGGTCAAAGGCCATCGCCCGCGGAAGAGGTTCGGCCAGAACTTCCTGCGCGCGCCGCACGTGGTCGAGCAGATCCTGGCCGCCGCGGAACTGTCGCCCGGCGCGCAGGTGGTGGAGATCGGCCCCGGTCCCGGGGCGCTCACCGACCGGCTGCTCGCCGCCGGCGCGGAGGTGACCGCCTTCGAGGTCGACCGCGACCTGGCCGCGGCCCTGGAACGCCGCGGCGATGCGCACCTTGCCGTCCACCTCGGCGACGTCCTCAAGGCCGACTGGCCGGCGCTCCTTGTCCGGCCGCCCTACCGGCTGGTGGCCAATCTCCCCTACAACATCTCCAGCCAGGTCCTCTTCAAGATCCTCGATCACCGCCCGCTCTTCTCCCGCCTGGTGCTGATGTTCCAGAAGGAGGTCGGCGAGCGCCTGCTGGCCGCGCCGGCGACGCGCGACTACGGCATCCTCTCGGTGCTGGTGCAGAACTGGTACGAGGTGGCGCGGGTGGTCAAGGTGCCGCCCGGCTGCTTCTTCCCGCCGCCCAAGGTCGAATCGGTGGTGCTGCGCTTCGACCCGCGCCCGCAGCCGCTCGCCCCGGTCGCCGACGAGGCCGCCTTCCGCCGCCTGGTCAAAGCGGTCTTCGCCCAGCGCCGCAAGACGCTGCGCAACGGCCTGCTCGGCGCCGGCTACGACGCCGCAGCCGTGGACCGTGCCCTAGCCGCCGTGGGGCTCCCCGCCGCGGTGCGCGGCGAAACGCTCTCGATCAGGGCGCTGGCGGCCCTGGCCGCCGCCCTGGGGGCGGCCGGCTTTCCTCTGGACAGTCCGCCGGATGTGGGTTAGCATCATTTTTTCAGCGAGGATGAAAAAATGAGCGACGCCAGACCGAAACGCAAGACCATCCCCGACCTGCAGGCGATGAAGGCGCGGGGCGAGAAGATCGCCGTGCTCACCGCCTACGACTACCCCTTCGCCCGCATCATGGACCAGGCCGGCATCGACGTGGTGCTGGTCGGCGATTCGGCCGGGGTGGTCACCGCCGGCTACGACACCACCCTGCCGGTGACCATGGAGGAGATGCTCTATCACACCCGCGCCGTGGCGCGGGCGGTCTCCCGGGCGCTGGTGGTCGCCGACCTGCCGTTCCTCTCCTACCAGGTCGATCTGAGCGAGGCGCGTCGCAACGCCGGGCGGCTGGTCAAGGAAGGGGGGGCGCAGGCGGTCAAGCTCGAGGGGGGGGTGCACGTCGCCGAGACGATCCGCGCCATCGTCGCCATGGACGTGCCGGTGGTCGGCCACATCGGCCTGACCCCGCAGTCGGTGCACCGCATGGGCGGCTACCGGGTGCAGGGGCGCGAGGAGGCCCAGGCCGCCCAGCTGCGCGAAGACGCCCGGGCCGTGGTCGAGGCCGGCGCCTGCGCCGTGGTGCTGGAGGGGATCCCGGCGGCGCTGGCCGCGGAAATCACCGCCGGCATCGCGATCCCGACCATCGGCATCGGCGCCGGCGTGCAGTGCGACGGGCAGGTGCTGGTCATCCACGACATCCTCGGCCTGTGCGAAAAGTACTCGCCGAAATTCGTCAAGCGCTACGCCGACATCTCCGCCACCGTCCGCACCGGGATCGACGACTACATCCGCGAGGTCAAGGCGGGGGTGTTCCCGGGGGAGGAGCATAGCTTCTAATTGTGAGGCAGCGATGAGTGCTGAGTGCTGAGCGATGAGTGGCCTTCGGAGAATGTTTTTGATTGTCACTCATCGCTCATCGCTCATCGCTTAGCACTGATTTTATGGACATCATCTCTTCCCTTACCGACATGCAGTCCCGCTGCCTGGCCGAACGCGCGGCCGGCAAGCGCATCGCCTTCGTGCCGACCATGGGCTTCCTCCACGAGGGGCATGCCTCGCTGCTGCGCGAGGGGCGCCGGCGCGGCGACGTGCTGGCCCTGTCGATCTTCGTCAACCCGACCCAGTTCGGGCCGAGCGAGGATCTCGACCGCTACCCGCGCGACCTGGAGCGCGACCTGGCCATCGCCCGCGATGCCGGGGTCGACCTGGTCTGGACGCCGACGCCGGCGCAGGTCTACCCGCCGGGCTACGCCACCTGGGTCAACGTCGAGGGGCTGACCGACGTCCTGTGCGGGGCCAGCCGTCCCGGCCACTTCCGCGGCGTGACCACGGTGGTCTGCAAGCTGTTCAACGTGGTGCAGCCCAACGTGGCGCTCTTCGGGGAGAAGGACTTCCAGCAGCTGGCGGTGATCCGGCGGATGACGGCGGATCTCGATCTGCCGGTCGAAGTCGTCGGTATGCCGATCGTGCGCGAGGCCGACGGGCTGGCGCTGAGCTCGCGCAACGTCTACCTCTCGGCCGACGAGCGCCGCCAGGCGCTGGCGATCCCTTCGGCCCTGGCCCGCGCCCGCGCGCTGGCCGCCGCCGGCGAGCGCGACGGCGCCGCGGTGCTTCGCGAGGTGCGCGCCATGATCGAGGCGATGCCGGACGCGCGCATCGACTACGTGCAGATCTGCCACCGGGCAACGCTTGCCGGGCAGGCGCGGATCGATGCCGATTCGGTCCTGCTGCTGGCGGTGTTCGTCGGCAGGACCCGGCTGATCGACAACGGCCCGCTGCTGGCCGGAGCGTGACGACGATGCCGAAGAACAGGGACAGCGCCCGCGCCACGCTGGAGAACCTCTACCGGATCTTCACGATCCCGGAGGAGCCGGAATCGACCCTCGGCACCATCGACCAGGCGATCACCCGCGACGTCGCTGGCTTCCTGCAGACCCACATCGTCGCCCTGGAGCGCCCGCTGGAGGAGATCGAGGCCGACTTCTCCTCCTCGGTGATCCCCGAGGAGCCGACCTACGTCTCCGACTACACCGGCTTCGTCAAGGAGAAGCTGGTGGCCCAGTCGGTGCACACCGCCGCCCCCGGCTTCATCGGCCACATGACCTCGGCGCTGCCGTACTTCATGCTGCCGCTGTCGCGGATCATGACCGCGCTCAACCAGAACACCGTCAAGGTCGAGACGTCCAAGGCCTTCACCCCCCTGGAGCGCCAGGTGCTGGCCATGCTCCACCGCCTGATCTACCGCGGCGGCGACGCCTTCTACGAGCAGTGGATTCACGACAGCCGCCACGCCCTCGGCGCGTTCTGCTCCGGCGGCACCATCGCCAACGTCACCGCCCTGTGGGTGGCGCGCAACCGTCTGTTCGCCCCGGCCGGCGACTTCCGCGGCATCGCCCAGGAGGGGCTGGCCCGGGCCCTTAGGCACCTCGGCTGCGAGGATGTCGCCGTGCTGGTCTCCACCCGCGGCCACTACTCCTTCGGCAAGGCCGCCGACCTGCTCGGGATCGGCCGCGACAACCTGGTGAAGGTCGAGACCGACGCCGACAACCGCATCGACCTGAAGCAGCTGCGCGCCGAACTGGCCCGCCTGCGCGACCGGAACATCCGGCCGCTGGCGCTGGTCGGCATCGCCGGCACCACCGAGACCGGCAACGTCGACCCGCTGGAGGCGATGGCCGACATCGCTTGCGAGATCGGCTGCCACTTCCATGTCGATGCCGCCTGGGGCGGGCCGACGCTCTTTTCCGACCGGCACCGCCACCTCCTCAAGGGGATCGACCGGGCGGACTCGGTCACCATCGACGCCCACAAGCAGCTGTACGTGCCGATGGGGGCGGGGATGGTGGTGTTCCGCGACCCGACCGCGCTGACGGCCATCGAGCACCACGCCAACTACATCCTGCGCCACGGCTCCAAGGACCTCGGCAGCCACACCCTCGAAGGGTCGCGCCCCGGCAAGGCGATGCTGGTCCACGCCGGCCTGTCGATCATCGGCCGCAAGGGGTACGAGCTGCTGATCGATCTGGGGATCGAGCGGGCCCGCTCCTTCGCGGCGATGATCAGGCAGCACCCCGACTTCGAGCTGACCAGCGAGCCGGAGCTGAACATCCTCACCTACCGCTACTGTCCGCGCAGCCTGCAGGAACTGCTGGCCCGGGCGACCAACGGCCAGCGTGACCGCATCAACGCCCTGCTCGACCAGGTCAACCAGCTGCTGCAGAAGTACCAGCGCGAGGCCGGCAAGACCTTCGTCTCGCGCACCCGGCTGCGCGTCGCCGGTTACGGGCAGCAGGAGGTCACCGTGCTGCGCGTGGTGCTGGCCAACCCGCTGACCACCGACGAGGTGCTGGCGGCGGTCCTCGCCGAACAGTGCGCCATCGTCCAGCAGCCGGAGATGGCCGCCCTGCTGGAGCATGTCGAGGCTTTGAGCAAAGAAATAAGCTCATCATAGGTCTTAGCGGGCCTATACGACTTATCGGACCTATGAAAATCTTTTCCGCCCGCTTCCTGCTGCCGGTCGGTGCCCCCCTGGTCGAGGACGGGGCGCTGCTGGTTGCAGATGGGCGCATCCGTGCCGTCGGCACCTTCCGCGCACTGGCCGCCGCCCACCCTGGGGCGGCGGCCGTCGATTTTGGCGAGGCGGCCATCCTCCCCCCGCTGGTCAACGCCCACACCCACCTGGAACTGACCGACTTCCCGCAGTGGGCCGCCGCCGCAGGGGAGGGGGACGAGCCGGCCGACTTCGTCGACTGGGTGCTGCGGGTGGTGCGCGTGCGCCGTACCGTCGACGACGCGGCGGCGGGCGCCTCGCTGGCCCATGGCCTGGCGCAGTCGCTCGAAAGCGGGACCGGCGCGGTCGGCGACATCCTGACCACCCTCGCCGCGGCCGGCGCCTACGCGGCCACCCCGCTTGCCGGGAGGGTCTTCGCCGAGGTGCTGGGGGTCGATGCGCCCCGGGTCGCGGCCCGGCTCGACGCGATTGCCGGCCGGCTGGCCGCCGCGCCGGGGCCGGCGCTGGCCTGGGGGCTGTCGCCGCATGCGCCGTACACGCTGACGAGCGAGACGTTCGCGCAGGCCGCGGCCTGCGCCCGCGAACACGCCCTGCCGCTCGCCATGCACTGGGCCGAAACCGCCGGCGAGGGCGAATTCCTGGCCGCCGGGACGGGGCCCTTCGCGCGGCTCCATGCCGCGGCGGGGTGGAGCGCGACGGCACCCCGCCCCGCCCTCGACGGCTACCGGGGGGTGGTCGTTCACGGCACCCACCTGCAGGCCGCCGAGGTCGAGGCGCTGGCCCGCACCGGCTGCAGCGTGGCGCTCTGCCCGCGCTCCAACAGCCGCTTCGGCGCGGCCCGCGCCCCGCTTGCCGCCCTGCACCGGGCCGGGGTGCCGCTGGCCCTCGGCACCGACAGCCGGGCCAGCAGCCCGTCGCTGTCGGTCTGGGAGGAGCTGGACTTTGCCCGGCACTGGTTCGCCGGGGCGCTCGGCCCGGACGAGTGGCTGGCGATCGCCACCGCCGGCGGGGCGGCGGCCCTCGGCCTGGCGGACCGGCTGGGCCGGCTGGCGCCCGGCCTCGCGGCATCGTTCCAGGTGGTCGCGGTGCCGGCCGGGGCGACGGCGGCGACCGTTGCCGAGGCGCTGTGCGCGGCCGGCGCGGCCGTGAACGTGCGCGGCCTGTGGCTGGACGGTGAAAACGTCTTGCCGCCGTGCTGACCGCTCCCTATAATGAGCACCCCCGTCGCCCGGAGGCGGCCGGGACCGGAGCATGACCGTGCAAGTGGGGCGCAAGCTGAAAAAATATCTGCTCACCGGGCTGGTGGTCCTCGGCCCGCTCGGGCTGACGCTGCTGGTGGTGCAGTGGGTGGTCGGCACCATGGACCGGCTGATCCTCGCCGTCCTGCCGGATGCGCTGCGCCCGGAGTTCCTCTTCCCCGGCTTCGGCGTGCTCGGCACGCTGCTGCTGGTGCTGCTGGTGGGGATGCTCACCGCCAACGTCCTCGGCCGCACCCTGTTCGCCTTCTCCGAGCACCTGATGGGGAAGATCCCGCTGATCAAGGGGATCTACGGGCTGTTCAAGCAGGTCACCGAGACGATCTTCAGCAAGGACAAGGGCGGCTTCCGCAAGGTGGTGCTGATCGAGTACCCGCGCCGCGGGCTCTGGTCGGTCGGTTTCCTCACCGGCACCGCGGAAGGGGAGCTGCAGCGCGCCACCCCGCACCGGCTGGCCAACGTCTTCGTGCCGACCACGCCGATGCCGACCTCGGGGTTCTACGTGCTGGTCCCGGAAAACGACGTGGTGGAACTGCAGATGACCGTCGACGAGGCGTTCAAGCTGATCGTCTCCGGCGGCATGGTCGCCCCGCCGGACCGGACTCCGGTGATGACGACCGAGGAAAGCGGAGAGTGACGTGGGGATCAAGCTGATTGCCAGCAACAAGAAGGCCTACCACGACTACTTCATCGACGAGGTTTTCGAGGCCGGCATGGTCCTGCAGGGGACCGAAGTCAAGTCGCTGCGCCTGGGGCACGTCAGTCTCAAGGAGGCCTACTGCCGCATCAAGAACGGCGAGATCTTCGTCGAGAACATGCACATCCTCCCCTACGAGCAGGGGAACCGGGAGAATCACGACCCCTTGAGGGTGCGCAAGCTGCTGCTGCACGCCAGCGAGATCGCCAAGCTGACGCGCAAGGCCGAAGAGAAGGGGCTGTCGCTGGTACCGACGAAAATCTACTTCAAGGACAGCCGTGCCAAGCTGGAGATCGGCGTGGCCCGCGGCAAGAAGCTCTTTGATAAGCGTGAGACGCTCAAGCGCAAGCAGTTCGAGCGCGAGGCCGACCGCGCCATCAGGGACCGCGCGAGGTAAGGGCGGTCAAGCGCTTGAGAAATCGGGCGGTTTGTGCGATAGTATAAGTAAGCCTAGGGACCGGCAAGCCGTAGATCATCGCAGGGGAAACAGGTTCCCTGCCGAGCGATCACCGCAAACCGATCCCTATCGCTTTGCGGGTGCTGGAGCTTTTCAGGTTTTGCTTTTACTCGGCACTCATCGCTCACCACTCAGCACTGTTTCCAAGGGGGTGCCCAGGTTTCGACGGGGATCGGAAGCGCAGGTTGCATGCCGGAGTGGGCTGGCTCCGTAAAAAAGCCCAACTCAACAAACGCCGACAACGACGTTCGTTACGCACTGGCCGCCTAATTAGGCGACCGCATCCTTGAACTCCTCGCCCACGGGGGATCTCGGATGTCATTTAGTGGGCTAGTCGTGGCGAGTGCCTGTGGCGCCGCGGCGAAACTTAGCAGGCTCGCCCGAAAGGGATCCCGTCCGTGGGAGACTCTAGGGTTAACTGAAAACGCGGACTAAGCATGTAGACGCCTGACGTGGATGGTTTTCGGACGCGGGTTCGATTCCCGCCTTATAACTTGGGTTAGTGACATTCCCGATATCTTTTGAGTTTTCTGCCTGCTTCTGTAACTGGTACAGATTCCAGTTCACGGGAGTAGGCTTTGCATTTCCCCTATCTGCATCAGTCCAGCTCCTATTACTACTTTCGAATACGCATTCCTTCTGACCTCTTAGAGTGGTTCGATCACCACGAAATCAAGAGGTCTCTCCGCACGAAAAATCATCAACTTGCCAAAAGCCAAGCGGTTGCTTTGACTTATAAGGCAGAGCAACTATTTTCTCTTCTTCGGGCTGGAATACTCCCGGCAGAGTCCATTCCTGAATACATGGTAAAGCATTTTCCTGTGAAGAAGGGACGCAAAAAAATTTCTGTTAACGACTTCAGTTTAGATGGTGTAGTCAAGACCTATGTGCAAGAGCATGTTTCGCGCGGAAAATGGTCTGAGAAAACCCGGCTAGAGAACGAAGGGATACTAAATCTGTTTTCTCAGCTAATCGATATACAGGATATACGGCAAATATCTCGGGTGATGATGATTGAGTTTATGGGTAGACTCAAACGGATTCCTGCTCATATGAACAAAAAACCAGAGTTTAAGGCTAAGAATTTTAGGGAAATTCTGTCTATGCAAGTTACTCAAACGCTTGGGACTGGGACTGTAAATAAATATATGTCGCGGATCAGCAGCCTGTTTGTTTGGTGTGTAAGACAAGGTGTTGTCATCAAGAACCCAGCTGAATCCTTGGCAATTGCAAAAAATGTTAGTGAGCATGAAGAAAGAGAGATTTATAACAGGGAAGACATCGGGCGCCTGCTAAGGAGTCTTGAGGCAATCCCTGAAGACAGGCCGGAGCGATATTGGATTCCTCTTATTGCTCTTTATTCGGGGATGAGATTGGAAGAAATCTGTCAGCTTCATACGGAAGATATAGTTGAAATAGACAGTGTGTGGTGTTTCGCAATTAATTGCACGGGAGATAAAAAGCTTAAAACTCTGGCAAGCAAAAGGAGCGTGCCAATACACGCTGAATTGATTCAGCGCGGTCTTCTTGGTTATTTGGAAAAAATCAATAATCGTGGCGATAAACGTTTGTGGGGCAACTTAGAGAAAGGTCGCGACGGATATAGTCATTTATTTGGTAAATGGTATCAACGGCACAATAGAAAATTCATTTCAAAAGAGCCTAAAAAATGTTTTCACTCATTTCGTCATACATTTGCAAACTCGTTAAAACAACATGGTGTCGCTGAAAACCTGATCGCAGAAATTTTAGGGCACAAAAACACATCAATAACGACAGGGCGTTATGGGAAAAGATACAATAATGAAATTCTAAGTGAGGCTATTAATTTCATTGCATATTGATGGTTTGTTTTATGTTGCCTTTAACAGGTCATCTCCATTCACGATAATTCTGTTTTTGCAAACAGTGCAATCAATACCGCTGATATTGTTTTTCTGGACAATCTCTGTAACGGTTCCGCCGCAATAAGGGCAAAATCCTGATACTTGTCTGGAGGCTTTTCCCCAGGCAGCTCCTAAGCCTAGCCCAATAAAAGGTGTAATGAGGGCAGATAGAATAATTATTGGGCCAAGTATCCAGCCAATTATTGGGATGCAACATACAAGAACCCCAATAATGATACTTACAACAAAAACCATTGAAGATGATGCGAATCCAAAAAGCATTCCCTTGCCAACTCCAATAGAATTGTCTGGCATTTTGTTTCTGTGGGGAGTGTTCTGATTTATAGGTATGGTTTGGCTTAAGGCGTTGCTTCTAGTTTTTTTTTTACGCTATCATCTGGCGTAGAAATATCTGTGACGCCAATGTTGCTGTTTACAATAGATGCGTTGCTGAGTCGGTTTATTGTTTCTGTTGATGCACTTATTACGCTTGTATATTTAATTGATGTTTCTTTGTAAGTCTCTAAGGCCTGGTTCTGCGCTAATAAAACATTATCAAGCTTGATTTTTGAATCAGAAAGTAATGCTACATTTTTCTTGCAGATATCAATCGTGCGCAACAATGATTTCTTTGTCTCTAAGTCATTGGCAGTCTGTAAACATAAAATAGCTTCTTCTAACTGAACTTGTGATTTTGACAGGCTAATCTGACAATCGTTTATATGTTTTTTTGTCTGTGGAATTTCTGTATTTAAAATCTTGTCAATTTCGCATTCGGCTTCCGCTTTACCGATTTCTGCTCTTTTTATCCTGTCTCTCGCATCTTCTATCATGTTGAGGGCTTTTGATTTTTGCGTGTCGCTTGCGTCCTGTGTTGGCGCTTGTCTGGTTACGGTAAAGATTTGGGCGCATTCGGGGCACTTTAAATTCCGTCCTTCCGCAGGGATGCTAGAGTCGGCGATTCTCCCGGATTTACCGCATTTTGGGCATTTAATGTCCATGTCCCCTCCTGGTCTTCTGATGGCTAAAGTCCATGGTTAATAATTCTCAAGTTTAAAATTTGTTTTGTCAAATGGTTTTTGTTTTGAGCGGTTGGTAGTGAAGGCGGTGGCGGGCCATTTTTTTAATTACTGATCTGGTTAAGGTCGCTGAAAATTTTTCTCTTGAAAGGATTCGCAATTAATCGTATAAATACAGTAAGCCAACATTTGCAGTAATAACATACATGGATGGAGCCGGAGAGATGTCAAGTGGATATGTCGCTTACTATAGGGTCAGCACGGATCGGCAGGGGAAGAGCGGCCTAGGGTTGGATGCCCAAAAAAAGCAGGTTTGTGATTTTATCTCCAACTCCAACGGGAGGTTGACGGGGGAGTTTGTTGAGGTTGAATCAGGCCGGAATAATGACAGGCCGGAGTTGGCCAAGGCAATCAGGCAATCTCAACTAACCGGCAGCCGATTGGTTATTGCTAAGCTGGATCGGTTGAGCCGTTCACTGAATTATATTACATCCCTTGCTGAAAGCAGGGTCGATTTCGTTGTCTGCGATCTTCCCGGCTGCGATCAGTTTACAATTAATCTATATGGGGCGCTTGCACAACGGGAGCGAGAGTTGATCAGTCAGAGAACAAAAGCTGCGCTACAGGCGGCTAAAGCCAAAAACGTCAAGTTGGGTACCCCCGAGAATCTTACTCCAGAAGCGGCACGTCTCGGGCGAGAGGAGGGGGTGCGTGCGCGTCAAAGGCTTGCTGATGCCTTCGCGTTGAATGTTGCCGAGGTTATCAAGGAATACCAAAGTGAAGGACTCTCTCTGAATCAAATCGCTCGGGAAATGAACAACAGGGGAATCCTTACCGCACGCGGGAAGGCTAATGCGTGGACCCCAACAACTGTCCGCAATGTATTGTTGCGGTTGAAGGAGTAAATATGAAGAGTATCGAAAAGGCCCAGAAGGCTAGTAAAACTCCAGGCAACGACAAGTTCTCAAGAATTAATCAGTTGCCTGAGGAAGAATTTTCATTGGTTGTTGATTTGTTGAGGCGGCATTCGCCCCGTACTGTAGCCGAGGAAATGCAGTCACGTGGTTTTTGTAAAGATATAGCAACAATCTCTTTGACTCATTTACTAGAAAAATTCAGAAGACTGCACGTGCCCATTTCGGACCTCATTAGTCCGTACATGGTTGCAAAAGAAACAGGGAGATTAAGGAGAAATGTAAATTTTATTAATGAAATCACTGATCTTATTGATCTACAAAAGGAACGAATTCGCAATATGATAATTAGGGAAGAAGAAAAAAATCTAAATGAATCGAAAACGGGCGAAGAAATAGTACGGCTCGGTAAGCTCTTGTCTAACTATGTTGATATGTCAATTAAGGCTGGTATTTTTCAGAAGATTGCTGAAGATATTAAGGAAGATGCAGATTGTAAGCAAACCGATAAGGGAAGTATATTGCTAATGCAGGCACTGATGGATAACGATATTAAAAGCATGGTTCATCACTCAATTCAGAATATGATTATTGACTTGGAAGGCCAAATCGAAAATTAACTCGCCGCCAACCAACTGGTGTCTGAAAACGAAAATTAAAGCTATGCGCTTTTATCTGGGGGAAAAATTCAGGTTTGACAAAATTAAAAAGTTTACAAGTCTTATGTGCAATTGATTGCACAAGCAATGTGTAGTCAACTTGAACTCACGAAATTTTGCATTTCGCGGGGATTTGAGGGGTTGCGGGGAAAGTGCGACTGCGGCTATTATTAGTACACAGGCTAGAACACACCATTGCGGAAACAGGCAAATTTCCAAGGGGGTGCCCAGGTTTCGACGGGGATCGGAAGCGCAGGTTGCATGCCGGAGTGGGCTGGCTCCGTAAAAAAGCCCAACTCAACAAACGCCGACAACGACGTTCGTTACGCACTGGCCGCCTAATTAGGCGACCGCATCCTTGAACTCCTCGCCCACGGGGGATCTCGGATGTCATTTAGTGGGCTAGTCGTGGCGAGTGCCTGTGGCGCCGCGGCGAAACTTAGCAGGCTCGCCCGAAAGGGATCCCGTCCGTGGGAGACTCTAGGGTTAACTGAAAACGCGGACTAAGCATGTAGACGCCTGACGTGGATGGTTTTCGGACGCGGGTTCGATTCCCGCCACCTCCACCAAATTGAAGGAAGGGCCGGTTCCCATGAACTGGCCTTTTCTTTTTTGTTGTCGGGGCCTTGCAATTAATTGCAAGGCCCTTTTCCTCACTTTCGGTTGTCTCAGATTGTCTGCAGAACTGCACGCAAACTGCACGCGATATGATCGCTAGATTTACTGTTCTTAGAAGCCGGGAGATTAGAAATGTAACGGGGAGGGTCGGTTGAAACATAATCGATTCGAGTGAGACAATTTGTGGGCCGTCGTGTTCCGCTCGGAACATTCAACACATGGTCAGGTCCAGTGCCATGTGAATGAGCAGACCGACGCCGACGAGGCGCGTTTTCCCAAAGATGGAGAGCATGCCGTAGCCAGCGATAGCCGGCAGACTATGGAGCGGGTGGAAACCGATGCTGCACCGGTTCGGGTCGAAGATCGGATTGGCCAGCAGGTGATCCAGATCGACCAACATGGTCAGCAGCATGACCAGCCACGCCCGCCGCCAGTGGTCACGGAAGAATAACCACGCAGCGGTACCTGGGACCAGTACGTGCAGCACGAGGTGAATTGCTGTCAGGATCATCGGTAGGCTGTCAACTGTGGCCGTGGCGATGGTGGATGTCCGGCCAGTGGACATGATGGTGTGCCAGCGGTTCGTGGACGTGGTGATGCTCATGTGGTTCGGTGCCGGCGGCATCGTGTTCGTGCCGGTGATGATCGTCATGCGCATGCTTGTGGGCGTGCGCGAGTTCGTCATGCTCATGGTGATGGCCGTGGGCCTCGCGGCAGAGCAGAGCGATGCCGCTCAACATCAGCGCCATGGCCGGCCAGTAGATGAAGGGCGGCCGCTCGCCGAGAAGCAGCACCGCCAGGAGCATCCCCACGAAGGGGCCGGCCGCGAAGAAGGTACTGGTGCGGGCCGAACCGATACCGCGCAGCGCTTGGACAAAGAGCACCAGGCTGACACCGTAGCTGAACGCGCCAATGAGCAATCCGCCGCTGATCTGGCTGCCGCCGACGGGTCCCGGCGTCATGGCCATGGCCAGTGCGATGTTCAGTACCCCGGCGCTCAAGCCCTTGACCCCGGCCAGTACCGCCGGCGGGAGTTCATCCACGTCCCGCGTCAGGTTGTTGTCGATCCCCCAGAAGAGGCAGGCCAGCACCACAAGCAACCCCGAGGATGAGAAACTCAACGTTTCGCCACCGGTGATGACGATCAGAGCCGCCGCGACCAGGATGAGCGCCTTGCCCAGCCAGACCGCCCCGCCCACGTGCTCCTGGAAGAAGAGCCAGGCGAGGACTGTCGTCGCCACCGTCTCCAGGTTGAGCAGGAGCGAAACTTCGGCGGCGGTGCCATAACTGATCCCGTAAGTCAGGCAGACCGGCGCGATCATGCCGCCGGCAACGATCGCCCCCAAAAGCTTGGCACGATGATGGCGGGACAAGCTGGCCAGTTCCCGGAGCGGATTGCGGCGCTGGCCGAGCAGCACCAGCAGCAGGCCGAGGCCGGAGCCAAGATAGAGCAACCCCGCCAGCAGGAGCGGCGACATGTCGCCGATGACCAGCTTGCAGAGCACCGGCGAGATGCCGAACAAGATGGCGGAAGCGATAGCGGCGAATTGTCCGGATGGCATGGCTGATTTCATTCTCCGGCAGGACCAGGCTCATGCCGACGGCCCTGCCAATGTGTTCACACGCTGGCATACATACCAAAGGCTGCCCCGGAAGGCTACAAGGAATCCCTTCCTTCAATATTTGGATTGCATCATATTCCATGTTCCGATTATTCTAAAAAGCTATCATGTCAAGGTTCTTCCAACACATTCCGCGACTGCCGCTGTTGATCGCCCTGACGTTGGGTCTGCTGATTGGGCCGGCGGGCTCGGGTGGTGCTGTCTGGTGCCTGACCGCCGACGGCCAAAGTCGGCTCATGGTGGACAATGCCGGCGGTTGCTGCCCGGACATGGCGGAGTCTCCAGACATCGGCCAACCAACTCCAGCGATTGAGACCGCAGCCGCCGAATGTGGCCCGTGCTTCGATGTCCCTGTCCACCCGCACTGGAGTTCCCCCCGGAGTCGTGTTGCCACCACGCAGCCGGTCATGTTCCAGCCCGTTCCGCGCTTTGTGGCGACTGCCACCATGCTTTGCGCCGTTCGGGATCTTCCCAGTGGGCTGTCCTCCGAATCTCCCCCCCGTGTCCCCGAGCCAATTCTGCACCACCGCACCATCGTCCTGCTGATTTAAGCTCCTACACATCCAGATCAACCACCCCTCGCCACATTCGGCGAGCGGGGAGAGTCGTCTGTTGTCCGATACCCATGTGCGAGGAGTACCGTCTTGGAAACAACCAACGTCCAACCTAGTCCATCGCCTGTTCAAGGCAATTTCGTCGATCGCCTCTGGGACTTCTTCTGCTCCTTGAAGCTGGCGATTATCACCCTGATCCTGCTTGCCGCCACCTCGATCATCGGCACCGTGATCGAACAGGGGATGACCCCTGAAGAGTTGGCTGAAAAGTCCGGCTGGAACCTCAACACCCTCCAGTTCCTCGACCAGTCGATCAACGCCTTCGACATGTATCACTCCTGGTGGTTCCTGTCGCTGATGGGGCTCTTCGCGGTCAACCTGATCTGTTGCTCGATTAAACGCTTCCCCTTCGTGTGGAAGACCGTGCGCGAGCCGCGCCTGGTGGCCGACGACGGCTTCTTCCGCACGTTGAGCAACGTCGAAGAAGTAGTAGTCGCCAAAGGAACCCTTGACGAAGTGCGCACCAAGGTTACGGCTTTCCTTGGTGGCAAGTTTGCTTCAGCGAGCGTTACAGAGCAGGACGGCAAAATTTACTTCTACGCCGAGAAGGGGGCCTGGTCGCGCTTCGGTGTCTACGTCACCCACGCCTCCATTCTGATCATCTTCGGCGGCGCCGCCATCGGCAACGTTTGGGGATACAAAGGCTTCGTCAACATCGTTGAAGGCAGCTCGGTCGACCAGATCATGGTGCGCGGCCGGCAGGAGCCATTGCCTCTGGGTTTTGCAGTGCGGTGCGACGACTTCCAGGTCAGCTTCTACGAGGGGAGCCAGCGTCCCAAGCTCTTCTCCAGCGATCTGGTGGTGCTGGAGAACGGCAGCGAGGTTCTCAAGAAGACCATTGTCGTCAATGATCCTCTGACCTATCGGGGAATCACCTTCTACCAGTCGAGCTACGGTCCGGCCGATGACGCCACATTTCGCTTCCGCATACGCGAGCGTGCCACTGGCCAGACGATCGAACTAACTGCCCGCGAAGGTGAGCATGTGTCGCTCCCCGGAGGGTACTCATTCGCCGTCACCAACTCGACCGAGAGCTATGACAAGTTCGGCCCGGCCGTGCAGATGCACGTCAACACGCCAGACGGCCAACACGGCAATCCGTTCATCGTCTTGCAGAACTATCCAGAGTTCGATGCCCAGCGCGGCGGCGAGCAGGTCTTTTCCCTGGTGGGCATGGACCAGCGTTTCTACACCGGGCTACAGGTCGCCAAGGACCCCGGCGTCTGGGTCGTTTGGCTCGGTTGCTTCTTAATGGTGCTAGGCTCCTGCGGCGCCTTCTTCCTCTCTCACCGGCGCCTGTGGGTGACGATCCAGCCGTTAAATAAAGGGGTCGGCGTCAAGCTCGGCGGCAGCGCTCACCGCAACCAGCCGGCGTTCGCCCTTTACTTCGACACGCTCAGAACAGAGCTCAACGCCGCGCTCGCCGACAAGTAACTAAGCGAGCTTACCGGAGGAGAATTCACCATGACCAGCTCCCTCTTCTTCAATGTCACCACTGCGGCCTATTTCGCCGCCATGGTGGTATTCATCTTTTACCTGACCTCGAAAAGCATCCAGGTCGGCTTCGTCGCCACCCTGATCAGTTGGGGCGGTTTCGCCGCCAACACTTTGGCCATCGGCCTGCGTTGGCGCGAGGCCTACGCCATGGGCTATCAGCAAGCGCCGCTCTCCAACCTCTACGAATCGGTGGTTTTCTTCGCCTGGTCGATCCTGCTCATCTACCTGCTCTTCGACCTCAAGTACAAGTACCGGGCCATCGGCGCCTTCGTCGTCCCCTTCGCCTTTGGCGGGATGATCTGGGCGCAGCGGAGCCTCGATTCCACCATCGCCCCGCTGGTGCCGGCGCTGCAGAGCAACTGGCTGACCTACCACGTCATCACCTGTTTCATCGGTTATGCCGCCTTCGCCGTGGCCTGCGGCGTGTCGATCATGTACCTGATCAAGGTCGGCAAGGAGGAGGCCGCTTCCGGCAACCCGGTGGGTGGCATCCTCGGGATGTTCCCGAGCGTCAAGGTGCTCGACGATCTCAACTACAAGGCGATCATGGTCGGCTTCCCCATGCTGACCCTAGGGATTATCACCGGCGCTGCCTGGGCCAACTATGCCTGGGGTACCTACTGGAGCTGGGACCCGAAGGAAACCTGGAGTCTGATCGTCTGGTTCATCTATGCCGCCTTCCTGCACGCCCGTTTCACCCGTGGCTGGGTCGGCCGGCGCGCCGCTTGGTTGTCTATCTTCGGTTTTGCCGCCACCATCTTCTGTTACCTCGGCGTCAATCTGGTCCTCTCCGGACTCCATTCCTACGGGGGTGGCGGGTAAGGGGCAGCAGGATCTTCGGTCGTTAGTTGGTCGCCGGATAGACATTCTATCTGGCGACCAACTACCGAAGGACGAATGAGCCATTCAAAAGACCTTGACTCCATCCCATGCCTTGATTAATGTCGCGTGCCATCCCTTGACTCGGAGCGTTTTTTGTCCTGGATCACTGCCCATAAGACCTTGCTGGGGGTCATCATCCTATTGGCCTTCGTTTTTTCCGCCAATGCCTTGCTGTTCGGCAGCCATGCGGTGGAAGAAGCGCGTGGGACAATGACCGCAGCCAGCGCGGTGGGGCATCATCATGATGATGCCGGCCATGAGCATGGCAACGGCCAGGATTCCAGCCATTGCTGCGACACCCACCACAGTCATGACGTGACCGGCAGCGACGCCTTCGAGTTGGCGTCATGGATCCAAGGAACCCGCTTGGTCGCGATCGACCCGACCCACCATCTCCTCGAAGTCTTCCACGAACGGTTCATCCCTCCGCAACACCAAGCCTGATCCCTCTCGATTCCGGGCCATCCGTTGGCAATCGCCACGGATGGTGCCGGTTCATATTCCCCGAGGAAGCGCGCTCGGTTGAACCGTGTCCACGCGCAGGGTTTTTACCTTCAGCGTGAGCCGCACGATCGAAACCGATCCGCGTCAGACTACTCAATTATGGAGATTTTACATGCACGCTTCACCTAGTCCGCAATATTTCCAGCAGGGGACGGTCCTTCGCGCCCTGCTGCCAACCTGCCTGCTGTTGCTCGCTCTGGCGTCGGAGGCCTTCGCCCACGGCGTCTCCGCCGACGACAAGGCCTTTATCGTCCAGAACAGCGGCATGCAACTGCTGCCATTCATCTACCTTGGCGCCAAGCACATGGTCACCGGCTACGACCATCTGCTCTTCCTGTTCGGCGTGATCTTCTTCCTCTACCGCATGCGCGAGGTGGCGTCATACGTCACCCTCTTCGCTGTCGGCCACAGCGTGACCCTGATCTACGGCGTGCTGAGCGGGACGCATGTCAACCCCTACATCGTCGATGCCATCATCGGGCTCTCGGTCGTCTACAAGGCTCTCGACAACCTCGGCGCCTTCAAGAAGGTGCTGGGATTCCAGCCGAACACCAAGGCGGCTGTGCTGATCTTCGGCTTCTTTCACGGTTTCGGTCTCGCCACCAAGTTGCAGGAGTTCGCGCTTTCCCCGGACGGGCTAGTGCCGAACATCCTGGCCTTCAATGTCGGCGTCGAGATCGGGCAAATGCTGGCCCTGGGCGCCATCTTGATCGGCATGGGCTTCTGGCGGCGCCTGGACACGTTCCGGCACCACGCCTTCGCGGCCAACGTTGCCCTGATGACGGCGGGCTTCGTGCTGATCGGCTTCCAGTTGACCGGCTACTTCACTTCCTGAACAGAAAGGTTGCTATCATGAATGCCCATCATACCCACCACCTCCCCAGCATCAAACAACTGATGGTCGCCACCGGCATGGCCGGGACGATTGCCGTGATCATCCTGCTGACCGCCGTGCTCCCTGCCGAGTACGGGATCGACCCGACCGGGATCGGCAAGTCCTTGCGCCTGACGACGTTGAATGTCCCCAAGCTGGCAACCGCCGCTGTCGTCACGCCGCAGTCCGGCCCGGCTATCCTGCCAGCTGCCTTGCAAGCGCAACCCGTGACGGTGGCAAAGAGTGCGCCTCCCTTGCGCAGTGACGAAATGATCCTCACCCTGCAACCTTCGGAGGGAGTGGAAGTCAAGGCCACGATGCGTAAGGGGGAACAGTTCGTCTTCAACTGGACGGTCGAGGGAGGCAAGGTCAACTTTGACATGCATGGCGAGCCACCAGGGAAAGACGATAAGTTCACCAGCTACTGGAAGGCGATGCAGCAGACGGAAGCGCAAGGCGCCTTCGTTGCGCCGTTCGATGGCACCCACGGCTGGTTCTGGCGCAATCGCGGTGACCAGCCTGTTTCCATCAGGCTCAAGGTCAGCGGGTTCTACGAGAAGATCTTCAAGAAATAACGGGAAGTGGCCTCCGCTTGAATCCCCCCGGCCTTGTGGCCGGGGGGGATGTGACAGGTTTCCTGCTTCTTTCCAAAGTCACAGCAGACGGATCAGCAGGCCGATGACGGCACAACCGGCAATTACGTGGATCACGTTCAGTTTGAAGCGGAACAGGGCCACACTGGCAGCCAAGGCAATCAAGGCCGCAACCCAGTCGAAGGCTCCGCCAAACCCTGCGGGCCACAGGACGTGGTAACCGAAAAACAGGGCGAGGTTGAGGATCACGCCGACCACGGCGGCAGTGATGGCCGTCAGCGGCACAGTAAATTTCAGTTCGCCCCGAGTGGCTTCCACCAACGGTCCACCGATCAAGATGAAGAGAAACGACGGCAGAAAGGTGAACCAGGTTACCAGCCCGGCAGCTACGGTGCCAGCCAGGAACAGGTGGTCCGGCCCGAACAGTTCCTTGGCATGACCGCCTACAAAACCGACGAAGGCAACAACCATGATTAGCGGCCCCGGCGTGGTCTCGCCCAGAGCCAGGCCATCGATCATCTGGACTGGTGTCAGCCAGCTGTAGTGCTCGACAGTCCCCTGGTAGACGTAAGGCAACACGGCGTAGGCGCCTCCAAACGTCACCAGGGCTGCTTTAGTGAAGAACCAACCCATCTGCGTGAGCGTGTGATCCCACCCCAGGCCGACCGCCAGCAGCACCATCGGGATGGCCCACAGCAGCCCGCCCACGAAGACCACGAGAAGCAGCCTCAACCACCCGAATTGCGCGTGCGGCGGGGTCGGCGTTGCATCGTCGATCAGGGCCGCCCCTCCCGGACCGCTGCCGTGACCATCCTCTCCGCCAACCATGAAGCTGCCTGGCGCCCGGTGCCCGCCGACATAGCCGATCAGGGCCGCCGCCGCGACGATGAGCGGAAACGGGAGGTTCAACGCGAAAAAGGCTAGAAAACTGGCGGCGGCAATGGCCCACAACATAGTGCTTTTAAGCGCGCGGGAACCGATGCGGTGGGTCGCCTGAAGGACAATGGCCGTAACGGCGGGCTTGATCCCGTAGAACAACCCGGCGACGAGGGGCATGGCGCCAAAGGTCACGTAGATCCAGGAAAGGGCGATCAGGATCAAAAGCGACGGCAGGACGAACAGAACCCCGGCGACAATGCCGCCAATGGTTCGATGCATCAGCCAGCCGAGGTAGGTCGCCAGCTGTTGGGCTTCCGGGCCGGGGAGGAGCATGCAGTAGTTGAGGGCATGCAGAAAGCGGCGCTCGGAAATCCAGCGGCGCTCCTCGACCAGTTCCCGGTGCATGATGGCGATCTGGCCGGCCGGGCCGCCGAAGCTGATGAAACCGAGCTTCAGCCAGAAGCGGAAGGCGCTCCAGAAACTTACGGAGGCCAGGTTGACTGGCCCGCTGTGCTGACAGGGGGCATCAGATTCCTTCATTGTCTTATTGCCTTCGGCATAGCCGATGATCAGGCCACTCGAAAATTTCTGCTCAACCGCTGATTCTCAGTATACATAGACCCGTCGGCAGGGAGCCAGTCCGCAAATATGGGCTATCCGGCAACCAGTTGCCAGAAGAGCGCCAGCAGCAGCGTGCCGCTAACGCAGATCGCCAGGTAGAGGGCGAGCACCCGTTTGTGGAACATGCTGTAGAGGACCGCCATCACCGGTAGCGCCGTGACCGGTCCGCCGATCAGCAGGGCGATCCCCGGCCCCTTGGCCAAGGCGATGGTCTCCCCCGGATTCGGCAGGTAGAAGCCATAGAGCATCGAGGCGGCGGTGACTTGCGGCAGGTGCATGGGGATGGCGGCGGACATGATCAGAATGGTCTGCCAGATGCCGCCGGTCTCCAGCAGGGATGTCATCCACTCGGTCGGGATGAAGGAGAGCGCGAAGACCTCGATGAACAGGCCGAGCAACGCGAACTTACCTATCTTGAGCGCCCCCTCCCAGCAGCGGGCGGCAAAGACCAGGAACTTGTTGTGGGTGCAGCGGTCGACGCGGTGGGAGAGCTGCTTGCCGCAGTCGCAGCGCAGTTCATCGACGGGATAGTCGGGATCGTGAAAGTCCCCGGCCGGCAGCGCGGTCTTGAAAATTTCATCTTCCCGAAAACCGTAAGGGCGCATCAACAGGGTCACGTAGCCGGCGAAGATGCCGAACAGGATGGCGCTGACCAGGATGATGTTCGCCCAGTCGATGCCGAGCATGCCGCCGATCATGGTGTAGCCTGCCGGGCTCATGATCGGTGAGGTGATCAGCAGCGTCACCGCCGGGGCCAGCGGTACCCCGGCCATGAGCAGGGAGATGATCAGGGGGAGCACCGCGCAGGCGCACAGGGGGCTGAAGACGCCAAGCAGCGCGGCCACGGGGATCGCCCAGACCCCGAGCCTGACCAGTACCTTGCGGATCTTGACGTGCCACTTGAAGGTGCGGATGATCGCTTCGAGGAACACCCCGAAGGCGAGATAGGGGAGGATGTAGACGAACTCCTTCCCCAACTCCGTGCCGAACTGCATCAATAATTCTGGAATATTGCCCATGAAACCCACGACCTCCATGTGATTGACTCCTGCCTAGCCGGGACGGCAGGAAGACGACAATTCGTCGCAAACTTCGCATAATGAGCGAGAAATGCCGCAACATCCGGTGTTGGCCGCTACATATTAGCAAGTCCTATTCCCGAAAATATTTCGGCGGAAAGATTGCAGGGTGCTAATATGACTTGTCACTGTTCTTTATGCTGGAGGCTTCGATGAGACAACTTTTCCTTGTTCTGGGCCTACTCTTGTTGCCGATATTTTCCGGTAACTGCCTCGCCGCCGACAAAACCAGCAAGCCCAAGACCATCGTCTGGCAAGGAACGGTTCCCGTCGCCAAAACCTTCACCGTCCCCAAAGGCACCACACTGGAGGTCCGGCCGGGCACCAAGGTGGTTCTTGCCAAGGGGGTCAGCCTGGTGGTCCAGGGGGCGCTTCAGGCTGTTGGTCAAACGGGCAAGGAGATCATCTTCACCTCGAAGGGAAAGAAGAATGCGTCCGGGCGTTGGCACGAGATCATGTTCGAGGAGGCCGCCGAGAGCCGGATGGAGCATTGCATCGTCGAGTCGGCCCAGTGGGGAGTCCACAGTCACGAGACGCGACTGTCGGTCATTGGTTGCACCTTCCGGGGCGGCGATGTTGGTTTGCGCTTTCGCGGCGGACCGCTGTCGATCCGGCAGAGCCGTTTTACCGACAACGGCATCGGGCTCCGCTCCTACCAGGGGGAAGGGAGTATCGCGGAGTGTGAGTTCACGGAGAACGAGATCGGCATCTTCGTCCGCGAAAAGGGGAGCGGCCTGACCATCACCCGCAGCAACTTGTTCGGCAACCGCGCCTACAACATCCGGGTCGGCGACTTCAACGATGAGGACGTGCAGGCGTCGGAGAACTGGTGGGGCGGCAACGGCCCGGCGGCCACCATCTTCGACGGCAGGAACGAGCCGGGGGTCGGGCGCGTGCTGTTCGAGCCATTCAGTCGGGAGCGTCTGGCTTTATGATCGCGGACTCGTCGCTTTTCTCGGTCTTCACGCCATTCATGACATAAAGCAGCCCAGCCTGATGTCAACTGGTTGGGCTGTCTTGAATTTTGTTCTCTAAAGAGATCTCACATCATCCTTGAACCTATCACTTTGAATCCGCATTTTGCGTTGCAATCAATTGCATTGATGTTTTTAAAGGCCCTTTAGCATGCTGTGTAGGTCAAACGTGCCGTTGATTTTGTGGGTCATCGCCTCAACGTCTGTCGGGCCGATACCCCACGCATAGCTCTCGTGTTTGCCCGGTTCGAAGCCGGATAGACGGAGTATGTCGAGGGCTGCTTTCCGTCTCGTTTCCTCGCTCTCCGAGTTTTCCATCAGGTCGATCAAGGTCTGCACCGCTTTGCTGGGAGACTGTTGCAGCAGGCACTTCGCCCCCTCAAGGTATTCCATTTTGAGGCCGTTAAGGGCAGCCGCGAAGTCCGGGGATTGTTTCCACTCCGAGACCGTCTGTGGGGTGACGCCCACTTCTTTGGCGACATCCACCCCTGACATGCCTTGGGCCATGAGGGGGAGGGCCTTCACCTGCTTGCTGGTCAAATTATTCACCTTTGTTCGCCTTTCTTCGGGTTTTGCAATTAAGTGCACGTCAGGCAGCATGATCCTCGGGCACGGGGATGTTGGCAATTTTGGCCAAAACTGCAGGGAGTTGTGCCCAGACATTCTCGGGGTTCCACCATTCGGCCTGCCCTTTAAGCAGCCGAGCCTTGAACTTCCCGTGTAGGTCGGAACCGCTGATTTTTTGTAAGGCGGAACTCGCCCCCCTCAGCTGGCAACTGTCTAGGAAGAAACCCCAGCAAGGCTCATTGTGAACGATGAGATTGTTGTGTGCTGCGATGGTCAGCTTGACGAACGGACTCGGCATGGCCAACAGTTCGAATAATTTGCAGTAGGGCTTCTTCACCAACTCGATACGTGTCACCTCTTGCTCTGGTACGCTCTCCTGCAGGGGCTTTGCCTTGCCCTTGTTCTTCTGCTTGACCTGCGCTTTTTTGTCATAAAGCCGCCACCGGATCGGACTCTTCTCACCCCCGATATACTCGGTACGACCAGAGGCCGTCCTGACCTCCGTAATTGTCGATTTGGGATAGTGGAAGTAAAGGTCATCACAGCGGACACCCTCAACGTCTACGGTCAAGTCTATCTGGGTCACGGTTCCGTTGAACATTAACTCATCAAACAGCCACGGCGCGACCGAGCAGAGAGCGGCTCTGACCTCAAGAGGATCGGTCTTTGCCGGATTCCACTTGGCGCGGAGGAAGCGCATGTTGTTTTTGTTGTATTTGTCCATCGGATCGCACTGCAAAATCAGGTCTGTCTCGCCGGTTTTATCAGCACCCGAGGGAAGATACTGATTGTTGAGGGGTAAAGAACCAGATACGTGGTAGTTGCCTTTGGGAGCCTTGCCGGGTAGCTCCTGTATGCACTTCTTGATCTGCTGTTGCTTCCCTACCGGGACATCAATGGTCATGGTCAGCCCATCACAAATTAATGCTTTCACTACTGGTACAGATGGGTATTTGTGAACGAAGATGACAGCCATTGAACTTCCTTTTCTAAAAATCCTTATTAGTAGGGGGCTACCAGTCCGGCGGGAATAACCCTCTGTCCGTCTTCAGGCCCATGACGATTTGGCCACCGTTTGCTCGCTTTTCCAAGTTCGGATCACTGGACGAGAGCAGGCTCTCGATATACCGGTCTCCATCTACCATCCCCTGCCCCAGCAATATTTGATGGTAGGTGCTTGCCAGTGACCCCCGAAGCGATATGCGGCACCTAACAGGCTGGCTGTCCCCGGCCATCACTTGCCCCTTCTCTTCGAGTTGAACCACTTGTCCACTTCGTCCTTGTAGTAATAGATTCGCCCGCATTTGACATACGGTGGCCCCTTCCGCTCGTGCCGCCACTGCGCAAGGGTGTGGATTCTGCAACCTATATAGGCTGCGGCATTCGCGGTATCCATGCGTCCATCTGGTAGTGTTTCGACAGTCACGCTTGTCTCCTCGTTTTCGGTAAATGTACGCCAAATCGTGTACGCTTGACAACAAAAAATAATCGTCGTATAAGTTCATGTAAAAGAAAGTAACAATCGGAGGGCGTATGGCTGTGGTTAAGCGCAGGAAGTCGAATCCGGACAAATCTGACCGGTTGGCATTAAGGATTAGTGGCAAGGACAGGTTTGCACTGGAGCTGCTCGCCCAGAAGAAGGGTACAACGGTGTCTGCGCTGGTTATGGAGGCACTTCGCGGGCCATTGGCGGAAGGCTTGACGGTCACCAAAGAGAACGGGCGAACGATCTATCTCCCGGATGAAGTCTACGACCCATTGTTGCCGGACAGGGTTGTAAAGCTTGCGATGACTGCCCCTGAATTTTTGTCCGATAGCGAAGCGGTGGTGTGGAAGGTGATCCAAGAAGACCCAGCGTACATGGGCACTGATGGTCCGAACTTCAAAATGATACGCGACAGGTGGGCGTCCATTAAATCGACGGCAGACGATCTGCTCAAAAAGCACTCCCAATGAACGGTTGAGGCTGCTATGCCAGTTTTTTTTCAAAAAACTCCTCGCCCTCACAAGTGGGTAAGGCTTAACCGGTATTGCGAACTTACCGGCGATACCGCAGCTGCCGTACATGCCCGGAGGAAAAAGGGGGTCTGGCTGGATGGTAGGCATACGATCCTAGCACCCGATGGTAAACTGTGGGTCAATACGCAGGAGACAGAAAAATGGGTGGAACATGGAAACAAGGTAAGCCAGTAACCGACCTTCCCAAGGGTGTCATTGTTCGTCAACACAAGCACACAGCCAGCCTCCAGATTTTTTTCTCATATCGAGGGGTTGATTGCCGGGAGACGTTGAAACTTGAACCGACCAAGCAGAACGTAAAGTATGCGGCCAACTACCGGGCCGAAATACTGAATCGCATTGAGAAGGGGACATTCAGGTATTCGGATTACTTCCCGGATTCCAAGCGAGCAAAACTATTCGGCCACAATGTCTCTAATGTGACAGTGGGGGAACTGCTTGCTGATTTTATGGATTTGTCCGACAAGACCAGAGAGGCAAGCACGGTGCGAGGTTACGGGGGCGTCATCAAGGCTCACTTGCGGCCCCAGTTTGGACATGTCCGGGTTCGTGATTTAACTCCTCAGATGATTCGCTCATGGGTCACGGGGCTGCAATTAACTGCAAAGACCGTCCGCAACATATTGACCCCGTTGAGGCTCGTGTTGGAGCAAGCGGTCAATGATGACGTGATTGATAAAAATCCGCTGGACAAGGTTGTCCTGAATCACCTGCTGGACAAGAAGGCCAGTCAGAGCAAGTTCGAAGTTGACCCGCTCTCCCCCGAAGAAATCAACATATTGCTCGGCAAGGCAAGTGGCCAGATCAAGAACCTTTTTCAGTTCGCCATTTTTTCCGGTCTGCGCACTTCCGAGCTGATAGGGCTGCAGTGGGGTGACATCGATTGGGTCAAAGGAGAGGTAAAAGTACAGCGTGCTGTCGTTGAACGAGCAGAGAAGTCCACGAAGACCGAAGCCGGGATTCGTTCTGTAGTGCTACTCCCTCCGGCACTGGCTGCGTTGAAGGCCCAGAAGAACCATACGTTCCTTCATGCTCAGTTCGTCTTCCATCACCCCAAGAAGGGGGACCGATGGTTGACCGATAAACAAATCCGGGAGTCCGCATGGAAGCCTTTATTGAAGAAGTGCGGCATCCGGTATCGAAATCCTTACCAGACCCGGCATACCTATGCTTCCCTGTTGATCTCCGGGGGTGAGAACTTGTGGTGGATTGCAAGCCAGATGGGGCATGTGAATATCGAGATGATCCTGAAACACTATGGGAAGTGGATACCCGACAGCTCGAAGAAGAACGGGTACCAGATGGTCACTGACTGGTCGAAATTTGGCAAAAACTTCACGGATACTGCACTTAAGCATAATGTCTGTTAAATAGTTGCAATAATATCGAAGTGTTACAGTGTTTTTGGCGCGGGTTCGATTCCCGCCACCTCCACCATTAGCTCATCCGGCAATGTCCGGTGTAATCCAGAAAGCCCCGTTTTTACGGGGCTTTCTGCTTTTGTGTTGTTCTGTGTCATGCGGTTTGATATGTTGCCATCCGGGTCTTTTGGAGGCATGTGTGGTGGTATGTGCCTCTTGAGAAGAGCAATCTGCCGCCAAAAGGGGAGAACCCCGCGTCGGGCCTATGATGGGCAGAAGAGATTTATATTGAGTTCAGGCTTGACCGTCTGCGCCGGTGTGAATGATCCGGTGCCGGCGGTTTTTGCCTTTGCGGGAGACCATGGCGCGGGAGCAGGCATCTGCCCGAAAAACCGCGATTATTATCTCTAAAGGGGGCTTCATATGTCCATCAGACTGTTGTTTCTTGCCATCGCATGCTCTTTCCTGTTCATTCAGGGCTGCTCACACCACCTCGAAGTCAAGAATCTCAAGGACTATAAGACGACGGCGGTTGCCCCCTTGTCCAAGGACCTGTCCATTGGCATCCTTGCGCCTCAAGGGCAACGGCTGATCAACGGCACTACCCAGGCGCTGCGCAGCTACGCCGGCAAGGTGGTCTATCCTTATATCAACGACGGCAAGACCCGGGTCGATGTCCTGGCCAGGGTGTCGATTCGTGAGGATCACAGCGGATCGCTCTATAATTTCCTGATAAATTTCCCTGGTTTTCTGGTCTGGGCTTCAGCCTGGAACGGTTACGTGTACTATCCGTATTACGAAGTTGATGTCGAGTTGCTCGACGCTTATGACAACACGCCGATCGATGTGTTCACCATCCCCGTGAAACTCAGCATCAGGCATGCGGAAATGGACAGGACCTGGACTCAGGTCACCTGGCTCGAAACCGGGGTTATCGGACTCCTCGGAGGGCTGGTTTTCATCCGCTACGATGATGACGTTACCCCGCTGCTGGAACGGAGAATACAAGCGCCGATCGGCAATTACCTGGCTCAGAACATCGTCCGGCACCTGGCCGAGTCCCCAAGATATCAAGCGATTCTTGAGCGGATCAGTTTGCAAAAGGCCAATGGCGGCAAACATCTCTCAATGACAAGATAAAGAAATCTCCTTCCGGAGTTCTTTTGATTACCGGACCCGTTGCTGCGCAACAAACGCCCGTGCCGGTCCTGTCAGTTACTCGTAGGAGAATGGTTATGACGACACTTTTCGACCCCCTCGCCATCAACGGCCTGTCCCTGCGCAACCGTCTGGTCCGTTCCGCGACCTGGGAAGGGATGTGCGATCCCGACGGCCGGCCCACGCCGAAGCTGATCGACTGCTATCGGGCCCTGGCCCGCGGCGGGGTGGGGCTGATCGTCAGCGGCTATACCTACGTCAGCCGCGAGGGGAAGCAGCTCCCCGGCAAGATGGGGCTCGATAACGACGCGTTCGCCGCCGACTACCGCGCCCTGGCCGATGCCGTCCACGCCGAGGGCGGGCGGCTGTGCATCCAGCTGGTCCACGCCGGCGGCCAGGCCGACAGCCGGGGGGCCGGCCGGCAGCCGCTGGCCCCGTCCGCGGTCAAGGTCGCCCAGTTCCCCGAGGAGCCGCAAGAGCTGAGTCGGGCGGAGATCGCCCGGCTGGTGGCAGCCTTCGCCGCCGCGGCCGGCCGCGCCAAAGCCTGGGGCTGCGACGCCGTGCAGCTGCACGGCGCCCACGGCTACCTGATCAACCAGTTCCTCTCGCCGCTGACCAACCGGCGCAGCGACGACTACGGCGGGCCGGTCGAGAACCGCTGCCGCTTCCTGATGGAGGTCTACGCCGCCGTCCGCGCGGAGGTGGGGGCCGACTTCCCGGTGCTGATCAAGCTCAACGGCTGCGATTTCGTCGAGGGGGGGTTGAGCGTCGACGATGCGCTGTACGCCGCACGGCTCCTCGACCGGGCGGGGATCGACGCCATCGAGGTCAGCGGCGGCACCCCGGCGTCCGGCAGCCAGACCCCGGTCCGCACCAGGATCGAAACGGCCGCCCAGGAGGGGTACAACCTCGCCCTGGCGCTGGGGATCAAGGCGGCGGTCGACTGCCCGGTGATTTCGGTCGGCGGCTTCCGCAGCATCGAGGTGGCGCAGCAGGCGCTGGCCGGGGGGGTGGAGGCCGTCGCCCTGTCGCGCCCGCTGATCCGTGAACCCGACCTGCCGGCGCGCTGGCAGGCGGGCGATCCGGCGCGGGCCGCCTGCATCTCCTGCAACGGCTGCTTCCGGCCGGGGCTCAAGGGGGAGGGGGTCCGCTGCGTGGTGGCGGAGAAGGGGTAGACGGGCGGTGCCGGGGACGCTAGCGCTCCCGGTGCTCGATGACGAAGACCGTCGCGTCGACCGGGCGGATGTCGTTGCTGGAAAAGGTGTAGAAGGCGTTGGCCATGGGGGCGTGGAAGAGGGCGCTCTCGTATTTCTCGACGTTGCGCCCGGCGCCCCTGGCCAGGCAGCTCAGGATCGTTTCGCGGCTGTAGATCCCCGCGGCCGGCACCATCACCTTCCAGACCGGAGTGCGGTCGCGGGCGTAGAAGATCCGGCCGGTGTCGGGGAGTTCGATGGCCTCCTGCTGTTCCAGTTGGCAGAAGCGCATCGGCTTGAGGTCGCCGCCGACCAGCCCGGCGATCGACCGGTCCCTGACGATGGTGTCGATCAGCGGCTGCAGGTCGCGGCCCAGTTCGAAGTGCTCGGTTTCCCCCTCCCAGAGGGGGACGATCCGCAACGAGTAGAGGGTGAACGGCCGGGCCGTCAGGGTGACGATCTGGTTGGCGCTGGTCATGGCTCCTTCTCCGGTGGGGGCGCCGCCGGTCGCCTGCCGTCGCGCGGTCCGTCCCCTCCCTGTTTCTGTCTAGCTCACCAAGCCGTCCTTGTCAAACCGCCGCGGTGCCGGCGCGCGGCCGGCGGCGCCGATTCCGTCCTGGAGGAACCGAAATGAAGGTGATGATCGACCTGTGCATCGTGCCGCTCGGCGTCGGGGTGTCGCTCTCGCCGTACGTCGCCGCGTGCGAGAAGGTGCTGGCCGAGGCCGGCCTGAAGACCGCGCTGCATGCCTACGGCACCAACGTCGAAGGGGAGTGGGACGAGGTGTTCGCGGCGGTCCGGCGCTGCCACGAGGTGGTGCACGCGATGGGGGCGCCGCGCATCACCACCACCATCAAGCTGGGCACCCGTACCGACCGCACGCAGAACATGGAGGACAAGGTGCGCAGCGTGCAGGAGAAGCTGCAGGCGTGACTTCTGTGCCGCCCGGCGGTTGCGGGCCGAGCGAGCGGTCCTGTGAGGGTCCCCGGGCCGGGGCCGCGGCCGTCAGATTTTTGTGAGACAATTTGTGCTACGTTTCAATATTTGCCGGCTGCTGCGGCGCTAACCCATCACCGTGTGACGACAAGGAGGAGGCATGTTCAGAAAGCTGACGATGATCGGCCTGGCGGCGCTGCTGCTCGGCGGCTGTGCCATCGGAACCACCCCGCTCAATGTCACCCATGAGCCGCTGGCGAAGATCGAGGCCAAGAAGAGCGGCAACATCCTGGTTCGCACCTTCGTCGACCGGCGCAAGGAGGAGCACCAGTACATCGGCAACAAGCGCAACGGCTTCGGCATGGTCCTCGGCCACGTCGGGCTCAAGGACGGCCAGACGCTGGAGGGGCTGCTCACCGGCTACTTCGCGGGGGCTCTCCGGGAGGCCGGCTACAATGCGGTGATCCAGGGGGAGCCGGGCGCCGACGCCCAGCAGGTCAAGTTCGATGCCGTGGTCGAGGGGGAGATCGTCGAGTTCTGGCTCGATCTGTACATGAAGGTCTGGCACAACGTCGAGGTGAAGACCCGGGTCGTCAGCCCGGTAAACCAGGCGGTGCTGTGGGAGCGGACCGTTCAGGCGGACCAGTCGAACGTGCTGTGGATCGGTGCTTCGGGCGAGTTCGAGCGGGTGATCAACGAGGCGCTGACCAAGGCGCTGAACCAGGCGGCGGCGGATTACGCGTCGAACGATTTCCAGCAGGCGGTCAACAAGAAGGCGCTCTGACCGCATCGACTGCGGGGCGGCATGCCGCCGGCCGCAAACGCTCTTGACAAGAGCGCAACAAGGCAGGTATATAGACAGTCCCTTGCCGAAGTGGTGGAATTGGTAGACACACCATCTTGAGGGGGTGGCGGTCGAAAGGCCGTGCGAGTTCGAGTCTCGCCTTCGGCACCAAGTCTTCAGAAAAGCCTCCTGTTCGCAGGGGGCTTTTTCTTTGTCCCCTCCTGTCGTTCAGCTTTTCCGGTTGGCATCCGGGCGTGGGTGGGCCGGTTGCTTGTGCCGTATTCTGTCGCATCGTTGGTGTAACGTTTTGGTGCGTGATGAAAACTCCAACTGACAAGGGGGCGGCGGTGGCCGAGGGGTGGACGGAACTCTCTTCCGATCCGGAGATCACGGACGATGAGCTTTACATGCTCCTGTTCGTCAATCTCTGCGAGGGGGACTACCAGACGCTGATCCCGATGGGGTATGTGCACCTGCGGCGGGAGGAGCGTGCGCTTGCCTATGCGTGCTGGAGCCTGGCCGCCGTCAAGGGGCAGGCGGAGGCTGTCCCGCTGCTGGCGCAGTTGGCACGGCGGATGTCCCGCGGGGAGATTCTCTTTGCCGAGGAGGACACGCGCACCATGCTGCAGGCCATGAACAGGAAACATTTTCACTGATCGACCGGTCCGGTCGAGTCTCTCTGGAGGTGCTTATGCAGGGCCATTCCAGGAAACCCATCGAAAACCCGCTGCCGGTCGAGGAACTGCTGCGGCGGGCCGAGCAGGGCGATGCCGACTGCCAGTACTGGGCCGGGCTGCGCTACTTCCAGGGGGACGGGGTGCCCGAGGACCCGCGCCGGGCTGTCGAGCTGTGCGCCGATGCGGCGCGGCAGCGCCACGTCCGGGCCATCACCTTCATCGCCTACTGCCGCTTCAGCGGGATCGTGATCACGAAGGATCTGAAGGAGGCGGTCCTCATGTACAGGTTTGCGGCGGCGCAAGGCTATGCCCCCGCCCAGCTCACCCTCGGCAACTGCTACCTGTCGGGGACCGGCGTGCGCCGGAGCGTCCGCCTGGCCCTGAAGTGGCTGCGTAAGGCCGCGGCGCAAAGCGATGCCGACGCCCTGGTCAGGCTCGGCGATCTCTATTACGAAGGAGCCGTCGTGGTGGAGGACGAGCAGACCGCGTGCGGCTGCTACCGCCGGGCGGCCGAGCTCGGCTCCGCCCGGGGGCAGTACATGTACGGCAGCTTCCTGATGAAGGGGACGGCGGTCAAGGCCGACCCGCTCGCGGCCTTCGACTGGCTGGCGCGAGCGGTGCAGCAGGGGTACGGGCCGGCCCGCGACGTGCACGCCTACTACGAGCAGTTCGTGCGCTTCGACCCGGTCGAGGCCGGCTTCAAGGAGTTCCCGGTGGGGCGCCCGTTCCCGATCCGCCGCCGGACCGCCGCCTACGTCCAGGCGCTGGGGCGGCCGTGCTTCCGGGCGATGGCCGGCGATCTCTACGACTATGTCCGGGAGCACCCCGCGGACAGCGAGGCGGGGCTGCAGGATGCCGCCGCCTTGCTGATCGCCGCGGCGCACAGCGGCGAGCCGGCCCTGCCGCTCCCGTAACGAACCGGGGGGCGGCGGGGATTCCGGGCATTGACGGCTTGATCAAAACGCATTAATATCACTCGATATTCGTTCAGGGCACAGCCGGGGTGACCCGGTGTCGCAAAGCTACGGATCCCTGTCGCAAGGCGATGGCGGACCGCCGGGTTGCCGAATGGTGAATGCTGCTGTTTCGATGGCTAATTAACGGGGAGGGTGTCGCGCCTGGCGCGATCCCCTCTTTTTTGCTTTCAGGGGGTACATCCATGGGTTTTCTGCTGCAATGGCTGGTCGGCGGCGTGGCAATCATCATCACCGCCTATCTGCTCCCGGGGGTCGCGGTCGAGGGGTTCTTTGCCGCCCTGGTCACGGCCCTGGTCCTCGGGCTGGTCAACGCCGTCATCCGGCCGATCCTGATCCTTTTCACCCTGCCGCTGAACATCCTCACCCTGGGTCTGTTCACCCTGGTCATCAACGCCCTGATGATCCTGCTGGCCGCCGCCATCGTCCCCGGTTTCGCGGTGAGCGGCTTCTGGTGGGCGCTGCTCTTCGGCATCGTCCTTGCCATCGTCAATTTCGCCCTCAGCCCGCTGATAAAGCGCGGGGAGGAGAAGGGGTAAAGAGTGCCGGGCCGGGACGGGCGGTTGTGCTGTTTTGCCTTGCAAACGTTCTCTTTTTGGCTACAATTGAAGCGCAAATGAGAACAAATTCTGGTGAGGCAAGATGACCGGTTCACGATTGATCGAACTCCTGTTCAGCGGCTACCGTCGGCAGATCCTGGCTTTGCTGTTGCTCCGACCGGAGGAGCGCTTCTATGTGCGCGAGATTGCGCGGCTGACGGGGGTCGTGCCCGGGTCGCTGCACCGTGAACTGAAGCAGTTGCATGATGCCGGCCTGCTGCTGCGCGAGGAGGCTGGCAACCAGGTGCGCTACTGCGCCAATCGCGAGTGCCCGATCTTCGCGGAACTGGCCGCGATCTTCCGCAAGACGGCCGGGCTGGCCGATGTGCTGCGCGATGCGCTGCTGCCGCTCGACGGCAAGGTGGAGTTGGCTTTTGTCTTCGGTTCGATGGCGCAGGGACAGGAGCGCAGCAGCAGCGATATCGATCTGTTCGTGTTGGGGACGCTGGATTTCGTCGCTTTGGCCGGTGCCCTGGTCGAGACTCACGCCCTTTTGGGGCGCGAGGTGAACCCGGTGGTGATGAACCGGGAGGAGTTTATAAGCAAATATCATGCGGGCGACCGCTTTGTCCGCCGGATTGCCGGCGAAGCTAAAATTTTCGTAAAGGGAGGGGCGTATGACTTTGGAAAACTTGTTGAAGATCGGGCAGCTCAAGAGCCACGTCACAGATCGGTCTGAGGTTCAGCCGCTTCTTGAGGCGGCCCGTCGCAATCTGGCCGATGCCGATGTCGCGGCGATCAGTCTGGAGACCCGTTTCGATGCGGCCTACAAAGCGATCATGCAGTTGGCGTTGGTGGCGTTGCTGGCCCACGGCTACCGGGCCGACAGCCGTGGGCACCATCAGATCATGCTCCAGTCGCTGCCGCTGACGATCGGTTTGTCGAAGGATCGGATGATCGTATTGGACGCTATGCGCCGCAAGCGCAACGCCGCCGATTATCTCGGTAGCTATGTCGATCAGGGGTCGGTCGAGGTCTGCATGGTGCAGGCGACGGAGTTGCTAATGGATGTCGAGCGGTGGTTGAGGGAGAATCGGCCGGAATTGTTGTGACCGGCTGAACTGGCCGAGGCGGCCGGGGCGGACGATTTTGTTGTGTTCGGGAACAGCATTGAATTTGTCCCCCTGGGATGCGGTGCGGCGGAGACGATATGTCTGCGAAGGGCAAGTCCCCGGGATCTGCGACCCCGGACCCCGCCCGACCCTTTGCTCGTCCAAAGGGTCGGCTCCCAAAGGACGTGGTCCCCTCCGCCTGGCCCTGCTGCGCAGGGTGCCCGGTGTCGGACAGATGAATGCCGGCCGGACCAGAACTCGCTGCGCTCAGACAGCTGGTCCGGCTGATCGACATTCATCCATCCGCCTCCGGCGGCGGCGGAACGGGGACGTTTGGCGAAGGCGGGCTTGATGGTTTCCGTCTCCTTCGGGGAGAGGGCAGGGCGTTGGCGTTTCCGGTCGACAGGATCATCTCCGGCGGGCAGAGCGGGGCCGATCGGGCGGCGCTCGATGTGGCGCTGGAACTGGGCATCCCGGCGGGGGGCTGGTGCCCGGCCGGGCGGCGGGCCGAGGATGGACCGATTGCGGCGCGCTATCCGCTCACCGAGACCAGATCGCCGATCCACTCCGTGCGCACCCGGCGCAACGTCCGCGCGGCCGACGGCACGCTGGTCTTCAACCTGGGGGAGCTGGACGGCGGCACGCTGCTGACGGTCACCTATGCCGGGGAGCGCGGCAAGCCGTGCCTTTTGGTGCAGCTCGACGCGCCGGGGCATCCCGATGCAGCGGCGGTGCGGGGCTGGCTGGCGGCCAATGCGATCCGCGTGCTCAACGTGGCCGGGCCGCGGGAGAGCAAGCGGGTGGGAATTTATGAGGGGG
>VAUL01000064.1 GCA_005774545.1 Deltaproteobacteria bacterium | reverse complement strand
GTCACGCACGGGCCGGCGGCCCCCGCCCGCTGCTCACTACCGCCCCCCCCCCTCCCGGCGAGGCCCGCCGGGTAATCCTGGCCCGTATTGTCATAGGCGGCGGTGATGCCGGCTACGTGGCCGGCGGCCGGGGCGGGGGCGGTCAAAAGCGGTGCGATCAGGCGGGTGACGACGCCCTCCGCGGCCACGTAGCCGGCATCGAGGAAAACGGCGCCGATGAGGGCCTCCAGGGCGTCGGCCAGCAGGTTTTCGCGATCGCGGCCGCCGCTGCGCTCCTCGCCGCGCCCCAGCAGGAGGCAGTCGCCGAGCGCCAGCCCCCTGGCCAGCCTGGCCAGGTTCGGGGCGCTGACCAGGTCGGCGCGCAGGCGACTCAGCTCGCCCTCGTCGGCACGGTCGTCCGCGGCGTAGAGGCAATGGCCGACGATCAGGCCGAGAACCGCGTCGCCGAGGAACTCGAGCCGCTCGTTGTCGCCGGGAGACGGCTCGCGGCTCTCGTTGGCGTGGGAGCGGTGCGTCAGCGCCCGGGCCAGCAGGCTGCGGTCGGCGAAACGATGGCCGATCAGCTCTTCGAGGCCGCCCCACGCCCCCCGCACCCGCACGTCCTTTTCCGGCAAGCCGTTATCCCCTTCCCCGTTGAAAGTCTGCCATGCTACATCACCGCGCCCGGCAAATCAATTGAAGCCGGCTGCGCCGGCACGCGGGGCGGCGTCGGCTTTCTCCTTGATTCCCCGGCCGAGCCTCCCTATAATGATTCGATTAAACAAGAAGATATTGATTTCATGTCATTTTTCATCACTCTCGAAGGGGTCGAGGGGAGCGGCAAATCGACCCAGATCCGGATCCTCCGCGAGCATCTCGAAGCCCGCGGCCGCCGGGTGCTTGCCACCCGCGAGCCGGGCGGCTGCCCGATCGCCGACGCCATCCGGGCCATTCTGCTCGATTCCGCCAACCGCGAACTGGTGCCGCGCGCCGAACTGCTGCTCTATGCCGCAGCCCGCGCCCAGCACGTCGAGCAGGTGATCCGCCCGGCCCTGGCGGCCGGAACCATCGTCCTGTGCGATCGCTTCGCCGATGCCACGACCGCCTACCAGGGCGGCGGGCGCGGCCTCGATGCCGGCCTGATCGCGGAACTCAACCGGGTCGCGACCGGCGGCCTGCTGCCGGACCTGAGCCTGCTCTTCGACATGCCGGTCGAAACCGGCCTGGAGCGCGCGCGCCGGCGCAACCAGAACGACACATTGCGCGACGAGGGGCGCTTCGAGATGGAAGAACTCGATTTCCACCGGCGGGTGCGGTCGGCCTACCTGGCCCTGGCGGAGCGTGATGCCCGCTTCCGCCTCGTCGACGCGACCGGCACGCCCGCCACGGTGGCCGCCCGGGTGGCGACCGCCGTCGATGCCTTCCTGGCCGGGGGCGGGCCGTCGTGACCTTCTCGCAGATCATCGGCCACGAGCGCCAGAAGGACATCCTGCGCCGCGCCATCAGCGGCGGACGCCTGGCGCATGCCTACCTGTTCGCCGGCCCCGAGGGGGTCGGCAAACGGCTGATGGCCCTGGCGACGGCCCGCGTCCTCTTCTGCGCCGAGGGGTCCGGCTGCGGCGAATGCGCCGCCTGCCGCAAGCTCGACCACCGCAACCACCCGGACCTGCACATCCTCGAGCCGGACGGCAGCAGCATCAAGATCGAGCAGGTCCGCGCCATTCAGCGCGACCTCAGCCTGCGCCCCGTCGAAGGGCGCCGCAAGGTGTGCCTGATCGAGGCCGCCGAGGCGATGACCACCGCCGCCGCCAACGCCCTGCTCAAGACCCTCGAGGAACCGCGCGGCGACACCCTGCTGATCCTCATCTCCAGCCAGCCGCAGCGGCTGCTCGAGACGATCCGCTCGCGCTGCCAGCTCCTGCAGTTTCCGCGACAGCCGCTGGAACTGATCCGGGACGTCCTGCAGACCCAGCTCGGGGTGGCGGACGCCGAGGCGCACGTCCTGGCGGCGCTCTCCGACGGCAGCTTCAAGAAGGCCTTCGGCAAGGACCGCCAGCTCTACCTGGAGGAGCGCCGCAACCTGCTAAAAACCTTGACGGCCCTCTCTCCCGGCAGTATTTTGCCCCTTTTGGAGTTCGCCGAGCAGCTGCACGGCGAGAAATCCGCCCTGCCGGACATTCTCGAAATTTTCCAGGCCTTCTACCGGGACGTGCTGCTGGCCCTGCACGGCCGCGACAACAGCGAGCTGGTCAACCTCGACCTCGCCGAAAAGGTTCGCAGGGTCGCCGGCCGCGAAGACGTCGCCGGCGTCCTGGGCAAACTGGAGGCGCTCAAGACCGCCCGCTGGCAACTGGAGCGCAACCTCAACCCGCAACTGGTCATGGAAGTCCTGCTGCTGCGCCTGGCGGCCTAACGCCGGCGCAGCCGCCCTTCCCGGGACCACCGACAACGGACTGCACATGCTGCGTATCGTACCGATAAAATTCCACCACGCCGGACGGCAGTACGACTTCAACGCCCAGAATTTCGAGCTGAAACCGGGCGCCAGGGTGATCGTCGAAACCGACCGCGGCCGGGCGCTGGGCATCGTGGTGACCGCCCCGCGCGAAATTCCCGACGAACAGGCCCCCGAGGGGCTGAAGGCCGTGCTGCGCCCGGCCTCCGAGGAGGATCTCGCCCAGGCGGCGGGCAATAACGCCCGCGAGCGCGATGCCCTGCGCTACTGCCGGGAACGGGTTCAGAGCCGCAACATGGAGATGAAGCTGGTGCGCGCCGAATATGCCTTCGACGGGTCGAAGATCGTCTTCTACTTCACCGCCGAAGGGCGCATCGACTTCCGCGACCTGGTCAAGGATCTCGCCCATCATTTCCACACCCGCATCGAAATGCGCCAGATCGGCGTGCGCGATGAAGCCAAGCTGGTCGGCGGGCTGGGGATCTGCGGGCGCGAGCTGTGCTGCTGTTCGTTCCTGACCGAGTTCTACCCGGTGTCGGTGAAGATGGCCAAGGAGCAGGGGCTGGCGCTCAACCCCACCAAGATCTCCGGGCAGTGCGGCCGGCTGCTCTGCTGCCTCGGCTACGAATTCGAAACCTACTGCGAGCTGCGCAAGGGGATGCCCAAGTGCGGCAAGAAGGTCTGCTGGAACGACCGCGAATGGGAGGTCACCTCCCAGAACGCCCTCGCCCGCGAACTGACCCTGCGCCAGGGCGACGGCACCACCCGCGTCGTCTCCATGGACGAGTACGAATCCGGCCATCCGCGCGAACCGGCGGCACCGCCCGCCGGCAAGGCCGCCGAACCGCGCCGCCAGGGGGAGGGCGGCGGCCAGAAATCGCGGCCGGCCCAACCACGCGAGCCGCGCCCCGCGGCGCCGCCGAAGCCGGCCAAGGCCGCCCCGCCGATGCAAGCCGCAGCGGCCGTCGCCGCCGAGGCCGCGACCGAGGCCGCTGCGGGCGAACAGGGGAAAACTGGCAACCGCCGCAAACGGCGCCGCCGCCGGCGGGGGAACCGTCCGGCGACGCCGGGCGAGCAAGGAGAGTGATCATGGCCGCGCCGAAACGCTTCTGTCTGACCACGCCGATCTACTATGTCAACGACGTGCCGCATATCGGCCACGCCTACACCACCCTGGCCTGCGACGTCCTGGCCCGCTACCAGCGCGGTCGCGGCGCCGAGGTCTTCTTCCTGACCGGCACCGACGAGCACGGCCAGAAGGTCGAGAAGGCCGCCCAGACCAGGGGGGAGACCCCGCTGGAGCTGGCCGACCGGGTGGTGAAGCGCTTCCAGTCGCTGTGGGACAAGCTCAACATCGACTACACCGACTTCATCCGCACCTCCCAGGAGCGTCACCGGACCGCGGTGCAGGAGATCTTCCGCACCATCCAGGCCAGGGGCGACATCTACCTGGGCGAATACGAGGACTGGTACTGCACCCCCTGCGAAACGTTCTGGACCGAAACCCAGCTGATGGACGGCAACTGTCCCGACTGCGGCCGGCCGACGGAGAAGCTCAAGGAAGCCTCCTACTTCTTCCGCATGAGCAAATACCAGGAGCAGCTGCTCGCCCACATCGAGGCCAACCCCGACTTCATCCAGCCGAAGAGCCGGCGCAACGAGATCCTCAGCTTCGTCCGCGAGGGGCTGCGCGACCTGTCGATCTCGCGCACCAGCTTCTCCTGGGGGATCCCGGTGCCGGGCGACGAGAAGCACGTCATCTACGTCTGGTTCGACGCCCTGACCAACTACATCAGCGCCCTCGGCTACCCGCAGGATCCGGACGGCAACTTCGCCGCCTTCTGGCCCTGCGACGTGCATGTGATCGGCAAGGACATCCTGCGCTTCCACACCGTCTACTGGCCGACCTTCCTCATGGCGGCCGGCCTCCCGCTGCCGAAGAAGGTCTTCGCCCACGGCTGGTGGACCGTCGAGGGGCAGAAGATGAGCAAGAGCCTCGCCAACGTGGTCGAGCCGAACATGCTGATCGACCGGTACGGGGTCGACGCGATCCGCTACTTCCTGCTCCGCGAGGTCCCCTTCGGCCTCGACGGCGATTTTTCCCACGCCGCCCTGGTGCACCGCATCAACTCCGACCTGGCCAACGATCTCGGCAACCTGGTGAGCCGCTCCACCGCCATGCTCAGCAAGTACTTCGGCGGCACCCTCCCCGCCCCCGCCGACCTGACGGCGACCGACCTGGCGCTTGCGGAGCGCTTCCCCGCCGCGTTCGCGCAGGTCGATGCGCAGATGGTTGACCTCGCCTTCAATCGGGCGCTGCAGACCATCTGGGAGCAGGTCGGCGCCGCCAACAAGTACATCGACGACACCGCGCCGTGGACCCTGGCCAAGGATCCGGCCCTGCAGGGGCGGCTCGGCACGGTCATGTACTGCCTGCTCGAATCGGTGCGCCTGATCGGCCTGCTGGTGACGCCGTTCATGCCCGACACCGGGGCCAGGATCGGCGCGATCCTCGGCGCCGGCGGGGTCCGCACCGAAACCTGGGGCGGACTGCAGCCCGGCACCACGGTCGCCAAGGCCGAGCCGCTCTTCCCGAGGATCGAGGCGGAGTGATCGTCGACACCCACGCCCACCTCGACTCCGGGCAGTTCCGCGACGAGGTGGACGCCATCGTCGCCCGCGCCGCCGCGGCCGGCATCGACACCATCCTCACCGTCGGCTGCGACCTGCCGGGATCCCGCGCCAGCGTCGCCCTGGCGGAGCGCTTCGCCGGCGTCTGGGCCGGCGTCGGCATCCACCCCCACGACGCCGCCACGGTCGATGCCGCGGCCCTCGCCGAACTCCGCACCCTCGCCGCGCACCCGAAGGTGGTCGCCATCGGCGAGACCGGTCTCGACTTCTATCGCGACCGCGCCCCGCGCGAGGTGCAGCGCCAGGCCTTCCGCGCCCAGATCCGCCTGGCCGTTGATCTCGGCAAGCCGCTCATCGTGCACGACCGCGACGCGCACGACGAGGTCCTGGCGATCCTGCGCGACGAACGCGCGGCGGAGGTCGGCGGGGTCATGCACTGCTTCTCCGGCGATCTGGCGCTGGCCAGGGAGTGCGTCGCGCTCGGTTTCTTCATCTCCTTCGCCGGGCCGCTGACCTACCCGGCCAACAGCGCCCTGCGCGCGGTGGCCGAGGGGCTGCCGGTCGACGTCATGCTGGTGGAGACCGACTGCCCCTACCTCGCCCCGCAGCCGTGGCGCGGCAGACGCTGCGAGCCGGCCCACGTGCGCGCCACCGCCGAAGAGCTGGCGCGGGTCAAAGGGCTGACGCTCATTGATGTGGCCCGGGTCACCACCCTCAACGCCCACCGCCTGTTCGGCATCGGCACCATCGACCAGGCCACCCGCATCGCCTACGTCATCCGCAACAGCCTGTACCTGAACATCACCAACCGCTGCACCAACCGCTGCACCTTCTGCGCGAAGTTCAAGGATTTCACCGTCAAGGGGCACCAGCTCTGCCTGGAGCACGAACCGGACGCCAGCGAAGTGATCGCCGCCATCGGCGATCCCGCCCCCTACGCCGAGGTGGTCTTCTGCGGCTACGGCGAGTCGCTGCTGCGCCTCGACCTGGTGAGGGAGGTCGCCGCCTGGCTGAAGGCCAGGGGGAAAACCGTGCGCGTCAACACCGACGGCCAGGCCAACCTGGTGCACGGCCGCAACATCCTCCCGGAGCTGGAAGGGCTGGTCGACGCCGTCAGCGTCTCGCTCAACGCCCCGGACGCCGCCACCTACCAGCGCATCTGCCAATCCGCTTACGGCGAGAGGGGTTACAGCGCGGTCCTTGAGTTTCTACGTGAGGCCAGGAAACACATCCCCTCGGTCACCGCCACCGCCGTCACCCTCCCCGGCATCGACATCGAGGCCTGCCGGCGCGTCGCCGAGGCTCTGGGCGTGGAATTCAGGGAACGCATCTTCAACGAGGTCGGCTAGAAACCGCCGCCGGCCAGGGAGCCCGCCATGTCGTTTACCTTCGAAGCCCTGCTTGTCGAACAGCCCGAACCGAAACGCTTTGTCCGCAGCATCGTCAGACGCACCGCCGGCGACCTCGCCGAGGGGGAACTGGTGGTGCGCGTGCGCTGGTCGTCGCTCAACTACAAGGACGCCCTCTCCGCCACCGGCCACCCCGGCGTCACCCGCCACTTCCCCCATACGCCGGGGATCGATGCCGCCGGCGAGGTGGTTTCCGACGCCAGCGGCAGCTTCCGCCCCGGCGAGCAGGTCATCGTCACCGGGTTCGATCTCGGCATGGAGACCGACGGCGGCTTCGGCCAGCTGATCCGCATCCCCGCCGACTGGGCGCTGCCGCTCCCGGCCGGGCTCTCGCTGCGTGACGCCATGATCTACGGCACCGCCGGCCTGACCGCCGCCCTGTCGGTGCAGGCGCTGCTCGAGCGCGGCGTCCGCGCCGAAGACGGGGAGATCCTGGTCACCGGCGCCACCGGCGGGGTCGGCAGCGTGGCCGTGGCCCTGCTCGCCCGCCTCGGCTACCGGGTCACGGCGGCGACCGGCAAGCCCGACGCCACCCCGTTCCTTGCCAGGCTCGGCGCCGCGCTGGTGATCCCGCGCGGGGAACTGGTCGCCAACGCCGACCGGCCGATGCTCAAGGAACGCTGGGCCGGCGTGGTCGACTGCGTCGGCGGCGACACCCTGGCTGCCGCCGTCAAATCGACACGCTACGGCGGCAGCGTCACCTGCTGCGGCCTGGTCGGCTCCGCCGACCTGAACCTCAACGTCTACCCGTTCATCCTGCGCGGTGTCAGCCTGCTGGGGATCGATTCGGTGCAGTGCCCGCTGGCGCGGCGCAGTGCCATCTGGCACAAGCTGGCCGGCGAATGGCGGCTGCCGCAGCTCACCGACCTGGCCGAGGAATGCACCCTCGACGATCTGGAGGGGAAGATCGCGGCGATCCTCGAGGGGCGGCTGCAGGGACGCACGGTGGTCAGGCTCGACTAACGCGCCGGGTTTCCTGCCAAATCAACAAGGGGACGGAATCACTTCCGTCCCCTTGGCTTTTTCAGCACTCAGCACTCAGCACTGCCCTATACCAGCCCCCGGCTGGTCAACTCCCCCTTGACGTAGGCGTAGAAGACCGGGGCGGCGATCAGGCCGCGGAAGCCGAACACCGATTCCATGACCAGCATGGCGATCAGCAGCTCCCACGCCCGCGACCGGATCTGGGTGCCGATGATGTGCGCGTTCAGGAAATGCTCGAGGGTGTGGATGACCACCAGGAAGGCCAGGGAGCTGACCGCCAGCAGAAAGGACTGGCTCAGGCTGACCATGACGATGACCGTATTGGACAGCACGTTGCCGACCACCGGCAGCAGCCCGGTGACGAAGGTCACGCCGATCAGGATGTTGACGTAGGGCATCTGGATCCCCATCATCGGCAGCGCCACGCCGAGATAGAGCCAGGTCAGGAAGGCATTGATCCCGGCGATGCGCACCTGGGCGAACACCACCCGGCGGAAGGCGTCGCCGAAACGGTCGATCTGCCCGAGCAGGGCGACCCCCAGCGGCGGCCCGCCGAGATCGCGCGGCAGCGCCTCGTTCAGCGAGAGGATCGCCCCGAGGACGATGCCGATCAGGATATGGGTGAGGGCGCGCAGCGTTTCGGCGCCGACGATCTGCAGGTCGCTGACGTGGGCACGCAGCCAGGCGGCGCTGGTGGCCTTCAGTTCCTCCAGGTTCTGGGGGAGCAGTTCGGCAATGACCGGCGGGATAATCTCGCGCGAGCTCTCGAGGCCGTCGGCAATGGTCACCGCCATGGCCGGGAGAGAATGTAGCCCGTTGCTGATGGCGCCGACCGCCATGATGGTCGCCACGATCAGCAGGCCGGCAATGATGGCGGCCATCAGCCCGACGGCGACGATCTTCGCCCACTTCCCCGCCAGGCGCTCGAGCTTGAGCTTGTGGAACAGCAGGGCGACCAGCTCGTAGCTCAGGAAGCCGGCAAAGATCGCCGAGAGGAGCCGGAACTTGACGATGACGATCAGCACCACCCCGGCGATGATCCAGGAGGCGATTTCATAAGGGTTGATGCGCTCGTGGCCGGTCGTCATGGGGGGATCATCACCGCGCGTGGATTGTCCGTACCGCAACCTGGGTCACGGCCGACGTTTCATGCTTAATGAGTCGTGATCGGTTTGTCAAGCGAAACACTCGGAAAGCGCTAAACCAGCGGGATCTCGAAAAAGACCGTGGTCCCCTCCCCTGGACGGCTCGTCACCCAGATCCTGCCGCCGTGACTCTCGACGATCAGCTTGACGATGCTCATCCCCAGCCCGAGCCCCCCCACCGCCGTGTCGGAGTTGTCGGCCCGGTAGAACTTGTCGAAGATCCGTGCCTGCTGGGCCGGCGTCATGCCGATCCCCTCGTCGGCCACGGCAAAACGCACCAGGCCATCGTGACGCGACGAGCGCACTTCGATCGCGCCGCCCCGCGGCGAGTACTTCACCGCATTGCTGAGCAGGTTGTCGAATACCTGGCTCAGCTTGTCGGCATCGACGGACACCTGCGGGATTGTCTCCAGCGCCAGGGTGAAGGCATGCCGCGGCGAGCGCTCGGCGAAGCGCTGCACGACTTCGCCGACCACCCCGTTCAGGTCGCAGGTTGCCCGGTCGATGGTCAGCGGAATCCCCGCCTCGATGCGGCTGATGTCGAACAGGTCGTCGACCAGGCGCGACAGCGCTTCGGCCTTGCGGTAAATCTCCTGCAGGAATTCGCGACGCTGCCCGTCGTCGAAGGTGCCGAACCGCTCCTGATCGATGAGCAGTTCGGCATAGCCCATGATCACCGACATCGGCGTCCGCATCTCGTGGGCGGCCGTGGAGATGAATTCGTTCCTCAGCCGGTCGAAGGCCCGCTCGCGGGAGACGTCGCGCAGCAGGGTGACCAGGCCGGCCGGCTTGCCGGCCTCATCGAGCAGCGGCGTGGCCCGGGCCTGCAAAACGACCGGTTCGCCGCCGTCCCCCGCGGACAGCGGGAATTCGTGCTGACGGGCGCCGGCGTTGCGGCCGGCGAAGAAGCCGCGGGCCTGGCTGCGTATCTGCGGATGGCGGAAGAGCCGCGCGTACGAGCGCCCGACCACGTCGTCGGCGGTGACCCCGAGCAGTTCCAGGGCGATCCGGTTGATGTGGGTGACGCGCTTGCGGCGATCGGTGACCACCAGCCCGTCGGCGGCCGAGCGCAGGATGTTGTCCACCTGCTCGCGGGCGGCACGGGCCTCGGCGAGAGCCAGTTGCAGCGCTTGCTCGGCGCGCTTGCGGGCGGTGATGTCCAGGAAGACGCCGAGGATCCCGGCCGGTTGGCCGGCGGCGTCATGAAACACCGATTTGTAGAAGACCACCTCGTGAACCGAGCCGTCGGCGTAGCGGACCGACGCCTCGTAGGTCTGTTCCCCGCCCGCATCCCACAGCTCCTGATCGGCCCGCTGGTAGACCTGCGCCAGTTCGGGCGGGGCGATGTCGAACACGGTCTTGCCGATCAGCTGCTCGCGGCTCTGGCCGATATACTCCTCGAAGGTCCGGTTGCAGCCGAGATAGCGGAAGGCCGCATCCTTGTAAAAGATCGGGCCGGGGATGGCGTCGATGAGGTTCTGCAGAAAGAGCAGCTGATCCTTCAGTTCGCGGCGCCGGGTGGCCAGGGCGCCCATCAGCGTCCGGATCGCCTCGGACAGCTCGCCGAGTTCGGCGAAATGTCCGGGCGCCGGTGGCGCAAACGGCGCATCGGGCTCGAGCTGGCGGCGCACTTCGCCGGTCAGGGTCACCAGCGGTGCGGTCAGGCGGCCGCTCAGGTGACGCACCGTCAGGATGCTGGCGCCTGACAGCAGGACCAGGGTCGCCAGCGCATAAAGGTAGGCGCGGCGGATCGGCCGGTCGACGTCGGCTTCGGGATAGAAGCCGGCCAGCGTCCAGGGAGCCCCCTGCAGCCGCCGGAAGCCGGCCAGCATCGGGGTGCCGCGCACCTCGGCCTGCTCGACGACGCCGGCCGCATCGGTCGCCATGGCCCGCAGCAGGTCGTCCGGCAGCAGATCGCGCCCCGGGGCCATGACCAGCCGGTGCTCCGGGCAGGTGATCACGTTGCCGGAGCGATCGAGCAGGGCCTGCATCCCCCCCGCCATCCCCGGGCGCGCCAGCAGCCTGGCCAGCAGGTTGTCGCCGAGCAGGTCGATGCGCCCCGCCAGCACCGCGGCCACAGCCCCCGTGCCGTCCCGTACGGGGTGCGTGAGGATGATGACCGGATGACCGGACAATCGCGGGGACACGACCGGCCCGGACAGCAGCGGCCGGCGCGCCGCCACGGTTGCGGCGAGCGCCGTCCCCACGGCGGCGGCGTCTTCCGCCTCGACCCGGTCGCCGGCCAGCAGCCGCCCCTCCGGGGTCAGGAGCATGAGCCCGGCATCGAACGTCAGGCGCGCGGCGGCAAGATCGGCGAAAGGCCGCGGCAGACCGGGCGGTGCCGCCGTCGTCCCGGCGAGTTCCCTTTCCAGTGCCGCCAGGGTTTCGGCGGCCTGCTGCAGGTGGGCATCGACATCATCCGCCGTGGTGGCGAGAACCGCTTCGAGACGGCCGATCACCGTCGCGTGAAATTCCCGTTCGAAATAGGTAAAGGCCAGCCACACCGTCAGCGACAGGAACGACAGCAGCGACAGTGAAACGGTCACCGCGATCCGGATTTTGAGGTGACTGGCCATGATCTCGCTCCGGACGCAAACCGGCGCAGGGGATCGCTGCCGCGCGGAAGACAGGATCTGCGGCAGGGTTCCTGAATTATACCATCAGTGTCTCAGCGCACCCGGTAGCGGTCCTGCTCGCGCTGGTGCCGGAGGATGTCGTCCCGGACCTGGCGGACGCTGCGTTCGTAGATGATTTCGCGGCCCATTACGCTGCCGGCGTAGGCCAGGCCGTTGGCCGTCGGGGAAAGCTTGCACTTGACGCTGTGCAGCCCTTCGCCCAGCACAACCCAGATGCCGTCGGCGCTTTTGCTGACCACCACGACATCAAGCGTTTTGCCGGCTTCGGTTTTGACAGCGATCTTTTCGTCGGTCATGAATTCCATCCTTGCGTTGTCGCCTGCAGATCATGCGACAGGATCGGGGGCAGGCCGTGGACCGGAGACGGGGGCCGCCTGGCAGGCGGACCGAGCCGGTCAGGGCCCCGTTATCCGGCAACCGGTCAAGACAACCTTCCACAGGCTGTCCTTGTAGCCTGGCTTCGTCACCTTCACCCGGTAGTAGTAAGTGCTGCCCGGGGTGCGGCCGCTGATCGCGCCGGTGGTCGCCGCGCCGCGGTAGGCCTCGCGCAGGTTGGCGGTGAAGGTGCTGTTGGTCGCCTCCTGCAGCACGTAGGTCACCCCCGCCGTCGGCGAGGCGCTCCAGGCCACGGTGTACGCACCGTCGGCATCGACCGCCGGCACCGTCAGCGTCGCCGGGGTGGCCAGCGCCGTCCCCGGCACCGCGCAGCCGGCCGCGCCGGTCCGCCAGGCGCTGTCGGCGTACTCGGAGTGCACCGCCTTCACCCGGTAATAGTAGGTGGTGTTCTGGCTGCGTCCGGTCAGCGCCTTGCTCAGCGCCGGCCCCCGGTAGATCTCCGTGGCGTCGCTGAAGTCGAAGACCGTCGCCTCCTCCAGAGCGTAGCTCACCCCCTTGGTCGCCGACGCCAGCCAGCTCACCGCGTAGGCCCCGTCAGGATCGCCCGCCGGCACCGTCAGCGTCCCCGGCAGTGCGGCCTGGACCCCGACGCCGAGCACTTGGCACCCGGTGGTCAGCGCCTTCCACAGGCTGTCCTTGTAGCCCGGCTTCGTCACCTTCACCCGGTAGTAGTAAGTGCTGCCCGGGGTGCGGCCGCTGATCGCGCCGGTGGTCGCCGCGCCGCGGTAGGCCTCGCGCAGGTTGGCGGTGAAGGTGCTGTTGGTCGCCTCCTGCAGCACGTAGGTCACCCCCGCCGTCGGCGAGGCGCTCCAGGCCACGGTGTACGCACCGTCGGCATCGACCGCCGGCACCGTCAGCGTCGCCAGGGTGGCCAGCGCCGTCCCCGGCACCGCGCAGCCGGCCGCGCCGGTCCGCCAGGCGCTGTCGGCGTACTCGGAGTGCACCGCCTTCACCCGGTAATAGTAGGTGGTGTTCTGGCTGCGTCCGGTCAGCGCCTTGCTCAGCGCCGGCCCCCGGTAGATCTCCGTGGCGTCGCTGAAGTCGAAGACCGTCGCCTCCTCCAGAGCGTAGCTCACCCCCTTGGTCGCCGACGCCAGCCAGCTCACCGCGTAGGCCCCGTC
>VAUL01000063.1 GCA_005774545.1 Deltaproteobacteria bacterium | reverse complement strand
TTTCGGACGCGACCCCGCCGCCCCCCGAACCGGTCAGCCCGGCCGGGAACGGGCCGGAAGCACCGGGTGCAACGGCAGTGGCGCCGCAGGCGGTCGCCGTACCGGCCGCGCCGGCGCAAACGCCAACCGCCGTCACGCGGCCGACTGTTAAAAAGCGCTCGACCCCGAAAGCTGCCGCCAGAGATATCGTCCCGCTCGAGGAGCCAGAGGCCGGGGCATCGCCGGCAGACAGCCCGCTGGTGGTGGAGGAGGGACGCCTCGGCAAGATCAAGGTGCCGGCCCTGCTGAAACGCTGCGCCGCCCTCTCCCGCCCGGTGGTGCTGCGTGTCCGGACGGGGGAGACGGAAACGGCCGTGCACTTCGCCGCCGGGCAGATCGGCCGCATTGCCTCCCGTTTGCGGCACCGGGACAACGCCGGACAATGGCGCCAGCTCGGCTACCTGATGGTCCGCGACGGGCTGATCTCCGACGCGCAGCACGACCAGGTCCTGGAACGGCTCGAAGCGCAGCCGGGGCTGAGTTTCGCCGCCGCGCTCACGCAATTCGGCTTCACCGACGGTGAAACCCTGCGCCAGGCCCTGACGCGGCAGGGGAAAGCCGCGCTTTATGCCCTGATCCTGTTTACCTCCGGGGAATACCGCATCGAGGCGGATGACGACGAGATCCCCGCCGAAGAGGAGATCGCCCTGCAGGTCGATGCCCTGATCCGCGAGGCCTCCCACCACCAGGCCGAGTGGACGGCCATTCGCAAGGCCCTGCCGAACCTCGCGGCCGTCCTCGATTTCACCGCCGACGGCCGCGAGAAGCTCGAACAGGTCCGCCTGTCGGTCCACCAGCAGCAGCTTCTGTCGCAGGTCGACGGGCGGACACCGCTCGGCATCCTGTGCAGCCGCTCGTCCCTGATGGATTACGAAGCCTGCCGATTCCTCTACCTGATGGTCAAGGCCGGAGTCCTGCAGCTCGTCGCGGCAACCCCGCGCTAGAACGAAAAATGCCGGCGGAAACGGATTGGAGTTCCGTTCCCGCCGGCATCGTCACGCGCAACGGTGGGCCGTCGTTCAGGCGAGAAACCCGCGAATCCTCTCCACCAGCCCTGCGGCATCCAGCGCGTAGCGCCGGCGCAGTTCCTCCTGGCTCCCCTGCTCGATGAAGCAGTCGGGGAGCCCCAGCCGCAGCACCGGCACATTGACGCCGCTTTCAGCGAGAAGCTCGAGCACGGCCGAACCGAAACCGCCGAGCAGGGCATTCTCCTCGATCGTCACGACCCGCCCGGTGCGGACGGCTTCACCGATCAGGAGTTCGCCGTCGAGCGGCTTGATGAAACGGCCGTCGACCACGGCGAACTCGATCCCCGCCGCGGCCAGTTGCTCGGCCGCGGCCATGGCGGCCGGGACGCCGACGCCGACGGCGCAGAGCACCCCGTCGCGACCGTCCCGCAGCTTCTCGCCGCGCCCGATCTCCAAGGGCGCCGGCGCGGCCCCGAGGTCGACGCCCTCTCCGGCTCCGCGCGGATAACGCACGGCAAATGGCCCTTCGTGGCCCAGGGCCGTCACCAGCGCGCAGCGCAGCTCCTGCTCGTCGCGCGGCGCCATGACCGTCAGGTTCGGAATCGGCCGCAGGAACGACAGATCGAAGACGCCATGGTGGGTCGGCCCGTCGGCACCGACCAGGCCGCCACGGTCAAGAGCGAAGAGCACCGGCAGGTTCTGCAGGCAGACATCGTGAATCACGCTGTCATAGGCCCGTTGCATGAAGGACGAATAGATCGCCACCACCGGCCGCAGGCCGCGTACGGCCATCCCCGCGGCAAAGGTGACGGCATGCTGTTCGGCAATGCCGACGTCGAAAAACCTCGACGGGTAGCGTTCGGCGAACGGCTGCAGGCCGGTGCCGTCGGGCATGGCGGCGGTGATCGCGACGATGCGCGGATCCTTTTCGGCCAGCTCGATCAGCGTCCTGCCGAACACCCCCGTGTAGCTGGCCGCCCCCCCCTTGCTTTCGCGCGACGCGCCGGTGGCGGGATCGAACGGGCCGACGCCGTGGAACCGTGCCGGCTCCTGCTCCGCCGGCGCATAGCCCTTCCCCTTCTTGGTCAAAACATGGATCAGCACCGGCCCATCGAGCCGGGTGGCATTGCGCAGCGTCTCGAGCAGGTCGTCGAGGCGGTGGCCGTCAATCGGCCCGACGTACTCGAAGCCGAACGCCTCGAACAGCATCCCCGGCGTCAAAAACCCTTTCAGCGAGTGCTCGGCGCGATGCACCAGATCGACCAGCTCCTTGCCGAACCGCGGCAGGTGGCCGAGAAGCTGTTCGGTCTCGCGGCGGGCGCGACGGAACAGGTCCGAGGTCATGGCCCGGCTCATGAAGGCCGAAAGCGCCCCGACGTTCGGGGAAATCGACATCTCGTTGTCGTTGAGGATGACCACCAGGTTGCTCTTGAGATGCCCGGCGTGATTGATCGCCTCGAAGGCCATGCCGCCGGTCAGCGACCCGTCGCCGATCACCGCCACGATCCGTTCGCTGCCGCCGGCGGCGTCACGGGCGGCGGCCATCCCCAGCGCCGCCGAGATCGACGTTCCGGAATGACCGACGTCGAAGCAGTCGTGGGGGCTTTCGGCGCGCTTCGGGAAGCCGCTGATCCCGTCGAGCTGGCGCAGCGTGTGGAAGCGCCCGGCGCGGCCGGTGAGCAGCTTGTGGGCATAAGCCTGGTGACCGACGTCCCAGACGATCTTGTCGCGCGGCGAATCGAGAACGCGGTGCAGGGCGATGGTCAGCTCGACCACCCCCAGGGAGCTGGCCAGGTGCCCGCCGGTCTCGGCGACGGTGCGGATGATGCGGCCCCGCAGTTCCTCGGCGACGCGCGGCAGTTCCTCAACGGGCAAGGCTTTGAGGGCAACAAGCGGATCGTGCTGGTCGAGAAGGCTGGTCATGTCTTACGAGGTCCGATCGACGATGTAGCGGGCAATCGCACGCAGCGGCTCGGCGTTGCCGCCCAGGGGTTCCAGTGCGGCAATCGCCAGATCGCGCAGTTCCTCGGCCCGGCGCCGCGCCTCGCCCAGGCCGAGCAGCGCCGGATAGGTCGCCTTGCCGCGCGCCTGGTCGCTGCCGACATCCTTGCCGAGCTCCTGCTGGTCGCCGACGATGTCGAGGATGTCGTCGGCAATCTGGAACGCCAGGCCGGCGGTTTCGCCATAGCGGGTCAGGGCCGCCACCTGTTCGGCGCTGCCGCCGCCCAGCCAGGCGCCGCTCTGGATCGAGGCGAGGAACAGCGCCCCGGTCTTGCGGGTATGGATGTACTGGAGCGTGGCGAAATCGATCGGTTTCCCCTCCGACTCCATGTCGACCACCTGGCCGCCGACCATCCCCTGGGAACCGGCGCAGCGGGCGACGGTTTCGATGACCTTCAGGGTAACGGCAGGATCGATCCCGGCGTTCGCCCCGGGATCGGCCAGCAGCCGGAACGCCTCGGTCAACAGCGCATCGCCGGCCAGAATCGCGTTGGCCTCGCCGTAAACCTTGTGGTTGGTCGGCCGACCGCGCCGGAAGTCGTCATCGTCCATGGCCGGCAGGTCGTCGTGAATCAGCGAATAGGTGTGGATCATCTCCATGGCGCAGGCGGCGTGCAACACCCGCTCGGGAGCGCCGCCGACCGCCTCGCAGGCGGCGATGATCAGGACCGGGCGCAGCCGTTTGCCGCCCGCGAACACCGAGTAGCGCATCGCATCGTGCAGGCGCGCCGGCATCGCAGTGCTTCCGGGGAGCCAGCGGTCGAGCGCGGCATCGACCAGCGCGGCCCGCTCCCGCAGGTAGCTTTTCAGATCCAGGGCGTCATTCATCATCATCATCATCGTCGTCGTCATCGTCGTCATCGGCATCCGCGGCGAAGGGCTCGACATGCAGGACCCCGGCGGGATCCTTGAGCAGCACCTCGACGCGCGCTTCCACTTCGCGCAGCAGTTCGCGACAGCGCCCGGCGCCCCGGACCCCCTCTTCAAAACAGGCCAGCGCCTCGTCCAGCGGGATCTGGCCTCTCTCGAGCCGGGCCACGGCGTCTTCGAGCGTCTTGAGCGCCTGTTCGAATGTCGGTTGTCCGGCCATGATCACCCCGCGCGTAAAAAAGAAATAACAGCATGACGTGCCGAAGCTGTCAAGAGGAACCGCTCCCTCCGGACACGTCCTCGACCCGGCTGCGCACACGGCCTTCGGCGAAGCGCAGCCAGAGCTCATCGCCCCTGGCAAGGTCGGCCAGGCGCACGACCGAGTGCCCTTCGGCATCGCGACTGGCGATCGCATAACCGCGGGCCAGTTGGCCCAGCGGCGAAAGCGCGTCCAGCCGTCCCGCCGCGCGGGCCAGCAGGTCGCTGCGCTGACGCACCAGCCCCTCCATCGCCAGGATCAGCCGCCGCTCCTGCTGCGCGACCTGTTCGCGGCGCGCCGGCCAACCCCGCGCCGCCAGCTGCAGCCGGCTTTCCAGGCCGTGCAGGCGCTCGCCCCACAAGGCCATCCCCTGGGTGAGGCGCGACTGCAGGCGCATGATCAGGTGATCGACATGGCTCTCCAGTTCCAGGCGGCTCTTCGCCACCAGTTCGGCCGCGGCGCTCGGCGTCGGCGCCCGCAGGTCGGCGACAAAATCGGCGATGGTGACATCCACCTCGTGACCGACCGCCGAAATCACCGGAATGGCCGAGGAAGCGATGGCCCGGGCCACCGCCTCCTCGTTGAAGGACCACAGATCCTCGAGCGAGCCCCCGCCCCGACCGACGATCAGCACGTCGGCCTCCCCCTGCCGGTTGAGGTCGGCGATGGCCGCGGCAATCTCGCCGGCCGCACCGTCGCCCTGGACCCGGGTCGGACGCAGCACGACCCGGATCCCCGGGGCGCGCCGGCGCAGGACGTTGAGCATGTCGTGGATCGCTGCGCCGGTCGGTGACGTGACAATGCCGACCGTGCGCGGGAACGCCGGCAGCGGCCGTTTGCGCGCCTCGGCAAACAGCCCTTCCGCGGCCAGCCGTACCTTCAGCGCCTCGAAGGCCGCCTGCAGGCTGCCGACGCCGGCCGGGGCCAGGCTGTCGACGATGAACTGGACCTCGCCGCGGGCCGGGTAGACACTGACCGTCCCGGTGCAGAGCACCTTGAGCCCGTCGGCCGGCGGGGTGACGACCAGCCGGTTGCGGCCGCGGAACATGACCGCGCGCAGTTGGGACTGTCCGTCCTTGAGGGTAAAATACCAGTGTCCGGAAGACGGCGCGGCGAAGTTCGACACCTCGCCCTCGACCGTCACGGCAAAGAAATTGCTCTCGACCACCTCGCGGATCAGTTCCACCAGGCGCGAAACGGTCAGGCTGTCAGGGGGATGCATCGTCGCGACTCGTCCTGCGGCGCGGGGCGGCCGCCACATCTTGTGGTTTCCGTTTGACTTTTAAAAAGATGACCACTATATATTGACAGGATCGTCTTTCCGGGGCAAGCCTATGTCGACACCGTACATCGTGACCATCTCGAGCGAAAAGGGCGGGGTCGGCAAAACCACCCTGGCAACCAACCTCGCCATTTACCTCAAGGCCCTGCACGAGGACCTGCCGGTCACCCTGTTCAGCTTCGACAACCACTTCTCCGTGGACCGCATGTTCCGCATCGGCAAGGGGCGCAAGGGCGGCGACGTGCGCGGGCTCTTCCAGGGGGTGCACGCCGAGGAACTGGTCGAAACCGGCGAGTACGGGGTTCAGTTCATCGCCTCCAGCGAACACCTCAACCAGCTGCGCCGCGAACTCGAAGACCCGTCCCTGCTGGCCCGCAACCTGGCGGCCTCGGGGCTGACGGGGATCGTCATCATCGACACCCGCCCCGATCTCGACGTCTTCACCCAGAACGCCCTGTACGCCTCGGATCGCGTGATCGTCCCCGTCAAGGATGCGCCGTCGCTGGAAAACTGCCGGCACATCTACGGCTTCTTCGACAGCCAGGGGCTATCGCGCCGGGCGTTGCGCGTCCTCCCCTGCCTGGTGGACGCCCGCATCCACTACGACGGGCCGTTCCGCGACCCCTATCAGCTGCTCAAGGCCTATGCCATCAACCGCGGCTACCGGTGCATGGAAGGCTACATCGCCAAGAGCTCCAAGGTCGAGTCCCTCAACACCAACCCCGAGGGGAAGATCTATCCGGTGCTGACCCATGGCCGGCAGACCAACGTCCACGTCCAGCTTGCCCACATCGCCCGCCAGGTCTACCTCGACACGCTGGAGCAGGAACGGCGCCGGCTCGACGAGGTCCGTCTCGGCCAGAGCCGCGAAGAAGAACACCGCCAGAGCGCCTTTCTCGAACGCCGCACCGCCCTCGACCCCGGCTGCCTCGGCTGCGGCCGGCAACTGGTCCATGACGAGCGGATCGAGGGCGCCGGCTACTTCGCCCAGAGCTCCGACCCGCAGGTTGCCGGCTACATCGAAGAAGAATGCTTTGCCGGCCTGGTCTTCCGCCACTTCTACGGCGCCAGACGCACGGTCGAACCCGGCGACCCGCTCTGGGAGCTGTTCCGTGAATCGGCCCAGCGCTCCTACTTCGTCCTGCGCCGCGCGCCCAACACCCGCAACTTCTACCAGCAGCAGGTTTCCTTCTATCGCTTCGACGAGGAGGGGCTGGAAGTCTCGCACAAGACGATCGAGCTGCAGGAGTTCGAGCGGCGCCTGCTCGGCAAGGAACGCTCCGAGCTCTTCTCCCTGCTGGAGCGCACCCTGCTGGGCGCCGACGGCAAACTGACCGATGCCTTCCTGCTGATCCGCAAGGTCAGCGTCGATCTCCCCGAAGAGATCCTCTTCGACGAGCACTACACCCGCCTTACGGCGCTCCTCGCGAAAATCGGCCGGCAGCTGCGCTGACCCCCCGGCACTCAGCGCGCAGTCCGGTCTCCGCCCAGCAACTCCGCCACCGTCACGAATTCCACCCCAGCGGCGGCCAGCTTCGGCAGTTCCTGCTGCAGGGCGCGGATCGTCTCCGGATAAGGGTGGCAGATCCCCACCGCCTGGCCGTTGCGCCCCGCCTTGTCGACCAGGCGCCGGATCTCCCGGACGATCGGCTCGACCTCGGCGACATTGTCGAGAAACACGTCGCGGCGCACGAACGGCACCCCCGCCTGGCGGGCAGCCGCCGCCCCCGCCGAATGCCCGCTGGTCAGGCTGTCGACGAAGAACAGCCCGCGCTCCTTCAGTTCTGCCATGACCGTGGCCATGGCCCGCTCGTCCTCGGTAAACCGCGATCCCATGTGGTTGTTGATCCCGGTCGCATGGGGCACCTGCTCCAGCAGGGCCTGCAGCCGGCCGCGCAGTTCGGCGTCGGAGTGGCTGACCAGCAGCGCGTCGTCGCCCGGATCGACCACCGGGAACCCCTGCGGTTCCATCGGTACATGCAGCATGACTTCGCGGCCGGCCGCATGCGCCATGCGCGCCACCTCGGCGGCGTGCGGCTCGATGGCCAGGATCGCGAAAGTGACGGGCTGGCGGAGTTCCAGCAGCTGCTTCGCCTGCTTGAGTCCCCGGCCGAGATCGTCGACGACGATGGCGACCCGGCCGCCGCGAACCGCCGGGGGCCTGACCGCCTTCGGCGGCGGCATAACCGGCAGGTACTGGACCGTGAGCAGTGCCCTCCCCTGGCTGTCGGCGATGGCGAGGACGCCATCTTCCGGGGTCGACAGAACCAGCGGCGGGGCAAGCCGGCTCAGGCGCCGGCGCAGCTCTTCGACCGCCTTGGCCGAAGGGGACCGATGGCGGACCTGGTAATGCCGGGGCGCATCGGCCGGCTCGCGGGAGATGGCGTCGGCGGGGACTGCCGTTGCCGCCAGGAACGATTCAACCTGCTCGCGGGCCAGCGCGGCCTGCCCCGGCCCGGAACCGGCCGGTTTCACCTCGGTCTGCACCGGCGGCGCCGCAGGGCGCAGCGGGTGCTGCTCCTCGCGGCGGGCCAGCCACAAGAGGGCTCCGAGCAGAAGCAGGCCAAGCAGCAGCGCCAGCCAGAGACCCCAGGCGGGACGCGCGGCCTTGCCTTTTCCCGGACGCTTCGGCGCGGCGGATTTTTTGGACGACGACGGTTTTTCCGTTTTTTTGCTGCGGGGGCGTTTGGCTGGCATCGGCGATAAAAAACCGGGGGGCTTGCGCCCCCCGCTTCCGGTTGGATATCAGGCGGCCGGGCGGCCAAGTCCCTGGAAAATCTGCCATCCCTTGAGCAGGTCGAGGGCCCGCATCAGCTGGTAGTCGCTGCGCTGCTCCCCCTCCACCTGAAAATGGCTGTCCTTTTTCTCTTCCGGCCTGGCCGGCTTGGGCTGCTCGCTGTCGAAATGGTTGGGCAGGTCCTTCTCGCGGAAGGCGTCGCGGTCACCAGCTTCCTTGACTTCGGCGGGCTGAACCTCGATGTCCGGGACGATCCCCTTGGCCTGGATCGACGTCCCCTTCGGAGTGTAATAGCGCGCCGTCGTCAGGCGCAGGCCGGAATCGTCGCCGAGCGGCAGGATGGTCTGCACCGAACCCTTGCCGAAACTCTGGGTGCCGAGGATCACGGCACGGCCGTGATCCTGCAGCGCGCCGGCAACGATCTCGGAAGCGCTCGCGCTGCCGCCGTTGATCAGCACCACCACGGGATATCCCGGCTCCGTGCCGCTGCTCTTGGCGGAAAACTCCATCTGCGCATCGGCATCACGCCCCTTGGTATAAACGATCAAGCCGTTTTCCAGGAACAGGTCGGCGACCTCGACCGCCTGCTCGAGCAGACCGCCCGGGTTGTTGCGCAGGTCGAGGACCACCCCCTTGAGCTTGCCGCCGTTCTCCTTGCGCAGCCCTTCGAGAGCCCGTTCCAGATCGCTGGCGGTACGCTCCTGGAACTGGGTGATGCGCGCGTAGCCGAAACCGTCTTCAAGGGTTTTCGCCTTGACGCTCTTGATCTTGATCACCTCGCGCTTGAGGGTGTAGCTCTTCGGCCGTTCGAACCCTTCCCGCATCACCGCGATCGTCACCTCGGTTCCCGGCGCGCCGCGCATCAGGCGCACCGCCTCCATGATCTCCATCCCCTTGGTGAACTGCTCGCCGATCTTGAGAATCCGGTCGCCGGCCGCCAACCCGGCACGGAAAGCCGGCGTGTCCTCGATCGGCGCGACGATGGTCAGCATGTCGTCCTTAAGGGTGATTTCGATGCCGAGCCCGCCGAATTCGCCGCGGGTGTCGATCTTCATCTCCTTGTAGACCTCCGGCGGCATGAATCCGGAATGGGGGTCCAAAGAAGCCAGCATGCCGTCGATCGCCCCGTAGATCAGGTCCTTGATCGGCACCTCTTCCACGTAGCTGCGCCGCACGATGCTGAGCACATCGGTAAACAGCTGCAGCTCGGAGTAGGTCGCCTCGGCGTGCGCCGGGCGCGGGCTCTGCAGCCAGGCGACGGTCGCACCGAACGAGACCGCAGCCGACAGCAGCAGGGCAATCGCCACTTTCCTCTTGAACATTCGCACCTCCGTGGATCAGCGCGGCGCCAGCCACTGGGAAGGATCGACCGGGGCGCCGCGGTGGCGGATTTCGAAATAGACCGCATCGCGCCCGTCGTGGCCGGAGTAGGCGATCACCTCGCCCCCGCCGACCGCATCCCCGACCTTGCGGGTGAATCTGTCCGCATGGGCGTAAAGGGTATAGTACTTGTCGCCGTGGTCAATCACCATCAGGTTGCCGAACCCCTTGAGCGGGCCGGCGTACAGGACCTGCCCCGCCCACACCGATCTGACCGGGCTTTGCGGCGGGACGGCGATTTCCAGGCCGTTGCTTTCGATGAGGGTGCCCAGTTCCGGATGGCGGGTGGAGCCGAAGCCGGTCCGGACCTTGCCGGTTACCGGCCATTTCAGACGGCCTTTTTGCGTGGAAAAATCGGCACCTGTCCCAGTATAGGGTCGCATCTGGGCGGTTTCAAGCTTTTTGACCAGGTCGGCCAGCCGGGCCGCCCTGGCGCGCAGTTCGTCCACCGTCACCGCCAATCTCGCCTCGTCGGTGCGCAGCCCGGCGAGCAGCTGCTTCTTGGCCTGGCCCGCCGAATTCAGGGCGGCCTGCTCGGCCCGCCGCTGCGCCGCAACCGCGACCTGCCGCTCGTGCAGAGCCTGCAGATCGTTCACCGCCGCCTCGGCGGCCGCCGCCTGCTGCCGGTAATCCGCCATCATCTGCCGGTCATGGCGCACGATGCGCGCCAGGAACGCATACTTTTCGGCAAGTTCCAGGGGTGTGCCGGCGGTGCTGAGCAACGCGCGGGCCACCCCGGTCTGGCCGACCTTGTAAAGGGCTGCCAGGCGTTTTTTCAACAGCCGCTCGGTCTCCCCCTGCTGCCGGCGCAAGCCGTCCAGTTCGCTGCGGCGAGCAGCCAGCCGCCGGTCGAGTTCGCCCAGTTCGCGATCGCTACGCTCGGCAAGGCTGCGGACCCGGGCAAGGGAACGCTCCAGCTGCTCGAGGTCGGCGGCGAGACTGCCTGCCGCAGCGCGTTTACCGCGCAGCACTGCCAGCGTCTCGTCGATCTGCTGCTGCAGAACCTCCAGTTCGCGCCGGTTGGCGTCGAGATCCTCCTCGGCGCGCACGCCCCCGGCTCCCCCCAGGGATACGGCCAGCAAACCTGCAAGGGCCAGGGCGACAAGGCCGCGACGCATGATCAGTCCTGGCAGAAACGCACGAACTTGCGCAGCGCCAGCAGGCTGCCGAGCAATCCGACCAGACCGCCGGCCGCGACCAGCAGGATCTGCCACGTGAACGGAAGGAAGTGGATGGTGTCGATGCCGGTCAGCAGCAGGATATTGCCGAGACTTTCCCGCAGGATCATGCGAAAGGCGACAAAGCTCGTCAGCAGGGCGACGAGGCCGCCGACGACCCCCTGCAGGGCGCCTTCGATCAGATAGGGGAGCTTGATGAACAGCGCGGTGGCGCCGACCATGGTCATCGCCTCGAGTTCGTCCTGGCGGGCGTAGAGGGTCAGCTTGATGGTATTGGTGACGATCACCAGGGCGGCCAGCACCAGGAAGCCGCCGAGGGCGATGCCGACGGTGCGCAGCAGCAGCAGGAACGCCTCGAACCGGTCGAGCCATTCGCGCCCGTAGTGCAGTTCGCCGAGAGCCTTGTTGCGCCCGAGGCGTTCGACGACCGCCGCCGTCTGCTGCCGCGCTTCCGGCTTGAGGCGGATTTCCAGCGAGGCCGGCAGGACATCGGCCCCCAGGCCGTCAAGCAGGTCGGCATCGCTGCCGAGCCGTTGCCGGAAGCGCTGGTAGGCTTCCTGGCGCGAAACGTAGGTGACGGAGGCGACTTCCGGATAGCCGCGAATCTCGCCGAGCCAGCGGTTGAGCACCGGGCCCTCGGGCGGCTGCTCGAGATAGGCCACCACGGCCAGTTCCGCCGCCCAGCTTGCGGTCAGGCGCTGGACGTTGAGCACGGCGATGGCGAAAAAGGCCAGCAGGGCGAGCGCCACCCCCACGGTAAAGATCGACGCCGCGCTGAGCACCGGGCTGTGGCGCATGTTGCGCAGGGCCCGCAGCAGGAAATAGATCCCCTGGCCGATCATGGCCGGCTGTCTCCGGCGATCCGGCCGGCCTCCAGGCTGACGACACGGCGGGGGAACTGGCGGATCAGCCCGCGGTCGTGGGTCGCCATGACGATGGTCGTCCCGCGGGCATTGGCCCCCTTGAACATCTCCATGATTTCCATCGTCACATCCGGGTCGAGATTGCCGGTCGGCTCGTCGGCCAGCAGCACCAGCGGATCGACCACCAGGGCACGCGCCACCGCCACGCGCTGCTGCTCGCCGCCGGAGAGCTGCAGCGGGTGGTGGCTGAGCCGGTGTTCGAGACCGACCTGCTTGAGAACCTGGTAGACCTTCTTGCTGATCTCGATGCGGCGCCGCCCCTGGACTTCCAGAGGAAAGGCGACATTTTCGAAGACCGTCCGCCGGTTGAGGAGTTTGAAATCCTGGAAGACGATCCCCAGGTTGCGCCGCAGGTGCGGGATATGGCGGGTGGGGAGTTGGGTGATGTTGCGCCCGTCCATCAGAATCTGCCCGCGCGTCGGCCGCTCGGCGCAGCAGATCAGCTTGAGCAGGGTCGACTTGCCGGCCCCCGACGGCCCGGTCAGGTAGACGAACTCACCTTTGGCCACCCGCAGGGTGATGTCGGAAAGGGCATTCTGATCGCGCTGGAAAGCCTTGGTGATGTTGAACAGCTGGATCATGCGGGAACGTTACCAATCGCGGTAAGGGGTGCCGTTGAGCCCCACCAGGTCGCTGCCGCTGCGCACGTCTTCGACGCCGCCCTCGGCCGTCTCGCCGCCGTCGGCCGAGGGGGTCGGGGCAATCGTCTCCCAGCTGTCGCTGGCGCCGGTAAACGGATCGACCGGGATCCCGCGAAGGTATTTCGATTCAGCGAGGGACTCCAGGGAATCCGGGTACTTGCCGTGATCGACGAAATAGGAGTCGATGGCCCGGCGCATCTGGTAAAGGTCTTCCATCAGGACCGCTTCGCGGGCCTTGATGACGCTGCGCTGATAGTTCGGGACCGCGATGCTGGCCAGGATGCCGATCACGGTCAGAACGATCATCAGTTCGATCAGGGTAAAACCCCGATCCTTCCGCCGCTGCTTGAACATTATCTCACCACGTGTTGTACGGCGTGCCGTCGAGGGCCAGCCGGGTGCTTTGCGAGTAGACATCGTAAACGTCCTCGCCGCCGTAAACGGTCGAGTCCGGATCGTCCTTGTAGGAACGCAGCCCCCACCCCTCTTCGAATTCGTCGAAGGGGTCGGCCGGGATGCGGCGCAGGTAACGACGCTTGTACGGGTAGAGCCCGCCCCAGTCGTTCCCCTCCAGCAGCTCTTCGAGGCTTTCCGGGTAGCCGGTCTCGTTGATCGCCGGCGTGATCTTCTTCTCCTCGACCGCCTTGTCGAAATCCGCCTTCCAGGCGTCGATGGCGCTGCGGATTTCCCGCAGCGACCGGCGCAGTTCGATCTCCTTGGTGCGCAGCGCGGTCACTTCGGCCATCGGCAGCGCCGCCGCGGCAAGGATGCCGAGGATCACCAGGGCGATGATCAATTCAAGCAGGGTCAGCCCGCGCTGCCCGGCCGGAGAAACGCCCTGCCGGCAGCGATTCACCGGATGACGATGCCGGCGGCGGCCGGTTCGACCGCCAGCCTGGTCCCGGCCGGATCGCGGAAGTTGACCCGGTTGAGTTCGACCTTGGCGGCGCCGGCGGCCTTGGCCCGGAAACGCAGGGTGAACAGGCTGCCGCTCCCCGACGCCCCC
>VAUL01000108.1 GCA_005774545.1 Deltaproteobacteria bacterium | reverse complement strand
GGTGGAGTACTCGGTGGACGGCGGGGCGACGTGGGGCGGGAGCTTCACGGCCGTCGAGGGCGTGAACACGGTGGCGGTGCGGCAGACGGACGCGGCGGGGAACACGGGGCCGGCGACGGGGCTGACGTTCACGCTGGACACGGCGGCGCCGGCGGCGCCAGGGCTCGCGCTGGCTACAGATGGCGGCAGTAGCAACAGCGATGGTCTTGCCAGCGACCCGACCATGAATGTGACCGGCCTGGAACCGGGTGCCGTCTGGGAGTACAGCCTTGACGGCGGGTCATCGTGGAATGCCGGATCCGGGGGCAGCTTTTCATTAACAGCCAATACGGCGTATGCCGCAGGCGACATTCAGGTCCGGCAGACTGATTTGGCCGGCAATACGAGTTCAATCGCCGCCAATCCAGCCGCCGTTGTCATCGACACGGTCGCGCCGACGCCGACCATAAGCCTGGGTTCCGTTACTGCCGACAATAATCTCACTGTCGGCGAAGCGGAGGGCATCGTGACGATCACCGGCACGGTCGGCGGTGACGGTGCCCCCGGCGATACGGTTACCCTGACCCTTGCCAATGCCTTTTTCTCCGCCGACTACACCGGTGTTGTCGCTGCCGACGGCACCTTCAGCATCAATGTCTTTGGCGCAGCCCTCGCAGCCGATGCCGACAAGACCGTGATTGCCAGCGTCGCCTCTGCCGATGCGGCCGGCAATGTCGGATCTGCCGTGGCAGCACAGGGATACACGGTCGATGCCGTTACGGTCGACATCGCCCCACCGACGGTAACCATCGTGGTGGACGACGCGGCACTGCGGATCGGCGAGACGGCGACGGTGACGATCACCTTCTCGGAGGCGGTGACGGGTTTCAGCAATGCCGACCTTCTGGTGGCGAATGGGACGCTGTCGCCGGTTTCCACGGCAGATGGCGGGATCACCTGGCTAGCAACGCTGACCCCGGACGCGTCGGTGGAGGATGCGAGCAACCTCATTACCCTGAACGATGCGAGCCTGTCGGATCTGGCCGGCAACACCAACAGCGGCAGCGTCGATTCGAACAACTATGCGATCGACACGCTGGCGCCGGTGCCGACCATCACCCTCAATGCCAGCATCACGGCCGACGATGTGATCAACATCGCCGAAGCCGGCAGTGATGTCACGATCAGCGGTACGGTCGGCGGTGACGCCCAGGCCGGCGATGTGGTGACCCTGACGGTGTCGGGTGGTGCGTTCACCGGAACATTCAGCGGCTTTGTGCTTGCCGACAAGACGTTCAGTGTCGACCTTGCCGGGTTCGGTCTGCTGGCCGATGCCGATCGTGTCATCGAAGCGGTGCTGACCACCCACGACGCTGCCGGCAATGCCGGCACGGCAACCGCCACCAAAAGTTACAGTGTCGATCTCGTAGCACCTGTGCCGACGATTGCTCTCGAATCCGCGATCACTGCCGATGACATTGTCAACATCAATGAAGCGGGCGGCAATGTTGCCATCCGCGGCACGGTCGGCGGCGATGCACAGGTTGGCGACACCGTTACGCTGACCGTCAACGGAAACACCTTTTTCGGCCTTGTCCAGGCGGACAAGAGCTTCAGTATCGATGTCGCCGGGGCCGATCTCATTGCCGACAGCGACAGGATCGTCGATGCCGTTGTGACGACCCACGATGCCGCCGGCAATCCCGGGGTGGCCGCCGATGCCGAAGGCTACGCGATCGACACGCAGCGGCCGACGGCGACGGTGGTGGTGGACGACGCGGCG
>VAUL01000062.1 GCA_005774545.1 Deltaproteobacteria bacterium | reverse complement strand
GCTTGGGAGGGGCCTTGGGCGGATCGACTGCGACCCGACGCGTGTGGGTCGCCCCCGGTATGTAGAGACGCTGCCCGGCTTCGAGCCGGGTCGGATTGCTGATGCGGTTGACCTTGCTCAGTTGCGCTTCGCTGACGTCGTAGGTCCTGGCAATCCGGTAAAGTGTCTGTCCGGGCTCCACGACATGGTAGATGCCGTTCGATGCACAGGCGGTCAGGACCAGACCAACGGCGAGACTCAGCCAGGCGGCACCACGCATGGCCCCTATTCCTCGCTCCAGCCGTGGTTGCCGATCAACGGCACGAAACGACAGCCGAACAGCCGCTCTTCGCGGAAGTCCCGTTCGCTCACCCGGGTCACCCTCATCAGCACCTGGCTGACACGATCACCGACGGGGATCACCAGCCGCCCGCCGACTGCCAGCTGGGTGCGGTACGACTGCGGGATGGACGGTGCCCCGGCCGTGACGATGATGCCGTCGAAGGGGGCTTCATCCTCCCAGCCGAAGGTGCCGTCGGTCACCCGGACGTTGACGCGCGCGAACCCGCAGGCATCGAGGATTCGACGCGCCTGGCGGGCCAGGGCCGGTATCCGCTCCAGGGAGAAGACCTGGCGCGCCAGCAGGGCCAGCACCGCAGCCTGGTAGCCGGAGCCGGTTCCGATCTCGAGGACCTTCTCGCCGCCGGTCAGTTGCAGGGCCTCGCTCATGACGCCGACCATGTACGGCTGGGAAATCGTCTGACGCTCACCGATGGGCAGGGGGAAATCACTGTAGGCCTGCGCCGCCAGCGCCTCGGGAACGAACAGATGGCGCGGCACGCGCAACATCGCATCGATGACGCGCCGGTCGCCGACCCCCCGGGCAACGACCTGCTCCTCGACCATGCGCCGCCTGGCAATGGCGTAATCGCTCACTCCACCCTCCCCTTCATTTCATCCGGCTCAGCGTGCAGTACCTCGTCATCCCAGTGACGCAGCCGTTCAAATGCGGCATAGTTGGTGAGATCCAGGTGCAGCGGGGTGACCGAAATCCAGCCACGGTCGACGGCATGGACATCGGTCCCTTCGAGATCATGGAACAGCAGTTGTCCCGCCCCGATCCAGTAATAGGTTCTCCCGCGCGGGTCGGTGTTGCGGACGACGGCATCGGCATAACGACGCTTCCCCTGCCTGGTCAGTTTCATGCCGAGGGGTTGTCCGGCGGGGACGTTGACGTTGAGAAAGGTATCGGCCGGCAGGCCGTGCTTGCCGACCATCGCCGCCAGCCGTGCCGCCCAGCGGCCGCCCCAGAGAAAATCCTCTCCGCTGAACCGGTCGGCGGCAAGCGAGACCGCCATGGCCGGCACCCCCATCAGGGTTGCTTCCATGGCGGCGGCAACGGTTCCCGAATAGGTCAGATCATCGCCGAGATTCGCCCCCTGGTTGATCCCGGAAACCACCAGGTCCGGTTTCTCCCTGAGCAGCCCGTGAATGCCGAGATTCACGCAATCCGTCGGCGTACCGTCCACCGCCCAGCGGTCCGCGCCCTGCTCTGCGGCCCGCAGTGGCGAATGCAGCGTCAGGGCATGACTGATGGCACTGCGCTCCCGGTCCGGAGCGACCACTACGACCCGCCCGAGCCCCCTGAGCGCGTCGGCAAGCACGTGCAGCCCGGGCGACTGGATGCCGTCATCATTGGTCACCAGGATCAGCATCGGACAGAATCCAAACAAGGAACGCGCCGCTTAGGGCGCGTTCAGGAGGGAGTCGCGCAGCCTGGCCAGATCGCGCCGCAATTCCTCGAGCAGGCGGCGATCGACGCCACTGCCGAGCGGCAAGGCCATCTGACCGTCATCCGCGGTCGGCGGCGAAGCCGCAACCGGGGCGGACACGACGGGAGCAGGCGTCACGACCGGCTCGGCAGGCTTGCGCCGCAGCAGCTTGCGGGCGCCGGCGATCGTATAGCCCTGGCTGTAAAGGAGATCCTTGAGCCGGAGGATCAGCTCGATGTCGCGCTGGCGGTAAAGGCGTTGCTGGTGCCGGTTCTTGGTTGGACGAATCGAACCGATTTCCGATTCCCAGTAACGCAGGACGTGAGGCTTGATCCCGGTGAGTTCGGCAACCTCGCCGATTTTAAAGTAGAGCTTGTCTGGGATCTGGACATCCATGCGCCGGCCCGGGAGAGTCAGCGGCAGGATTAGCCCTCGTCATCCGATTCGTTGATCGACGACTTGAGGACCTGGCTGGGCTTGAAGGTCAGGATGCGCCGCGAGGAAATCTCGATTTCCTCGCCGGTCTGGGGGTTGCGGCCGCGCCGCGTCGACTTGTCCTTGACCACGAAGTTGCCGAAACCGGCAATCTTGATCTTTTCGCCACGCTCGAGGGTAGTTTTCATGAGGTCAAAGACCATTTCGACAATCTCAGCCGATTCCTTCTTGGAAAAACCGGTCTTGAGATAAACATTCTCGACAAGGTCCGCCTTGGTCATGGAAAACCACCTCCAAAAGATATCTACCTGAATTTTCGGGTTTTTATAGCACAGGCCCAAATTGCCGGGCAACAACTTTTTTCATCGCAATTCGGCTCCCAGCGACTTTTGCAGCGCCTGTACCAGTTTGCCATGCAGCCCCTGAACGATTTCATCGGTCAGAGTCCGGTCAAGCGCGCGGTAGCGGGCCCGGATTGCCAGGCTCTTCTTCCCCGGCGGCAGCGAGGTGCCGCGATAAACATCGAAGAGCACGATGCTTTCGAGATCCTTGAGCCTGACCTGGCTCAAGGTGTCGAGCACCTGCTGGGCGGACACCGCCTCATCGATGAGGAACGCGCTGTCTCGCTCCACATCCGGGTAGCGCGACAGGGGGCGGAAGCTCCGGTGCTTGCCCGCCGCGGCGAACAGCGCCTCGGCGTCGAGATCGAGCAGATAGACCGGTTGCGGGAGGTCGAAGACGCGCTGCACCTCCGGGTGAATCTCGCCGAGCGTGCCGAGACGGACGGAGCCCGCCTCGACCGCGCACGACTTGCCGGGGTGGTAGAACGACTCGCCGTGTTCCGACGGCCAGCGGACGTCACCGATATTCAGGCACTCCAGCAATTCTTCGACGGTCCCCTTGATATCGAAGAAATCACAGCCCGCCGACTGCTGCGCCCACCCGAGCGGCTCTCGCCGCCCGCTCAACAGCGCGGTCAGGCGCAGGCTCTCCCGGGGCAACTCCTCGCCGGGAACAGGCTGGAAGACCGGGCGCAGTTCGAACAGGGCCAGATCCTCGGTCCGGTAGGCGATGTTCCGGGCCGCCGTGTCGAGCAGGCTCGGCACCAGAGTCGTCCGCATGACGGCCTGCTCTTCGGTAAGCGGGTTGAGCAACTGCACGGTCCGGCGGCGCGGATCGTCCGCAGCCAGCCCCAGGCGCTCGACGGAGCCAGCGGAGACAAACGAGTAGTTGACGACTTCGGCAAATCCGAGGCTCGCCATTTCGTCGCACAGCCGCCGCTCAAGCTGCAGATGGCGCGGGAGCGGCTGGCTGGACAGGGAACTGACCGGCATGGTGACCGGGATGCGGTCGTAGCCGAGCAGGCGCGCCACTTCCTCGATCAGGTCGATCTCCCGCTCGATATCGGGGCGAAAGTGCGGCACATCCACGGTCAGCGCCCCGTCGCGCCGGTCGAGGATAAAATCGCAGGTCAGGCCGATGCTGTTGAGGACCTTGTGGATCTCGCCGGCATCGACATCCATCCCGAGCAATTTGCTGGTCCGCTGGGCGGAAATCGTCAGCTGCCTTTTGGGCAACGTAGCGGGATAGGCATCGACCATCCCCGCCGCAATCTGCCCGCCGGCCAATTCGACGATCAGCGCCGCCGCCCGGTCAAGGGCCAGGGGCACCATCTCGACATCGGCGCCGCGTTCGAAGCGATGCGACGATTCCGTGTGCAGGCCGAGACGCTTGCTGGTCCGCCGGATCGCCGACGGATTGAAGTAGGCGCTTTCCAGGAGGATGTCGACGGTTTCCGGGCGCACCTCGGAGTTTTCACCGCCCATGATCCCGGCCAGAGCTACGGGCCCCTCGCCGTCGCAGATCACCAAATCGCTCCCGGCCAGGAGCCGCTCCTGCCCATCGAGCGTGACGAAACGGTCACCGTCCCGCGCACGCCGCACCACGATGCGCCGGCCGCGCAGGTAGGAGAAATCGAAGGCATGCAGGGGGTGGCCGAGCTCCATCATGACGAAGTTGGTGACGTCAACGACGTTGTTGATCGAACGCATGCCGACGGTCTCGAGCCGGCGCACCATCCACTCCGGCGACGGGCCGATCCTGACCCCTTCGATCAGGCGCGCCGCATAGCGCGGGCAGAGATCGGCGTCCTCAATCGTCACCGAGGTTCTTCCGGCAGCCGGCGGACCGCTCTCGGCCAGGGCCGGCTGCGGCAGCTTCAACGGGCTTCCGGCCATCGCGCAAACCTCGCGCGCCACCCCGACCACACTGAGGCAATCGGGGCGATTCGGCGTCAACCCCAGTTCGAACCGGACATCCTTGAGACCCAGGGCCGCAAAGACCGGCACGCCGAGTTCCAGCCCGGGAGGGAGGATCAGGATCCCCTCGGAACTGGCCGCGAGCCCGAGTTCGGTCAGCGAGCAGAGCATGCCGCACGATTCCTGGCCGCGGATCTTCGACTTCTTGATCTTCAGCCCGCCGGGAAGTTCCGTCCCCACCTGGGCAAGCGCGACCAGGTCGCCGGCGCGATGATTGGTGGCGCCGCAGACCACCTGTTCGATACCGCTGCCGGTCGCGACGGTGCAGAGAGTGAGGCGGTCGGCATCCGGATGCGGCCTGACGTCGTCGAGGCGGGCAACAATCACGCTGTCGAGCCCGTCGCCGAGTTTCTCCATGGCATCGACTTCGAGCCCGGCCATGGTCAGGCGGTGCGCGAGAACCTCCGGAAGAAGGTCGAATTCGACATATTCCTTCAGCCAGTTCAGGGTGACTTTCATCGGGACGATCCTTTGGATTTCAACCGTTAAAACTGCCGCAGGAAGCGCAGGTCGTTCTCGTAGAAGAGGCGCAGGTCGTTGACCCCGTACTTGAGCATGGCGATCCTTTCGATCCCCATGCCGAAGGCAAAACCGGTGTAGACCTCCGGATCATAGCCGACGGCCCTGAACACCTCGGGGTCGATCATGCCGCTGCCGAGGATCTCCAGCCACCCCGAGTTCTTGCAGACCCGGCAGCCATCGCCGCCGCAAATCACGCACTGGATGTCGACCTCGGCGCTCGGCTCGGTGAAAGGGAAAAACGACGGGCGAAAGCGAACGCCGGTGCCCGCCCCGAAGTATTCGTTGATGAAGGTGGTCAGAATCCCCTTGAGGTCGCCAAACGTGACGTGGCGATCGACCAGGAACCCCTCGATCTGATGAAACATGGGGCTGTGGGTAATGTCGGAGTCGCGCCGGTAGACCGTTCCGGGGGCGACGACCCTCACCGGGGGCGCCTGCTTCAGCATGGTCCGCACCTGGACCGGCGAGGTATGCGTGCGCAGCACCACGTCTTCGGAGACGTAGAAAGTATCCTGCATGTCGCGGGCCGGATGGTCGCGCGGGATGTTCAGCGCCTCGAAATTGTAGAAGTCATGCTCGACCTCGGGGCCTTCAGCGACACCGAAACCGAGGGAGGCAAAGATCGTGACGATCTCTTCCGTCACCTGGGTGACCGGATGCTTGGAGCCCTGCCGCAGCCGGCGGCCGGGGAGCGTCACGTCAACCCGTTCGGCGGCGAGTCGACGCTGCAGTTCCGCAGCGCGCAGCGATTCGAGGCGATCGTTGAACAACCCTTCGAGACGATCCTTGACTTCGTTGGCAAGGGCGCCGACTATCGGACGCTGTTCGGCAGGGAGCGCCCCCATCATCTTCATGATGGCGGTGAGTTCCCCCTTCTTTCCGAGGAAGCGCACCCGTACCTGCTGCAGGTCGAGCTCTCCGTTCGCCTCGGCGGCCGCCCGGGCCGCGGCCGCTTCCAATGCAGTCAGCTGATCTTTCATCGCAGACAATCCCTTCGACGCTGGAACCTGTGTCCTGACAACGACGCAAAAAAAAAGAGATGGGCTTGTAAGCCCATCTCTTTTTCGCGCCTTGACGCTTACTGGAGCCGGGCCTTGGCCTGACCGACCACCGCGCTGAAGCCTGACGGGTCGGTGACGGCAAGCTGGGCCAGAATCTTCCGGTCGAGACCGATTCCCGCCTGTTTGATGCCGAAGATCAGGCGGCTGTAGGAGAGACCGTTTTCACGGGCCGCCGCGTTGATCCTGGCAATCCAGAGCGCGCGGAAATCGCGCTTGCGGACCTTGCGGTCGCGGAATGCATAGTTGAGGGCACGATCGACGGCCTCCGTGGCACTGCGGAACAACTTGCTGCGTGCGCCACGATACCCCTTGGCCAGTTTCAACACCTTGTTGCGTCTGCGTCTCGCTTTGAATCCTCGTTTTGCTCTGGGCATGGTTATGCTCCTTCCATGGTATCGGCGGGGTTCGCCCGCGGCCGGATCTGAAGGGGGAGACAGTGACCCCTCAGTTCACGGTTGAATAAACGTTGTTACATGTAAGGGATCAGGCGGCTGATGTTCTTGGCATCGCTCGGATTGACGATGGCCGACTGACGCAGACCGCGCTTGCGCTTGGTCGACTTCTTGGTCAGGATATGGCTCGCGAACGCCTTGTTCCGGCGGATCTTGCCGCTGCCGGTCTTGCCGAAGCGCTTGGCGGCGCCACGATTGGTCTTGATCTTGGGCATCTCGTTTGTTCTCCTTTTATTCGATTGCGTCGGGCAATGATTCGACGGGCAATTACTTCTTCGGGGCCAGCACCACGGTCATGAAGCGGCCGGCCATTCCCGGTACGCTCTCGGCCTGGCCGACATCGGCAACCTCGGTGACGAGCCGCTCGATCAGCCGCTTGCCGAACTCGGGATGCGTCACTTCGCGCCCCCGGAACATGATGGTGACCTTGACCTTGTTCCCTTCTTCAAGGAACCGGCGGGCATTCTTCACCTTGAACAGGAAGTCGTGCTCCTCGGTCTTGGGGCGCATCTTGACTTCCTTGATTTCCACCTTGACCTGCTTCTTCTTGGCCTCGGCAGCCCGCTTGCTCTGCTGGTACTTGAATTTGCCATAGTCCATGATCCGACAGACCGGCGGTTGAGCTTCCGGGGCAACCTCAACCAGGTCAAGACCGCGCTGTTCGGCAGCCGCCAAGGCATCGCCGATGCTCAGGATGCCAAGCTGGCCGCCCTCGTCGTCGATCACCCGCACCTCCCGGGCCCGGATCATCTCGTTGATGTTGGTCTTATCCTTGACTATGGCACACCTCCATAACCTCGACGTTCATTGGACCGGCTCAGTGATACTGCCGGCACTCTTCCGCGACCAGACGCGCGAAATCCGCCGGCGACAGCGGCTCCAGGTTCTGGCCGGAGCGATGACGCGGCGCAACAGTTCCCGTTGCCACTTCCTTATCCCCGACAACCAGCATGTACGGGACTTTTTCCATCTGTGCTTCGCGAATCTTGAAGCTCAGCTTCTCATTGCGCAAATCGACCTGCACCCTGACCCCCTCACGCCGCAGCAGATCACAGACCTCCTGCGCGTAAGCGGCCTGGCTGTCGGTCACGTTGACGACCCTGGCCTGCACCGGCGAGATCCACAGCGGGAAGTTGCCGGCGAAGTGCTCGATCAGCACCCCGATAAAACGTTCAATGGCCCCCAGGATGACCCGGTGGACCATGACCGGCCGATGCCGTTCGCCGTCACTGCCGATATAGGTGAGGTCAAACCGCTCGGGGAGCGTAAAATCGCACTGGATAGTAGCACACTGCCATTTCCTGTCAAGCGCGTCTTTCAGCTTGATATCGATCTTCGGCCCGTAGAAGGCCCCGTCCCCTTCATTGATTTCGAAGGGCTGCCCCGAATCCTTGAGCGCACCGAGCAATGCGTTCGTCGCCAGCTCCCAGGCGTCGTCGCTGCCGATCGACTTTTCCGGCCGGGTCGAGAGTTCCATTTCGTACTCGAAGCCGAAAATCGCCATCACTTCGCGGACAAAGGCGAGCACGCCCTTGATTTCGCCGTCCAGCTGTTCGGGAGTGCAGAGGATGTGCGCGTCGTCCTGGGTGAAGCCGCGGACCCGCAACAGGCCGTGCAGCACCCCGCTCTTCTCGTGGCGGTGGACGGTGCCGAGTTCGAAAAAGCGCAGCGGCAGATCCCGATAGGAGCGCAGCTTCGACTTGTAGATCAGCATGTGCGACAGGCAGTTCATCGGCTTGATGCCGTAGCTCTGCTCGTCGACCTCGGTGAAATACATGTTTTCGCGGTAGTTGTCGAAATGCCCGGAGGTTTTCCACAACTCGGTGCGCAGGATCTGCGGCCCCATGACGATGTCGTAGCCGCGCTTGAGATGCTCGCGCCGCTCGAAATCCTCGATGAGGGTGCGCAGCAGCGCCCCCTTCGGATGCCAGATCACCAGCCCGGCGCCGGCCTCGTCGTTGAAGGAGAAGAGATCCAGCTCGCGGCCGAGCTTGCGATGGTCGCGCCGCTTGGCCTCCTCGAGCCGCTCCAGATACTGGCTGAGTTCCTTCTGGTCGGTGAACGCCGTCGCGTAGATGCGCTGCAGCATGGCGTTCTTCTCGTCGCCGCGCCAGTAGGCGCCGGCGACCGAGGTCAGCTTGAACGCCTTGAGCAGCCCGGTCGTCGGGATGTGCGGACCACGGCAGAGATCGACGAACGTCCCCTGGCGGTAGAGCGACACCTCGCTAGCGCCGAGATCGCGGATCAGTTCGACCTTGTACGCCTCCCCCATCTCTTCGAACAGGCGGACGGCCTCGTTGCTCGACACCACCCGGCGCTCGATCGGCAGGTTGGCCGCAGCCAGCTCCGCCATCTTCTTCTCGATCCGCTCGAAGTCCTCGGGGCTGAAGGTGTGGTCGGGGCTGTAGAAATCGTAATAGAAGCCGTTTTCGATCGCCGGACCGATGGTCACCTGGACCTTGCGGCCGAACAGTTCCTTGACCGCATGGGCCATCAGGTGGGCGCTCGAATGCCGGTAGATTTCGAGTCCCTCGGGGGTGTTGAGGGTGATCAACTGCAGACGGCAATCGTTCTCGATGGGCAGGGTCGCATCAACCAGGACTTCGTCGAGGCGGGCCGCGACGGTCTGCCTGGCCAGCCGCTCGCCGATGCTCCTGGCCACATCCAGAGCCGTGGTGCCGCGGGCAACTTCCCTGATGCTGCCGTCGGGCAGCGTGATCCTGAGGAGAGACATGCATTCCCCTTTAATGAAAAAAGGCATCCTGAGATGCCTCTGCTCGCCGTTCCGGGCCGATACGGGTGGTAGGCACGGGCGGGATTGAACCGCCGACCCCTACCGTGTCAAGGTAGTGCTCTCCCACTGAGCTACGTGCCTGTATCCGTCACCCCAAATGCGGTCCTCTGTTTAACAGATGGTCGCCCCGACTGTCAAGCAGTATTTCCGCAACGCGCGGCAAAATAAATTCATCGACGGGGCCCCTGCTCCAGAGCGAGCAGCCACATCTTGACCGGCAGGCCGGCACCGCCGGAGTAGCCACCGAGCTGACCATCGGCGGCGACGACGCGATGGCAGGGGATGATGACCGGCAGCGGGTTCCTCGCCATGGCCCGGCCGACGGCCCGCGCCCCGCGGGGGCTGCCGACCCGTGCCGCCAGCGTACCGTAGCCGATGGTCAGCCCGAAACCGATGGTCTGCAGCGTTTCAAGCACTTTCCGGGTAAACGGCGGACAGCCGGACAAATCGACCGGCAGATCGAAGCCCGTGCGGCGACCGGCAAAATATTCATCGAGCTGCCGTTGCGCCTCGACCAGGACCGGTTCCGAAGGGCCGGCCGGCGCCAGCCTCTCGGGGCAGGGCCTGTCCGCCGCCAGTATGACGAGGCTTGTCATCCGGCCGCTCCGGGCTTCCAGCAGCAGGGTTCCGATCGGACTGGCCATTACGGCACTGCACTTGTCAGCCATCATCGCCTCCCCGCCGCCGGCGCAAAAGACGCGCGGACAGAAGTTCCCAGCCCTGCTTCACCTCGCCGACCCGGCAGAACCAGCAACCGGCCAGGTAAACCAGCCCCCCCACCGTAACGACGCCGCCCAGCAGCAGGGCCCTCAGCACGAACGACCCCTTCACTTGCCAGTCGACGCCACCGAGAAACATGGCGACCACCAGCCCCATCGCCGCAAGCCCGGGCAGCAGACGCAGACAAAACTGTCCGAGGGCGCCAAGGCCGATGCCACCGAGCCGCCGGTCAAGCAGCCAGATCAGCGCCAGGGCATTGAATATCGAGGAGATCGTCAGGGCCAGCGCCAGGCCGGCATGCTTCATCGGCTCCATCAGCAGGAGGCTGCAGCCGACGCTGACCAGCAGCGTCCAGAAGGAAATCCACACCGGAGTCCGGGTATCCTGCAAGGCATAGAAGGTCGGCGCCACGACCCGGCTGACCCCGACGAAGATCAGCCCCGGCGCATACCAGGCCAGGGCGGCGGCCGACTGGCTGACATCGTATGCCGTGAACGCACCGCCCAGAAAGAACAGGCTGTAGACCGCCTCGGCGCAAAGCACCATGCCAAGGGCCGCCGGCACCGTAATCAACAGGATCAGGGCGAGGCCGAAACGAAACGACTCGCGAAAACCCTGCTCGTCGTGGGCGGCGAGCTGCCGGCTCATGCTCGGGAGCACGGCCTGCGCCAGCGAGACCACGAAAATCCCCTGCGGAAATTCGAAGAGACGTTGCCCGTAGTAAAGCCAGGAGACGCTCCCCTCCTCCAGCAGCGAGGCGAACAGTCTGGTGACGACGACATTGATCTGATAGATGGCGACGCCGACGATCCCGGGGATCATGAGGCGGGCGACCCGCCGAACGGCAGGGTGGCGGAAACGAAAATCCGGACGCAGGTCATAGCCGAAGCGATAGAGAACCGGCAACTGCATCACAAGCTGGAGGATGCCGCCGATCAGGACACCGACCGCCAGGGCGACGATCGGCGTCGCGAACAGCGGGGCCAGCAGCAGGGCTGAAGCGATCATTGCCAGGTTCAGCAGAACGGGCGACAGCGACGGCGAGAGGAAATGTCCCTGAACATTGAGGGCCCCGGCCAGGAGCGCAACCAGGCTTACGAAAAAGATGTAGGGGAACATGATCCGGTTGAGCAGGTCGGTCAGTTCCAGTTTGCCGGGAACGTCGCCGAATCCGTAGCCGATCAGCTGAACCACCCACGGGGACGCCGCAATCCCGGCGAGGGTTACCCCGGCCAGCACCAGCAGCAGCAGCGTCCAGCAGATGCGCAGGACCTCGCGGCTCGCCTCGGCGCCGTCCCGGTGATGGACCTCGGCAAAGGTCGGCACGAATGCGGCGGTCAGCGAACCTTCGGCAAAAAACCGCCGCAGCAGGTTGGGGATCGTAAAGGCGACGAAAAAGGCATCCGCCGCATAGCCGGCGCCGAATACGGCGGCGACCACCATATCCCGCACCAGTCCGGCGATCCGGCTGAGACCGGTAGCCAGGGCCATGATTCCCGTGGCTTTGGCGATCCGTCGTTTTTCCTGCATACGCCGCTCAATCCCTGCAATATTGATTATTTTTTGTTAATACAAATATTTTGCATCTTAAGGTGCCAAAATCACGCACGAATTTTGAGAAGATTTGATTTAATTTATCTTGACTGCGAACCGTGGTGATGTTATAAGGCAGTCTCGCAAGCCGAATCAGCGGCATAATCGTCACACGGAGGGAAACACGTGGCCAACCACAAATCGGCGGAAAAACGCAACCGTCAGAACAAGATCCGCAACGCCCGCAATACCCATATCCGCTCCACCATGCGGACCTACGTCAAGAAAGTCCGCACCGCCGTGGCGGAAGGCGATCGGGAGAACGCCCTGGTGCTGCTGGAAAAGGCCGTCCCCTGCATCGACAAGGCGGCCGCCAAAGGGGTCATTCACAAGGCGACGGCCAGCCGCAAGATCAGCCGCCTGACCAAGCTCGTCAATGCCCTGAACAAAGACTGAAAAACAGCACCGGCTTTCAGTGTTGAGAAGGGTCGCCGTCGCGGCCCTTTTCGTTTTTCGGCAGCGGAGCGCCGGCACTGAGTGCGAAGACCAGCCCTTCGAGCTGGGCGCGCGCATCGCCCCCCGACTTGAGCGCCAGGTCTACCGACAGAAAGCGCGGGAAGGCTTCCCGCAGCTGCATATCGGAACAGCGCCGGGCCTGGGCCAGCAGCCCGCCAAGAAAGTAGGGATTAACGCCGATGCGCCGCGGCAGATCCTTTTGCGGCACCCCCTGCGCCAGCAGCTCCCTGGTTTTCCAGAGCTGGCGGTAGTGCCGGGTCAGCATGGTGAGAATCACCAGGGGCGGCTGACCATCATCGAGAAGCCTGGCCAGCAGCCGCAGCGCTTCGGCCGTCTCCCCGCTGCCGAGAGCATCGGTCAGGGCAAAGACATTTTCCACCCTGGTATCGGACACGACCGCCGCCACGTCCTCTTCCTCGAAAAACTCGCGATCGCCCGCATAGCTCACCAGTTTTTCAAGCTCCCCCATCACTTCGGCCAGGTTGTTGCCGACCCGGCGGCAAAAGAGCTTCAGGGCCGGCCCGGTAAAGGTGCGCCCCGCCTCTTTGGCGCGATCCCGGATGAATTGCGGCATCTGATTCTCATAAAGCCGCTTGAACTCGATGACTTCACCGATTTGAGCGACTTTCTGAAAGAACTTGCGGCGCTTGTCGATGCCGGCGGCCGCGCAGAGCAGGAAGGTTTCGGGAACGGGGTCGTCGAGGTAGGAGGAGAAGGCTTCGAGCTGGTCGGCCGACGCCTCGTGCAGATTGCGGATCACCACCAGCCGCCGGTCGGCAAAGACCGGCAGGGTCCGTGCCTGCTCCGCCAGCTCGTGCCCCTTGAGATCGCGGCCGTGCACGATCGTCAGGTTGAAGTCCCGCCCTTCGGGAGGAACCACCGCGGCAATCACCTGCCGGACGGCCTGCTCGACCAGGTATCCCTCGTCGCCGTGAAGCACGAGCACGGGCGGTATGCGATTGGCGCGAACGGCCTGGGTGAACTGCTCGTAGGTCATGCGGGAGGGTCAGAACCCCTCGAGCAGCCGCGCCATGAGGTCTTCGGCGAGACGGCGGGCGGCGACCCGGGCGGCAAGGCTTTCGTCGGACCGCTGCACCCCCTTGTCCTCGCGCGAGGAATAGGTTTCGCTGCGCGACAGCGTCCCCTGCCAGAGCACGGCATTGTCCTGCCGGCACAGCAGCCTGGCGCTGGCCGTCATATAGGCCCGGTATTCGCTGACGTTGTCCCTGGGGTTGTAGGCCAGGGCCGAACTCGTAAAGGAGTCGATCGTGCCGGTCAGCAGGAGATCGGCATCCTCGCGGCGGGCAGTGAGTTCAGCCACGCGGGTGCGCGCGAACTGGGCCGTGATCTCGTCCGACAGGACCGTGTCGAGGTACGGTTCGGACGTGCGGTTCCTGAAGAGCTCGACATGAACGGTCCGCCCCCCCTCCCC
>VAUL01000061.1 GCA_005774545.1 Deltaproteobacteria bacterium | reverse complement strand
GTTCCTGGCGGGGATGGGGCTGGCGGCGGCCAGCGATCGCCTCCCCGGCCTGCTGCGCCTCAAAGGCCCGCGCATCTCGCGCAGCCGTGCCGAACTGGTCGATGTCATGACTGATATCGTCCGCTCCCTGGAGCGTGGCGACCTGGCGCATGCCGCCGCGCGCTACCTCGCGCTGGAGAGCCGCGCGCAGCGCGGCCAGCTGGCCACCGCCAACGTCCTCGCCATCGGCAGGTATCTGCTGGAGTGCGGTCAGCCGGATCTGGCCCTGACCGTGTTCCGCCAGCTGATTGCCGAGCGTCCCGGCGACAGCGGCCTGGACCGGGCCTACCTGGGGGCGGGGGAGTCGATGCTGCGCAAGAGCCGCTGTGATACCGCGGCCTGGCACTACTTCCTGGCCGCCGCCGATCTGGCGCGAACGCCCGAAGTCCGCGAAGCCGCCAAGGCAGGAATGAGAGAGATAGAGGGGGGTAAAGGCAGCGATGAGCGATGAGTAGGAACGGGTTCTAAGCGATGAGTGCTGAGCGATGAGTAAACCCTCGGTAGCATGTTCCGAAGGGTACTCATCGCGCATCGCTCAGCACTCGGCACTTAAGACCCACGCCGCCGGATCGACGCCGTAGACCGCCTGCAGTTCGGCATGCAGCTCCGGGTGGCTGTTTCTGAACCGGACGGGGCGCATGTAGAAACACTCCGTGGCCACGGCGAACAGCTCTTCGGCGCTGGTAAAGGCGTAGGCGTCGAGGCTCGCCGGCCGGCCGCGGCGCAGGGCGGTACGCTGGCGGCGCTGCTCCGCCGGCAGCAGGTCGTCCCAGTCGCGGTAGCGGCCGCGCAGGGCCAGCAACGGGGCCCCGTCGGTCAGCCCCCGCCGGGCGTCGATCTGGTGGGCGAATTCGTGGATGATCACGTTGCAGTCCCCGCTCATCCCGGCGATGATCTCGCGGATGCTGTCCCAGGTCAGGACCACGGTTCCCTCCCGCCACGACTCGCCAAGCCGTTCCTCGACGGTTTCCGTGACGATCCCCACATGGTTGGCGGAGCGGATCGGGGCGGCAAAACTTTCCGGGTAGACGACCACCGTGCCGAGTTGGGGGAAGTCGCCGACCGGATCGCGAAGCAGCAGCAGGCAGGCGTAGCCGGCCACCGTCACGCGCATCTCCTCGGTGACCTTCAGTCCGTGACACCCCTCGAAATGCTTTCGGTCGAGAAAATCGCCGACCAGCCGTTCAAGCCGCTCGCCCTCCGCTTGCGGCAGGATCCGGGAGAGCGGCACGTTGTCCCGGAGGATCTGCCGCCGGTGGGTGGCAAGGCCGGGGCCGCCGGGCTTGAGAAGGCCCCAGAGGCGGGTCAGCCCCATGCGCGGGTCAACCGGCGGCGGTGCCGCTCAGCCGGCGGCGGACCGCGAAGTTGTAGTTCTGCAGATAGTTGATGAAGGTGCCGATGCAGCAGAAGAATGCCGTGCTATGGACGAAGGTCGCCTGCTCCTTGAGGATCAGGATGAAGGCGACGAAGAAGATGAAGACGCTGGCCTTGATGAAGTCGCCGAGCAGCCTCTGGTTGCGCAGCTGCTTCTGCTCGTCGATGGACATCTGCTCCTTGACGGCGGCATTCAGTTCGCGGCGGGCCTCGTTGTCGGCGAACTTGCGAATGGGAAAGAAGACCGCCACCTGGATCAGGACGGCAAGGACGACGCTGTTGAAGAACGGCTTCAGGCTGTCGTACTTCTGCTGAAACCGCTGCTGGAAGAGTATGGCCATGTACAGCAGCAGAACGATCAGGACAACCTGCGTGATGCGGTGGATCATCAGGGTCCTGCGGATTCGGCGCAAACCGATCGGCTCGGTCATCTCATTTCTCCGTTGAGTTGGTGTCGTCCGGCGTCGCCGGGGAGGCGGGGTGGCGGCGTGCCGCAGCTTCCGCCTCCACCTCGGCCCAGTGTTTTTTCCAGTCGTGACGGCGTACCGCAATCAGGAGGCAGATCCCGCCGAGGATCATGATGCCCCAGAAGATCTGCAGCTCCTCGCCATGGCGCACGCCGGAATACAGGGAGTAGACGCCGAAAGCCGCCATGGCTCCTTCCAGGGAGAGAATGCGGGCCAGCAGCGACTTCTTCGGTTTTTCGGCGGAGTCATTCATGGCGATATGTCCTGACGTCACATGGTTGAAAAGTTGGTGCGGATAACTTTCTGCAGATCCCTGACGCTGACCATCGCCTGCCGCAGTTCTTCTTCCTCGGCGTCGCTCAGGGTCTCGGGGTCGAGGTAGTAGCTGTCCGCGCATTCGCCGCGCAGCTTGCAAATCTGCAGCAGAATGCGGTGCCTGGTCAAGACGTGGTAGGCTTCCTGCAGTTCGGCCGCGTTGGCCGGCGAGAGCCGCTTGTCCTCCTGCAGCAGGGCGATGCGCTTCAGGGTGTTGGTGGCGGTCGCGCCCATGTTGACCGCAAGGATGCGCACGTTCATGACCAGGGGCGCCCAGCCGAGCAGCTTGAGGTTGAGCTTCCCCTTGTGTTCGCCGCTGCGGTCGGTCCAGAGTCCGCCCAGCATCCCCAGCCCGACCTTCATTTCGGTGGCCGCGCGCGCCATCCCCCACAAGACCTGAAAATAGCTCTGTTCGAAATCGTGGATCAGTTCGATCAGGTCGGCGGCGATCGCCCGGTCGCCGGCCACAAAACGCGCATCCGACAGAACGATCAGATCCATCAGGTTCTTGGCGTATTCTTCGTACTCGTAGCGGACAATCGCCATCAGCCGCTGTTTCCACTGTTGGCGCGAACCGCGCCAGGTCGGGTTGGACGGCATGATGTCGCCGGTACACTTGGCAAAGCCGACTTCGGCAAGGCGCTCCACCAGCAATTCGGAGAAGCTCCGGAAATATTCGTCGGCGGCTTCGCCGCCACCGTCGGCATAGACGATCAGATAATCCTGGTCGGTCACCAGGGTCTGTTCCTCGCGACCATCGCTGCCCATGCTGATGAGGGCGAACGGGCGCGGCGGCGCACCGTCTCCCCTGGCCTCAAGCTCTTCGCCGACCATGGCCAGGGTGCGTGCCGCCAGCAGATCCCGGTATTCAGTGCAGCCGCGGTGCAGGCCGGTGACGGAACCGCAGGAGAGGAATCGGGCAATCTCCAGGGCCGTCAGAGCCTGCTCGATATCGTGCAGCTCGGCATAGCTGCTGCTTTGCGTCACGCGCGCCAGCATCTCCGTGCGGCTCTTCTCCATGTTCAGGATGGCGCCGCGCTCCCGGGCCAGACTGTCGCTGAGGTCGGCCAGCAGGGCCAGTGCCGCCGGCCGGTCGAGATGACGCATGAACCAGAGCAGCTGCTCCTCAAAGCGCTCGACGAACTCCTTGCGTTGCGGTGTCGGCTGTCTGCTCAGCGGCATGCGTTATCGATCCGGACAGAAAATGCGCAACTGTTGCCGGTGTCGGCAAAAAAATGGGGAAGGCACAAAATGCCTTCCCCACTTTATCACAACGGAAGTCCCAAGGGGAATTAATGATCGATGGCCTTGGCCATGCCGATGCCGGTGTTCTGGCGGACGTAGATCTCGTCGAACATCTCCTCGGCGCGCTTCTCGCGGAACGCCAGGGCGCCCAGGATCGCCGCCATGAAGCCGATCGGGATCGACAGGATCCCCGGGTTCTTCAGCGGGAAGATCGGGGCCTTCAGGCCGAGGATCGAGGTGCCGCCGTCGTTGGCCGCGAAGTCCTTCTTCGCCTGGTCGAGCGCCTTGGCGTCCTTCTCGTTCAGCGTCTCGCCGGCCGCGATCTTCTTCTCCATCGCCTCGATGGTCTTCTTCGCGCCGTTGGCGATGTTCTGCGGATAGGTCATGTTCGGCGACACCATCACCAGGCCGATCGACACGACGGTGCCGACCACCAGGCCGCAGATGACCCCGGCGGTGTTCATCCGCCGCCAGAAGAGCGACAGCACCACGACCGGCAGGTTCCCCGAGGAGGCAACCGCGAAGGCCAGCGCCACCAGGTGGGCGACGTTCTGCTTCTCCGCCGCGATGCCGATGACGATCCCCATGGCACCGACGACCAGCGAGGTGATGCGGGCCGCCATGACCTGCTCGTGCTGGTCGGCGTGGCCGTCCTTGATCACGTTGACGTAGATGTCGTGGGCGATCGCCGCCGAGGCCGCCAGCACCAGGCCGGAGACGACCGCGAGGATGGTGGCGAAGGCCACCGAGCAGAGGAACGCCAGGAAGATGTCGCCGACGATCGGCGCGATGTCGGCGCCGAGCTGCTGGGCCAGGATCAGGGTGGCCATGTTGCCGCCCTTGTCGACCGCGGTCACGCCCTGCGGGGTGACGTGGATGGCGGCGCCGAAGCCGAGCAGGGTGGTCAGGACGTAGAAGCCGCCGATGATCCACATGGCGATGATGACCGACTTGCGGGCGGCCTGGGCGGTCGGCACGGTGAAGAAGCGCATCAGGATGTGCGGCATCCCGGCGGTGCCGAGCACCAGCGCCATCCCCAGGGAGATCTGGTCGAGCGGGTTCTTGAGGAAGAGGCCCGGCTCAAGGAAGCGCTGGCCGGCGGCCTCGCCGGAGATCTGGATGCCGTCCTTGAGCAGCATCTTGGAGACGTGATCCTGGATGTTCGGGTTGTTGACGATGTCGCTGAAGAAGCCGATCGGGTTGAAGCCGGCCTTGTAGCCGACCAGGATCGAGATCAGGAACGCGCCCGACATGAGCAGGCCGGCCTTGATGATCTGCACCCAGGTGGTGGCGGTCATGCCGCCGAAGACGACGTAGCCGACCATCAGGATGCCGACGCCGACGATCGAGAAGGTGTAGCTGAAGCCGACCAGCAGCGCCATCAGCTTGCCGGCGCCGACCATCTGCGCGGTCAGGTAGAAGGTGGAGACGGCGACGACCGACAGGGCGCACACCGCGCGCACCGGCTTGGGCTGGGTGCGGAACGAGAGGATGTCCCCCAGGGTGTACTTGCCGGCGTTGCGGCACGGCTCGGCGACGACCAGGAGCACGGTGATGTACGCCACCAGCCAGCCGACCGAGTACATGAAGCCGTCGTAGCCGTACAGCGAGATCATCCCCGAGATCCCCAGGAACGAGGCGGCCGACATGTAGTCGCCGGCGATCGCCCAGCCGTTCTGCGTGCCGGTGATGCCGCCGCCGGCCGCGTAGAAGTCGGCCGCCGTCTTGGTCTTGCGGGCGGCGTTGACGACGACGGCCAGGGTGATGCCGATGATCACCAGGAACATGCTGATGGTGATGGTCTTGTTCGCCTTGATCTCGGCGGCCAGTGCCAGGTTCGGCAGGGCCAGCAGGAAGGCGGTGGTCAGGAAAAGTTGCAGACGCTTCATCGTCGTGGCCTCCTTATTTCACGAACTCGCTGACCACTTCACGGGTCAGGCGGTCGAAGTCCTTGTTGGCCACATGGGCGTAGTAGTGGGCCAGCCCCCAGGAGACGAAGAACTGGGAGAGGGCGAACAGGTAGCCGAAGTTGACGTTGCCGAGCAGCTTGATCTTGAACAGATCCGTGGCGTAGGCCGCCCCGATCGGCAGCAGGAAGTAGTACACGGTGGAGAAGGCCCACCAGCCGAACAGGAACCGCTGCTTGCGGTGGTGAAGTTCGATGAACTTCGGGTTTTTGGCGATTGCCGCCCAGTCGTACGTTTGTGCCATGACGCTCTCCTCGTTTGAATGTGTTGCCCCGTCGTTCCCTGTGCGGCTTTCCTGGTCCCCACCGGATCGCCTGTGGAACGTTGTTGCGGGACAATGTCCAGGGCTCAAAAATCCCAGAGCAAATAAAAAATGCGCTGTTCCCAGCCTCCTCGTGCACTCATTTTACCCTATTTTTGGAATATTGTTTTATTTTATGTCAAGAGAAATATATTTAATGTTTGCATCGGCCTCTCAACTGCCCGATTTTTGGCGCTTTTATCGTTTTATTGTTGTCGAAAAGGCAATTTAAACATGAAACATTTCAGCGGGTTTTGCGGTGTGTTTCGCAGGGTGAAACAAAAGCATAGTTTTTTCGACGGCTTGGCAATTGCGGTGCGGCTGCGGGTGAGCGGTGCCGGAACGGGCTTCGATTTGCGGTTATAACAGCCGGGCGGCTGCCGCAGACGGGTCGGGGGCGGCGATGACGGTCGAGATCACGGCGATGCCGTGGGCTCCGCAGGAACGCAGGGTCGGGAGATGGTCCGGGCGAATGCCGCCGAGGGCGAAGACCGGCAGCGGTGCGGCGGCGCAGGCGCTTTTCAGGGCGCCGGGTCCGAGGGGAGGGCCGTAGGCGGCCTTCGAGGGGGTGGCGAAGACCGGGCCGAACGTGGCGAAATCGGCACCGGCCGCGGCGGCGGAGATGAGCTCCTGCGGATGATGGGTGGAAACACCGATCAGTTTCTCCGGGCCGAGCAGGCGGCGGGCGACGGCGACCGGCAGCGAATGGCCGCCGAGGTGAACGCCATCGGCTTCGACGGCCAGGGCTACGTCGAGCCGGTCGTTGATCAGCAGGCGGGCGCCGAAGCGGCGGGTCAGGGCGCGCAGTTCGAGGGCCAGCGGATAGAGGTCGGCGGCGGCAAGGTCTTTCTCGCGCAACTGGATGGCACGCACGCCGCCGTCCAGGGCACCCGCCACCGTTTGGAGCAGGGTTCGGCCGGCCGGAACCTGCTGCCGGTCGGTGATCAGGTAGACGTTAAAGTCGACCTTGTTCATCGGCCGTGAAAGGCGTTGTCCCAGTCTTTCCAGACCGGATCGTAGCCGCGTGAGCGCAGCATGGCTTCGACCTCGGCGGGGGTGCGGTCGTCATCGATGATGAACTGGCGGCCGCTCTCGTCCTTCTCGGCATAGCCCCCCGGGGAGGTGCAGGAACCGGCGCTCATCTGGGTGATCCCCAGAGGGAGCAGGTTGTCGCGCAGCTGTGCGCTCTCACGGGTGGAAAGAACCAGGCCGGCGTCGGGGAGGAGCAGCCTGAGGGCACAGATCAGCTGCACGAAGTCACGGTCGGAGACCGGATTGAGCGGCTGGAAGCCGCCGTCGGCCGGGCGCATGCGCGGGAAGGAGACGGTCAGGTGGGTGCGCCAGTAGTGGCGGGCCAGGTGCAGGGCGTGCAGACCGGTGCAGAACGCCTCGACGCGGAACTTGCCGAGGCCGAGCAGGGCGCCGATGCCGATGCGGCGCATCCCGGCGCGGGCGGCGTGTTCCGGCGCGCTCAGGCGGAAAGCGAAGTCGCGCTTTTTGCCGAAGGGGTGCATCTCGGCATAGAGGGCGCGGTCGTAGGTTTCCTGGTAGAGGGTCAGGCCGTCGATGCCGGCGGCGATCACCTGCCGGTAGCCGGCCTCCTCCATCGGGTAGACCTCGATGCTCAGCGACGAGAAGAGCGGGCGGATGCGTGCGACGACCGCGGCGAGGTAGTCGGTGTCGGCGGCTTTCGGGGCCTCGCCGGTCACCAGCAGGAGGTGGCGGAAGCCGCGTTCATGGAGAACGCGCGCCTCGGCCTCGGCCTCGTCAAGGGTCAGGGTCCGGCGCGGGACCTCGTTGCGGGCGTTGAAGCCGCAATAGCGGCAGCCGTTGGTGCACTCGTTGGAGAGGTACAGCGGTGCATACATCAGGATGGTCTTGCCGAAGCGCTGCACGGTCAGACGGTGGGCGCGCTGGGCCATCGGTTCCAGGTAGGCGGCCGCCGCCGGCGAGAGCAGGGCCATGAAGTCGTCGAGGCCGGGGTGGTCGGCGGCCAGGGCGGCCTCGACATCCGCCGGTTGCTTGGCGGCGATGCGGGCCTCGACCTCGAGAAGGTCGTAACGGTCGAGAATCTGCTGGAAAGTCATAGGTCTTATAATTCCTATAGGCCCCAGGGGACCTATAAAAAGCTTTTTCAGTTGTGCAGAAACCCGGTCAGCGGGCTGCTGGCCTCGGCGCGCTCCTGCTGCCGGCCGAGCCCGGCCAGGTACCCTTCGCGCCCGGCCTCCACCCCCTTGCGGAACGCCGCACCCATGGCCCCGGGGTCGCGGGCCACCGCCAGGGCGGTGTTGACCAGCACGGCATCCGCCCCCATCTCCATCGCCTCGGCGGCGTGCGACGGGGCGCCCAGGCCGGCATCGACCACCACCGGCACGATCGCCTGCTCGATGATGATGGCGATGCTGTCGCGGGTGCGCACCCCCTTGTTGGTGCCGATCGGCGCACCGAGGGGCATGACCGTGGCGGTGCCGGCTTCCTGCAGGCGCTTGGCCAGCACCGGGTCGGCGTTGATGTAGGGGAGGACGACGAAGCCGTCCTTGACCAGGATCTCCGCGGCCTTGAGCGTCTCGATCGGGTCGGGGAGGAGGTAGAAGGGGTCGGGGGTGACCTCCAGCTTGACCCACGGCTCGCAGCCGGCGGCACGGGCCAGCCGGGCCAGGCGCACCGCTTCCTCGGCGTCGCGGGCGCCGCTGGTGTTGGGGAGGAGCAGGTACTTCTCCCGGTCGATGTGGGCAAGGATGCTGTCGTGAGGATTGTCGACGTCGACCCTGCGCAGGGCGACGGTGACGATTTCGCACCCGGAACCTTCCATGGCGGCCACCATGGCGGCGTTGGAGGAGAATTTGCCGGTCCCCACCATCAGGCGGGAGCGGAACGAACGTCCGGCGATCATCAGGCTGTCCATGGTCTTTATCCTCCGCCCACGAAGTGGACGATTTCGAGAGTGTCGCCCGCGGCGAGAAATTCCTCGGCGAAGCGCTGCCTGGGGACAATGTCGCGGTTGCGCTCGACCACCACCTGCCGGCCGTCAAGGCGCAGCTGGTCGAGCAGGTTCTGGAGGGTGCTCCCCGCGGGGACTTCGGTCGGTTTGCCGTTGACTACGAGATTCATGTCTCTATTACCTTCGCTCAGCACTCAGGGTTCTCGCCCAGCAGCAATCTCAACACCGCGTTGGCCTGGTGGTGGGCGGCGACGCCGACCCGCGGAGCCATCAGGCCGACGCCGGGGGCGGCGGCGGTCTCGCCGTCGCCGCACAGGTACAACCTGCCGAAGGCGCGCCGGGTGGTCACGCTGTTGGCCGGACCGAAGCCGGCCATGCCGGAGCCGGCCACCAGCGGCTTGTCCGGGAAGCGGGCGGTAAAGGTTTCCGTCAGCATCGCCTTCTGGTCGGCGCGGTCGAAGGCCTCGACCAGCACGTCGACCGTGCCGAAGATCTCGGCGATGTTCCCCGGGGTCAGGCGCAGGTGACAGGCGCTGACATGGACGTGCGGATTGATGCGCGCCAGGGTGTCGCGCAGGGCGTAGACCTTGGGGAGGCCGAGCTGGTCGAGAAAATACTGCTGGCGGTTGAGGTTCGACGGCTCGACCAGGTCGAAGTCGGCGATGATCAGGTTCCCCACGCCGGTGCGCGCCAGGGCGACGGCCACGGCGGAGCCGAGGCCGCCGACGCCGGCGATGCCGACCGTGGCCCGCTTCACCCGGTCGTGGACCCCCGGCGTGTGCCGGGCGGTGAGCAGGGCGTCGAGCTCGGCGGCGGTCGGCACCTCGCCGCGGCGGATCAGCACCAGCCGGTCGCCTGCCGCCAGCTCGCGGCCGGGTTCGGCCGGGAAGCCGTTGACGATCAGCACGTCGGCGTCCGGCTTGAGCCGGTCGCGCACGCTGCCGGCGGTCCCGCCGGCAGGGAGGTCATGCTCGCGTTCGTTGACGACGATCTTCATGGCTGCTCGCAAAAAGCAAAAGGCCGCTGGAAAGCGGCCGCGTCCGGGCTGCCGTGCCCGGTGTGCGCCACTTCCCTCCGCCGGCATGACCCGGATCAGGTTCGAGGGGTCGTCCGCAGCGCGGACTCTCAGCAGAGCGATTTCTGCTCCCCCAGGGCGATGCAACTCCTTGAATGTGAACGGTACAGTAACAGGACGCCGTAGCCGAAGTCAACGGCGTTGCCGTCTTTTCGGTTGTCAGGGCAAAGGGGGATGCACTAGGATGACAGGCTCATATTGCCGAAGGCTAGCCGCCGCCGGATCGAAAGGACCCGACGATGACCATTTCCGACCGCTACCGCGAAATCACCCGAGAGGTGCGCGCCTTCGTCACCGGCCTGGGTGAAGGCGAGGAGGGGGCGGAGAACCGCCGCTTCCGCGAGGCGGGGAAGGCGCTGGCGACCCTCGACGAACTGCGCGAGGCCGTCGGCGACATCCCCCGCATCAAGCTCGAGTCGTCGCTGACGCCGGTGCTGCTCAAGGCCCATCAGAAGCTGGACCAGGCCCGGCTGCTCTTCGAGGAGGCCGGCGAGGAGGATCGCGCCGCCAAAGCGTGGGAACTGGAGCAGAAGATCTACCGGCTGCTCAACGATCTCTAAGGGGTGCGCCCGCCGTCCCCGCCGTCCCGTTCCCGCTTTTCCTTGCAAGTCGGCGGGCCCGTCCTCTCTCCCTGCCGTCATTCCACGCGTCGCTGCCGAACGGCCTGCACCATGAACCACATGCCATACGCTGCCAGCAAATGCTTCAGCGTGTGGCCGCTGACGAGGCGCCCCAGTTCATAAAGGTGCAGATCCAGGGCCTCGAACAGTTTGGCGCCGGCGTAACATGCCAGCATCATCCAGAGATGACGGGCCGTCCCGAAGAGCGGGGGGGCCGTCAGCAGGACGAGCGGCACAAGCACCATCGGCAGGAATTGCACCACCACATAGAGGCGCAGGTCGCCTTGCCCCTGCGATTCCGAAACCGCCCAGTACAGCACCGCGGCCACGCCCACGACGGTCAGCGGGAGGCGTACGCGGCGTGCGGCCTCCAGGTTGACGTGCTCACCGATGACGATGGTCACGAACGCCATGAAGCCGAGGGCCATCGCCAGGCGATCCCACGCCAGCGTCTGGTTGCCCGGCGCGAGGTGGTAGTACGCGGAGCCGGCTCCCGTCAGTATGGCGGCGATAAAGAACTGGAAATATGCCGGGCGCAGCGGCCGTGGCAAGCCGGGGCCGCTGCGGTTCCGAAGGCCGGCAACTCCGGCGATCCCCACGACGAGGAATGCAAGGTTGGAGACGACGTTGAAAAAATGGGGGATCCCCAGGAACTGCCGTTGATCGGCAAAGAGATGATAGCCCGGATCCTGCGGAATCGGGCCGTAGATGCTCAGCCCGATCATGCTGATCACGCCGGCGCAGCCTGTGAGCCATAGGGCCGCTGTCGCACGCTTGGCCATTGCCGTCAGCCCGGCTTGAACGGGTGTTCTTCGGGATACACGGCCGGTGGCTTCGACCGCCGGTGGTTACGCTCTTTTAACGGCGTCATTCCACCGCCCCAGCAACTCCTCCCGCCAGGCCGCCTCCGCTTCCGGAACGAATCGTTTCTCTTCGCGCCAGCTGCCGGCCAGTTCCTCCAGGTCCCGCCAGAAACCGACCGCCAGGCCGGCCAGCATCGCTGCACCCAGCGCCGTGGTTTCGACGGTCTGCGGCCGGGAGACCGGCTTCTCCAGCAGGTCGGCCTGCAGCTGCATGAGCAGGTCGTTCTGCGCGGCGCCGCCATCGACTTTCAGCACGGCGAGCGGCTCCCCCTTGTCGTCGGCCATGGCCCGGCACAGATCATGGATCTGCAGCGCGATCCCCTCCAGGGTGGCGCGCGCCAGATGGGCGGCGGTGGTGCCGCGGGTGATGCCGCTGATCAGGCCGCGCGCGCCGCTGTTCCAGTGCGGGGCGCCCAAACCGGTGAGGGCCGGCACGAAGACCACGCCGCCGCTGTCGGGAACCTGGCGGGCCAGCGTCTCGATCTCGGCGGCGGTGTGCACCAGCCCGAGGCCGTCGCGCAGCCACTGCACGGCGGCGCCGGCGATGAACGAACTCCCCTCCAGGGCGTAGCTGGTTGCGCCGCCGACCTGCCAGGCGACGGTGGTGAGCAGGCCACTCTTGCTGGCGACCGGCCGGGGGCCGGTGTTCTCCAGCAAAAAGGCCCCGGTGCCGTAGGTGCATTTCGATTCGCCGGCCTTGAAGCAGGCCTGGCCGAACAGGGCGGCCTGCTGGTCGCCGGCCATGCCGGCCACCGGGATGCCGTCGGGGAGGAAGTCGAGCCCGCGGGTCTTGCCGTAGCGGGACGACGACGGGGCGATCGCCGGCAGGAGCTGGGCCGGGATGTCGAAGGCGGCCAGCAGGTCCGGGTCCCAGGCGAGCGTCGTCAGGTTCATCAGCAGGGTGCGCGAGGCGTTGGAGACGTCGGTGACGTGCTGCCGGCCGCCGGTCAGGCGCCAGGCGAGGAAGCTGTCGACGGTGCCGAAGGCGAAGCGGCCGTCGACGGCCGGTTGTCGCAGGGCGGGCTGCTCGCGCAGCAGCCAGGTCAGCTTGGTGCCGGAGAAGTAGGGGTCGAGGACCAGGCCGGTTTTGGCCCGCACGGCCGGTTCGAGCCCGGCCGCTTTGAGTTCGCTGCAGATCGCCGCGCTGCGCCGGCACTGCCAGACGATGGCGTTGTGCACCGGCCGCCCCGTGGCCCGTTCCCAGAGGACGGTGGTCTCGCGCTGGTTGGTGAGGCCGATGGCGGCGATCCGCGCCGCCGGGGTGGCGGTGCTGTCCAGCAGCTGGCGTACGGCGCGGCGCACCGAATGCCAGATTTCCTCGGGGTCGTGTTCGACCCACCCCGGGCGGGGGTAGTGCTGGGGGAAGTCGACGGTCTGCTTGCCGTGCACGGCCAGGTCGCGGCCGACCAGCAGGGCGGTGGTGCCGGTGGTCCCCTGGTCGACGGCGAGGATGAAATCTGCCATGGTGTCCTCCTGCGCAGTTCATCCAGTATTGTCGAGGCGCTGCCGGTCGTCAAGGTGGCATGATTGTTGCTCAAATCAGCGGGGTTTGCAGTTCCTACTTTTGCTCGGAAATGGGGCGAGCCATGCACAGACGCCTGAAGAACCTTTTCTACGAAGTCCGCGATCCGGTCCTTGGCTGGGATGACATCGGCGGTTATGCCGACGTCAAGGAGACCCTCAAGGAGATGGTCTGCCTGCCGCTGAAGAAACCGGAGATGATCAGCCATCACGGTCTCGGCCTGCCGGCCGGGGTCATGCTGTGGGGGCCGCTCGGTACCGGCATCACCATGCTCGCCGAGGCCTGCGCCAAGGAGGCGGGGGTCAGCTTCGTCTACATCTCCGGGCAGGAGATGCTCGGCAAGGGGGAGGAGCTGGTCGAGGCCTTCGACTGCGCCATTCACGAGGCGCCGTGCGTGCTGTTCATCTCCGACTGCGAGTGGCTCTGCCCGCGTGCGGGGTGCGACTACGAGTGGAGCCCGGGGAACCGCCGGGCGGTGCCGCCGACCTTCGCTTCGAAGGAACTGTCGAAGCTGTTCATCGAGCAGGTCGACCGGATCAACCAGGTCAAAGGGGTGGCGCTGCTCGGCTCCTGCTACCGGATCGACACCGTCGACCAGGCGCTGATCAAGGAGAAGAAGCGTTTCAACCGCAAGGTATTCGTCCACCCGCCGACCGCCGTCGACCGGCGCGGCATGCTCGACATCTACATGGACAAGATGCCGAACCTGGCTCCGGGGATCGACCGCGACGAGCTGGCGCGGCTGGCCGAGGGGTACGTGGGGTGGGACATCGAGAGCCTGTGCAAGCGGGCCACGGTCAACGCCATCAAGGCCGATTCGGCCATCGTCACCGCCGAGCATTTCCATCGGGCGCTCAAGGAGGTGCGGCAGTTCCTGACGCCGGACATGGTCGCCAAGTACCATGAGATCCGCGATACGGATTGCCCGCACCACTATGAATTTTGACCGCCCCGACCTGTTTCTGCGCATTCATGCCCGTCACGGCCACTACTGCCCGATGAGCACCCTCGGCGGGCGGCTGGGGG
>VAUL01000007.1 GCA_005774545.1 Deltaproteobacteria bacterium | reverse complement strand
GGGCTGATGGGAGGGGCTGAGGAACTCTCGGGGCTTCGCGGCAACTCTTCGATTGACAATCTCTCACGAATTTGCTACATAGATCATACCCTTCTTATCGAGAGCGACCGAGGGACTGGCCCTTTGACGTCGCAGCAACCTGCCTACGGAGGCAAGGTGCTAACTCCAGCGGGATCGACGATCCCGGCAGATAAGGAAGAGGCCGACCACACCGGTGACCCCTTCCACGATACGGAAGGGGTTTTTCTGTTCCGGAGGTCAGCCATGAAAAAACTCGCCGCCACATCCCGCCAAACGGCCGCAAGCGGCCAACCCGCCCTCGGAGCCATGACAGGGGTTCTTCCGGAACCTCCGCCGTAGACCGCTCCTCTCTCAAAACAGACGTGAATTTGATTCAACCCCCGAAGCGGATGTCGTTCTGCGTTCGGAGGCCCCGGGGAAGCTTTGTCTCCAAAATCGCCCCCGGTACGCTCTCTGACAACTGAATGATTTCACCTGAGGGCGGCAAAAACATCGGTCTCATTGCGAAGACTCGTCACACACCACTTACACGTCAATTGAGAAAGGACAAGGGCTATGAAATACGGCAACCAACGGCAGTACGGCGATATCGCCGGTGACCTGAAAGAGCTTCAACCCTTCATCTACATCTTCCGTCGTGGCGGCATGGGGGCTGACGCGCGCGGCCCCCATGCCGAGGGAAAGAAAGGCATCTTCGTCGTCAACGAGAGCTACGGCAACGGTTGCTTCATCAAGCACGGCATCCTCCTCCCGCTGTCCACCTGCAAGGACGAGCGCATCCGTGCAGCCCTGCTGATGCTGGGCAAGACCCTCTCCCATGACCCGCTGTGCGATGGGGCGGAAGCGCGCCGGCGGCAGGCGCAAATGATCCTGGACGCGACCTTCGGCGGCAATATCAAGGTCGCGGCCCATGCCGATATGGGCGGTAACGTCGAGTTTGACCGCAGCCGGGCGTTCTTCGAGATGCTGGCCGAGAACTTCAGCTACGTCGAAGAAGTCGACGATGACCCGGAGGGCATCGCTGTCCCGACGAAGCTGCAGCCGTTCCCCTGCAAGAGCTACGGCGAGTACCTCGAATGGTACTACGAGCGCATGGACGCCCGCTCCTGGGGATGGGACCACTGCACTCCTTGCCTGGTCTTCGAAGGGACGTCGTCTCTGGGCAATTGGCACTTCACCCGGGACGGCTTGGAACGGCCGCACTTCGGGCTCGACCGGTTGTTCCAGATCAACCCGACTGTCGAGGACGAACCGGCGACCGTGCGCCTGGAAATGGAAAACCGCTGGGACTGGATCTACCTCCACCTGGGGGTCGGGTCGCAGACTCTCGACGCGGTTCTCTCCAACTCCTTCCCGCCGGTCGAACTGCTCATCGAATGGCTCAAGTCGATCGGGCGTGGCGACCTGCCGGTCAGGTTCCAGATCGAAGAAGAAGGCCCCGAGAAGAAGTTCGAGGCGTACGCGACCGACGATCCGGACCGAATTCTCCTGCGCATCCTGAACGCCTACTGCGACGAGCAGGAAGGGGTGTTCATCGAAGCCATCGTCAACCGTCGCCAGTTCGTGGACGCCTTCCGGATTGCGATGCGGGAATTCTTCCGCACCGAGTTCAACCCGGAAGCCTGGTACTGCGTGACTTGCGGTGAATACGAGAGACCGCACCTGGGCGACCAGATCCTGGCCGACCCCTGGTTCCAAGTCTGAACGGTCCAGTGAGGCTCATTGAAGGGAAATGCACCCCGCGTCGCCGGCCATCGGCGATGCGGGCTTAAATGACAATCACAACGGTGGTGCTACGGCGCCAGGGAGGATGCCATGCAAACGCGAATAAATAAAAAAATCGAAAGCCCCCTGCCTGTCAACGAGCTGCTCGACCGCGCAGATCGGGGGGACGCTGAATGTCAGTACTGGGCTGGGATTCGTTATCTGCAGGCTGACGGCGTGACTGAAGACCTTGAAAAAGCCTATCGCTATTGTTCGGCGGCGGCCGAGCAAGGGCACCCACGGGCCCAGGCTTTTCTGGGGTATTGCCTGTCAAAAGGGATAGCCGTCCCGCAGCAGCCCCGGTTGTCGGTTCAGTGGTACCGGCGCTCGGCCAAGCAAGGATACGCCCCGGCGCAATACAGCCTCGGGCTCTATTACCTTCAGGGGCGGGGGGTGAAGAAAAATATTCGCCAAGCCATTCACTGGCTGGACCTTGCGGCTCGGCAGGGGGATCCCGATGCCCAGCTCAGATTGGGGCAAATCTATCACCAGGGAGCTGAGACGGTGCAAGACGACGGCAGGGCCTACCCTTACTTCCTGGCGGCTGCCGAGCAGGGGGTGGCTGAAGCCCAGTACCTGGTCGCGACGCTCCTCGGCCAGGGATCCGGGGTCGATGCCGATCAGATCGAAGCCTTCTACTGGCTGGACCGCGCCGCTGTCCAGGAGTACGGGCCGGCGGTCGAGACTCGCGAGCGTTTCGACGCGTTTACCCTGTTCGAGCCGGCCGAGGCTGAACTGGGACCAATCCCGCTCGATCACGCCGTGCCGCTTCGCCACAGGACCATCGTCGTGATGCAGTTCCTCGGGCGCCCCTGTTTGCAGCAGATGGCCAAGGACATCCACGACTTCGTGACCCTCCACCCGAAGAACGCCGCAGTCGGTTATCGCGACATCGCAGCCCTCCTGGCTGTTGCCAATCGCGACGGGGAGGCCTTGCTCCCGTTCGCCGGGGACACGCAGCTCTTGTCACCCGCTGAGCTTGACGTCGACGAAGGGGGGCTGGACCTGTTCTGGGTGGTCAAGCACTACCCCTGCGAGTGGGACGGGCAGAAATTTCCGGTGGCGATCTGGGCAGTAATCACCAAGGAAGAAAGGGAACAGGGGGAGGATGCCACGCGCATGGATACCTTAGTTTCCTGGGGCCGTGACTACATCCGGCAGTTGCAGACCTCCGGCGAGGGGATTGACGCCGGCCGCCTCGAGCGCGAGGCCAACGAGGTCAGGCAGAAGTACGAGAGCAATCCCGTGCCCTTTTCGCCTGCCGAAATGGTTCTGGCAAAGGAAACCTTCCAACTGCTGGACGGGGTGTTGTCTGGTACCACGGACTACAAGAAATACCGGATCACCTTGAATGTTGTCACGGCCACGCGGTGGGGCGTTCCTGCCTGCCCGGAGCCATCGGTCGCCATCGCTCATGGCAGACCAAGAGAAAACGCCTCCAGGGGTTTGACCCCGGACATCGGTTTTGCCCGCCTGAAAGACGGGGATGTCCGCGTCATCACTGTCGGCCCGGTACCGGGGACGGACCTTGTGCAGGTCGTGACGCTGGAAGATTACGAGCCCGAGGGGCACCCGGTCGACAGCTTCCTGTGGCGCTACAGCCTACTGCATATCCCGGCGGCGGCATTTCGCCCCGACCGTCGCACGTTCAAGTGGGAACTGTTGTGGCTGAAAACCCACTTTTTCTGGACGGCAAGCCTCGTTGAACGGCAGGGTACTGCTCGCTCCATGGTTGCCGTGTGGCAATCGCAGTCGCTCAGCGAGGGGCACGGGGCGGATGTCACGGCAACGGAGCACCCTCTCCCCGAAGCCTTGGAGTCAACCGACGACGCCGTCCTTGAGCATGTCCGGCATTGGCAGGCAAACCCCCTGCCGTTCACGCCCGAGGAAATGGATCTGCTCCACGGGATTCTCTCATTGGATGACGACTTCACGATCAACGACGCCCGGCTGATCCTGGCCGCCTATCGCTGGGGGAGACTTGCCAACGAGAACTTCAAAGAGTTCTTTCCGGAACTCCAGCTTAAAGGTAAAGTGCAACGTGTATCACAGGGAGGGGGACTGCAGTTTCCAGCCAAGGGGCTGATCAACGTCAGCTCCGGCCCCATCCCCTCCCTCGCCGTCGATCGCAACCCGAACTCCGGGCGGCTCCTGGTCGTCAGCATCGAGGACTCCAGCCAGGTTCAGCACCGAAATCAGGCGATCCAGATCCCGGCACTCAGCCTCTTCGAGATTGAGGACTGTCTGTTTATCGCGGGGCTGGAAGATACGGCTTGCGCGGGCAATGCCTAGCCCAGGCGAATAGCTCAAGGTCATGATCAAAGGAGACACCCATGTCCAGAGAATATCTGTTTACATCTGAATCGGTGTCCGAGGGACACCCGGACAAAGTTGCTGACCGTATCTCCGATGCGGTCCTCGATCATGTTCTTGCGCAGGATCCGTTGGCGCGCGTTGCCTGCGAGACGCTGATCGCCAAGGACCTGCTCATCGTCGCCGGCGAATTCGGCTCGGCAACCATCCCTAACCTGCTGGAGCAGTTGCAGGCTGAAATCCCGGCTATCGCCCGCCAGGCGGTGCGCGAGATCGGCTATGCCGGTGGCGACACCGGTTTCGATCCCGATCGCTGCGAGGTACGGCTCTCTCTCAGCGTGCAATCGGAGCATATCGCCCAGGGCGTCGATCAGAAGGAAGGGGCGATCGGTGCCGGCGACCAGGGGATGATGTTCGGCTATGCCTGCGACGAAACCCCCGAGTTGATGCCGTTGCCGATCTCGCTGGCTCATGCGCTGGCGCGCCGGCAGGCGCAGTTGCGGCACAGTGGCGAACTGCCCTGGCTGCGCCCGGATGCCAAGTCCCAGGTGACCGTGCGCTACCGGGATGGCCGCCCGGCAGCCGTCGAGCAGGTGGTCCTTTCCACGCAGCATGCCCCGGCGATCGACAACGACACGTTGCGCCGTGAGGTCATCGAGCAGATCGTCCTCCCGGAGATCCCGGTGAGCTTGCGGTCAAGAGCGCTACAGATCCACGTCAACCCGACCGGGCGGTTCGAGATCGGCGGCCCGCTGGGTGATACCGGGCTGACCGGCCGCAAAATCATTGTCGATACCTATGGCGGGTCATGCCCGCACGGCGGCGGGGCGTTCTCCGGGAAGGACCCCACCAAGGTTGACCGATCGGCCGCTTACATGGCCCGCTATGTCGCCAAGAACGTGGTGGCGGCCGGCTTGGCCAAACGCTGCACCCTGCAGCTGTCCTACGCCATCGGCATGGCTGAGCCGATCTCGGTCCTGGTGGACGCCCACGGCACCGCGACGGTTGCCGAGGATATCCTTGAAAAAGCCGTGCGCAAGGTGTTCGACTTGACGCCGGCCGGCATTATTCGCACCCTCGATCTGCGCCGGCCGATCTACGCGCCGACCTCGGCCTATGGCCATTTCGGCAGGACGGGCCCCGGGTTTACCTGGGAAAAGACCGATCGGGTCAGTGGGCTTCTGCGGGAAGTGAACGCTTAAGGTTGATCAGGAGGAAGCCATGAAAGGCAAGCCGTCGGCAGAGACATTCACAACGTTGCTGGGACAGCCTGAGCGGTGGGGATCGCTGGACAACAAGACGCTTGATCAACTCGTCCACGGTGTCGCGTGCATGTATGGCGCGTCGAACGACGATCGGCTGGTTGACATCATCACCGAGCTTTACGCGATTTATCGGGAGAAGATCCCTTCGGAACAGCGGTTGTTCAATTACGAGGCTTGTCGTGAGCGCGTCGAGCAAGGCGAGATCTCACCTCTGGGCCTCCTGCCTTTTTTGCTGTGCGATTATGACCGGCAGATTGTCTCATCAGCGGCCCTCGATTTTGCGGTCCTTCAACCGGGGGAGGAAGATCCGATGTCAGGGGTAAATCTCCTCCTTGAATGGGCAACCAGCGAGATCGCCGGGAACCCGGGGGCGATTTTCGGCGGGCTCGTCGTGTGCGGTGACCGCCGAGTCACCGAGCTGCTCAAGGCCCACCGGGAGAGCCTGTCTGTTGCCGAGGTCGAGGAGGCCATTCACTGTCACAGTGGTATGCTTGTCGCCGGGTCGATCGAGTTCTACCTGGACTGGCTGGGCGAGCTCGATAGCGAACGGGACGCATCGCTTTATGGCGCGGTTGCTGCCGGATTGGCCAATCAAGTCCTGGGGGCGAGGGATATGGTGGTGCGCGACATCGAACGCAGCTTCCCCGTTGGTGCCGGCGAACCTGTCGAAGTCAAGAAGAAGTGGCCGCTCAAGGATTACGCAAAAATCATTGCCCCTCGCCTCAATGCGATTACAGCCCGCGAGACGGGCGAACCGATCATGCCCCATGTTCTCAAAGTCTGGGGGCTCATTTAAACTCTACAATAGCCATTGATAGCCGGGCTCTCCTTTTTCTAAGAAAGGTTTTTGTTCATGGCAAACCAATCGTTTCCAACTATTGCAGTCCCACATGTTTTGCGGCCAGCCTTGAATTTTAAGCCACTGTCTAGCCCGCCAAGATGTATCGAGGATTTGCCCTCTAGACTATTCATGGGAACGTTAATTCCGGAAACGTTCAAGAGAACCTTTGATGAACTCCAGGTAGAGTATCGCACCAGTGAGTTTGCTCTTGAACTAAAAGTGTCCGATGAACGTTTCTTTGTGCGTGAGACATACCGCACCCAAGAGCTTATTTATTACATGGGCCCGATGAAGATGTTCGGCGGCCCAATGTGCCAATTCCGTATGTCACCCACGAAGGCCATGGACAATGTCTTACAGCAAGAGCTTGTAGAAAAATACAATCTGCAGTTCATCCCGTACGAGAAAATGGGAGGAGTCGGCGTGGGGAGCTACTTCCCCGACGGTTTCCTGATGGCATTTGTGATACCCATCGGGATTACGGCAGGCTCTTTTCGCCGACTGAGCAATTTCTTCAGTGCGCTTCCAAATGATGGCTCTCTGTCAGTTCAGGGGGTTTTGGAGTTTGCCCCGCATGTGATCAATTATCGGCTGGGGCGGTGCCAGGATTGCCCGACCAACCCGATGGAGTTGTATATGTGGAGTCTGGAGAGAGGATATATCCCCTTAAAACTCCCAGAGATCGAAGGGCCGGAAGGGGATCAAGCACTTACATTACAGAGGATGGGTTATAATCTGGTCCTTGGTGTCTTCATGAGTGATGTTATGACCGTGGCAGAGCACCTTCACCAGGCCGGTCTGCTGAAGTCCTCCCAAGAGAGTCCCCAAGAAGAGCCGGCTGTGGCAGCATATTTTCAAGCACTCCCTTTTGCCGAAAATTGTGCGTTTTTTACCGGGGATAGATCAAGGCGGATCGTTTTCCCAAAACTGCTGAAAGAGGTGAATGGTCTGGCTGCCCATGCGCCCAACTTAGATACCTTTCAATCACAACTTGATGAAGTGCTTAATCGATACGAGGCCATTGTTGAGCGGGCTCAATTAGCGGGATTGAGATCGTAGCACTAGCAGGCTGTTGGAAAGCTCATATGCGGTTGTTGTCGATCCTGTTCACTGGCGATCTCCCGATAGCAGTGTTCTTCGGGCTGATGCTCTCGATTTGGCTGTGGACCTGGCTGCCTGTCGCAGTGGTGCGGGTCAGGCGGCTGCCGATGGGTGGGTATGGCATGGCCTTTTTGAATGTCATTTTGATCCGCGCCGACATCGCCGGCACGACAACGCCGTCCTACGATTACGTCTATCAGCACGAGTACGAGCATGTTCGGCAGATGCGCCGCTACTCCCCCTGGGGTGTGGCCCTGTTCCTGGGGGGCTGGTATTTCTGGCAATGCCTCGTGAAGAGGAAGACTTTTGGGGAGGCGTGGCAACTGAACCCCCTTGAAGGTCATTCAAGGATAAGGGGGAAATAAACACAATGCCAAACGGCGGGCCAGATAATTGCGGAACGTGTGCGTGGAACCGCACTGGGGGGGACCGGACTCAAGGCGGCAGGTGCGAATTGCGCGGGGTCAGTATCACCGTGCCCTTCTGGACCTACTGCAACAATTGGGAAGGGTGGAGAGACAAGGTTCCCGACAAGATGCCAGCCATCAAAGGGCCCGTGTACTCATCAGGGATCTTCGAGGGTTATTACACCCGCATCCCGTGGTGCGGAGATAATGAACCGCAAACATACAAGCCCGGCATCTGCTCCGTCACAGGCGTCAAGTTCAATGAGGGGATTTCCGTCGTCGATAACGAAACGAATGATACGCTTTTCTTTGCCACCAATGACATCTACTGCAATTGGCTGAAGGGGCGGAAAGGCGGCAGTCAGGTGGCAAAGCCCATCAGGAAGAAGAGCTCGGGGGATGAGGCCCTCCACGGGATCTACACGGAGATCTTCCACAAGGGGGCCTTGTGCTGCGACTTCATGCACGTCGGGGTCGACAAACCACTGAAAGGCAACCTGGACGAAGACCTGGGCCCGTCAGGCAAGCGTTGGCTCGAAGACAAGGTCCGGGGCGCGATCCTGTGCGGGGCCATCGGCGACGCCATAGGGAGGCAGATGGAGGGGCGGCTCCCCGGCACGTGCGCGCCGGCCACCTGGTACGCGCCGTGGCATGGGTGGCAATCCGGGCCGGTCGGCACGATAACCGATGACACCCAGATGACATGGTGGCTCGCCGAGTCACTGCTGACCAATGGCAGGCTGGTCCCGGATGACTTGGCAAAGCGGTTCACCCGCGAGCACATTCGTGGCATCGGTCAGGCGACCAGGCAGTTCGTCGGCAATTACAAGGACAAGAAGCTCCCTTGGTACGAGGCCGGCGTCGCCTCCTCGGGGAACGGCGCGGCGATGCGCGCCTCCCCGGTGGGGATCTTCTTCCGCAACGACTTCGACGAGCTCAAGCTGGCCGCCGGCATGCAGGCCATGGTCACCCATAACGACCCGATGGCGATTGCCAGCAGTATTGTCATGGCCTATGCCGTGGCCATGTTGCTGCGGATCAACGTCAATCAACTGTCGGATCTTGGGCAGAAGACCCTTTTTTGCCGGGATCTGGCGGACGCCATCGCCGGCATCGAGGGCGGCGGTCAGTATGTGACCCGCAAAGATGGCCAACCATCGACTCTGGCTTCGAGGATACGCGACGACATCCCCCGGTTCCTGGATGAAAAGCAACTGCCCGCCCAGGTCCAGGAAGAGTTCTGGAGTGGTGCCTATGTGCTGGAAAGCTTGCCGTTCGCCCTCTACTGCTTCCTCTTCTCCCCTGGCCACTTCGACCGGGTCATCTACAACGCCGTCAACGAGAGCGTCGATTCGGACACGGTCGCCGCCATGGCCGGCACGTTCTGCGGGGCACTGAACGGCCTCCATAGAAACATGGACCGCCAGTATTGGCAGAAGGTTAAGACCGACAGCGATCGGGACCTCTTCGCCATAACCGACATGAAGACGGATGCCGATTATCTGGGTGAGCTTGAGTTCCGCGAGGAACTGACCGGGCTCGCAGACCGGATGCTCGACAATTGCTGGCGCGATCCCAAACCGGAATAACAGGCACAACCCCCGTCGACCTTGCAGCAATATCCACATTTTGATTGCAGGTGAAGACCATCATCACATCTGAGAGGTTTTATGGCACAGGGAGTAAATCTCATTCCGCCGCAGATGGCGCCAAACCGCAGGGAGTGCAGGCCTCATGAACGACTCTGGAACGGGCGGTGCGTGGACAAGAATCTGAAAGATAGCTGGCTCGAAAAGCTGAACCGATTGCGCAGCCTGACCTTGATAAACATATGTGATGGTGTCTCTTCCGGCATGGGGCGTCTTTCGCTGAACAGACCACATGTTTACCTCCGGATCAACGTCGAGTACATGGAGGAGTTCAAGCGACTACCAACCGATCAGCAGGGCTTTCCCGGTGTCGCTAGGAATGTGTTCCTTGAAGGGGACAACGATGTGGAATTCGAGGTGACGAAAAGGCTCCGCCCGAGTGGTTTTGAGGAAAGGGCCACCCTCAAACTCACCTATTCTTCCCGGCGCGGCAGCTATGATCAGGACCCTGATGTCGATGGCTGGTTTGATTTCATCGTGCAGGCCATTGAAGGATTTGACCGACAGTTGCGCAGAGATTTTGAACCGGCCAGATAGCCCGTTCCCGTAAATTCCCCAAAGCGAACTGTGCGCTTCAGGCACGCCCCGGCCACCCATTATCGAAATGGTGTGGCCGGATGTTTTCCTGGGTGGGTATCATGGACGGCAAGCCGTTGTGACTTATCCTGACATTCCGCCGGGTAAGATAAGCTGGGGGCGCATGGCTGCCGCATTATGGTGGGCCCTGCATCTTAAGCATTGCCTGAGGGGGCGCACGCATGGATGACAACAATGTTCAGATGTACTGGCTCGTGGAGCTTTACCCCTGCGAATGGGGCGGGCGGTCCTTTCGCGTCCCGACGTGGGCGGTCGCCAGCGAGGAGGACCTGCGCCAAGGGCGGGACCCATCCCGAATGGACACTTTCATCCTCTGGGGGCATCGCTATATCCACGGCCACCTTGCCGCCGGCATGGCGATAGACATCGACATGATCGAGGCCCAGGCCGAGGCCCTCCAGCAAAGGTACAAAAAAGCCCCTGTCCCGTTCACCCCCGAGGAATCGGAACTCGGCCAGCGGGTATTTGAGCTGCTTGGCGAGGTTGCCATGGTGCGCAGCTACTCCTCGGTGATGGACCCGCTCCTTAACGTGCTCACCGCCAACCGCTGGGCCGAGCCGGTCGAGCCCGAGCTGCCTGGGCTCGTTCAGCCCCCCGGGCAGGCGGCGATGAGCCCCGGTCACTGGGGCCCTTCATTGCCGGACATAGGGTTCGTTCACCTGAAGGGTGGCAATGTGCGGGGGGTCGCCGTCGGCCGCGACCAGGGCACGGGCCTGTTGCGCGTCGTGACCCTTCAGGACCACGAGCCTGACGGCAGCCCGTTCGCGAGCTACCTCTGGCGGTACAGCCTGCTGCTTGTCCCTGACCTCGTGTTCACGCCGGACCGGAAGAAGTTCCACTGGGAGAGCCTGTGGCTGCACACGGCCTTTTTCTGGAGCGCCTACCTGGATGATGTCGAGGAGGGAAAGCCCCGCGCCAGGGTCGCCGTCGGTATGTCACAGACGATCGGCGAGGGGCTCCCCTTATTCGAATTGAGGGCCAGCTGCCCAAGATCGGCAGTCCTCGGGCGCTCTGACTTGCCCACCGAAGAGGAGCGCAGGGCGTTTGACGAAGCATCCAAGATAGACCCCAACCTGACGAGAGAGGAGTGGTTCTCCTACCTCGAACCAACCGAAAAGGCCGTTGCCGCCCATGTCGCGGTATGCAAGAAGAACCCGGTGCCGTTCACCCGGCAGGAGGTTGACCTCCTGGGCGAACTCCTTTCGTTGCAGGGAGGCACAATCACGATTTACGCAGCCTTGGAAATTCTGGCATCATGGCGCTGGGAGGAGTCGCTGAACTTTGTCTATGACGCTGAAGTTCCCGAATTCAGGATTGGCAAGGTGCCGACGGCTACCCAATCGGCCATCCCCTTGCCGGCGGAGGGGGTTCTTGCCCTGTCCTGCGGCGAGGTGCCCGTCGTCGCCGTCGATAGGGAATCCGGGACCGGCAGGCTCCGCGTCGTCACCCTTGAGGAGTCGGACTGCACGTGTGAAGCGGTTGGTTTCGAAATCCTCAAGTACGACCTATTTGAGGTGGAAGAGACCGTGTTCAGGCCCGAGCCCGGCACGCCGCTGGTGCCGGGGATAAGTGATGAACCTAGAGGCGTCGCATAACTATCGAGGGGTATATGTGCAATGCTTGGAACCACTCCCTGAACTGCACCTGTGGTTTTGGTGGTGAGGGGCACCTCGGAGGAGGTGGAGGCTATAATGCCGGGTTTGAACACCCTACGAGAGGGTGGTTTCAGGAAAAGATTTACGCCTGGGATGAAGCTGAATTCTGTGCACCATCCAAGTGTCCGATTTGCGGAGAGGATGTCTTCTTTATTCGACACAACGGAGGGAGCGTCTGGGTCGATGACCTTGGCTGGCCTTGGCCAAGGCATGGGTGCTTCGATTCTTACCAATCTAGAGGGGCTTTCACCCCGGCCGTAGTCAGTGCTATCCCCGCGCACCAAATTCTAGATCCAGAACTTGGTCTGGTGGTAAGGGCCAGTCAAGCCTCAGGAGAATCGTTTGCTCAACTCCTCGTACGACACTCTAATGGCGAATATTTGCGGATGATAGTTGAAAATGGCTATGCAGACCTTGCTGGAGAGATAATTTGTTTCTCAAGAGAAAAGAAACAAGTGGTCTTGCTGTTTAATGAAAAAAAGGTATTTGATATTATTAAATACAAAACTGCAAAGAAAAAAACAAAATTAACAAGTGGATGGCGTGAAAAAGATCCAGATGATAACCAGATTGTTCACAATGCTGAACCTGTATGCCCATACTGTAATATGGAAGTCGATTACCGAAAACTCATAAAACATTTATGCCGACACCACAATCACGTCGAAAATTCGACTGAAACTAGATTGGTGCGTTGCGATATCTGCAACAGGCTGTTTTCCAAGAAGTCCTTGTTGATGCACGTAATTTCAGATCACATCATTTGAGCGCTGAATGATGGCTGGGCTTCGGCCCATCGGGGGAGCATACATGAACTTTGCTGAGCTATTAAGAACCATAATCGCGAATGCAAGAGCCCCCATCACACCCCAGGAAATCCACGAGATCATCAAAAGAAGTCATCCCGAGTTTTATGGGACGGACTCGCAGCTAAAGAATGTCGAGAAAGGCAACTACACCTCCCTCGATCACGCTCTCCTGGCCAACATCTACACGGCCGTCAGGACCGACCGGCGGTTGCGGCGTGACACTAGCACCCGTCCGATGAGGATTTCCCTCCTGGCTGATGGGGGTGCTGCCCCTCGCGAGGAGTCCGTGCGGCGGGGCGAGGCGCCTCGCCGGCGAGCGCGTCCCGGCCAGGGGCTTCCCGAAAAGGTTCGCGATCTGCTCGAAAACTTGGGGCCTTATCACGTCGCCTACTACGAGGCGGAAGTGTTCGGGGGGCCCAGCCTATACTTTCACCGAAGAGCGCTGGAAACTCGCCAAACCCCGTGCTCAACCTCCCACCTCGAGTATGTCTATGCCACCCTGGCCTCTTGGGGCATGCACCGCATGGGAGGAAAGGGCTCGAAGATGCGTCCCTTCGAGCGTTTCCTGCGCAGCGTGGAGGCGTTGGTGGCCAGGATCCACGAAGCCCAACAGTTCGATCTCACGCAGATGGACGAGACGCGTTGGGGGGCCGTACGCGAGATTTTCGAGGGGATCGACGTGATGGCCAGCCGCACGAGGCTCGTCGGCAATTCTAAGGTCATGCACCACCTCATCCCCAATCTCGTGCCACCGATCGACAGGGAATACACGTTGGCGCACCTTCTCGGGAGCAAAAACATCACTAATGACCTGCACGGCCAATGGGATCTCATGCGGGGGCTCATCGAAAAGTTCTTCGTCCCGGTGATCTCCAGCCAGGAATTTTCGAGCGCAACAGAGCACTGGGCCCGTCGAAGTGAGGAGTTCCCATGGGATACCTCCCCGCTGAAAATCGTCGACAATCTGATCATCGGTGCAGTCAAAGCAAGAAAGCCCGCTCACGCTTAATGGAAGAACGGGAGGAGTGACGGCGACCAAGAACGGCAAACATTACAGCAGGCGGTTTGAAGTTGTTATTGATGCGGGAACTAGGGGGACATGTGGACGGCTTTTCTATTACTGAGATCCTGGGCTATCGGAACTGGAAGCAGGCGCTGTTCACGACCTACGCCTTGAGCTTGACGTTCTTCGAGTCATTCGTGATGAGGGAACTCAGGAAGAAAGGGTGCCGCGAGGTTTACCTGATCGCTGACGCCGACGGCTACCAGATGTCGTTGAGCGAACGCCGTTCGCACCAGGTGGGGCAGGATTATCGGCTCATACCGGTGGCTTTGCCGAACGGGGTTTTCCACGCCAAGTGCATGTATCTCGCTTCCGATGAGGGGGATGTCCTGGTCGTAGGCAGCGGGAATGTGACGTTTGGCGGGTTCGGCAGAAACCTCGAGGTCTTCGAGATACTGACCCCCGATCTGAGCCCTCTGGCTTTTGAAGACTTCGCTGACTTCCTGGAATCCCTGTCGATCAAGGACAACTGGGCTGTCCCTGAAAGAGACTGGCTTGATAAATTCTCCTCCCTAGCCCTGCGCGCGGCTAAAACCGCCCCCAGCCCCCCGGAAGATCAACCGAGACTCTGGCACACGGTCGCAGAGCCGATCGTCGGGCAGATGGCCAAATTCTGCGCCGGGGTTGGGAAAATCAGGGAAGTCAACATTCTCTCCCCCTATTACGACAACGACGGCTCGGCTGTTAAGAGCCTCATCGAAAGCCTAAAACCGACCGCTCTAAGCATCGGTTTGCCGACCAAATCGAAACAGGCAGTCAACTTCCCCTTTGACTCGTCAGCACATTGGGGTGTCTCGCTGAAAGCCCAAAAGCCCGTCGTCCCCTCCGCGAACAGGGGGCTGCACGCGAAGTGGTTTCAAATCGGTGCAGAGGGTGGCGAAGTCATCGAGTTGACGGGGAGTGTCAACGCTACGAGTAAAGCCCTGTGCAGCGTCGACAACGTCGAGGTCGGCGTCGTCCGCAGGACTCCCAAGGGTGGCGAGGCCCTCCAGTGGGAGCCGGCAGCCTTCCCGTCGAAAGCGGTCAAGTTCGACTACAAGGCCAGCGGGCTCAGCGGCAAGTGCCTCATCTACGCGTCGCTCAAAAAGGACGGGCTGCTGCAGGGGGTCGTTTTGGCGCAGGAGCCGCAGCCGGGGGAGTGGCAGGGCTTACTGGAAAACAAGGGGGGGGATTCCCTCGAGTTTGCCGTTGAGGTCGACTCCCACGGTCTCTTCCATTGCCGCCTCGAGGCCTCGGAGCAAATCCTGTTCGGCCCAGGTCTCCAGCTTAAGATGACCAGAGAGGAAATCTCCGGTCGCGGTTGGGTGAACCACGAGGATATCCTCGGGCTCTCGAAGGAATACCGCTCTTTCGTTCGCTTTATCAATCGCACGGAAACTGTCGATGACGAGGTCGCCCTGCTGGATTTTTTGGCGATCAGTGCGGGGAAGCACCACCTAGCGTTTCGTACCCCCATCAAGCACGCGAGAAAGAAAGAGGCCGTGCCGGGTGGCGAGAAACTCGAGCAGGCGGTCACGATCGAATTGGATTTGATCGCGCCGGACGGCACGCCCATCGACCCCAACGATGGACCCACGCCATTCGGCACCCACGGGCGAGGGGATATTCTGGCGCAGGTTCGGCGGATTCTCCTGGGGCACAACAGGGGTGAGGACACGGACATAGAAGTGGACCCCGATGAAATCGACGGTCGAAAGAAAACCGGTAAACAGAAAAAACAGGAATACCGGGACCAGAGAGCCCTGAAGACGAGTTTTGATAATTTTTCCAGCGTCATGAGAGGTGCCGTCAGGGGCGCCACGGATCGAGAGGTCGTCAAAACCGCACTGGTTATCTGGTTTGAAGTGTCGATGTACATGTACCGGCGGCTCAAGGAGCGGGACGAGGCCACGAAGTTCGTCAACGAGTGGCTCTGGGCGGTTTCCCGGGAGAGGTATTCCAAGGACGAGTCGGGCGCGTTGGAGCAGCACTTCGTCACCAACGCCGCCATTGTAGCTGCCCAGACTGATGACGATGAAGAGAGGGGAGAACGTCTGACGAGGCTCCACGAAGCTCTGGAATCTTACTGGGGCGGGGAGGTCGACGTCGACGTTGCAAGAGAGGCGCTTATTGATGACGTGAACGTCGGTTTTACCGAGTTTCTGACGGACGAGCAGCCAGTCGACCTAAGCCAGGCACTCCGAGACGTGTTGGGGACAAAGACGACTCGCAGCCTCCTGAGCGAGCAGATTGCGAACTACAATGCCGGGGCTCCGCTTGACGGGGCCGCCTTCATTTTCAAGGGGCCCGTCGGCCAGGAATTCTTGGCAAAAGCCAAAATCGCAAAGGGCAAGGTATTTTTCCTCGAGAAACTCAAAGGGAAGAGCGAGGGGATTTGCCCAAAATGCTACGTGACGTTGGTGGAAAAGCAGAAGCACAACCTGAAATACACGCGGTTGGCGCAATGCACACAGTGCAACCAAATCATCCTGGACCTTGAACCATGACGACAACTCTTCCCATCGGGCCGTTTATTTCAGCGCCGCTCAAGCAGGAGTCAAGCGGGGTCGATTTCCTAGGCTTGCGTCAAGCCAATCTCGACATGATGGACGAGTGCTTGCCCGGGATTAACAACTACACGCGCTACGTGCGAGTTTTTAGCGTGATCTCCTGGATTTATTGGAAGTTCCACGAACAGGCGCAGCACTTGGAAATCCAGAATCCCACGGACGAGCAAATGACCCGTTTCAAGGAGAAAGCCGAAATCCTGTTTACCTGGGGACACAGGGGCGTTGACCCGGGAGGGATCCCCGGGATCACGTCAGTCCCCCCGACCCCTTCGGGGGACGTGGACTTGTCCTTCGATGCTTGGAGCCGTAGCCCGGACAACACCAGCCTGCTCGCCGCGCCTACCTACGGCCCGGCTTCAAAGACAACGGGGGGGCTCGGTTTCATCGAGCCCGTCAAGAAGAACTTTTACAGGACGCGCGGCCACGGCGTGAAGCTCGCCCAGGCCTTAGACCGGGAACTTGCGAAGTGTGAGGGCTATTCAGCGCTCATAGGGCTCGATCTTTTTTCGGGGGACGAGTGCCTCGCTGAGAGTCTCCTCCCGGCTTGGGACGTGAGAACCCCTTCCGATGAGGAGCGGGCCGCGTTCCGCGAAAGTTTCTACGATCAGAGCACCGTCGGGGGGAAGAACAAGATCGCCAGAAGAAGCCTGACAATCTCCTGGCTCCTCAAGATCATGGAAGCTGCCGGCAGTCCCATGACTCTGGCCCAGATTCGGCAGGCTATGGCTTATCGCCACGTTGAAGGCCACGGCCTCGTGGGGGTTGACGACTCGGTGAAGGACGCTTGGCTCGCCTGGCTGATATTGCAGACCAGACAAGCCCAGCGGCTCGGCTTCGAGGCTCTGCTCGCCTGGGTTGAGGACAGGGTCTTGTACGAAAGCGAAAAAAGCATGGAGGATATCCTCCGGTCCGCACTGACGGCGATCAAGGGACACCCCCAGTTCTTCGTTAGAATGCAAGTCGCGGGAGACCTGCTCTCCACGCTGGGGCAACGGTACCCCACCCTCGATGACTACTTGAATTCGTTTGCCATCCCCACGCAGGATTGCATTTTCAGACAGATCGACGTCTTACTCGATGCCCTAAAGAACAACAGCGACGACTTGGTTCCCGTCGCCCTTAAGCTGTTGGCGACGTGTGCCCACCTAACGCGCCTAATCAGAGACGGTTACGGTGCCCCACCCCAGCTGAGCATCGGCGGACGGGACAGGGTCTCGCTCAGTTTCTGGTGCGATATTCTCGACAAATGGGCAGGGCGCCCGTTAAACGATTTCCTCCTGTACCTCCTCGAAAACTTGATACTGAGTCAGCACTTTGGAGTCGCCGCCAGCCGCTTTGACGGGAACGGGCAGAGACTTCGCCTCACCATTGAGGAGGAAGGGTTGACCCCCATGGTCAGCAAGCGGCTCGAACCGTTCATCGGCGACGACAGGCTGCACATGGCTTTATTGCTTCTCGCCGACTCTGGCGTGATCGCAAAAACGACGGACGAGTCCTTCCTTGCGTTGCCTTGGAAAGGATAACAACGCAACGCATTGCGGAAATAAAATTCATTATAGTGGAATTATTTTTCCGAAAACTTTGATATAATATCGTGACCGATCTCTTCATGCATATCTAACATGTCGATATTTATGAATTAATTTTTTTCGATCCTCTTGGCATGCTGTTGGCAAAATTAATGGTCAACATCCATCCACGGAGGTGAACCATGCAAGGACACAATGCGGAGTGGTCGGGCGACGTCGAAGCGATTTTGACTAAGCATGCTTTGGAGAGGATGAGTGACAGACACATTCGCAGTAGCGATATTGACAACGTTCTTACTTATGGGCGGGCGATCCAAATTCGGGGGGCAATTATTTACGTAGTTGGGATCAAGGAAATTAAATTTCAAAGGGACCTGGGGATTAATCTTGAAAGGTGCGAGGGCATTCACGTGGTTTGCTCCCAGTCCGGCACCGTCCTCACTGCCTATCGTAATCACAATTTCCGTGGGCTGAAACCCCGGTATGGGAAAGTCTGGCGGAAAAGCAATAAAAGCGACGATTATTTTCATGGTCATGCGGCAGCATAGATTTTCCCACTGGTTTTTATGATGTCATTCAAAGACATTCTGTCGGTGGAGGCCTGTTTCCAGTGACAAATAAAGACGCCGTCCTCATATCATGGGCCGCCTTCAACAATGACCCGTTTGAGAGGCAACGCGAATCCAGGAGCTATCGTCTCGTTGACGGAGTCCCCATACCGGGGCCCACATTGAACCTGCTTTTCTCCGAGGGGTCGCCTCTGCGCGGTACCGTCAAGGACGTGATTTTACTCTACCGTCAGGATTCTTCAGGACGTACTGAGGAGAAGCAGACGGCTGAAGAAACAATAGGTGAAATTCGCAAACGCGACAGTGGGATCAAGGCCCGAACCCTCTGCTGGCATTCCGACGATCCGACCGACCACAAAAGCATCTTTGAGTTTCTAGAAGATCAGCTTCCGCGGCTTCGCCAGCAGTATCTAAACCGCGAGCTCATTATCCATGTGAGCCCCGGAACCCCGTCGATGCACACTATTTGGGTACTGATGGCGGAAACGGGTTTCATCGCTCCGCCGCTCCGACTTGTAAAATCCTATCGAAAAGGCGAGCGACCAGATGGGCAGGTAATTGGGAACGTAGAAATCGGTATCGATACGTTTTACAAAAAATTCGTTTCCACCAGACCATTACAGGTCGAAACCTCAGAACAACAGATACTATGGGACCGTCGGCTCTTTCGGTCTGCGGCTCTCATCGCACTTTATGAAAAAGCTGCCCGTTATGCCAAATTGAACGTACCGATCCTTATCCTGGGCGAACGCGGCACCGGGAAAACCACCTTGGGAAGCTGGATCAGACTTCATAGTCAGTTCAAGAATGGCAAGGGGGCCGAGTGGCCCGCCGTGGCCTGTGGCCAGTATACGCCCGAAACCATGCGGTCAGAACTCTTCGGCCATGCGAAGGGCTCCTTCACGGACGCTAAATTCAAAAAGGAAGGCCTTCTCTCTAAAGCCAACAACGATACGCTCTTTCTGGACGAAGTCGGTGACGTGTCAAAGGAGGTCCAGAGACTCCTGATAAAGGCGTTGGAGGAAAAACGGTACTACCCCCTTGGTGACAACCAGCCTGTGGAAAGCAACTTTCGCTTATTGACAGCCACCAATCTCCCTTGGGACATTTTGGAAAGCCGTCTTGATCGCGACTTCCTTGATCGGATCAGCACGTTCGTTCTCCACTTCCCAGCTCTCCGGGACATACCAGAGGATATCCCTTGGCTCTGGGAGCAGGTCTACGAGAACGCGGCCCAGCGTTCCGGTGTCCCGCACAGATCGAGATCGATCGGTAAAGCGCAGAGCAACAAGATTGTGCGATTTTTGCAGCAGCATCCTCTCCCTGGCAATCTCCGAACCCTTTATCAAGTCGCTTACCATTTCCTGGCTGCCCGCAGCGATGAGGAAACCCGATTATCTCCCGACCAGGCGATCGACGAGGCGTTATCAGCTCTCGATTTTTCCTCGTCGACACAGAGACAAACGGAAGCGATCGCCCCGCGGGTCGCGCGCTGTTTTGCGGATCGGCAGCCGCTTGACCTTGTGCTGCAGTCTGCGGGGGCCATCGATTGCGCCCAGATTGAAGGTGAGTTCAGGCGATATCTGGCGGGAGAAATCCGGAGGATCGCGAAGTCGCGCGGAGTCCCAGTAGAAAGTCTCTGCGATGTGACTGAGCGAACAATCAGAAACTGGCTCGACAGACAACTCAACTGAGGAAATGAACATGAGCAAACTAAAGGAATTCGTCGTCGGCACCGCTCGCCCACTCCCTGTGATCCTTCTTGCTGACGTCAGTGGCAGTATGAGCACAAATGGCAAAATTGACGTGCTCAATGACTCCATCGAGGAAATGCTGCGGACATTTGCCAGTGAGGATGACCACAGGGCAGAAATCCATGTGGCCACCATCACTTTCGGCAAAAATGGGGGGCAACTCCATCAAGCCCTGACACCTGCAGGACAGACCTCATGGCAAAGAATGACTGCAGCCGGGGCTACACCTCTAGGTGCGGCCCTTAATACCGCTCTTCAGTTGATCGAGGATCGGCAACAGATACCCAGCCGGTCCTACTCGCCGACTTTGATCCTGGTATCTGACGGTCAACCTACCGATGACTGGCAACAGCCGTTGCAAGACCTTTTGTCCTCTCCGCGTGGTTCCAAGGCCAGCCGCTTTGCTTTGGGAATCGGCGATGATGCCGACATGACAATGCTTTCAGCTTTTTTGGCGGATCCAAACGGCAAGGTCTTCTCTGCACAAGATGTTCGACAGATCAAAAAGTTTTTCAAGTGGGTCACGATGAGCGTGACGGAGCGCTCACGCAGCGTAAACCCCGACAGCTTCATTCCGAGCGACCCGATCGATTTCGATGAAGACGTTTTCTAGCAGAGGGGAAACCCTTGCATTCGGGGCCTCCGAGGCGGGGCCTTATCACAGGGCCAGGCACATGCCCAATGCAGACGCCTGGATGAGAGCCAAGGGGGCTTTCGGCGACCTGATCGTCGTCAGTGACGGAGTAGGTTCATGCCCTCACGCAAGACACGGTGCGAAGTGTGCGTGCGAGGCTGTTGTTCAATCCGTCAAAAAGTGGAGCAAACTTTCGGGCGGCACGCCAACTGAACTGATCACGCAGATTGAGCCGACCTGGCAGAGACTTGTATTGCCATTTCCGCCTGGCGCCAGCAAAGCTACCTGTTTGTTCGCTCTGAAACGCCCCGATGGCAATTTGCTGATTGGCGGGTTGGGAGATGGAATGGCGGTCATAAAGCGGGGTGGCGAGGACACGGAATGGATTCACGGCCAGCGCGGGGACAACTTTTCAAATAATACAAGAGCTTTGGGGCAAAATCTCCAGGTCAGCAATTGGACCCTGCAGGACTTTCGCGTCACGGGAGAAGCAATCGTTCTTTTGGCAACAGACGGTATCTCTGATGACTTGATACCAGATAGGGTCGATGACTTTGTAATTTGGCTGCTCGAGGAGTTCGGCGCGATGCCTCCTTTAAAGCGCTGGCATTCGCTCAGGAGAGAACTGAGGGAGTGGCCAACTCCTCACCATATTGACGACAAAACCTTGGTCATTCTGTGGATGAAAGAGAGTGCAGCGAGCCATGAGTAATGCGCCCAAAGAGGTTGTGGATTTACATGGCCACCGCTATCCCCTTAGCGCTACCGCATCCCCAAAGAGTGGCGGTCAGGGGACTGTTTTTGAAGTCGAGGGGGGCAAACTTGCCGTCAAAATTCTCATAAACAGGACCTCGGCACAGCGGGAGCGATTGAAAAATCAGATTACGTTTGTCAAACGCCTCCCCCTTCAGGATGTTGCCATTGCCAAACCTTTGGCAGTTCTGCGTAGCCCGTATTTAGGCTACGTCATGGAGTTGATGTCGGGGATGGTGCCATTGAAGACGCTGGCCGCTGTCCCGAAGGGTACGCCGTCCCTCGTGAGATGGTATTTTTCCGGGGGTGGACTCAAAAGGCGTCTTCGACTTCTGGCAAAATCGGCCGACATACTTGCCAAGCTCCACAGCAAGGGCTTGGTCTACGGTGATCCGTCCCCGGCGAACATCTTCGTGTCAGAGTCTGTCGATGCACAGGAAGTCGCCTTTATCGATGCCGACAACCTTACTTACTCCTCTTCTCCGGTCGCGCAGACGATTTACACCCCGAGTTATGGGGCCCCCGAACTTCTGAAGGGGCTCTCGGGCGTCAACTCACTGACAGATGCACACGCATTTTCAGTCTTGGCGTTTCAAACACTCACCTTGGCTCACCCACTGATTGGAGATTACGTGACGGAAGGTGAGCCTTGTCTGGAGGAAAAAGCCCTGTTGGGGGAGCTCCCGTGGATCGAGCACGAGGGTGACAACTTGAACCGCTGCCACAGCGGAATCCCGCGAGAAATGGTGTTGTCGCCGGAACTCAGAAAACTGTGTCGCAGATCTTTCGAAGAGGGGTTGAACGAGCCAACCAAGCGGCCGGGCATTGCCGAATGGGCTGAGCGACTGCACGCATCCGCCGACCGCACCTTGAATTGCCCAAGCTGCGGCGGTAGCTACTACTACAACGAAGCGCACTGCCCATGGTGCGACCACCAACGGCCAACATTTGTCCGCATTATCTTTTACCTCTGGGACCCTTCTCTTGGTGAGGGCAAGGAAGTATTGGAGCGTCCGGATAAGAAACCTGTTATCGCCGAGATCGCGATCATGGATGAGCAGGTACCCCTTCGCATCGATAGCCGTTTGGCCTTCGGGTCAACTCCTGGGTCTCATTGTAGGGAGCTGGTCGAATTGAGTCTGTCAGGGGACGTTCTGTCCCTAAAATCTCTAGATGGCGCGAGCTATTGCCTCATATCGGCATCCAGGACCAAACAGATGGATCTAGGCTTACGACCCGTCACGACGAAGCTCGAACCGAGGAAATCTTCACTTTATTTACATCTTGGCGACAAGGCAGAAGTGCATCGGGTCGTACGGTTCGAGTTTCATCCTGGGGGTCCGTCATGAACGTTCATCAGGTCCCACATGGAGGGATGACTGCGGTTGGCGTGCGGCCAGCCCGAGGGGACGCGTTTGGGCTAGAGGTTCGCCCCAAGACGGAAGTCTTCCTGTTCTTCAACGAAACAACTGATGAGCTGCTTATGAAAGTCGGTGATCATGCGATTTCCATAACGGGGGAAAATCCGGGAGACAACGAGACCCTCGGACGGTTGAGATCAAAAGGATTGCCGCGAATCTGCTGGGTAGCTGCAGCGCTGCCCACCAAGGTGGAAACACGACGGATAACGCTACAAATCCATGAGTTCCCCGCGCGATACGAGTGGCCAGAAACCGTCGACTTGGGAATCGACGATAAAGTCGTAGAAGACGTGCGCAGGCGGGAAGATAAGATTATCAATGTCGCCGGCGTTGTCGATTGGCTCACGGAGCGGGTCTTGCTCGTGCCGTTCGAGCCCGGAGGGCTGATCAGGGCCTTGCTCACCGGGAGCCCAGACCTTCAGGGGGAGAAAAAAACCGCATTTCGTCTTCACGGCGTCGGTATCTCCATCGATGTTAGCCGCACCAAGGAGAATCGGCTTCTCGTCACGCGCATCGTCCAGAGCAAACGCTCCGACCGGTTGGAAGAACGCAGACCGGTGATCCTCGTTCAAGGGAATATCCGTTTTTGCGACCTCACCATGGCCGGACAGTTTCGTGGTACCGCCAGGAGCATGCTGGACCAAATGGTTGCAGGCGCCGGCAGCTATCTCAAACTGTGGGGTGATTACAACCATATCGAAAGGGAGAGCATTTTAAAGCGTGCTCGCGCCCTTGGCTGGCTATCCTACAAGGGGAAGCCGGAGCTGTTGCGGGAAGGCATTTGGCGTTTTAGCCTCAAAGACGCCCCCAATGTTGATACTGTGTTGAGTGCAATTTTCGACAATGAGGATGTCAGTCTTGAGGTCGCCGAAGCCCCTCCCTCGGAGCTTCACTCTTCCGGGGGTAGGGATGGTGCCGGCGAAGAGGTGAAGAAAAGCCGAGTCGCTTTCGTTGGGAAACCTGTCGCTTACAACCTGAATGCCAAGACCATCGATCTGTCCTCCTCTAGGGGTGACGATGACACCATCCCCCCCCGGGACGGTGCCATTTTCATGAGCCTCAGTGGGGACAGAAAGCGTCTGAAGAGACGGGAACTCGCGCTGAGAAGCATCGTTACGGCAGAGTGCAGGATGCCAGAACTCGGCCTTATCATCGAACGCGCACCTATTCATGAACGCCGAGGGAAAACTTGGCAACCGCTATCCGGAGCCGTCAAGGCAGCCTTTGGTGCCGAACCGACGGCACGCCAGATAGAAGCGCTGAAAGTAGCTATCAACACACCTGATATAGCCTTGATTCAAGGCCCCCCAGGTACTGGCAAGACCATGGTCATTGCTGCCCTGCAGTCTCGGCTTGCCGAGATAGCCGAAGAATCAAGGGGGATTTCCGGGCAGACACTATTGACGAGCTACCAGCATGATGCCGTTGAAAATGCCGCAGAGAGAACCGTGGTCTACGGATTGCCGGCAATCAAGGTTGGCCGGAGACGCGGGCAAGATACAGAGGACGATGGTTTCGAACGTTGGCGAAAAGAACGTGTGGACGCGGTTCGCGCTGATTTGGCGCAATTCCCGACACGGCCGGTGACAGAGGCCCTCAAACGGGTGAGGGACATTGCGGCTGCATACGTTGGATCGCCGACCGGGATGGAGGATGCGATCCAAGCCCTGGCTTCCGTCAGGAGTGAGGGAGGTGATCATTTCCAGGCGGAGCTGAAGGACCGTTTTCTTACCCTTCAACTGCAGCTTCAGAAAGGGCATCTATTAAAAGGGGGGCTTGCAGCCGAAGACACCGACTTCGCAATGAAGGCCGTACGCGGCCTGCGGGTCGAGCCAACAACGTTTGGGGATGACGGTCCTCAAAGTGCCTATCGGGTTCTCAGCCGAATCGATAGCAACGGCCAGCTCGATGAGCAGGAGCGCGCGCTGCTGGAGAGGGCTGCGGAATGGCCCGATCCCGATGCCCCTCCCCCATTTCTGCAGGAACTGGAACAACTCAAGGGCGTGCTTCTCGATCGATTGCAGGGGGACCAACGCCCCCTCGGGGTCCGCTTAGTCAATGACGATGTCCAAGCACTTCTCGTGGAAGCCGTTGAGGCGTTGTACCAGCGAGCGCGGCAGACCGCCGGTGGGGAAGAGGTCGTCCTCTCCGAATACCTCGACGATTTGGAAAACGACAGCGAGTCTATGCGCGACTCGATCAGAGAGTACACGGCCGTTCTCGCCGCCACCTGCCAGCAGGCTGTTGGCTATCGCATGTCGATCATTAAAGGGGGGGAGAGCGCCTCTCTCTGGGAAGCCGAGCCCAATTCCATCGTTTTTGAAAACGTGGTTGTCGACGAGGCGGCCCGAGCCAACCCCCTCGATCTCCTGATCCCGTTGTCGTGTGCAGAGCGAAGGATCATTCTTGTCGGTGACCACAGGCAACTCCCACACATTCTTGAACCGGATGTCGAACTCCAGCTTGAGGAGTCGGTACTGGAAGCGACGCGTGACTCTCTGCGCAAGAGTATGTTCTGGCGCCTTTTTGAAGATATGCGCGAGAGGGAAAGAGTCGATGGGATCAAGAGGACTGTCACGCTTGACGTCCAGTACCGCATGCACCCAATCCTTGGCGACTTTGTCAGCGACACGTTCTACAAGCCACACGGGGAGTCGTTCCGCTCCGGACGCCCTGCCTCTGACTTTGTGCATGGGTTGGAGCGTTACCGTGATGCCGTTGCGGCTTGGGTGAACATCCCTTACAGCGCCGGCTCCGAAAAGGGGAAGCAGAGCAAGTTCCGTCCAGTCGAGGCCAGGTGGATCGCCAAGGAAACCAAGCGCATGCTGGAGCTGCGATCGGATCTTTCCGTCGGGATCATCAGCTTTTACTCAGCGCAGGTCGATGAAATCAACAAAGCTCTCTCCATGAACGGGTTGACTGAACAACTTGACAACGGTTCGTTTGCGGTCGCTCCGGCATGGCGCGAACTCCTGGACAGCAACGGGAAATTGAAGGACAGATTGCGGGTGGGAACGGTGGATGCGTTCCAGGGCAAGGAATTCGACGTTGTTATCCTTTCGATGACAAGAAGCAATGAGTTTCCTTCGGGGGGGGGCAAAACCCTTCGCAGGAAATTCGGACATCTCATGCTCGAAAATCGTTTGTGCGTTGCGATGAGTAGACAACAGAGGCTACTGATTGTTGTCGGTGACGAAGGGATGCTCACGGTGAATGATGCGTCTGAGGCCATTCCGGGATTGATCGCTTTCCATGATTTGTGCGGGGGGGAGCATGGCATTCGACTTTCAGCGTAATTCTCCCGTTCACAACTTCCGACCGCGAGCGCACGTTCCATTCGATAAGCGCCAGCACCTTCTCTGGCCCGCCTGGCGCTATCAGGTCGTAGCACCTGAACCTCGGGATAAAGTGCTGAACGTCTTTCAAAAGGCGGTGCTGGGGATGTGCCGCATCGGTATTGTGAATCGGGAAAAGGTCGGCGGTCGGCTCCACCTGCACCCGGATTTGGTAGCAAAGATAATGCTCGAGCTGCAGATGAAGGCTCTTGTCGACAGCCACGGCATACCGACCCAAAAGGGGCTCGATCTACTCGCTCATGAGACCATCGAAGATCACAAAACCGTTGTCGGCTATGTCTTTCAGGACCCCTGGAGCGGGCAACTCTGGCCGCGCTTTGTCGAGCAGAGTAAGCTCGACAGTGTCAATTTACAGTACGGAGAAAAGGGCTTCCCGATTCTGGTGCTTGGTACAAAGGGGAAACCCTATTTGCAGCCGACCTACATGCATTTACCGAAGGCACTCGGCCCGCCGCAGACGCCGGAGGCCGCTGAAATCGTGACGGTAACCCGGCGGCACAATCGGGCCGCGCGCTATTCGGATGCCGATGAAAACATGCGCGGCGAGAACGATGGTGAAGAAGATTCCACACCTATCAGCAGCAGTTGCCTTGACCGTGTTTCGATGGTGGAAGACAAGCCCACCCCCTGCTTTCTCAATACGTACATCTATCTGCCCCAGGCCGAAATGGATGTGTGGGACTGGTATGCCTGTGACCCCTTCGGCTTGGGGGTAAGTGCCCGGCTGAAAAAAAGAATAGAAGAGCAACTCCCTGACTACCCAGGGTTAAGGACGACGCTGGACAGGCTCGTCGGCGAGAAAAATCGCGATAGGTTGGAAGATCAACGCAAGTGGCACCGGGAAATTGAAGTTGATGCCCGCGCCAAAGCCATTTCAAGGCTCGGCGCAACCTTAGAACAGCTCCCTTTCTTTGAGGTGGTAGTTGAGATGGAGTGCTGCCGCCAGGAAGTGGAATTACTTGACGAGAGCTGTCCTAAACACAAATTCAGAGACACGCTCAATGCCGCACGCCGCGTCTTGGAGGGGGTTTTTGGCCACATGTTGGCGATGTTCCCGGACGAGCAGGTCTGGCGTGCACTTTATAAGGACGAGAAGAACTGGCAGCATGCCGAGTATGTCAAAAAGGTCTACAACTCTTCAGCGTCGAGCATGGGGTTCGTCACTCCGCTACCGGCCTCACTGGCCGTAGCAAAACCCAGTGACATCAAGGCTGTCTCCTCATCGGGAAAGGTTTGGAAGCTACGTGCAGCCATAGTCGTCAGCATGCTTTCGGCGGCAAGGGTTGATAGCCATCCCTTAAGGTCTGCAGCTAAACGGTGCCCAGACTTGCTGGAGCGATTAGCCTCTATCACTGATGTTGTCAACGATGCAGCGCACTTCGGGCAAAGCGGTCAACTGACGACAAGCCGGGCCAAGATTCAGGTTGGTGTCGATAGCGTTTATCAAATCATCAGGGACATCTACGAGTTGCCACTGACTCAATGACGTGGAGCGGGAGGAAGAAGTTATGTCAAAGAACAAGAACAAAAACAAGAACAGGGACAGAGTTGGGCAGGTGGGCACTAACGGGAACTCCTCCGGCGCCACACCTTCGGCTCCAAAGGTTGAATCAAAGACACCGTCATCGCAGGAGTTGTTAGCCGTCAATGAAGTCTCCGAGTCAGCCATCGCCGAGGCTGCGGATGTGGATATCGATGCCGTTTCCACTATGACGATCACCCCTGAGATGACCAATTTGCCTGCGCTTCTAAGAAAGGCGCAGGAGGCCTTGGAATTGTGCAGAAAAAGAGAGAAGCGTGCGAATGAATTCAAGGAGGAACTGGATAAAGAGCGCGTAAAACTTTCCGATCAGGAAAAGTCGCAGCGCGAGAGGTCGCGAGAGCTCGACAGGCAGGAAAAAGAGTTGAAAGAGGAACGAACGGCGCTGGATGCGCAGCAAAGGGAGATTCTTGACCAGGAAGAGGCATTGAAAAAACGCGAGCTCAATGCCGAGGCTGGTTTTATAACGGAGCGCCGCGAATCCCTTCGTCTGTTGGAGGAAGAGGCGCGCCTTGTGCGCCAGGAAATAGGCGACTGCCGAAAGGTTGTCGCGGAAGAACGCTTGGCCTTGGAACGAGATTTGGCCCACCGGATGGAAGAGCATGAGGAGCTTTTGCGCCGGAATGAGGCCGAGATGAAAAGCCGTTTCGAGAGTGAATATGAAGAATTGAAGAAAAACGAGCAAAAACTTCACCTTCAGCTAGTTGACATCGAGAGAGCAAAAAGGAAGCTCGAATTTGAGCGCCAAGATATCGAAGAACAACGGAAGAATCTGGAGCAGCGCACGGAACAGAGAGCGGCGGCCAGGGAAGAAGCACTGAACTTTGAAATCAAGGCGCTCAACGCTCGGCTATCGAGCGCCTCGGCCGACCGGGACCGTCTTGACGCGATCCTTCGCGAGCGGGAGGAGTCGGACCGCCGCTTCGGGAACAAGTCTCCGGAGCAGGTGCTGGCCGAATTGAACGAGAGTGTAAAGTGCTGCCAAAAACTGGAAAAACAATTGGCGGCACGACCGAATCTAGCTGCCGTTGAGCGCCTTGCGTTGCTTGAGCGAGAAAGGGAGGCCTGGGAAGGGGAGCAGTATCGGTTGACTCAGGAGAAGCTGGAGCTCGAGAGGAAATTGGGACTGTGCGAGATTGCAGTCACCGAGGTGGAAACGCTGCGCGACCAGAAAAAAGCGCTTGAAACCAGTCGCAATTTACTCCAAGCCGCATTGGAGGAGTTGAGAGCCGATGTCGAAGATCGCATCCGCCGCTCGGATGGAGTCAGCCCGTTCCCGGCCTTGATGCAAATGGACGAGGACAAGGCGCTGCGCTCTTCCGTCAATCTGCAAGAGGATGCGATCGATTTGTCAGAATTCACGACGGATCTTCAGCATCGAATTGCCAGCGATCCCGATGCTTCGAATCCCCTATACTATTCCCTTCGTGACCTTCGCTGTTTTCTCGGTGGCTTGGCCATGAGCCGGCTGCACCTGCTCCAAGGGATCAGCGGGACGGGCAAGACCAGCCTGCCCATTGCGTTCTCTCGGGCAGTAGGGGCCGGTTTCAAGCTGATTGAGGTTCAGGCCGGTTGGCGCGATCGGCAGGACCTGGTAGGTCACTTCAACGCCTTCGAGCGCCGGTTTTACGAAAGCGAGTTTTTGCAAGGTCTCTACGAAGCACAGTCTCCCTGTTATGATGGCCGTCCGTACATTGTCGTCCTGGATGAAATGAACCTGTCACACCCCGAGCAATACTTCGCTGATCTCCTTTCGGCACTCGAGCAGGAGCCTCATTTGCAGAAACTTGACCTGATGACCGCACCAGTCGAGCCGGCACCGAAACTGATGACAAATGGCAGAACACTGCTGATCCCGAGGAATGTGTGGTTTGTCGGCACTGCCAATCACGACGAGACGACTAAGGACTTTGCTGACAAGACATATGACCGCGGCCACGTGATGGAACTGCCAAGGAACCGGGAGGAGTTTGCTCCGCAACGACCACACCACCGGAATCCGGTCGCTTTCGAATCGTTGAAGGGGGCCTTCGATCAGGCCCGTGAGAAAAACGGAAAGCACGGGACGCACGCGTACAAGTTCCTCGATGAAAAGTTTGCCGAGTTTCTCGGCAGGAAGTTTAGGGTTGGCTGGGGCAATCGTCTCGAGCGACAGATGATGGATTTCGTCCCCGTCGTGGTGGCAGCAGGAGGGAGCGTGGGCGAGGCAACAGACCACATCCTCGCTACGAAGCTCCTGCGGAAGATACGCAACCGGCATGACACCCGGATGGAGCACCTTGTCGAATTGCAGACATTGGTGCAGGAATCGTGGAAAGAACTGGATAAAAAGGGCAAGCCGACCCACTCCCTGGCCATCATCGCGGACGAGCTTAGGCGCCTCGGTTCCGGTGACGATGAGTAATCGATGTCACTTTTCCGAGACCGCATAACCAGGACCGATCACCAGGCTCCCAAGGGCACTGTTCTCTACGGCCGTTGGCAACTGCGCCCGGGAGACAGACCGGTCTTTCTGAATTCCGTGCGGGTTGCCGATGGGGATCTTCTCGTCTCCGATCTCTCCAGGGATTGGCGGCTCACCGGGCTGGACGGCTTGGCAGGGGCCGGAACGTATGCGACAGGCCAGTACCCGGAACAGATCGAGGCGGGAAGTATCAATGCCATCGGATGTAAACTGTCCGAACTTGTCGATCAAGGCGCCGGCTGGTTCGACTGGCTTGAAATCTCGCCACTGGTACCAGGGCTTGCGGAGCGAGTCGCGATGCGACCTCTGGATATCGAGATCGGCAGGGAGCTCTGCCATCTCGAGGAGGTCTGTCGCCGACCGAGGGCACACCTGCGCGTCGAAATCGAGCGCGTGAACGTGTCACAGAGCCGCCGAATCCCCAACAATGCAGCGGCTTACCTCGCGGAGCACACTGAGGACTGGGAAAGGCCGACCCTGCGGTCGGTCGTCCCCAAGCGGATCCTTTCGCAAGTTCGATATGACCAATTGGACATCTACGAGAACCGGGTATGCGTTAGGCTTGCTGACCTGATCCTGGAGTATCTTCTGTCCCGCATCAATGAGCTTCGCCGGCTTGAAAAAATGTTCGTTGAAGCTAGTGATAGTACCTTTTCTGTCTCCAAGGGGTCCACTTGGGGGCGTGCAAGAAGGATCTATTCTCTATGGGGGAAATCGGTCAACGCCAACGAAGGGCTTGTGCAGGTTAGGAACACGATCAAGAAACTTGAGACATATAAGAGACGGGTTGCTGGGCTGAAAGACACGGAACTCTATCGGGCCATCCCGCGTCGTTCGAGCGTTGGCACGTCAATCAAAATGACGAATATCCTGTCGAACGATGAGCACTACAGGCATGTGGCGTCGCTTTGGCAGGCGTATGTCAAGCTGGGGGTTAACAGGCAGCAAACGCCTTCGGAAATTTATCGACAGTACCAGGAACTGTTCCGGAATATAGTGAAATTTTGTTTTTTGCTGACCGCAAGAGCGTTCAGCCAGTTGGGGTTTGAGCCTAAAGCTTGTGATATTGCAATCAGGCGGGGCTGTTCTCTGGAATTGACCGGTCCTAGCGGTTCTTGTTTCCTGTCGTGGGACGAGGAGGATAACTTCCTCGTGCAGCAAGGGTGTAAACAAGTGCTTCGCATCGTGCCCCTTGGATCTTCGCTCGTCCAAATGGAAGAGAAGGTGTTGGGCGATCTGTTTGGTGAACTTGAGAGCCCATCAGCTGGCCTTGACAGCACGCTGCTTCTCTACCCGTCATCGCCGGAAGCCTTTTCTTCCAACAAAATGACAACCGCGGTCAGTGAGCGGATCCACTCTCTTAAGCATGACTTGAAAAGTAGCCAAATCGCGCCGCTCGGTTATCTTCCAGTATCGCCATGGGATCTCGGCAGCGTTGAGCGCGTGGCCAGGGCGATACGGTGGTCCTTGTTCAGGCCTCTGTACGCCTCTTTCCCGCTACAGATTAAGGAGCCACAGAAAGAATTTGCCCATTTTTCTGAAACAAAGTGGCTTGCCGGGAATGGGCACGGATTCGTCACGCTGCTTCGACCCCCAACGGAGCAAGAAATGGGGCGGTTCAACCTTAGCAAGTCTGTCGAGACAGCAGATAACTTATTGCAGAGGCTGGAAGGTGAACGGGATGATGTCACCGGTAAGCTTCGTGAAGCGGTGACAGCACGAAGTAAGACTGAACATCTGAACAGGCAAAAGGCAGATTTAACGAAGCAGATTTCAGAAGCTCAGATGGCCAAGGACGCACTAGAAAGCTTTGCCACAAAAATCGATGAAAGCGTACGCGTTTTCGAAGCACTTCTGAAATGTCCGGTTTGCAGTACGGGCATCAACGCTCCCCAAACCCCTGTCAATTTGAAAACGGGGCACTTTGAATGTGAATGTCCCAGTTGCCTGTCGAAGTGGGGGAACAGGATCTGCGGGCACTGTCACAAAAGCTACCCGGTCATTGTTTTGAAAGCGTCCGATGAGGTAGCGAATTTGTCCCCGTTCGACTGGGTCGATCGGAGTTTTGGCCAGGACGTATTCGCCACACCCTGCAAAGACTCATTAGGGAATTGGACGTACATCTGCCCGGAATGCAACCACTGCACATAAGCCTTGCCAAGTACTGTTTATCAATATAACAATAGTTATTAACTTTAACTTTATTTTATTGGCAGTAAAATTTTGAAAAGGTGAATTATGGATATAGAAAATATCAGAAAAGAACTTGATAATATTCAAAATCTATCCACTATAGAAGACAAGGCAAAAACTCTAGCATCATGCCTGCATAAAATAAAAGAGATCATGGAATACGTGGATTTAAGTGAACGAGATATAAAATTATTAAACAATTTGAGAATATCGTATCTTAGGAATTTCGTCGACCAACTAAAAAAATACGGCAATTCTGGCTATTCAGAAGCGTTGCCACTCATGAATTTGTTGTTGGAAAATGCTGACATAATTGCGCAATTAGACGAGATTGATCCAGGGTTGACTTCTGACCTTAGAAGATTCTTCCGCTGTATTGATTGAACCAATTAAGCAGGAACGCAACCCGTCCTGCTCATACGGATGCCAGTGGATACCATGACAGCAAGAGAACTTGGCTTGCTGGCAACCTTCTACTATGTGAAGTGAGGAGTGACAAACGATAATGAGCTACATGACTCTCGTCCGCACGCTTGACTCCCTCCGCAAGGAAGCCCCGAAAAGTTTTAAAAGCTATCATCCGAAGATCACAGAGGTGGAAAAGCTCAATCAAGCCAGGTCGGTAGCATTTATTCATCTTTTTCTAAAAGTTAGATTTGGCCTCGGTGAATTTGCTAGGCGTCATGAGCACATATGCGATGGTTCACAAGATGGAGGTGTAGACGGATATTTTATCGATACGGATAACCGCTGTATAACTTTGATTCAATCAAAATTCAGAACCACGGAAAAAACTTCGAGGGAAAATCCATCGAAGTGGCTGAATTGTTGAAAATGGAGGTTGGTCGCATTTCCAGAGGAGAAGGCGTTGACAGCAATAGCAGGCAATTCTCAGCGAGAATTCGCGCATTCCAGAATAAAATCTCAGAAATACGCGATATAGCATTATATAAATGGCATGTTGTTATCTTAGCTAATCTTAGGAATGTAAATGACGAACAGCTAAGACGGTTGCTAGACAACATGGAGTATGAAGTTTTTGACTATCCAAGAACATACAATGAATTAGTTTTCCCACTTACTACTGGAACAAATTTCTGTCCGACAGAAATAACTATCAAAATTAGTTTAGGGAAAAAGCAACAACCACAGCTTAATCAAGATGTCGAAACCGGTCTTGGCACTTGTAACGTGCGCATGTTGTACGTTCCAACAATAGAAATAGCACGTTGTACAGCTAAGTACCGCAATGCGTTGCTTAGGTACAATCCAAGAAATTATCTTTCACTAGCGCGAAACGAGGTCAATCAAAGCATTAGCGATACGATTAAAAATACTACAAAGAATGAGTTTTCGCTCAGAAACAACGGGATTACTATCCTTTCAGAGTATTCTTCGGTTACAGACCGAACTGGTGTATCGGGAGAAGGTCAGCTGATAATTAAAGATCCGCAAATACTCAATGGTGGTCAAACCGCAACAACTCTCGCAATGATGCTTGAAGACCAAGACATTGGTCTTTCAGCTTTTGAAGCCAAAGAAGTTCTTCTTAAAATTATAGAGCGTCCGAAGGATAAGTCTGAAGAAGAACTGGCAGAGTTCATAGAAAGTATTTCTGATGCCACTAACAAACAATCAAAAATCGTTGAAGCAGATCGACGTTCGAACGATCCTCGTTTGATAAAGCTGCAGTCGTACTTCTACAAGCACCATGGACTCTTTCTAGAGAGAAAACGCGGAGAGTTTCAGTATGGGCTAAATGAAAAAGTCCTTCTCAAGTCGGATATCCTTGATCGGGTCTCTATGACCCGTGCTCTTACTGCCTTTGCAGGCGACCCCGCGCGTGCCCGCTCTTCACAAGACCGGATATTCGAAGAGGAGGGATTCGATAGGCTCCTTACAAATCTGGATGATTCGAGTGTTGCTTTAGCGTTTTTCGCTCTGCAGGCAATTGATAGCGGCGAAATAATAAAAATTAGCGATGTTCCATCGCATGCCATCCGCTATGGCAAATATGCAATTCTATACGCAGTTTCATTGCGCAATGCGGGGGCAATTGTTGAACCTAAGGAGTCGCCATCCCAAGCGGCGCTTCAAGTGGCAGAAATCATGAAAAAATGGACATCTTTTGAGGCCGATGTGAAGGCTAAAACATCCAACTCAAAATACAGTAATAGTACAGGGTTCAACTTTGATAATTACTATAAAGGGAGCACTGTCGTAGATGATGTAAAAAATTATAATTGGGGATGATCATCTTATTCAGATCACATTCAACCGATCAACTGCCGCTCTAAGTTCGGCGTCACTTGTGTGGGCATAGCGCAGAGTCATCTTCAGGCTGCCGTGCCCCAGCAACCGTGACAGCGTGACAATATCGGCACCCTTCTGCAACGCCCGGGTCGCAAAGGTATGCCGTAAGTCATGGAAGGTGAAGTCATTCAGTTTCGCGTCAGTCACGAGCTTCTCCCAGCTCGACGAGATGTTGTCCAGCCGGCTGCCAGCTTTCCCGGGGAAAGCAAATCCCGCGAGCTCCTTCTGACCCATCGCCTTTTTCTGCTGCTTCTGCCAACGTAACAGCACATCACGGGCCGCCGCATTTAAGGGGACGTGGCGGGTCTTGGCTCCCTTTGCCGCCGCCGCCCGCACGGTCAGTAGCTTGTGCAGGAAGTCGATGTCTCGCCATTCCAGGCTGAATAGTTCCCCTCGTCGCAACCCAGTATGGAGGGCCAGCAGCACCATTGGCATGAGATGATCAGTGTAGGCCCCGTCAGGGATCAGCGGCAGCGGATCGCGATGACGTTTCGTCAACCACTCATTGAACCTGATCCGCGCCTCCCGGGCATCTGACTCACGTTTGTCCAGGGCAGCAAACAGTCGGGTTTCCTCATCGGGGGCCAGAAAGCGCACCCGGCTGTTGTCCTCGGTCTTGGCCGGCTTCAGCTTGGCCAGAGGGTGAGTCTCAAGGAACCCCCACTCGACGGCCTTGGACAGCATGGCCTTGAGATCGGCGGCGTCACGGTTGGCGGTGATCGCCGACTTGCCAGCCGCCAATTGCTTCTTCCGCCAAGACTGCATCAGGAACGGCGTGACTTCGGACATGGGCTTGTCGAACAGCCACTCGAAGCAACTCTTGATGCGTCGCTCGATTAACTTGCCGCTCTTGCGCTCGGTCTCCAGAAACGGCACGTACTCGTGCTTGTAGAACCCGCCGACAGTTTTCGTTTTGGCGGCCTTCTGCTCGGACCGCTTCTTCTTGCGCACGGCGCCTGGATCGCCGCCGCCGGCAACCTCGCCGGCCTTGATGGTGACAATATCCCGGGCCTGCTGCAGCTTGACCGTATCGGCATCGCCGATCATGTACCGCCGCTTGCGCCCGTCCGTGTGATAGACATAGAAGTAGCTCTTCCTGCCGCTGGGGAAGACCCGAAGGCCGAAACCCTTCTGCTCGGTGTCGAACACGTCAAACCGCGTGTCGCGTGGAGTGATCTTTGCCAAGAGGGTTGCGTTGATCTTCGCCTTCATATCGTCGGCCGTTCATCCTGGGGTTCCACGCTGGGGTTCCGCTGGGGTTCCACAAAAGATAAACCAGAAAGCGCCCCTTGTAAACCAGGATAAACGAAAGCGAAGCTACAAGCTACCGTTTTTACGATTGATTTTTGTTACCTGTCGTTTAGGGTGGTTTACGGAAGTTTACTGAAAATAGCGGTTTTTTTGCATTCGCAACGCATAGGCCAGGGGTTCGATCCCCCTCGGCTCCACCAATAAAAACAAAGGGTTAGGCGTCAATGCCTGGCCCTTTTTGTTTGTTTGCAGTCCGGCAATGGCGGCGCCTGGAATAACCGGCGCGCTTTGTCGATGCTTGCCGGGCGGGACACCTTGTCTTCATCCAGGAACTGCGTTAAGATTGTGAAATTATTAATCTGGAGATGAGGTAAGGGAGGAGCGATGAGACATTCCTGGATTGCCGTGGGCATTATCATGGCGCTGGCCGTCTCGGCCAACGCCACCATCATCGAAACCAAGTTCGACAAGTGGAAGTACGTACGTTTCTCCCACCAGATTCATGCCGGCAAGAAAAAGCTGGCTTGCACCGAGTGCCACTATCTTGACGACGAAAAGGACGTTGCCACGCGCAAGGGGCACGCCTTCTGCAAAGGGTGCCATTACGACAAGGGCGGGCCGATGAACTCCTGCGACCCGTGCCATTATCGCAAGACCAAATAGCTTGTCGTGTTGTCGAACCAAACGCGAAGGGCCGGCTTTTCAGCCGGCCCTTCGCGTTTGGTTCGGTAGCGGTTACTTGCTCTGCGAAATCATGTACGCGACAGCGTTGGCCACTTCGGCATCACTGAGGGCGCTGTTGCCGCCACGGGGGGGCATGAAGCCCTTTTCCCCCTGAAAGCCTTTGATGGCGCGTTCAACCATGTGTTTCTCGCCGTGCTTCAGGTGGGCCGCCCAGGCCGCTTTGTCGCCGACCTTGGGGGCGCCGGCGGCGCCGGTTGCGTGGCAGGGAGCGCAGAAGTTCATATAGACCCCCTGCCCCTTCTTGGCATCGCCGGCAACCGCGGGGGATGCCAGGGCCATGGTCAGGGTCACTGCCGAGGCGATAGTCAGAAAGCGTCTCATGGGAGTTCCTTTGAGCAAGGCGCGAAGATGCTCCGTCCAGCAGCGCCCGTCGGGCCGTTGCCGACGGCACGGCATGTCAAATCAACAGCCGGACTTGGTGCGGCGCGGTGCGTGGCACTGCCGACAGGCTGCAGAATAGGATTTCCCGCACTGTTTGCATTCCCGCATCGTGGCCTCCCGTGAAGCACAAGATCTTGTGGGTAGATCCTGAAAACCCACTATGGAGGGGATGGTAACCCGTCCATGCCGGGAGGGGCAAGCAAATATTTAATCCCGTGGGCTCAGCCGCCCATGCCGAACATGGCCCGGTATTCTTCCTCGATTACTTCGAGGTGGTGATGCGTGGAACTGGCGTTGGCAAGATAGACGCGGGCCACCTCGGGATCCGTGACCCTGGCCGCCATGGCCCGCAGTTCCTTTTCCAGCGCCTCTTCCTGTTCGATGGCCAGTTCCAGGGCTTTCCGCTCGTCGAAGTCCTGCGTCAGAAGCGTCTGCAGGGTGCGCCACCAGACCGAGGTCGTATCGGGGGGGGTGGCCATGAAGTCCTCGAAGGACGGGATATCATCGCCGGGATAGATCCGGTAGAACGACTCGGCGTGCTGGTACTCTTCACGGGCAAGCAGTTCGAAGGTGGCCCGGGCCTTGTCGTCCGGCATCCGCTCGGCACCTTGCCGGTAATAGTCCATGGCGTCCTTTTCCGTTTGCATGGATGCCTTGATCGCCTTTTGCAGTTCGACCTTGTCCATGGTGCAATGACCTCCGGGAAATAATTTGCCGCCAGGGCAAACAGGCTTTACATAGCACATTTTTCGGAATGCGTCTTGCTTTTTCGTATGTGGCCGCGGCCGTTGGTGTCGGGTCGGTCCGGCCGCAATCGAAAATCCCTCGTGATTGCCGACTGATATGGTCAGCTGTCAGTGTCGCCGGCAAAGCGATCTGGCGGCAGGCGCTCGTCAAATGGCGAACATTCGGTCGTGGGGAGGCTCAGGAGGTTGACAATGAGATGTCTGGTTTGCCTGTTGCTCGGACTGCTGCTGTTGCCGCAGACATTGCTGGCCGCGCCGGTGGTGCTGTTTGACGAAGGGCACGCTCAGCCCTTTCTGGCCAGGGGCGAACGCCCTCTCGACCTGTCGTCGCTGGCGGGGATTTTCACCGCCGCCGGCTACGAGGTGCGTACCTGCAGTCAGCCCCTTGATCCGGCGCAGTTGGCCGGGGTCGACGTGCTGGTCAGTTCCGGAGCCTTCCGTCCGTTTGCTCCGGAAGAGGTGGCCGCTGTCCGTGCCTTTGTCGCGGCAGGGGGGGGGCTGGCGGTCATGCTGCACATCGCGCCGCCGTTCGAGCAGCTTCTGCATGCTTTCGAAATCGAATTCACCAACTATACCCTGCGCGAGCAAAACCACGTCATCGGCAACAATCGGCAGGATTTCCGGGTGAGCGTCCAGCCGCATGTGCTGACCGAGAATCTCCGGGATTTTGCCGTTTACGGGGCCTGGGCCCTGCGCGGCACCACCCCGGTCATTGCTCCTCTCGGTCAGACCAGCGAGCACGGGTGGGTGGATCTCAATGGCGACAGGCAACTGAGTGTCGGGGATGCGGTGCAATCGTTTGTCGTGGCGGTGGCCGGCTCCTCCGGCCACGGCCGTTTTGCCGTGTTTGGCGACGATGCCCTGTTTCAGAACCGCTACCTTGAGGGGAACAACCGCAAGCTTGCCGAAAATCTGGTGCGATGGTTGCGCGTAACGGATGTGCCTTGAGATGGAATTGAACTTGCAAAAAGCTGTTCCTGCGGGTTTTTTCCTGTTTTTTACTATGGGTGGCCGCCGGTTGCCGTAGCGGCTGATCGCGAAAGCGCGGAGCGGGGCGGTCGTTGCCGGCAGGCAGGGCCTTGGGAAGGGGGAGGAGTTCGCGTGGACCGGACGATTGGCGAATTGGCATCGCGCCCGGTGATTTCCGTCGATGCCGGCATGCTGGTTATCGAGGCGCTCAAGCTGATGAGTGCCCGGCGCATCAGCTGTCTTGTGGTCCTTTTGAACGGCGACCCGGTCGGGATCCTGACCGAGCGGGATGTGGTCTTTGCCGCCAACTGGGTGATCGGCCAGCCTTCCCTGTGCATTCGCGAGGTGATGAGCAAGCCGGTCCTGACCGCCCCCGCCGACCTGACGGTGGCCGCTGCCTACGGGCTGTTCCGGGAAAACGGCATCCGTCACCTGGTGGTGCTCGGCGACCAGATGGAGCTGTCCGGCATCTTTACTCAGACCGACCTGGTGCGGGCGTTCCGCGACGAGGTCTTTTCGCGCACCCGGGATGTTTCGGAACTGATGACCAGCCACGTCAGGACCGTCCCTGCCGAGGTCTCCGCGCGAAACGCTCTGGCGTTGATGGCCAGTCACGCGATCAGCGGGGTGGTGGTCATCGATGGCGGACAGCCGGTCGGGATCTTCACCGAGCGCGATGCCGTCCGCCTGGTAGCCACCGGCGCCGATATCGGCGCCTTGCCGGTACGGTCCGTAATGACGGCGCCGGTGCTGACCATCGCGGCTTCGGCGACCCCGGGGACTGCCATCGACCTGATGCGTGATCGCGAAGTGCGCCGTCTGCTGGTTGTAAACGAAGCGGGGGGGATGGCCGGGGTTCTGACCCAGACCGATTTGAGCCGCATTCTCGAAAATCAGCAGCTTGCCATGGAGAACCGTCCGACCCCGCTGTTCCCTGGCCGGGAGGTCGGCAGGCTTTGGCATTGAAGCCGTTCCTTTGTCGTTTTGCTCCACGAGCGAGGCCCCGGTTGGTCTCGCTTTTTTCGTCAGCAGACTGGAGCATTGCCGTGAGCAGGGCTTCAAGGTATAACCGGGTATGCTAACGAGGCTTCGATGTCAGACTCCGTGATCTCTCTGGAACATGCCCTGGCTCTGCGCGACCGAGGTGCCCTGTTGGTCGATGCGCGCAGTCCTGCCGAATATGCCGAGGCGACGATTCCGGGCGCGATCAACGTGCCGATCCTGGATGATGCCGAACGGGAAGAGATCGGCACGCTTTACAAGCAGATCAGCAAGCAGGCCGCCCGCCGCCGGGGGGTGGAACTGGTGGCGCCGAAAATTCCGGCGCTGGTCGCACAGGTTGAGGCGGCCCGGCCGGCGGGTTCGCCGCCGGCCGTGGTATTCTGCTGGCGCGGCGGAATGCGCAGTCGTGCCCTGACCCAGTTTCTCGAACTGGCCGGGGTTCCGGCCAGACAGATGGCCGGCGGGCACAAGGCGTTTCGCGGTCTGGTGCGGGATTTTTTTGAACAGGGGCGGTGGGGGCGGCTGATCGTGCTGCGCGGGCTCACCGGTGTCGGCAAGACGGCCCTGCTCCAGCGCCTGGCCGGTGAAGGCTACCCGGTGATCGACCTGGAAGGACTGGCCAACCATCGCGGCAGCGCGTTCGGCCATCTGGGTCTGCCACGGCAGCCGACCCAGCGGATGTTCGAGGCTCTGCTGTGGGACGCCTTGCGGCATGTTGCGCCCGAGGGATATGCGCTGGCCGAGGGGGAGAGCCGGCATATCGGCCGGCTGATTTTGCCGCTGCGCGTCTACCAGGCCCTGCAAGTGGAGACATCGCTGTGGGTCGAGGCGCCGTTGGCGACCCGGGTCCGCAACATTCTGGCCGACTATCCGGCGCGCGATGACCTTCGGGACGGATTTGCCCGGCCGCTGCGCGCCCTGAAGGAGCGGCTCGGCCGGCAGGCCGTCGATGAACTGACCGATCTGCTGCAGGCCGGGGCCTGGGAAGAATTGGTGAAACGCCTGATGATTTCCTACTATGATCCGCTTTACCGGCATACCCTGCCGCAGCGGCGCATCGAGGTGCCGGGCGGTGACGACGCGGCAGGGCTGGCGGCGGTCAAGGCGGCAATCGGACGGGTTTTGGCGCAGGGGCCGGCGGTGAGGGCATGACGGTCAAGTCATCGGAGCCGGTTTCGGCCAACGCCCTGTGTGCCAAATGTGTGCGGCGCTGCAAGCAGCCGGCGACGGCTGTGCTGGTCGAGTGCCCCCGCTTTTTCCCGATGCCGTTCAGGGTCGAGCGGTATCGCTACGATCAGCTCGACCTGTTCGGTGACGACGGCGGCTAGACGTCCGGACTGTTTCTTGAAAAAAAGCGGCGGGTTCCTTTGGGGATCCGCCGCTTTTTTTCGGGGGGCTCAGTTTGCCGCCGCAATTTTTTCCAGAAAGTCGCTGATCCGGAAGGTGAATTTTTCCGGTTCGACGAGAAAGGAGTCGTGGCCGTAATCGGAATCGACCAGGTGGTATTCGACCGGCCGGCCGAGGCGGCGCAGGACCGCCACCAGTTCTTCCGTCTGGGAGGGCGGGTAGAGCCAGTCGGAGGTGAAGGCGAACCACTGCGACGGGCAGGCCAGCCTGGAGAGGGCTTCGTCGAGTCCGTCAAAGCCCCAGGCGACGTCGTAGAGGTCGAGCGCCTTGGCGAGGTAAAGGAAGCTGTTGGTGTCGAAGCGGTCGACGAAGTTGCGGCCGTTATAGGCGAGATAGCGTTCGATCTCGAACTGGCCGAAGAAATCGAAGACGCCGTCGCGCACCGCGAAGCGGCGTCCGAACTTGAGGTTCATCGACGCCTCGGAGAGAAACGAGATGTGGCCGACCGCACGGGCCAGTGCCAGGCCGTCGGCCGGCGGATGCTCCGGGCGATAATTCCCTTTCTTCCACATCGGGTCGTTGTAGATCGCCTGACGGGCCAGGGCGTTGAGGGCGATGGCCATCGGCGACGGCCGCCCGGTCCCGGCGATGGGGATGATGGAGGCGACCTGCCCGGGGTAGTGAATCCCCCATTCCAGCGCCTGCATCGCCCCCATGCTGCCGCCGATGACCGCCAGCACGCGGTCGATGCCGAGATGCTCGCGCAGCAGCTGCTGCGCCCGGACCATGTCGCGGACCATGATCACCGGAAAATTCAGATTGTAAGGTTTGCCGGTTCGCGGGTTGATGCTGGTCGGGCCGGTGGAGCCGTAACAGGAGCCGATGACGTTGGAGCAGACGACGAAGTAGCGGTCGGTGTCGAGGACCTTGCCGGGGCCGATCATGTCGTCCCACCAGCCGGTCTTGCGGTCGTCCGGGGTGTGGCGCCCGGCGGCGTGCGCATCGCCGGTCCAGGCATGGGCCACCCAGACCGCGTTGGAGCGCGCGGCATTCAGGGTGCCGTAGGTTTCATAGGCCAGTGTCAGCGGGCCGAGCATGCGACCGCTCTCAAGCGGCAGTTCGACATCGAACTCCGCATGCCGGGTGCTGACAATGCCAACCGATCCTGTCACCGGGATCCCTTTCCGGAAAAAACGCGGCCCCTTCCCGGCAATGAGAAGGGGCCGCGCGGTTACGTGCAGGGCAGACGACGTATCGCGGGCACCGTCCTCATCTCCCCTGCCGTCGCCGCAACGGGCTCCGGCAGGCGGGAATTAGCACCTGGCACCCACCTTCGCCCTGCGGGCTCCGGCGGACCGGTTGCTGTGGCTTCGCAGGGCCTGTCCCTCCGCCACTCTCGATAAAGACGTGCTGTGGTAAATCGCAGGAACTCTAGCGAAAATACGGCACAAAGTCAAACGGAAAGCGCCTGTTCCAGGTCCTCCCAGAGATCCTCGACATCCTCGATGCCGGCGGAAATGCGCACCAGCGTCTCGCGGATCCCCAGCTCCTGCTTGGTCGCCGCGGGGATGGCGGCGTGCGACATGCTCCAGCAGTGGGTCAGAATCGTCTCCACCCCGCCGAGGCTCGGGGCAATGATCGGCAGACGGACGCGCTCGAGCAGCCGGCGCACCCCGGTGGTTTCCTTCAGTTCGAAGGAGAGGACCGCGCCCGGGCCGGTGGCCTGCCGTTCATGCAAAGCCCGTCCGGGAAAGTCGGCAAGCCCGGGGTAGTAGACGCGGTCGATGGCAGGGTGCTCCGCCAGGCGTGCGGCCAGGGTCGCCGCGTTGGCCTGGGCAGCGTCGAGGCGCAGTTTGAGGGTTTTGATGCCGCGGTTCAGCAGAAAGCTGTCGAAGGGGGCAAGGACCGCGCCGAAGGCGTTCTGGAAGTGCTTCAGACGCTTGGCCAGCTCCGGGTCGGCGGTGGTCACCAGGCCGGCAAGCAGGTCGGAGTGGCCGCCGAGGAACTTGGTCGCGCTGTGGATGACCACGTCGATGCCGAGATCGAGCGGGCGCTGCAGCAGCGGCGTCATGAAGGTGTTGTCGAGGAAGGTCAGCAGCCGCCGCTCCCTGGCGAGGGCCGCGACGCCGCGCAGGTCGGTGATCTTGAACAGCGGATTGGACGGCGTTTCCAGGAAGATGGCCCGGGTGTCGGGGGTGATGGCGGCGGCCACCTTGTCGAGATCGGTCGTGTCGACGAAACTCGCCGTGATCCCCTGTTGCGGCAGGACCGTGTTGAGGTAGCGCCAGGAGCCGCCGTAGAGGTCCTCGGGGGCGATCAGGTGGTCGCCGCTTTTCAGCAGGGCAAGAGCGCTGCCGATGGCGGCCATCCCCGACGCATAGGCAAAGCCGCGTACCCCCCCTTCCAGGAGAGCGATGGCATCTTCGACCTGCTGCCGGCTCGGATTGCCGCTGCGGGCGTAGTCGTATTCGCCGGCTTTCCCTTCGGCATGGTGGTAGGTCGATGCCTGGTAGATCGGCACGGTCGACGCCCCGGTGTGCGGGTCACGGTCGGTTTTCTGGTGAACGAGCAGCGTCGCGGGGCGCAGGTTCTTGTCAGTCATGAAATGGGAGCCCTTGTCTATTTAGTTCTGAGCGATGAGTTGCCCAATCGGCGCGAGTGCTGTTGTTGAAGTTACTCATCGCTTGCACTCAGCACTGATTCAAAGCCTGGTCCAGATCGGCAATGATATCACAGGCGCTTTCGATTCCCACCGAGAGCCGCAGCAGGCTTTCGCAGATGCCGAGCCGCCGCCGCTCGGCTTCGGGAACGTCGGCATGGGTCTGCACGGCCGGCAGTGTCATCAGGGATTCGACGCCGCCGAGACTTTCGGCGAAGGAGATCAGCTGCAGCCTCTTCAGGACCTGCCGGGCCGTTGCCGGGGTATCGACCCGGAAGGAGAGCATACCGCCAAACCCGGCTGACTGGCGTTTCGACAGCGCATGGCCGGGGTGCCGTTCCAATCCCGGGTAGTAGACGGCGGTAACCTTCGGCTGCTGCTCCAGCCAGCGTGCCACGGCCAGGGCGTTGGCGCAGTGGCGCTCCAGGCGCAACGCCAGGGTCTTGAGGCTGCGCAGCAGCAGCCAGCAGTCCTGCGGCGGCAGAATCCCGCCGGTCGAGTTCTGCAGAAAATAAAGGCGGTCGCCGAGTTCCGGGGTGCGGGCAACCAGCGCGCCGGCACACAGATCGTTGTGGCCGCCGAAGTATTTGGTGGCCGAATAGACGGTGATGTCGGCGCCGAATTCGAAGGGGCGCTGCAGTACCGGGGTGAGGAACGTGTTGTCGACGACGAAGAGCAGACCGCGTTCCCGGCACAAGGCGCCGAGTGCCGCCAGGTCGGCAACGCCGAGCAGCGGATTGCCCGGGGTCTCGACGAGCAGCGCCTTGCTCTCGGGGCGAATCGCCGCAGCCACCGCGGTGGTGTCGCTGGTATCGACATAGCTGACTCTCAGCCCGAACTTGGCGAATACCTGGTCGAGAATCCGGTAGGTGCCGCCGTAAAGGTCCTGCGACACCACGACGTGGTCGCCGGAGGAAAAGTGCAGGAAAAGGGTGGTCAGCGCCGCCATCCCCGAGGCGAAGGCCAGGCCGCGCGCCCCGCCTTCGAGGCGGGCGAGGCTCTCCTCGAGCAACTGCCTGGTCGGATTGCCCGAACGGGTGTAGTCGTAGCCGGTGCTCTCGCCGACGCCGGGATGGCGGTAGGTGGCGCTGGGATAGATCGGAAAGCTGATCCCGCCGGTGCGTTCGTCGCGGCCGACGCCAGTCTGGACCAGGCGGCTCTCCAGGGTCAGATTTTCGTTGCGACAGGTCATGGGCGTCCCCTTGTGAGGTTGGCGGAAGAAGAAAAGCCCCTTCTCGCGTGGGGATGAGAAGGGGCTTCGGGGACGGAGATTAAACCGCTGCCGTCTGCAAAGCGCCGTTCTCATCTTTCCCGCCTGTACACCCTTGCGGGCCCGGCGGGCAGGAATTAGCACCTGACACCCGCCGTTGCCGGCAAAGGCAAGGGCGGATCGGTTGCTGTGGCGTCAAAGGGCCTGTCCCTCAGCCACTCTTGATGAAAAGGCTATGATGTACTTCCCGCAATCTTCGCGGGGAGTCGTGCTACCATTCTTTAGTAAGCCGATAAAGTCTGTCTTGTCAAGCAAATATCGTCTGACTAAACAATGCCTTCGAAAAGGACGCTGCTCAGGTAGCGTTCGCCGGAGTCGGGGAGGATGACGACGATGGTTTTCCCCGCGAATTCGGGCTGTGCCGCCAGCCGGGCGGCGACGGCGACGGCCGCACCGCAGGAGATGCCGGAAAGCAGTCCTTCTTCTCTGGCCAAGCGGCGGGCATATTCGATGGCTTCGTCGTTGGTGACCTGCTCAACCCGGTCGACAACGGACAAGTCGAGCGTCTCCGGAATGAAGCCGGCGCCGATGCCCTGGATCTTGTGCGGCCCCGGCTGCAGCGTCTGCCCCGCCAGGCGCTGGCTGATCACGGGCGAGTCGGCAGGCTCCACGGCCACCGACAGAATCTGCTTGCCGCGGGTCTTCTTGAGATAGCGGGAGATGCCGGAAATGGTTCCGCCAGTGCCGACCCCGGAGATCAGCACGTCGATCTGACCGTTGGTGTCTTCCCAGATTTCCGGGCCGGTGGTCTGCTCGTGAATGGCCGGGTTGGCCGGATTCTTGAACTGGTGCAACAGGACGTAGCGGCCCGGATCGGCAGCGGCCAGCTGTTCGGCCTCGGCTACGGCGCCGCTCATCCCCTTGGCGCCCGGGGTCAGCACCAGATTGGCGCCGAAGGCCTTGAGAACCTTGCGGCGCTCGAGGCTCATGGTCTCGGGCATCGTCAGGGTGATCGGGATGCCGCGGGCGGCGGCCACGAAGGCGAGGGCGATGCCGGTATTGCCGCTGGTCGGCTCGACGATCTCCTTGCCGGGCCCGAGCAGCCCCTTCTTCTCGGCGTCCCAGATCATGGCGGCACCGATGCGGCACTTGACCGAGTAGGCCGGATTGCGTCCCTCGATCTTGCCGAGGACGGTGGCGGCGCCGGGAGTGACGCGGTTCAGGCGGACCAGGGGGGTCCGGCCGATAGACAGGGAATTGTCGGTGTAGATCGTGGCCATGGTTGCCTCCGTGAAGGGGGTGCGTGAATCACAGCGTGGAGCCAATAGACCATAGTTTAGTTGACAAGTCAAGTAAAAATTTGAAATTAACTACTGTGAAATGGTGGAGAATGGTCGGCAATAAAAACGGCGCCTCTTTGCAAAGGCGCCGTCGGATCGGACTCTGAAGGGTTCAGGAACGGAACGAGCCGATTTCCCGGTCCATGACCGTTGCCTGGGCGGCGAGCTTTTCCACCACCTGGTCGAGTTCGGCGGTGCGGCTGGCGTTGCTTTCCGCCACGCGCCGGATCTCGGAAACGGCCTCGACCACCTGTTTGCTGCGCTCCGACTGCTCCTTGGACGCATGGTCGATCTGCTGCATCATGGCGCGGATCCGCTCCATGTTGGCGTTGATCTGATGGCTCCCCTTGGCCTGTTCGCCGGTGCTTAGCTTGACCTGCGATGCGATGTCGCGCATCGACTCGGCCGCCTGGGCCAGCTGCCGGATGCCGCTCGACTGCTGTTTGACCGAATGGGAGATCTGCTGGAGCATCGACGACACCTGGTTGACCGCCTCGGTGATCTGCCTGCTGCCGCGGGCCTGCTCCTGGGTGGCGCGCACGATCCCCTTGACCTGCTGGGCCGATTTGAGGGCGCTGGCGGTGATCTTCTCCAGGGCCTGCTCGGCGACTTTGGAGCGTTCGGCCTCCTCGTTGACCCGCCGACTGCCGGCCTGCATGGCCTTGACGGCGCTGCCGGTCCCCTCCTGGAGGCGGTTGATGATCGCGGCGATCTCCTGGGTCGAAACCGCCGTGCGCTCGGCCAGTTCGCGGATCTCGTCGGCGACCACGGCGAACCCCTTGCCATGCTCGCCGGCCTGGGCGGCGATGATCGAAGCATTGAGGGAGAGGAGCCGGGTCTGGTCGGCCACCTCGTCGATGACGGTCAGGATCGAGCCGATTTCGCGCGACTGCCGGCCAAGATCCTCGATCGCCCGGCTGGCTTCCTCGACCGTCGCCTGGATGGCCTGGATGCCGGCGATCGTTTCCGCAACCGTCGCCTTCCCTTTCTCGGCATCGAGATTGGCCTGCTCCGAGAGCTGGCTGGTCTGCAGGGCGATCTCCTCGACCTCCTTGATCGAGGCATCCATCTCGGTGATCGACGAGGCCGTGACCTCGGTCGAGGAAGAGAGGTTTTCGATGTTGTCGGCCACCTCCTGGCTGGAGACCGACATTTGCGCGATGGAGCTGGAGACCTGCTCGATGGTGACGAACAGGCGCTCGGCCTGGGAAACGATCTCCTCGATGGTGGCACCGAGTTCGAGGGTGGCGGAAGAGCTGATTTCGACGGCGTCGAGCAGGGAGCTGATGCCGTTGGCGACGTCGATCGCCGACTCGTCGATCCCCTGGATCGCCTGGAAGGAATCCTCCAGCGAGGCCGCCTGGCGAACCGTGCCGGCGCTGACCTCCTGGGACGCCTTGCGAATCTGTTCGGTGGCGGTGAAGGTGTCGGCGGCCGCCGCGCGAATCCGTTCGACCATCTCGCGCAGCCGCCCGACGAAGGCGTTGAAATTGCCGGCCAGTTCCCCGAGCTCGTCCTGGCTGCGCACTTCCAGGGTGTGGCTGAGGTCGGCTTCCCCCTGGGCGATCTCGCGCAGGTTGGCGACCATCTCCTGGAGCGGTCTGGTGAGGGTGCGCGAGAACAGGAGGGCGACGACGAGAGCCACCGCGATCGCGCCGATGGTCAGCCCCGCCATGACCGTGCGCAGGGAGCTTAGTGCCGAACTCTCGATCGACAGGTCCATGGCGATCAGCAGCCGGTAGCCGCTGTTCCCCAGGGGGCGGGCAACCGGGAAGAAGCGGATCCCGCCGAGGTAGATGGTTTCGCCGGCGCCTTCGAAGTCGCGATCGGTGTCGATTTTGCGCAGGTCGGGATGGGATGCCCCCACGACCCCTGCCGGGCCGAGGAACGCCACTTCGACGCCGCTCAGGTCGCGGAGCTGCTTGGCGTAATTGTCGTCAAGCAGGTTGATGGCGACCAGGTAGCCGATCACCTGGTCCTGGAAACGGACCGGTGCCACCGCCAGGTTGCCCATCTTGCCGCGGTAGGGGAGCATCCCCCCGCGCGCCTCCGCCTGCATCAGCTTGGTCAGGGCGGCATCGGCCGCGCCGGCCTTGGCCAGCCCGGCGTCTTTCCCCTGGGCTGCAGCCATCGACTTCCCCTGGGCGTCGAGAATCTCGATGGCCGTGTACTTGTACTGCCCGCGAGCCGTCTCCAGATACTCTTCAAGCTGGGCCGGATCCTGGGTGAGGGTCGTGAAGTAGACGGCGTTGATCAGGTCGGTGGTGGTGCTCAGCACGGTCACCGTGTTGACCATTTCCCGCTGGGTGCCGGCGGTGTTCAGGTCGACGAAGTTCTTCGACTTTTCCGCGACCTGCAGGAGGCTGGCACGCAGTTGCTTCTGGGTGAAGCCGGACAGGATCATCATGCTTACCACCAGCGGCAGAACGGCCACCAGCAGCATGACGATCAGGGTTTTCCAGCGCAGGTCGAGCTTGCTGAGCATTTTGGTATGCCTCTCCGAAACCTTACTTGACGGCCTGCCCGGCGGCCATGACGTCGGGCGGAATGGCCAGCCCCAGCTGGCCTGCAGTCGCCTGGTTGATCAGCAGCGTGATCTTTTTCGCGGAGCGGACCGGCAGGGAGTGGGCCTTCTGGCCCTGCAGGATCTGCAGGGCATGGACGCCAACCAGTTTTCCCTGCTCGTCGGGGTCGGCCTCCAGACCGAGCAGCGCCCCCGCCTTGACCAGGTCGGGGATTTGCGAAAAGACCGGGCGCTTCTGGTCAAGGGCCGCCTTGACGATGGCTGCGCCTTGCTGCATGACGGCGATGCTTTCCGCCAGATAGAGCGCGTCGCACTGCCCGGCGAGCTTCTCGGCGGCGGCGACGGCTTCTCCGGGATTCCTGACGTTCTCGGTCTTGACGGTAATTCCGCCGACGGCTTTCAACTCGGCAATCTGTTGTTCGGCGGCCCCTTCGTCCTTGGTGTAGAGCACGCCGATCGTCTTGGCGCCGGTAATCTTGAGCATGTGCCCGGTCAGGGTGCCCAGGTCCGTCTTGCTGCTGGCGCCGGTGACCTCGGCGCCCGTGGTGGTGAGACTTTTGACCACGCCCAGGGCAACCGGATCATAAACGTCGGCAAACACGACCGGCGCATTCAGCTGTTCGCCCGGGATGACCTGTGCCGCGCGGCTGCCGAAGACAACGATGACGGCGGCCCCGGCGGAACTGGCGCGCCGCAGGCTGTTGATCAGCGACATCTTGTCGGCATTCGGAGACTGCACCATCACCTTGAGCTTGCCGGCGCCGAACCCGCCGGTCTCGAGGATCTGGGAGAGAGCCCGGTGTGCCTCCTTGTAGCGGGGGAGCTCGGCGGGGACGATGGCGGCCAGGATCGGTTCGGCCAGTGCCGGCAGGGGCGACAGCAGCATCGCACACAGCGCCGCCAGCAAGGCGCGACCCAGTCGGGAGAGAACGGCGCGACTCTCGGGAAACAACGTCATCATGACCATCACCAGCTACGGGAAATGCTGGCCATGTAGCTTTGGACCGAACCGTCGAACACGTTGCTCCCCATGTCGTCGTAATCGTCGAAAGCCGCCTCGAATCCGCACGACCACTTGTCGTCGAACTGCCAATCGACCCGCCCCTTGATACCGTTCTGGCGGATGTCGACCTCACTGATCTCATGGAGATCGCTGCTGGAGGCCTTGCTGCGCAGTATTTCCGCGCCGACCAGATATTCAAAGGTCTCCGTGCCGAAATCCGGATCGTAGCTGGCCTTGGAGCGGATATGGTACCCCTCCAGCCGGCAGTTCAGCTGCTTGAGCGGCTGCCAGGTCGCACCGGCCGAAAGGGTGTGGACCTTCTGGCTGTAATCGACGCTCTCGTTCTCGATGGTGTAGTCGCGCCAGTCGTTGGTCGAGTGCGGTTCTGCGCCGAACAGCAGGTCCTGGGTGATCTCGGTGCTCAGATAGCCGTAGTTGGCGTCCAGCATCAGGGTCTCCGCCGGTTTCAGCCAGGAGCCGACGCCGAATTTCTGCTGCTCCTGCTCGCGGTCGAGATCGAAGGCGACGGGGCGGTTCGGCGCAAAGGCCCGGTCGAACTGCTCGGCTTCATGATCATGATTCCGCTCGTCGACGAGATTGGCCGTCGCGGTAATGCCCCAGATCGCGGACGGCGCGTAGGTCATCGAGAAGAACGCCTCCTGGCGCTCCTCCGCCGACGTGCCGTAGGCGGGCTTGTCGTTTTCCTGCCAGGCCACCCAGCCATTGAGCTTGAGGGCCGATTTGTCCAGGAAGCGGCCGTTGAAGCCGAGCTTGACCCGGGTGATCTCTTCCTTCTCCGGCAACTCCCACTTCGGATTGATCACAATGGGGGCCGTCAGGGCCCCGGGTGTCGAATGCTGGGTCGGTTCACCGGTCTCCCGGCGCTCGACTTCTTCGCGGCGGAATTCACCTTTCACGGTGAAACGCTTGGTGGGGCGGAAATTGACGATTGCCTCATACCAAGACCGGGTCAGGTCGAGGGCATCCCGCACTTCCAGATTAACATCCCTGGTGGCGTGATTGGTATCGTAAATGACATCGGTGTTGCTGCTGGTCATGTCGAACAGGCGGTAGCGCAGGTTGATGGTCCAGTTCTCGCCGGGGGTGTAGGTGACATCGGCCGTCGCTTTCGTGTAGTCGACCTCTGCCTCGGTCGGGGTCACGTAGGCCGTGTCGGAACGATTGTCCCTGGAGCCGATGGTGAGGCTGGTGTTTCCGACCAGGCCGCCGGCAGGCGAGGTGTTGAGGCGGATGGTCACTTCCTTCACCCGGCTTTCCGGATCTTCGTCGTGGGCGTATTTGCCGGCCGTGCGGCCGCGGGTATGGGCGCCGAAGTAATCCTTGAGGGGCGCTTCGTGATCGTGGAAGACGCGATAAAGCGCCTCGATGGCCATGTCGATGTAGCCGGCGTGGGCATCGAGGCCGGCCTTGACTTCTTCGGTCACACGGTCGATCTTCCGCCCCCTGCTCTGCAGGTGGCAGGCGGTCGTGCAGTTCTCCCCCAGGAAGCGCTGCTGCTTCTCGCCGGTTTTTTCATAGCGCCAGTAGGTCAGGTTGAAGTGGGCCGGATAGTCGGGACACTTGACCTTCAGCTTCGCTTCGGACATGTCGAGGCGCAGACCGTACGCGTCACCACGGTCGTCATCGTAATACGTGACGCGCCGGTTCGGTCCGATCGTTGCCGGAGGGGGAACCAGCGGTGCGGTCGGAGCGTCGGGATAGAAGGCATCGGGCCGTCCGCCGTCGGCTTCGCTGTAGGGAAGGTGGTCGAGGTTGTGAAAGAACCGATCCTTGCGAAAATCCAGGCGCAGCAACCCCTTGGTATCCAGGTGTGCTTCCGCCGAGAAATCGTCCTCGTCGCGGAAGTCCAACCCCAAACCAAGATGAAACGGGGCTGTGTCGGTAAACAGGTGCCCGCTGAAGACCGGGCTGGATTTCAGGCTGTCGTATTCCCTGGCGCGTCCGGGGGAGCCATGGACACTGGTGCCGCGATACCCGGCTGCAACCGAGGCCTCGCTCGCAATCCTGTCGGTGGACTCGACGTCGGAGATGTCCGCCATTGCGGTGTTCCCGGCAATGGCGGACAAGAGCAATGCGCACGCCGCCATAATCAATCGTTTATGTTTGCTCACTGTCGCCTCCTGGCTCCAATAGATAAATTCTAGGGACCGGTTCCTAACGCGCAATGAAAGTGCCGCGGCCGTGGACGCTCGGGGTGTCGGTGCCGTGGATTGCGGAGTGGCAGTCCGTGCAGCGGGTGAAGAAGGCCTGCTTCATCGGCGTGTTGTTGAGGGTGCCCTGCGGCGACCGGGAACCGTGGTGGCCGGCGTGGCATTGCAGGCAGAGGAACGGCTGGGCCACGTCCAGCAGGTTGTCGTTGGGCGAACCGTGCGGGTTGTGGCAGTTGCCGCAATCTTCGGTGACGTCGGCATGCTCGTAAACAAACGGCCCCTGGTACTCCATGTGGCATCGGGTGCAGACGGCCTTGGTCGTGACGCCCTTGAGGTTGAACGGATTGTTGGAGTTGTGCGGATCGTGGCAGTCGGTGCAGGCGATCTTGTGCTCCGGTACCGGGTGATGGGAGAACTGTGCAAATTCCATCTTGATCTTCTGGTGGCACCCTTCGCACATTTCCTGCTGCTCATGGCGGTCGACCTTCTGTTGCGGTCCCTGGTGCAGCTTGTGGCAGGAGAAGCAGCTGACGTCGTTCATGGCATGGACGCTGCCGTTCCAGTTGGCCAGGTTCGGCGTGGATGCCGCCGAATGGCATTTGAGGCAGAGCATCGCCTGGGCCTGGGCCGGGAATTCGTCAAGCGGCAGGAGTGTCTTGAAGTCACAGACCTTGTTGGTTCCGGCATTGGCGATCGCCAGGCTCCCCGGACCATGGCAGGATTCGCAGTTGACCAGCGGCAGGCCGGTTTCCGAGGAAATCTGGTCGCCGTGGACCGAAAGTTTGAAGTCTCTGGCGATCCTGTCGTGGGTATGACAGCTTTTCAGGCAATTCTCGTCGCCGACGTAGTCGGCTTCAAGGTTCCCCACCAGGAAGGTTTCGTAGTCCTGGATCGGGGCGATCGGACGGCTGGCGCGCAAACTGGCGAGATCGCTGCAGGCCGCCATGAAGGCAACCGTGCCGATGGCGGCGGCAAGAAAAAGTAGACGGACGGGCACGCGGAATCTCCTGTTCTGCATCTCGATGGGGCAGAGATGCGGCGAAATCGGTCGATTGCAAAGAATGAATAAAGAAGCGGACTCTGTGTGAGAAAATTCTCAGACGGCGCCCATTATGCGGATTTTTCGGAAAAAAACAAGGGGATTAGTGCCGGTAGCGGCATGATCTTTCGCGGGTTTTTGAAAAAATCCGGAACTCTGCTATAATCGTTTTGAAAGAGAAAACTTCACGGGAGGCCGGACGCGGCTTCCTGCTTCACCCTGGACGACTTGCCCTCCTGGTCTCCAGGGTGTTTTTTTGCGGGGGCGTCAGGTCGTCGCCTTTTTTCTGCGGGGTTTTTTCGGCGCGGGGGAGATGAGGGGCAATTCCTTCTGCCGGGCCGCCAGGCTGGCGAAGTCATAGCGGGAGAGGGTGGCCATGAACTCGGCGCGAATTTCCTTCCAGGCGCCGTGCACGGGGCAGAAGAACTCCCGCCCGCAGGCTCCGTCCTTGATCAGGCACTGGTTGAGGTAGAGCGGCCCTTCCTGGGTCTTGACGATGTCGAACAGGGTGATCTCCGCGGCCGGTTTGGCCAGATAAAAGCCGCCGCCGACGCCGCGCTGCGATCCGACGATCCCTTCCTTGATCAAGGGCTGGAGAATCTTGGTCAAAAAGGCCGGGGTGATGTCCTGGGCGCGGCAGATGTCCTTCTTGAAGACGATCTCCCCCTGCGGCTGATTGGCCATGTACAGGACGGCGCGGATGGCATATTCCGTGGCGCGGGTAATGATCACGGCAGCATTCTCCGGGGCGCTTGTCGAGTAACCTGTTGGGTTTCAAATAGTGTTTTCCCGATCTTTTGTCAAGGGAATATCGCGGTTCCGGCCGGTTCGGCGCGGCTTGACAGGACGGCAGGTTGCGCTTCACCCTTACCGTGCCGCTGGCTGGCCCGGGAGGGAGCCCGAGGTTCTTCATGTGAAGCTCTTGTTGGATATTGAATCAGAGGCTGGACAAACATGGCCGTTCCGGGAAGATGCGCGCCGACCGGGCGCTTTGCGCCGAGTCCGACCGGACCCCTGCACTTCGGGTCGCTGATCGCTGCTGTCGGCAGCTATTGCCTGGCGCGGCGCACGGGGGGGCGCTGGCTGGTGCGCATCGAGGATCTCGATGCGCCGCGCGAGGTTCCCGGCGCCGCGGACGATATCCTGCGTACCCTCGAGACGCTCGGACTGTGCTGGGATGGTGATGTCCTCCGCCAGAGTCTGCGGCACGAGGCCTACCATGAGGCCCTCGGGCGCCTGCGTGACCGGGGGCTTCTCTACGACTGTGCCTGCTCCCGCAGGGAGATCCTCGCCAGCGCCCCACATCCCGGCGAGGAAGGGCCGGTTTACCCGGGGACCTGTCGCAGCGGGCTGCCCGCAGGGCGGTTGCCGCGGGCCGTCCGCATCCGGGTGCCGGACCGGGTGGTGGAATTCGATGACGGCGTGTTCGGCCGCTGCGGTCAGAATCTGGCCAGCGCCGTCGGTGATTTTGTCCTGCGCCGTGCCGATGGCGTGTTCGCCTACCAGCTGGCGGTGGTGGTCGACGATGCCGCCAGCGGCGTGGACCAGGTGGTGCGCGGCGCGGACCTCCTCGGTTCGACCCCGCGCCAGATCTTTTTGCTGGAAAGCCTCGGTCTGCCGGTTCCCGCTTACTGGCACCTGCCGCTGGCGCTGCATGCCGACGGCAGTAAAATCAGCAAGCGCCACGGTGAGGGGGACGATCCGCTGCGGCACGGCGGGGATCTGGTGCGGCGCGCCCTGGAGTGGCTCGGCCAGGAGCTCCCCGGAGAGCTGCGGGCGGCCCCTTCTGCGGAGTTGCTGGCCTGGGGGGGCGCATTTTTTGACGCCGCCCGGATCCCGAAAAAAACGCAAATAGTCGTTGACAGCGCCGGGAAATGACGGTAAAAAGTGCGAAAACAGGTTTGCAGCCTTCCCCGACCCAGACTTCGAGCAAATCCGATTTCCTTTCGATACGCCGACCCCGGATACCAATCACATCACGTTCTTGATGCCGTTGACGTTTTTTAAAGACAAACTCAAGCAGCGGTAAGCCCGCAACGACCGATCCGCCGATAAAACAACTTGATCGATTACAGCCCGCCCCCTGTTTCGGCCCGACCGGTCGAACGTTGCGGCGTTCCCCTGCCGATGCCGGCAAGACCATCCGCGGACCCGCCCCCCGCCAGGAGAGACGATGAACCTGAAGGAACTGAAAGAGAAGAAGATCACCGAACTGAACGCGATCGCCAAGGATCTTGGCGTCGAAGGCGCGGCCGGAATGCGCAAGCAGGATCTGATCTTCGCCGTCCTCAATGCGACCTCGGAAAAGAACGGCGCCATCTTCGGCGAAGGGGTTCTGGAGATTCTCCCGGACGGCTTCGGTTTCCTGCGGGCCCCCGATGCCAACTACCTGCCGGGTCCTGACGACATCTACGTCTCCCCTTCCCAGATCCGCCGGTTCAACCTGCGCACCGGCGACACCGTGTCCGGGCAGATCCGCCCGCCCAAGGAAGGGGAGCGCTACTTCGCGCTGCTCAAGGTCTCCGAGGTCAACTTCGAGGATCCGGCGGTGGCCCGCGAGAAGACCCTGTTCGACAACCTTACCCCGCTCTACCCGGATGAGCGCCTGGTGCTGGAGACCACCCACGACAACCTGTCGATGCGCGTGGTCGACATCGCCACGCCGGTCGGCAAGGGGCAGCGCGCCCTGATCGTCGCCCCGCCGCGGACCGGCAAGACCATGTTGCTGCAGAACATCGCCAACTCGATCACCACCAACCACCCCGAAGTCTACCTGATCGTCCTGCTGATCGACGAACGCCCGGAAGAGGTGACCGACATGCAGCGTTCGGTCAGGGGCGAGGTCATCTCCTCGACCTTCGACGAACCGGCCACCCGTCACGTGCAGGTCGCCGAGATGGTCATCGAAAAGGCCAAACGCCTGGTCGAGCATAAGCGCGACGTAGTCATTCTGCTCGACTCGATCACCCGTCTGGCCCGGGCCTACAACACGGTGGTGCCCCCTTCGGGCAAGATTCTCTCCGGCGGGGTCGACTCCAACGCCCTGCACAAGCCGAAGCGGTTCTTCGGTGCGGCCCGCAACATCGAGGAGGGGGGGTCGCTGACCATCATCGCCACGGCCCTGATCGATACCGGCAGCAAGATGGACGAGGTGATCTTCGAGGAGTTCAAGGGGACCGGCAACATGGAGCTGGTCCTCGACCGGCGCCTGGTCGACAAGCGCACCTTCCCGGCCATCGACATCAACAAGTCGGGAACCCGCCGCGAGGAACTGCTCATCGACCAGACCAGCCTGCAGCGCGTCTGGCTGCTGCGCAAGGTGCTCAGCACCATGAACGTCGTCGACAGCATGGAATTCCTTCTCGACAAGCTGGGCGAAACCAAGAGCAACCAGGATTTCTTCAATTCGATGAACCAGTAGTGCGTCGGGGCTTGCATTTCCCCGCCGCAAGTGCTAATTACTAATACCTTTGGCGCCGAGCCGCCGCATTCAAACAGGCCTGTACCAAGCCAGGCCGCCCGAGGAGCGCAAGTCATGAAAGAGGGCATCCACCCGAAATACAACCCGATCACGGTGAAGTGCCACTGTGGCAACACCTTCGAGACCCGGTCCACCAAGAAGGACGAGATCGTCACCGAGATCTGTTCGAACTGCCACCCGTTCTTCACCGGCAAGCAGAAGCTCATCGACACGGCCGGGCGCATCGAGCGGTTCCGCAAGAAGTACGAGCAGAAGCAGTAAGCTTCTCAGGTTCCGGGGACGGCCCTGCGGGGCCGTCTCTCGTTTTGCGGCGGCTGCGCCGCGATCCCCCTTCCGCGTCCCGTTCCGGGACTCGGCCCGGTTCCCGGACGACGCGGCCCAGCCTTGATTGCGAAGGGCCATGCGTGTCCAACTCCTGACCCATACCCCTGATCCGGAACAGGTGGCGGCTGCTGCTGCCCGTCTCTGCTATTCCGATGCGAGCATCGGCCAGTTGCTGGAGCGCGCGCCGGAGCAGGCGCCCAAGCTGCTGCGCAAGATTGTCGACATGGGGCACCTGTCGGTGCTCGAGCATGCCAGCTTCACCTTCGGCATCGAAGGGATCAGCCGGGCCTGCTCGCACCAGTTGGTGCGCCACCGCATCGCCTCCTACTCGCAGCAGAGCCAGCGCTACGTCTCCCATGAGGCCCCTTTCGAAGCGGTGATCCCGGAGAGCATCGCCGGTCGGGACGAACTGGCGGCACGTTTCCGGGCCCACCTGGCGGCAACCCATGTGCTCTACCGCGAACTGCTGGCCGCCGGCGTGCCGGCCGAGGACGCCCGTTTCGTCCTCCCCAATGCGGCGGCCACCAAGCTGGTTCTGACCATGAATGCGCGCGAACTGCACCACTTCTTCGCGTTGCGCTGCTGTCGCCGGGCCCAGTGGGAGATCCGCGCCATGGCGAAAGAGATGCTGCGCCTGGCACGGCGGGCGGCCCCGCTGCTCTTTGCCGACGCCGGTCCCGGCTGCCTGCGCGGCGCCTGCCCGGAAGGGACGATGACCTGCGGGGCGGCGGCGGACGTCCGCAAGGAATATCGGGATCTGGACGCAGGGCAACCCGCGTGATGCCCCGGAGCGAACGCCCGGTTCGCTCCCTCACTGGAAGACCACATGTCGATGCTGCACAAGCTTGAAGAAGTCGCCGATCGTTTCCGCGAAGTGGAAGGCCTCCTTTCCGACCCCAGGACCCTGGCGGACCAGGCGAAGTTCCGCGCCCTGTCCAAGGAGCATTCGGATCTGAGCGGGATCGTCGAGGTCTACGAACAGCTGCGCAAGGTCCGCGAGGATGCGGCCGGCAGTCGGGACCTGCTCAAGGATCCGGACCAGGAAGTGCGCGAAATGGCGCGCGCCGAGCTGCTCGAACTGGAGGCCGAGGAGGCGGATCTCGAGCAGCAGCTGAAATTTCTCCTGCTGCCGAAGGATCCGAACGACGGCAAGAACGTCATCCTCGAGATTCGCGCCGGCACCGGCGGCAACGAGGCGGCCCTGTTTGCCGGCGACCTGTTCCGCATGTATACGCGCTATGCCGAGCGGCAGGGGTGGCGGGTCGAGCTCCTTTCGGCGGCGGATTCGGAGATGGGCGGCTTCAAGGAGGTCATCGCCCTGATCAGCGGCCAGGGGGTCTACTCGCGCTTCAAGTTCGAGAGCGGCACCCACCGGGTCCAGCGCGTGCCGGAGACCGAGGCGCAGGGGAGGATTCACACCTCGGCCTGCACCGTGGCGGTTCTTCCCGAGGCCGAGGACGTGGAGATCCAGATCGACCCCACGGAGTTGCGGGTCGACGTGTTCCGCGCCTCCGGCGCCGGCGGTCAGCACGTCAACAAGACCGAATCGGCGGTGCGCATCACCCATATCCCGACGGGGGTGGTGGTTTCCTGCCAGGATGAGAAGTCGCAGCACAAGAACCGCGCCAAGGCGATGAAGGTGCTGCAGGCCCGGCTGCTCGACGCCATGCGTGCCGAGCAGGACGCGAAGATGGCGGCGGACCGCAAGAGCCAGGTGGGGAGCGGCGACCGCTCGGAGCGGATCCGCACCTACAACTTCCCGCAGGGGCGCTGCACCGACCACCGCATCAACCTGACCCTCTACCGGCTGGAAGCGATCATGGAAGGGGATCTCGACGAGATCGTCGAGGCGCTGGCGACCCAGTCCCAGGCCGAACTTCTGGCCGGGCAGGAGGCGTAGCTTGGCGGAAAGCTGGACGGTCCTGAAGCTGCTGCGCTGGACCGCCGAGTACTTTGCCGGGCGGGGTGTCGACAGCCCGCGGCTCGATGCCGAACTGCTGCTGGCCGACCTGTTGCAGCTGGACCGGGTCGGTCTGTACCTGAATTTCGAGCGGCCGCTGCAGGCCGATGAGCTCGGCGCCTTTCGCGAGCGGGTGCGCCGCCGCGCCGGGCGGGAGCCGCTTGCTTACATTCTCGCCCGGACCGAGTTCTGGTCGCTGCCGCTGAAGGTGACGCCGGCGGTGCTGATCCCCCGGCCGGACACCGAACTGCTGGTCGAGGAGGCGCTCAAGCGCCCGTCCGGGCCGGCGCGGGTACTCGACGTCGGGACCGGCAGCGGTGCCCTGGCCATCGCCCTGGCGCACGAACGGCCGGCGTGGCGGGTAACGGCGGTCGACCTGTCGCCGGCGGCCCTGGCGGTGGCCGCGGAAAACGCCCGCACCAACGGCGTGGCGGAACGCATCGACTTTGCGGAGGCCGACCTGGCCGCCCTGCCGGGCGGTCCCTACGAGCTGGTGGTCGCCAACCCGCCCTATATCCCGGTGGCAGATTTGGCCGGCCTGATGCCCGAGGTGCGCGACTTCGAGCCGCGTCTCGCCCTCGCCGGCGGCGTCGACGGCCTGGATGCCTACCGGGCGCTGGCCCGGCAGGCCGGGCGCCTGCTGACGCCGGGCGGCTGGCTGCTGGTCGAGGTGGGGATCGATCAGGCCGCGGCCGTCCGCGAGCTGTTCGCCGCCGCCGGTCTGGCGGAGATCTTTACCGCCCGCGACCTGGCCGGTATCGAGCGGGTGGTCGGCGCCAGACATCTGTAGCTGCACGATGTTGCCGTGCCCGCGGACGACCGCCAGGTCATCCCGATAGAACATCAAACAACAGGATTATTTCTCTTGGACAAGCTGATCATCAGAGGTGGACGCAAGCTGAAGGGCGAGGTGGCGGTGAGCGGTTCAAAAAACGCCGCGCTGCCGATCTTTTTCGCCACCGTCCTGGCGCCGGGGGTACACGAGATCCGCAACGTGCCGGCGCTGCGCGACATCAACACCACCATCCGCCTGCTGGAGACCCTCGGGGCCGGCGTCGAGGGGCGCAGCGGCACGGTGCGCGTCGATGCGAGCGGCATCGACCAGGTCGAGGCGACCTACGACCTGGTCAAGACCATGCGCGCTTCGGTGCTGGTGCTCGGGCCGCTGCTGGCGCGCTTCGGCCGCTCGCGGGTGTCGCTCCCCGGCGGCTGCGCCATCGGCGCCCGGCCGATCGATCAGCATCTCAAGGGGCTGGCCGCCCTGGGGGCCGAGATCCGCCTGTCGCACGGCTACGTCGAGGCCGAGTGCAAACAGCTGCGCGGTGCGCGCATCTACTTCGACCTTTCCACGGTCGGCGGCACCGAGCACCTGCTGATGACGGCGGCGCTGGCCAAGGGGGAGACGATCCTCGAGAACGCCGCCCGCGAGCCGGAGATCACCGAGCTGGCCGAAGTCCTCAACCGCATGGGGGCGCGCATCGAGGGGGCCGGGACCGACACCATCCGCATCCTCGGGGTCGAACAGCTGGCGCCGATGGACCATACGGTCATGCCCGACCGCATCGAGGCCGGTACCTTCATGATCGCCGCGGCAATCACCGGCGGCGACGTCAGAATCCGCAACATGCGCCTGGAGCACCTTGATGCCCTGACCTTCAAGCTGCAGGATGCCGGCGTGGAGGTGTGCAGCCGCGACAATGCCGTGGAGGTGCGTGGCCCGGAGCGGATCCGGCCGGTCAACATCAAGACCCGGCCTTATCCGGGGTTCCCCACCGACATGCAGGCCCAGTTCATGACCCTGATGTGCCTGGCCGATGGGGCCAGCGTGATCAGCGAGAACATCTTCGAGAACCGCTTCATGCATGTCGCCGAACTGCTGCGCTTCGGGGCGGACATCGTCATCGAAGGGAGCACGGCGACGGTCAAGGGGGTGCGCCAGCTCTCCGGAGCGCCGGTGATGGCGACCGACCTGCGGGCCAGCGCGTCGCTGGTGCTGGCCGGGCTGGCGGCCGACAACACCAGCGAGGTGTCGCGCATCTACCATCTCGACCGCGGCTACGAGCGGATCGAGGAGAAGCTCAAAGGGCTGGGCGCCGACATCGAACGGGTGCACGAGCCGATGTAGGGGGCTGCTTTATGTCCGACTGGATTACCTTCGCCCTGCCGAAAGGGCGCATCATGCAGGATTCGATGGCGCTCCTCGGTAAGATCGGCATCACCTGCCCGGAGATGGACGGGGAGAGCCGCAAGCTGGTGTTCGAGAACGCCGTCGACCGCACCCGGTTCATGGCGGTGCGCGCCCAGGACGTGCCGACCTATGTCGAGCACGGCTGTGCCGATCTCGGCGTGGTCGGCAAGGACACCCTGCTCGAGCACGACTGCGACCTCTACGAGCCGCTCGACCTGCGTTTCGGCTACTGCCGGCTGGTGGTTGCCGAGCCCAAGGTGCTGCGCGACGGCGACGACCCGGCCGGCTGGTCGAACATCCGCGTGGCGACCAAGTATCCGAACGTCACCGAGCGGTATTTCGCCGCCAAGGGGGTGCAGGTCGAGGTCATCAAGCTGTACGGTTCGATCGAGCTGGCGCCGCTGGTCGGCCTGGCCGAGCGGATCGTCGACCTGGTTTCGACCGGCGGCACCCTGCGCGAGAACGGGCTGGTCGAGGTGGAGACGATCTGCGAGGTGACCAGCCGGTTGATTGTCAACCGCGCCAGTCTCAAGACCAAGCACCGGCGCATCGCCGCGATCATCGCCGGGCTGGAGCAGGTAGTCGAGGACGCACCGCGGATTTCCGCGTAATGTGCGGCAGGAGGAACAGACGATGATCCGTTTTCTGCGATTCAACGATCCCGAATTTCACCGGGCCTTCGCCGAAATCGTGGCGCGCGGCGATGAGGTTTCCGCCGAGGTCGAGAGCGCGGTCAAGGCGATCCTTGCCGAGGTGCGTACGCGCGGCGATGCGGCGGTGTGCGATTACACCGCCCGCTTCGACCGGCTGCAGCTCACCGCCGCGACCATGGAGGTGACGGCAGCGGAAATCGACGCGGCCATGGCCGCCGTGGCGCCGCAGGCTTTGGCCGACCTGAAACTGGCCGCCGAGCGCATCGCCGCCTTTCATGCCAAGCAGAAGCAGGAGACCTGGCTCTCCACCGACGAAAACGACGTGCTGGTCGGGCAGATGGTGCGGCCGCTCGATCGGGTCGGCATCTACGTCCCGGGCGGCAAGGCCGCCTACCCGTCGTCGGTGCTGATGAACGCGGTGCCGGCCAGGGTGGCCGGGGTCGGCGAGGTGGTCATGACCGTGCCGATGCCCGGCGGCGAGGCCAATCCGCATGTCCTGGCCGCGGCGCGCATCGCCGGCGTCGACCGGATCTTCAAAGTCGGCGGTGCCCAGGCGGTGGCGGCCCTGGCCTACGGCACGGCGACCATCCCGCGGGTCGACAAGATCACCGGCCCGGGCAATATCTATGTGGCCACGGCCAAGCGCCTGGTCTTCGGCCAGGTGGACATCGACATGATCGCCGGGCCGAGCGAGATCCTGGTGATCAACGACGGCAGCGGCGACCCGGCGCATATCGCCGCCGACCTCCTCTCCCAGGCCGAGCACGACGAACTGGCCTCGTCGATCCTGATCACCACCGACGAGTCGTTCGGCCGCCGGGTGGAGCTCGCCCTGGCCGAGCAGCTGCGGTACCTCAAGCGGGCCGAGATCGCCCGCCAGTCGCTCAGGCACTACGGGGCGATCATCGTTGCCCGCGATCTTGCCGAGGCGGCCGCGTTTTCCAACCGGCTCGCCCCCGAGCACCTGGAACTGGCGGTAGCCGACCCTTTCGGCCTGCTGCCGCAGATCCGCCACGCCGGCGCGGTCTTTCTCGGGCATCACACCCCGGAGGCCGCCGGCGACTACCTGGCCGGGCCGAACCACACCCTGCCGACCGGCGGCACGGCGCGCTTCTTCTCGCCGCTGGCGCTGGATGACTTCGTCAAGAAGTCGAGCCTGGTGAGTTTCAGCCGCCAGGGGCTGCAGCGCCTGGGCCCGGCCATTGTGCGGATTGCCGAGGCGGAAGGGTTGGACGCGCACGCGAAGTCGGTGAGTATCCGGTTGAAGGCGGAAAGTTGAGAGAACTTCTCTTCGGAGGATCGGGGATGACCCGCACAGCATCGATCGACCGCAGTACCAAGGAAACCAGCATTCAGATCAAACTGACCCTGGACGGCAGCGGCCAGCACGAGATCGCCACCGGGGTGGCGTTTTTCGACCACATGCTGACCCAGATCGCCCGCCACGGCTTTTTCGACCTGACCATCCAGGCGCAGGGCGATCTCGAGGTCGATGCCCACCACACCGTGGAGGACGTCGGCATCTGCCTGGGCGAGGCGTTCCGCCAGGCGCTCGGCGACAAGGCCGGCATCCGCCGCTACGGGCGCGGAACCATGCCGATGCACGAGGCGCTGGCGTCGGTGGTCCTCGATTTTTCCGGACGGCCGTTCCTGGTCTGGCACGTCGATCTCCCCAAGGCCCAGCTCGGCACGTTTGATCTGGAACTGGTGCAGGAGTTCTTCACCGCCTTCTGCAACCACTCAGGGGCCAACCTCCACGTCAACCTGGCATACGGCGACAACCTGCACCACATCGTCGAAGCGGTCTTCAAGGCGCTGGCGCGGGCGCTGGACGAAGCGACCCAGTTCGAGCCGCGGGTGCAGGGGGTGCTCTCCTCCAAGGGGGCGCTGGCGTGAGCAGCATCGTCATCATCGACTACGGCATGGGCAATCTGCGCAGCGTGCAGAAGGCCTTCGAGCAGGTCGGCTGCGACGCGGTGGTGACCGCCGATCCCGGAGTGGCCGCCCGGGCCGACAAGCTGGTGCTCCCCGGAGTCGGGGCTTTCCGCGACTGCATGCATAATCTGGAGGCGGGCGGTTTTGTCGCGCCGATCAGGGAGCACGTCGCGGCCGGCAAGCCGTTTCTCGGGATCTGTCTCGGGTTGCAGCTGCTCTTTACCGAGAGCGAAGAGTTCGGTCGCCACCAGGGGCTGGGGATCATCCCCGGCCGGGTGGTCCGTTTCCCCGAGGGGCTGCGCGACGGGGGCGAGTCCCTCAAGGTGCCGCACATGGGGTGGAACCGAATCGCCATCCGCCGTGCGTCCCCGCTGTACGCGGGGATCCCCGACGGCAGCTTTGTTTACTTCGTCCACTCCTATTACGTGGTGCCCGAAGATCCCCGGGTCGTCGCCACCGAGACCGGTTACGGCCAGAGTTTTTGCTCGAGCATCTGGCGCGACAACGTCATGGCTACCCAGTTTCACCCCGAGAAGAGCCAGTCGGTGGGGCTGCGGATGCTGAAGAATTTCGGAGAACTGTAGATGATCGTCATCCCTGCGATTGACCTGAAGGACGGCAAGTGCGTACGCCTCGAACAGGGGCTGATGGAGCGCGATACCGTCTATTCCGACGACCCCGCCGCCACCGCCCGCCGCTGGCAGGAGGAAGGGGGCGAACTGCTGCACATCGTCGACCTCGACGGGGCGTTCGCCGGCGTGCCGAAGAACCGCGCCGCCATCGAGGCGATCGTCAAGGCGATCGCCATCCCCGCGCAGCTTGGCGGCGGCATCCGCGATCTGGCGACGATCGAAGCCTATCTCGCCTTGGGGCTGTCGCGGGTGATCATCGGCACGGCGGCGCAGCGCAACCCCGGACTGGTCGCCGAGGCCTGCAAGCGGTTCCCCGGGCGGATCGTGGTCGGCATTGACGCGAAGAACGGCATGGTCGCGGTGCAGGGGTGGGCCGAGGTGACCGACATCACCGCGGTTGACCTGGCCAGGAAGTTCGAAAACGACGGGGTTGCCGCCATCATCTATACCGACATCGCCCGCGACGGCATGATGCAGGGGCCGAACCTGGAGGCCACCCGGGCGCTGGCCGAGGCGGTCGGCATCCCGGTCATCGCCTCCGGCGGCGTCTCCAGCCTGAAGGACATCGAGAACCTGGTGGCAATCGAAAAGTACGGCGTTGCCGGCGTAATCACCGGCAAGGCGATCTACTCCGGTTCTCTCAACCTGCGCGAGGCGGTACGGGTGGCCAAGGGGGCGGCATGCTGACCCGGCGCATCATTCCCTGCCTCGACGTCAAGGACGGCCGGGTGGTCAAGGGGGTGCAGTTCCTGGAGCTGCGCGACGCCGGCGACCCGGTGGAGGCCGCCGAGGCCTACGACCGGCAGGGGGCCGACGAACTGACCTTCCTCGACATCACCGCCTCCCATGAGAAGCGCGGCATCATCCTCGACGTGGTGGCGCGCACCGCCGAGCGGGTGTTCATGCCGCTGACCGTCGGCGGCGGGGTGCGCGAGATCGGGGATATCCGCAACCTGCTCAACGCCGGCGCCGACAAGGTGTCGATCAATACCGCGGCGGTGCATCGCCCCGAGTTCGTGCGCGAGGCGGCCGAGCGCTTCGGCTCGCAGTGCATCGTGGTGGCCATCGACGCCCGCCGGGTGCCGGGGGCCGACCCGCTGAAGTGGGAGGTCTACACCCACGGCGGGCGCAATCCGACGGGGATCGACGTCCTGGAGTGGGCGGCGCGCATGGAAAGCTACGGCGCCGGCGAAATTCTGCTGACCTCCATGGACAAGGACGGCACCAAGGACGGCTACGACATCCCGCTGACCCGGGCGATCAGCGACCGGGTCGGCATCCCGGTGATCGCCTCCGGCGGCGTCGGCAACCTCGAGCATATCCGCGAGGGGCTGGTCGAAGGGGGGGCGAGCGCGGCCCTGGCAGCGAGCATCTTTCATTTCCGCGAATACACGATCAAGGAATGCAAGGAATACCTGCACACGCACGGCGTCCCGGTACGGCTGTGAGACCGATGAAAAACGCCCAGCTGCGGTGTTGCCCTTGTTTTCTTTGCTGCGGCGGCCCAAGGGGTACGCCGCGCGCCTCGACCTGCGGGCGCCTGGCACCCGGGCATTTTTGACCGGTCTGATAAGGACATGGCTATGCAAACGAAAGAGGACATTCTCGACGCCGTCTATCAAATCATCCTCCACCGCAAAAACCATCCGACCGAGCAGTCCTACGTCGCCTCGCTCTACGCCAAGGGGCTCGACAAGGTTCTCGGCAAGATCGGCGAGGAGGCGACCGAGGTGGCCGTCGCCGGCAAGGGGGGGGATCCGGAGCAGGTGGTCTGCGAGGCCGCCGACCTGATCTTCCACCTGCTGGTGCTGCTCGGCCACTACGAACTGCCGCCGGAGCGGGTCTATGCCGAACTGCGCCGGCGCTTCGGGACATCGGGGCTGCAGGAAAAGGCCTCGCGCAGCAAATAACCTTTACAGGGGAACCGACCATGACCATCCAGGAACGCCTCACCGACGCGATGAAAACCGCCATGAAGGCCCAGGACGGCTTGCGCCTGAACACCATCCGCATGGCCCGCACGGCGATCAAGAATGCCGAAATCGAAGCCCGTGGTCCGCTGGATGACGCGGCGGTGATCAAGGTGCTCTCCACCCTGGTCAAGCAGCGCCGCGAGGCGGCCGACGCCTATCGCGACACCCGCCCGGAACTGGCGGCCAAGGAGGAGCAGGAGCTGGCGATCCTCCAGGAATACCTCCCCAGCCAGATGGACGAAGCCGAGATCAAGGCGATCATCGAGACGGCCGTGCAGGAGACCGGTGCGACCGGCCCGCGCGACATGGGGGCGGTGATGAAGCTGGTGACGCCCAAGACCACCGGCCGGGCCGACGGCCGCCTAGTCAGCGAGCTGGTCAAGGCGCGCCTGGCCGGATGAGACGACTGTCGGCCGGCACGCCATGAACTGGATCGACGTCGTCATCGTCATGGTGATGGCCGCGCTCCTGGCCAAAGGGGTGTGGCTCGGCCTGGTTCACGAGTTGTGCGCCCTGGCGGGAGTCGGGGGGGGGGCCTTTCTCGCCCTGCGCTACCATGACCCTCTGGCCCATGCCCTCGGTGCGTGGGTCAAATTGTCTCCGGACCTGCTCGGGACTATCTGCGCGGTCCTGCTGTTCACGGTGACGCTGACCGTCTGCGTGCTCCTCGGCGTCGTACTCTCCGGTGTGCTCAGGCTGGTTTTCCTTGGTGGGTTCAACCGGGTGCTCGGCGGGCTGTTCGGGCTCGTGCAGGGGGTGCTGCTGCTGGCCCTGCTCCTTGCCGGGCTGGCCGCGACCGCCTGGCTGCGGGAGCCGTTGCAGCAGGCGCGGCTGGCGCCGCCCTTTGTCGCCCTCGGCGGGCAGATCATGGCGGGGGGGACACGCCTGCTGCCATGAGCCACCCCGGCCCTGCGGCGCCCGTGGCCAGTCACGGCGACAGCCTCGACTTGCTGGAGTTCCCCCGGATCGCCGGCCACCTTGCCGGGCTCACCCGCACCGCGGCCGGCCGGGGGCTGGCCCTCGGCCTCGAGCCGCTGAACGACCGCGCCGCCATCACGACGGCGCTGAACGAGGCGGTCGAAGCGATCCGCCTGCTGGGGGAGAAGGGCCCGCTGCCGGTCGGCGACGGCGACGACCTGCTGCCGCTGCTCGATGCTGCAGCCATAGAAGGCCGGCGCCTCCCCGTCGAGGCCTTCGCCCCGATCCGGGGCGCCGCCGAAGCGGCCGCCGCCTGCCGGGCCGCGTTGGCCGGTTCGGCCTGGCCGCTGCTCGGCGCGCACGCCGCCTCCCTGGTGCCTCTGCCGCAGCTGGTTGACGCCATCCGCCGCAGCATCGGTCCCCGCGGCGAGCTCCTCGACGGCGCCTCCTCCGAGCTCGGCCGCCTCCGGCGCGAGGCCCGGGAGGTGCGCGCCCGCATCAAGCGCCAGCTCGACGCGCTGCTGCTGGACGAGCGCTATGCGGGGATCTTTCAGGATGAGCTGATCACCGACCGCAACGGCCGCTACGTGGTGCCGGTGCGCACCGACCATGCCGGCCGCCTGCGCGGTTTCGTCCACGACGTCTCGGCCAGCGGCCAGACGCTGTTCGTGGAGCCGGCGGCGACGCTCGACGGCAACAACCGCCTGCAGACCCTGCTGCGTGAGGGGCAGCGCGAGGAGGAGCGGATCCTCCTGCAGCTGACCGCCATGGTTCGCGTCGCCGCCGCGGAGCTGGCCGGCAACCAGGCGATCCTGGCCCATCTCGATCTGCGCCTGGCGATTGCCCGCTTTGCCGTGGAGAGCGATGCCGCGATCCCGCTGCTGACCGAAGCACCGCTGCTGGAACTGGCGGCCGCCCGACATCCGCTGCTGGTCATGAAGCTCGGCGCCGCGGCGGTGCCGATCGACCTGCGCCTCGGCCCGGACGACCGGGTTCTGGTGGTCAGCGGGCCGAACACCGGCGGCAAGACCGCCGCCCTGAAGACCGCCGGGCTGCTGGTGCTGATGGCGCGCGCCGGCCTGCCGATCCCCTGCGCCCCGGGGAGCCGGCTTTTCCCGTTTACGCCGGTTTTGGCCGACATCGGTGACGAGCAGAGCCTGGAGCGCAGCCTGTCGACCTTCTCCGGGCATCTCGGCCGGGTGCGCGACATTCTGGCGGCGGCCGGGCCGCAGACTCTGGCGCTGCTCGACGAACTCGGCACCGGCACCGACCCGGCCGAGGGCGGCGCGCTGGCGCTGGCGGTTCTCGACCAGCTGCGCCGGAGCGGCGCCCGGGTGATCGCCACCACCCACCTCAACCTGATCAAGGGCTATGCCCATCTCGAGGACGGGGTGGTCAACGCGGCGGTGGAGTTCGACGCGGAAACGCTGCGGCCGATCTTTCGTCTGCACTACGGCATCCCCGGTGCCAGCCATGCCTTCACCATTGCCCGGCGCCTCGGCCTGCCGGCCGAACTGCTGGCCCGGGCCGACCACTATCTCGGTCACGGGGAGCGCGAGGGGCTGAGCGTGCTGGAGCGGCTGCAGGCCCTGCGGGCCTCTCTCGACGAGGAGTTGCAGGCCGCCGGCGCCCTGCGCCGCCAGGCCGAGCGCGAACAGGAGCAGCAGCGGCGGCTGCGCGAAGATCTGGAGGCCCGCCAGCGTACGATCCTCGAGGACGTGCGCCAGCGCGGCAGCCGTTTGCTGAGCGAGGCCGAGGAGCAGTTGCGGACCCTGTTCCGCGACGCCCGCCAGGGGCCGCTCCCGCCGGCCCGCGAGCAGGCCCGCTTGACCGGCGAACTGCGCGCGCTGCGCGGCCGGCTGCCGCGGCCGCAGGCCGTCCCTCCGGGGGTGGTGCCGAGCCGGGTCGCCGTCAACGAGCTGCTGTTCGTCACCGCGCTCGGTGTCGATGCCCGGGTGGTCGGCAGCGACGGTGCGACCGTCGAGCTCGAACTCGGCGGCAAGCGCCTGCGCCAGCCGCTGGCGGCCCTGCGCCAGTACCAGCCGCCGCGCCTGGCGCCGCCGCCCGCCAAGGGCGCGAAGGTGCGCGACCGGGTGACGCGGCGCGCCTTCCGGCCGCGTCTGGTGCTGGTCGGCAAGCGGGTCGACAAGGCTCTCGACCTGACGGCGGCCTTTCTCGACGACGGACTGTTGCATGGCGAGATGCGCCTGGAGATCGTCCACGGCGCCGGCGAGGGGGTCCTGCGTCGGGCGATCCGCGAATTCCTGGCCGGCCGCAGTGATGTGGCCGGGTTTGGCCCGGCCGACGTGGGTGAGGGGGGAGACAACGTGACGGTGGTGGAGCTGGCCGGGCGATGAGCCGTATCAACGAAGAGACCGTCCGCGAGATCCGCGAACGCAGCGACATCGTCGAGGTGATCTCGGGCTACCTGCCGCTCAAGCGTTCGGGGGGCAACTACCTCGGACTGTGCCCGTTCCACCAGGAGAAGTCGCCGTCCTTCAACGTCAACGCGCCGCGCCAGATCTTCCACTGCTTCGGCTGCGGTACCGGCGGCAACGTCTTCACCTTCATCATGCGCATGGAGGGGTTGACCTTCCCGGAGGCGGTCAAGCGGCTCGGCGAGAAGGCCGGGATCGCCGTCGAGGAGACGCCGGTCACCCCGGCCGACCGCCAGCGCCGCGACCAGCGCGAGAAGCTGCTGCGGATCAACGAGGCGGCCTGCACGTTCTACCACCGGCTGCTCCTCGAGGATGCCGCCGGTGCTGCCGGGCGCCGCTACCTGCGCCAGCGCGGCTTCGAAGGCGAACTGGTGCGCACCTTCCGGCTCGGCTTCGCGCCCGACCAGTGGGAGGCGCTGGTCACGCACCTTGCCGGCCAGGGGTTCTCCCGCGAGGAGCTGCGCACGGCCGGGCTGGTGCGCGAGGGGAGTGGGGGGCGCGGCGACCGCGACCTGTTCCACAACCGCCTGCTCTTTCCGATTCTCGACCCCGAGGGGCGGGTGGTGGCCTTCGGCGGACGGGTGCTCGACGACGGTACGCCGAAGTACCTCAACTCGCCGGAAACCCCGGTCTACCAAAAGGGGCGCACGCTGTACGGCCTCTACCAGGGGCGCGACGCCATCCGCCAGGCCCGTGCGGTATTGGTGGTCGAGGGGTACTTCGACCTGCTGGCTTTGCACCGCGCCGGCATCGGCAATGTCGTGGCGGCCTGCGGCACGGCGCTGACTGCGGATCATGCCCGGCTGCTCAAGCGCTACGCCGAGCAGACGGTGCTGGTGTTCGATGCCGACAAGGCTGGACGCCAGGCGACGTTCCGGGCGATGGATGCCCTGCTCCCCGAGGGGATGGCGGTCAGCGGGGTGAGCCTGGCGGCCGGCGAGGATCCCGATTCGTTCCTGGCCAAGCAGGGGGCCGCGGCGTTCCGTACCCGGCTGGCCGAGGCCAAGCCAGCCCTGGAGCTGTTCCTCGATGAGCAGCTGGCGCTGCACGGCAACAGCATCGAAGGGGTGGCGCGGGCCGGTGAAGAGGTGCTGGCGCGCATCCGCCGGCTCCCCAGCGACCTGGAGCGCAATCTCTATCTCAAGCGGCTGGCGGCCCGCACCGGGCTGGACGAAGCGTTGCTGCAGGGGAAGGGGCGCGGCGGCGGGCCGCCGCGCCCGGCGGTTGCGTCCCCGGCGCCGGTATCGGCGCCGCAGCGCCCGTCCGCCGGCCCGGCCGAGCGGGCCCAGGAGTTCCTGCTGCGGCTGATGCTGCTGGAGGACGACCGCTACCGGCGCCGGGTGCGGGAAGAAGGGGCCGCGGGGCTGTTCGCCAGCCTGGTGCAGCGCGAGGTGGCCGAACATCTGCTGGCCCTGGAGGACGATGCCGGCCGCCTCCCCCGGGAGCTGATCGCGGCAACGCTCAGCCCGGCTGCACAGGGGGTTCTCAGCGGCTTGCTGCTGGCTGAAGGGCAGGCCGCCTGGGCGGAACAGCCGGAAAAGATCTTTGCCGACTGCCGGCGGACGGTGGCCAGTGGTGACCAGCGCCAGCGTCTAAAGGAGCTGCAGAAACTGATCGCCGCTGCCGAGCAGGCCGGCGATTTCGCCGCCGTGGGCAGCTACCTGCTTGAATTGGCCGAGATCAAAAAAAATCTTTGAAAAATCCTGAGTTGTGCGTATAATAGACAGATTTCCGGAGAGGCATGCCCGCCTCGACGGGGCGAGATCAAGAGGGGTTTGATCAATGAGCAAGAAAAACGGTGGCGACGAAGTCCAGCAGCTGATGCAGCTCGGCAAGGAAAAGGGCTTCCTCACCTACGACGAAGTCAACGACATCCTGCCGCCCGACATGATCTCCTCGGAGCAGCTCGACGATGTGATGAGCATGTTCGGCGACATGGATATCGAGGTGGTCGATGCCGAGCAGAAGATATCTCTCCCTCAGGAGCGCGACTCCGAATCCCTCGGTGAAGAGGGGGAGGAAGAGGCGGAATTCGATGCCGACGTCATGGGGCGCACCAGCGACCCCGTGCGCATGTACCTGCGCGAAATGGGGCAGGTGTCCCTGCTGACCCGCGAAGGCGAAGTGGAGATCGCCAAGCGCATCGAAGAAGGTGAGGCGCTGGTCGCCCGGGTGATCGTCAAGACCCCGATCGCCTTCAAGGAAGTCATCAACCTCGGCGACCGCCTGGGCAAGGGACAGATCAGCGTCGCCGAGATCACCCGCGATTATGAAGAAGAAGAGGGTGCCGAAGCCGAAGAGCGGCATCGCCAGCGGGTCGTCGAACTGATCCAGCAGATCCGCGAGCGTTACGACCGCTTCATGGCGCTGCGCGAGGAAGCGGCGGCCGTTCCGGTCAAGAACCGCAAGCCGCTGGAAAAGGAGATCAAATCCCTCAAGGGGGAGATCGGCGACCTGATGGCGCAGGTGCGCCTCAAGGAGCACCAGATCGCCAAGATTCTCGACCGCCTCAAGGAGCTGGCCGAGCAGGTCAAGAAGGCCAAGGTCGAGGTCAAGGCCTGCGAAAGCGAAGCCGGGCGGCCGTTCGCCGACCTGCGCAAGCTGCTCAAGCGGATGCGCAAGAGCGAGGACGAGGCGCGCAAGGTGGCCGAGGAACTCGGCAAGCCGATGGATACCCTGCTGGTGGTGGAAAAGCGGCTCAAGAGCGCCGAGCGCAAGTTCACCAGGGTCGAGGAGGAATCCGGTTTCGCCCCCGAAGAGCTGCTCGAGTCGCTCAAGGAGGTCAACCAGGGGGAGTGGAAGGCCAAGCAGGCCAAGACTGAGCTGGTCGAGGCCAACCTGCGCCTGGTCGTCTCCATCGCCAAGAAGTACACCAACCGCGGTCTGCAGTTCCTCGACCTGATCCAGGAGGGGAACATCGGCCTGATGAAGGCCGTCGACAAGTTCGAGTACCAGCGCGGCTACAAGTTCTCGACCTACGCCACCTGGTGGATCCGCCAGGCGATCACCCGGGCCATCGCCGACCAGGCGCGCACCATCCGCATCCCGGTGCACATGATCGAGACGATCAACAAGCTGATCCGCACCAGCCGCCAGCTGGTCCAGGAGATCGGCCGCGAGCCGACCCCCGAGGAGATCGCCGAGCGCATGGAGCTGCCGCTGGAGAAGGTGCGGCGGGTGCTGAAGATCGCCAAGGAGCCGATCTCCCTGGAGACGCCGATCGGCGAGGAGGAGGATTCCTCGCTGGGCGACTTCATCGAGGACAAGGGGGTCGTCTCTCCGCTGGAGGCGGTGATCAAGAGCAACCTCTCCGACCAGACGGCCCGGGTGCTCGCGACCCTGACGCCGCGCGAGGAAAAGGTTCTGCGCATGCGTTTCGGCATCGGCGAGAAGTCCGACCACACCCTCGAGGAGGTCGGGCAGGATTTCGCCGTGACCCGCGAGCGCATCCGCCAGATCGAGGCCAAGGCGCTGCGCAAGCTGCGCCACCCGAGCCGGGCCAAGCGGCTGAAGAGTTTTATCGAGACCAATTGACTTGTGCCGGAGGGGAAAGGAGATTGACAGCCTTTCCCCCGGGGCATAAACTGGCCATCCACTTAGTTTCGGGCCCATAGCTCAGCTGGCAGAGCCGCCGGCTCATAACCGGTAGGTCCCAGGTTCGATCCCTGGTGGGCCCACCACTCTTTGCCAGGTCAAACGTGCGATACATGCCGACAGCGATTTTTGCGATCCCAACCGTCCGCCAAGAGTGCAACCCGACCCTCGAGTTGCACTCTTGGTCTTTCTAGGGGTCGATGATGGCGGTGCGGACTGCGCGGGTGCAGGATCTGCTCGGCCTGCTGCACGGCTGGTACCCTCCCGATCAGGCCGAAGAGTGGGACAACGTCGGCCTGCAGGTCGGCGAGGCGACGGCTGCCGTCGAGAAGCTGATGATCGCCCTCGATCCGAGCGCGGCGGCGGTGGCGGCGGCTTCCGCCGCCGGGGCCCGGCTGCTGGTGACCCATCACCCCCTGCTGTTCAAGCCGCTGCGTCGGCTGACGCCCGACGACCCGGTGGGCGGCGTGATCTGGACGGCGGTGCGTGACGGGGTGGCCATCGCCGCGGCGCATACCAATCTCGATGTGGCGGCCGACGGCTTGAACCGCTGGCTGGCTGCGCGCCTCGACCTGCTCGAGGCGGTGCCGCTGCAGCCGGCGGTCGGGCACCTGGTCAAGCTGGCGGTGTTCGTCCCGACCGCGCATGCCGAAAGCGTGGCCGATGCCCTGTTTGCCGGCGGCGCCGGCCAGATCGGCGCCTACGACCAGTGCTCGTTCCGGGTCGCCGGGACCGGCACGTTCCGTCCCGGCCCTGGTACCGCGCCGTTCATCGGCGAGGCGGGGCGCCGCGAGCAGGTCGAAGAGGTGCGCCTCGAAACGATCGTTCCGCAGCGGCGTTTGCCCCGGGTTCTGGAAAAGATGCTCAAGGCTCACCCATACGAGGAGGTGGCCTACGATCTGGTGCCGTTGGCCAACGAACTGCCCGGCGTCGGCCTCGGCCGGATCGGGCGGCTGGCCGAGCCGGTCGCGCTGGCGGCCTTCGCCGCGCGGGTCAAGGCCGCCCTGGGGTGCAGCAGCCTGCGCCTGGTCGGTGTTCCGGAACGGACTGTCGCCAAGGTCGCCGTCTGCGGCGGCAGCGGGGCCGGTCTGATCCATGAGGCCAGGCGCCGGGGAGCCGAGGTGCTGGTCACCGGCGACGTCAAGTACCACGAGGCGCGGCTGGCCGAGGATCTCGGCATCGCCCTGCTTGATGCCGGGCACTTCGCCACCGAACGGCTGGCGGTCGAAGAGCTGGCCGAGCGCTTCCGCGCCGGGGCTGCGGAGCGGGGGTGGCGTCTGGACGTTGTCGTTTTCGAAGGGGACCGGGACCCCTTCGTCGTGTACTGAACCGTTATCAACTGCCGGCTGTTGCTGACAGCTGGCCTGATCGAAACCAACCAGGGAGGCATGACCGTGCCGGAACAGTTGCAGGTATTGAAGGCGCTGCAGGCGTTGGATCGCGAGCGGCGCGAACTGCTGTTGCAGCGTCAACAGCTGGATGAGGAACAGGGCAGGCTGCAGGGCGATGTCGATCGCGTGCAGGCCATGGTCGACAGCCTGGCCACTGCCATCGAGGCCTGTCAGGAGGTGCGCCGCGAACTGCTCGGCAAGCTGGAGCATGAGCGCGGCCTGGCTGCGCGCGCCGAGGGGCGCCTGCCGCAGATCAAAACCCAGCGCGAGTACCTGGCCGTCCTCAAGGAAGTCGATGCGGCCAAGAAGCAGATCAAGGAGCTGGGAGATCTGGTCGCGGCCAAGGACCGTGAACTCGAGGGGCTGACGGCGGACAAGAGCGAAAAGGATGCCGAACTGGCGACCCTGAGCGAGCAGACGCTGACCCGCCGCGACGAACTGGCGGCGACGGCTGCCGGGCTCGACGCCGGCCTGGCCGATCACGGCCGCCAGCGCACCGACCTGACCGAACGGCTGCCGGCGGCGTTGCGCAAGCGCTACGACATGCTGCTCGAACGCCGCAACGGGCTGGCGGTGGTCGAGGCGCGCGACGGCGCCTGCCTCGGCTGTCACATGCATCTGCCGCCGCAGCTGTTCAACCGGCTGTACGTGGCCAAGGAGGTACAGAGCTGTCCGCACTGCAGCCGGCTGCTCTATCTCGAGCCGCAGGCGTAGCTGCGAACGACATCGGCGTGGTCGGAGAGAACCAGGCGATCGCTGCCCGTCGCCGCTGGCGGCGGGGGGAGGAAAGTCCGGGCTCCACAGGGCAGGATGGTCCTTAACGGGGACCGGGGGCAACCCCAGGGAAAGTGCCACAGAGAGCAGACCGCCCGTCAGTGCTTCGGCGCAGACGGGTAAGGGTGAAAGGGTGAGGTAAGAGCTCACCAGTGCCGGCGGTGACGTCGGCAGCTCGGTAAACCCCATCCGGAGCAAGACCGAATAGGGGAGTGTTCGAGGGCGGCCCGTCCGAGACTCCCGGGTTGGTTGCTTGAGACCGCCGGCAACGGCGGTCCTAGAGGAATGATCGCCACCCCGCCGAGGGCAACCGGAGCGGGGGACAGAACCCGGCTTACCGGTCTCTCCGGCCACATTTTCTGCAGGCACCCGGGCATGGCCCGGGTGCCTCTTTACTGTTGCGGACAAACCGTCATGAACGCTGAAACCGATGCCGTCCTGTGGGCGGCGACCCTTGACCGCGCCCGGCGCGAACTGCTGGCGCTGCCGCCGGCCGAGCGCGACTGGCTGGCTGCCCAGGTTCGCCGGATCGGCGAACTGCAACTGGAGCTCGACCGGCTGTTCCGCGAGATCGACGGCCCGGTTATCTGCACCGACTGCCTGGGCGGCTGCTGCAGCCGGGCCAAGCATCACGTCACGTTGACCAACCTTCTCGGCTACCTGCTGCAGGGCGGGACGCCCCCCGAGCCGGACCATGCCCTGGCGTGCCCGATGCTCGGGGCGGAGGGGTGTCGCCTGCCGGTCGAACGCCGACCGTTCAACTGCATCATCTTTCTGTGCGACCGGCTCGATGACCGGCTCACCTCCGTGCAGCGTGAAGCGTTTTCCGGGATTGAAGCCGAGTTGCGCAGCGCGTATCATGCAGTTGGCGACCGCTGTCCGGGCGCCAGCCTGCGCGGGCTGCTGATCGCTGCGGCCCGCCGCGGGGAACAACCGCTGCTGTCGCGCTGAGGCCTATCAAGGAGGACGTCATGGAGATCAGCTTCAACCGGAGCAACGGGCCTCTCGACGAGCTGCTCGAGGAGATCATGCGGCTGGCGGAGGTCCATCATCCCGAGATGACCCGGGAGATCCTGCTCAACGCCCTCAAGGCCGGGCAGGAGGTCGATTATCTGGCGGATCTGAAGATGATGCGCACGACGCTGCGCGAGATGCGTTACACCACGCGCCTGTTCGGTGCCTATCGCGGCCGCAAGAAGGTCACGATCTTCGGGTCGGCGCGGACCGCGCCCGAGGAGCCGATCTACCAGAAGTGCGTGACCTTTGCCCGCCAGCTGCGGCGGCTCGGCTACATGGTGATTACCGGTGGCGGTCCGGGGATCATGCAGGCCGGCAACGAGGGCGCCGGAGCCGAGAACTCCTTTGCGGTCAACATCCGCCTGCCGTTCGAGCAGGAGACCAACCCGGTCATGGAAAACAGCCGCAACGTCATCTCCTACAAGTACTTTTTCAACCGCAAGGTGGCGTTTCTCAAGGAGGCCCATGCGGTGGCGCTCTTCCCCGGCGGCTTCGGCACCCTCGACGAGGCGATGGAGACGCTGACCCTGGTGCAGACCGGCAAGAACCCGCCGATCCCGCTGGTGCTGATCGATGACGACGAGGGCGGCTACTGGGAGCCGTGGTTCGAATTCATCCGCGACACCATGCTGACGCGCGGACTGATTTCCGGGGAGGATTTCGGGCTGTTCACCATCACCCGCGACCCCTTCGAGGCGGCCCAGGTGATCAACGATTTCTACCGGGTCTACCACTCGTCGCGGTTCGTCGGCAAAACCCTGGTGATCCGCCTGAACAAGCCGCTGCACGCCGAGCAGATCGCCACGCTGCAGGAGGAGTTCGCGGAGATCGTCGAACCGGGGAGCCGCCTGGCGATGACCGCGCCGCTCCCCGAGGAGCGCGATCAGCCCGACCTGCTCGACCTGCCGCGCCTGGCCTTCGAATTCAACCGGCGCAACTACGGGTTGCTGGAGGCGTTTCTGCGCCGGTTGAATTCGTTCTGAGCTGTCGCGAAGCTACCTGCCGAGGCAGCGCTCGATGGCTGCATACAGCCTGACCGCCTCGAACGGCTTGACCAGCACCTCATCCATTCCGACGGCGAGGCACTCCTGCTGAATAGCGAGATCGGCATGGGCGGTCAGGCCGATGATGGCGGTCTTTCTCTCCTGACCCGCCTCCTGTCTGCGGATCTCCCTGGCAGCTTCCAGGCCGTCCATCTCCGGCATCTGCAGGTCCATGAGCACGAGATCGAACCGCCCGCTCTGCCATTTGTGGACGGCTTCGCGGCCGGTTTGCGCCGTAGTCGTCTGCCACGGACGATGGCCCAGCGTCACCAGGAGCACCTCCCTGACCATCGGATTGTCTTCCGCCAGCAGAATGTGTGCTTCGGGAACCGTCTGTGACGCGCCCGCTTCCTCGCCCGCTGGCGCGCCCTCCGGTTGCGGCAGAGTCTTCAACGGCAGGGTGAAGGAGAAGACGCTCCCCTGCGCGAGTTGGCTCCGGACACGGATTTCCCCCCCCATCAACTCGACCAGCCCTTTGGAGATGGCCAGTCCCAGCCCGGTGCCGCCATACCTGCGGGTCGAGGAACTGTCCACCTGGCTGAACGTTTCGAAAACGGTCTGCAACTTGTCTTCGGGGATGCCGATCCCGGTGTCGCTGACAGAGAACTCCAGCAGGGCGCCGTGGCGCTCGACGGCGATTCCGACTCCGCCGGTTTCGGTGAATTTGACGGCGTTGCCGATCAGGTTGAGCAGAACCTGCCCGAGCCGGTATTGATCGCCGACGATGTCCTCGGGGATCCCGGGGCCGATTTGCAGCTCCAGGCAGAGCCCCTTCTCGCCGGCCCTGGCGGCCATCATCGCCATGCTTTCCTGCAGGCAGTCGCGCAGATTGAACCAGGTTTCCTCGATCTCCACCCGCCGGGCCTCGATCTTCGAGAAATCGAGAATTTCGCTGACCAGCGTATACAGACGCCGGCTCGCCTGGTCCGCCAGGTCGAGGAGCGGCTGGTGCTCCGGATCTTTGTCGATGAACTGCAACTGTTCGACGGCGCTCATGAACACCGTCATCGGGGTACGGATCTCATGGCTCATGTTCGCCAGGAATTCGCTTTTGGCCAGGCTGGCCTGTTCCGCGGCGGCCCTGGCTTCTTCGGCCGCCTGTTTCGCGGCGTGCATCTGCTCGGCGATGGTCAGGGCCTGCCGGCGCGAATGGGCCTGCAACGCCGCCAGCGCGCTGAGCAGGATGCTCGAGAGGATGCCGGTCAGGAGCGTGGCCAGCGACTTGCCTTGGTCGAGGGCTTTGTCGAAAGCGGGGAGCGAACTGAAAGTGAACTGCCAGGAGACTCCGAAGGCCTCGACCTGTCTGACGGTGGAGAACTTCGGGCGGTAGCCGGCGGGGAGGGCGCGGTTTTCGACCCGTTGACTGCTGAACATGAGATTATCCGCCGACAGGGGCGTCCCGGCGTGGATTTCGAAGTCCAGATCGGCGGGCATCCTGCTGAGCGTGCTGGCCACGAAATCGTTCATCCGGATCGGGCTGTAGACAAAACCGCGCAAGGCGGCGCGCCGCCCGGCGGGAGAGTCCGTCGCCAGGCCCCGGCGGTAGGAGGGGAGATACATCAGCATGCCGGATTGCTGGTCCTCGTCGGTTTCCTGCACCAGCACGATTCTGGCGGCGATGCTGGTCAGGCCGGTGTCGCAGGCCCGATCCATGGCTTTGCGCCGTACCGGTTCGGCGTACATGTCGTAGCCGAAGGCCCGTTGATTGCGCCAGTCGAACGGTTCCAGCCAGACGATCGAGGTGTAGGCCGGGCGGTGACCTTCGGGGTGGATGCGGTAGGTGGGGAACCCTTCGGCGCGCGTCGCCCTGACATGGGCCTCCTTCTGCGCGGGAGAGAGCCAGGCGGAATAGCCGACGCCGAGAATGCCGGGATGGTTTTCGCTCAGCTTGAGGGCCGCGACGTAGCGGCGCCAGTCGTGGCGGCTGACCGCATCGCCCTTGACATGAAACAGGGCATTGGCACCGAGCAGGACCTGTTCCTGGTCGTGCAGCCGCTTGACGATGCTGTTGGTGATCTCTTCGGCCCGGGTCTGGAACAGGCTTTCCGCCCGGTCCACGATCCCGCGATCGATGATGCGCCAGAGAACGAACGTGGAGACGAGGGATACGACCAGGACCAGGAACGGAAACCAGAGCTGGGGGAGCCTGGCGCCGCGGCGCGATTCGGTGGTTGGGCCGAAATCCTTGAACATGAACGTACCGTTCCCAAGCCCGTGGCCGGTCGGGTGCCGCTAGAGATGCACGGCCCTGCCCGCGGCGCCCAGAGCCGCTTCGCGGAACGCCTCCGCCAGGGTCGGGTGGGCGTGAGTCATGGCGGCGACGTCCTCGATGCTGCCGGCAAAGGCCATGACGGCGGCCGCCTCGGCGATCAGCTCGGAGGCGCGCGGGCCGAGGATGTGGACGCCGAGGATGCGGCCGGAGCCCGGCGCGGTGAGTACCTTGACGAACCCCTCGGTTTCGTCCAGGGCCTTGGCGCGGCCGCTGGCCATGAAGGGGAACCTGCCGGCTGCATAGGCTACGCCGTCGCTCTTGAGCTGTTCCTCGCTGCGGCCGACCGCGGCCGCCTCCGGCACGGTGTAGATGACCCCGGGGATGAGACGGTAGTCGACTTCGGGGCGTCCGCCGTGTAGTCGCTCGATACAGGCGACGGCCTCGTCCATCGCCTTGTGGGCGAGCATCGGCCCGGCAATCAGGTCGCCGACGGCATAGACGCCGGGAGAGCCGGTACGGTAATCGGCATCGACCGGGATGCGCCCCTGCTCCAGAGTGATCCCGACCGTTTCCAGTCCCAGCCCCTCGGTGCAGGGCCGGCGCCCGGCGGCGACCAGGATCCGGTCGCAGGTCAGGGTCTGCGGGTGTTTCCCTTCCAGCTGCAGCGTGACCCGGTTTCCGCTACTGTCGGCCCCGGTCACCCGGGTGCCCGGAAGAATCGTCATCCCCTGCTTCTCCAGGCTCTTGACGAGCGTTCTGGCAACCTCCTGGTCGGTGTTGGGGAGTAGCTGGTCGAGCATTTCCACCACCGTGACCTTCGCTCCCAGGCGCAGCCAGACCGAGCCGAGCTCCAGGCCGATGTAGCCGCCGCCGACCACCACCAGGTGCTCCGGCACCTGGTCGTAGGCCAGAGCGTCGCGCGCTGCGCCGATCGGCCCGCCGAACGGCAGGCCGGGGAGCGCCACGGCTTCGCTGCCGGTCGCAAGCAGCACGTGTTTCCCCGCCAGGAGTTCCTCCCCGGCGGCCGTGGCCACGGCCACCCGCGGCGTCCCTTCGTCCCTGGTCAGCCGGCCGGTGCCGGTCACCACCCGGATGCCGTGTTTCTTGAAGAGACTGGCGATGCCGCGGGTCAGGCGCACCACCACCTCGTCCTTGCGCCGCATCATCTGCGCGAGGTCGAGCCGGGGCGGTTCGATGACGATGCCGTGGCGTTGAAAGCCGTCGCGGGCCAGGGCGAAGTATTCGCTGGAATCGAGCAGGGCCTTGCTCGGGATGCACCCTTCGTTGAGGCACGTCCCGCCCAGCACGGCGCGCTTCTCCACCACCGCCACCTTCATCCCCAGCTGCGCCGCGCGCAGGGCGGCGACGTAGCCGCCGGGCCCGCCGCCGATCACCACCAGGTCGAACAGTTCATTCATAGACGGCAACTTTCCTTGTGCCGGCATCCCCGCCGGCCTGAGTCTCACAGCTCCAGCAGCAACTCTTCGGGATCCTCGAGGTACTCCTTGACCAGCTTGAGGAAACCGACCGCCTCGCGGCCGTCGATCAGGCGATGGTCATAGGAGAGGGCCAGGTACATCATCGGCCGGACCACCACTTGGCCGTCCCGCGCCACCGGGCGCTCCTGGATGGCATGCATGCCGAGCACCCCGCTCTGCGGCGGGTTCAGGATCGGCGTGCTGAGGAGCGAGCCGTAGATGCCGCCGTTGCTGATGGTGAACGTGCCGCCTTCGAGTTCGGCGAGGGTCAGTTTGCGATCGTTGGCCTTCTGCGCCAGTTCGCTGATCCGCAATTCGATCTCGGCAAAGGTCAGGCCGTCGGCATCGCGCAGCACCGGCACCACCAGGCCGCGGTCGGTGCCGACGGCGATGCCGATGTCGTAATAGTCGTGGTAGACGATATCGCCGCCGTCGATGCGGGCGTTGACCCCCGGGTAGGCCCTGAGGGCCTCCACGGTGGCCTTGACGAAGAAGGACATCAGGCCGAGCCGGACGCCGTGATGGGCGGTGAAGTGCTCCTGGTGGCGGGTGCGCAGTTCCCTGAGCCTGCCCAGATCGGCCTCGTTGAAGGTGGTCAGCATGGCCGTCTGCTGGCGGGCGGCGAGCAGGCGCGCGGCAATGCGCTGGCGCAGCGGCGACATCGGTTCGCGACGCACCGGCCGGTCGCCGGCGGCCGGCGGTGGGTGCGGGGTGCTCCGGGCGCCGGCCGGTGCCGCGCTGTCGAGCTTCTCGAGCGCTTGCGCCTGGTGGGCCATGACGTCGTCGACGGTAACCCGCCCGCCTGGCCCCGAGCCGGTCAGCTCCGCTGCCGCGAGCCCCCGTTCCCGGGCCAGCCTGGCGGCCCCGGGATTGACCGGAACCGGGCCGGCGGGCGAGGGCGCGGCCGGGGGCGTGGCGACGGCCCGGGAGTGGGCAGCGGCGGCGGGGACGATGGCGCCGATGATGGCGCCCACCGGCAGCGTCTGCCCCGCCGGCACGGCAATCTGCACGGTTCCGGCCATCTCGGCGGTCACCTCGATGTTGACCTTGTCGGTCTCCAGGTCGCAGAGAACCGCGCCCTGCTCGATGAAGGCGCCGTCGGCGACGCGCCAGGCGGCGAGCAGGGCCTCGTGAATCGATTCGCCGACGGGGGGGATGCGGATCTCCATCAGGTTGCTCCATAGGCCCGGTCGATGATCAGGGCCTGCTCTTTGCCGTGGCGCCGGTGAGAACCGACGGCGGTCGCCGCCATCGCCGGCCGGCCGACATACTCCGGCTCGACGCCGAACAGCCGGTTCAACTGCGGACGCAGGAAGGGCCACGCTCCCATGTTTTCCGGCTCCTCCTGGACCCAGGCGATGCGCCGCAGCTGCGGCCAGCCGGCGGCGGCCTCCGCCAGGCGCTCGAGGCGTAGCGGATAGAGCTGCTCGAGGCGCCAGAGGGTTACGCCGTCGATCCGGTCAAGCTGCCGGCGCTCGGCCAGTTCGTAGTAGATCTTCCCGGTACAGATCAGCAGGGTGTGGGGCTCCGCCGGTGCCTGGGGGTCGGCCAGCAGCGGGGCGAAACGGCCGGCGGCGAACTCCGGCAGCGTGCTGGTGCAGGCCGGCAGGCGCAGCAGGCTCTTGGGGGTGAAGACGATCAGCGGCCGCCGGTAGGAGAGCTTGACCTGGCGGCGCAGCAGGTGGAAGAGCTGAGCCGGGGTGCTCGGATAGGCGATCTGCAGGTTCTCCTCGGCACAAAGGGCCAGATAGCGCTCGATGCGCGCGTTGGAATGCTCGGGGCCCTGCCCCTCGTAGCCGTGGGGGAGAAACAGGACCAGGCCGGTCGAGCGGTCCCACTTGGCGCCGCCGCTGGCGATGAACTGGTCGATGATCACCTGCGCGCCGTTGGCGAAGTCGCCGAACTGCGCCTCCCAGATGGTCAGCCCTTCGGGCATCTCCAGGGCGTGCCCGTACTCGAAGCCGAGTACGGCGGCTTCGGAGAGCATGCTGTCATAAATCTGGACCGGGGCCTGGCCGGGGGCGGCGAAGGCGAGCGGCACCAGGATCTGGCCGTTCGCCTGGTCGACGATCGCGGCATGGCGCTGGTTGAAGGTGCCGCGCCGGCAGTCCTGGCCGGAAAGGCGGACCGGCGTCCCTTCGGTCAGCAGGCTGGCAAAGGCGAGCGCTTCGCCGGTGGCCCAGTCGAGCCCCTCGCCGGCCAGGATCGTCTCCCGGCGTTTCTCCATCAGGCGCGCGACCTTGGGATGGGGGTGAAAGCCGGCGGGGATGCGCGCCAAAATTTCGGCAAATTCGCGCAACCGTGCTTCGGGCACGGCCGTGTCGGGATCTTCGGCGCCGGTTTCGCGCCGGAACCGTTCCCACTTGGCGTGGTAGCCGAGCCCCTGGCGGGGATCGGCAGGGCGGGTCAGTGCCGCCTCGAGCGCCGCCGTGTAACGGGTTGCCGCGGCGGTGAGTTCGTCCGGGGTGCAGCCGGCCTGCTGCAACGCGGCGGCATAGAGGTCATGGGCGGCGGGCCGGCGCCGGATCCTGTCGTACATCAACGGCTGGGTGAAGCCCGGTTCGTCCCCTTCGTTGTGGCCATGGCGGCGATAGCAGAGGAGTTCGATCACCACGTCGCGGGCGAAGGTCTGGCGATACTCCAGCGCCAGGCGGGCGACGTGCACCACGCTTTCCGGGGCCTCGCCGTTGACGTGAAAGATCGGGATCGGCAGCATCTTGGCGACATCGGTGGCATAGACGGTGGAGCGGGCGTGAGCCGGATCGGTGGTGAAGCCGATCTGGTTGTTGAGCACCACGTGGACCGTCCCTCCCGACTGGTAGCCGTCGAGCCGCGACAGGTTGAAGACCTCGGCGACGATCCCCTGGCCGGCGAAGGCCGCATCGCCGTGGATCAGCACCGGGAGGACGCGCTTGCGCCCCCCCGGGCCGTAGCTGACATGGCGGGCGCGGCACTTGCCGATCACCACCGGATCGACCGCTTCCAGGTGGCTCGGGTTGCTGGCCAGGCTCAGGTGGATCGGGCCGCCGGCGGTCCGGCGATCGGCGGAAAAGCCCTGGTGGTACTTGACGTCCCCCTCGCCGACGAAGGCCAGCTCCAGGTTGTCCTCGAATTCGGCGAAGATGTTTTCAAGCGGCTTGCCGAAGACGTTGGCAAGGACGTTGAGCCGGCCGCGATGGGGCATCCCCAGGACCAGGTCGGTGACCCCGCCCGATGCGGCGGACGCAGCCAGGGCGTCGAGCAGGACGATCAGCGACTCCCCCCCCTCCAGGGAGAAGCGCTTCTGCCCGAGGAAGCGGCGGTGCAGGAACTGCTCGAAGAGGGTTGCCTCCTGCAGTCTGGCCAGGATGGCCAGCTGTTCGGCGCGGCTCAATTCGGTGCGGTTGCGCGACTCTTCCATGCGCTCCTTGAGCCACTGCCGCTCGGTCGGCTCCTGGATGTGCATGAACTCGACGCCGATGCTGTCGCAGTAGGTCGCGCGCAGGGTGGCGAGGATGTGGCGCAGGGTGGCCGGGCCGGGGTAGCGCAACGGACGGAAGGTGCGGTCCAGGTCGTCCTCGCCGAGGCCGAAGGCGGCCAGGGCCAGCTCGGGGAGGTCGGCGGGCGGGGTCTCGTCGAGAGGGTTGGTCCAGGCCTGTCGATGCCCCAGGTCGCGGTAGCGGTAGATCAGCGAATCGACCGCCGAGGTTTTGACCGCCAGCTCGCAGTCGGCGCCGGGGAGTTCGCGCGCCAGGTCGAAGCCCTCGAAAAAGGCGCGCCAGTCGGCAGACAGCCGGTCCGGCTGCTCGCGCCACAGGCGGTACTGCTCCTCCAGCCACTGCGGGGTGACGTTGCCGGCGATCGCCATCAGCGCTCCTTGCAGATTCCCCGCTGGCAGTTCAACTGGGCCTCGGACGGCAGGTCGTCGAGGAAGCGTTCGGCCTGGATGGCCGCCATGCAGCCGGACCCGGCGGCGGTCACGGCCTGGCGAAAGATCGGATCCTGCACGTCGCCGGCGGCAAAAACTCCCGGCACGCTGGTTTCGGTGCCGTTCCGGGTGCTGATGTAGCCTTCGTGGTCGAGGTCCAGCTGGCCGGCGAACAGCCCGGTGTTCGGCTGGTGGCCGATGGCGATGAAGACCCCGTCGCAGGCGAGCACGTCCGTCTCGCCGGTCTTCGCGTTCTTCAGGCGCAGGCCGGTGACGCCCGCCTGGTCGGCCAGGATTTCGCTGACCGTGGTGTCCCAGCGGAAGGCGATCTTGTCGTTGGCGAACGCCCGCTGGGCGAGAACCGGGGTGGCGCGCAATTCGCCGCGCCGGTGCACGATGGTGACCCGCCGGGCGAAGCGGGTCAGGAAAACCGCCTCCTCGATGGCGGTGTCGCCGCCGCCGACCACCACCACCTCGCGGTCGCGGTAAAAGAAGCCGTCGCAGGTGGCGCAGACCGAGACCCCCCGGCCGTAGAGCGCCTCCTCGTTGCCGAGACCGAGCAGGCGCGGCGAGGCGCCGGTGGCAATGATCAGGGTCAGGCAGCGGTAGAGCTCGCTGCCGAGCCAGACCTTGTACGGGTGTTCGCGCAGGTCGACGCTGGTGACCTCGCCTTCGACGAAGCGGGCGCCGAAGCGCTCGGCCTGCCGGCGCATGTTCTCCATCAGCTCGGGGCCGTCGATGCCGGCGGGGAAGCCGGGGAAGTTGTCGACCGCGGTGGTCGTGGTCAGTTGCCCGCCCGGTTGGTGGCCGTGGATCAGCAGGGGGCAGCAGCGGCTGCGTCCGGCATAGATGGCGGCGGTCAGGCCGGCCGGGCCGGAGCCGAGGATGATGGTTTCCTGAATCACGTCAGGAGTGGGCATGGGCCGGTTCCTCGTACAGTTCGGCGGCGTGGAAGGAGGAGCGGACCAGCGGTCCGGCGGCGACCCGGGTAAACCCCAGGTGCAGGGCGATGTCGCGCAGTTCGGCAAACTCCCCGGGGGGGAGATAGCGCGCCACCGGCAGGTGCCCCCGGGTCGGCTGCAGATACTGGCCGAGGGTCAGCATGGCGACCCCGGCCGCACGCAGGTCGGCCAGGACCGCCAGCAGTTCGGGGCGCTCCTCGCCCAGGCCGAGCATCAGCCCGCTCTTGGTCGGAATCCGCGGGGCAAGTTCCCGGCATGCCGCGAGCAGAGCCAGCGAACGACGGTAGTCGGCGCCGGCGCGGGCCTGCGCGTACAGGCGCGGCACGGTCTCGAGATTGTGGCCGAGCACGTCGGGAGCCGCCGCCAGGACGCGCCCGAGCGCGGCGTGGTCGCCGCGCAGGTCGGGGATCAGCAGTTCCACCCGACAGCCGGGGGCCCGGGCGCGGATCGCCGTTGTCACCGCATTGAACTGGCCGGCGCCGCCGTCTTCCAGGTCGTCGCGGGTCACCGAGGTGATGACGGCATGGCGCAGCCCGAGTTCGGCCACCGCCGCGGCCACGGTTTGCGGTTCCGCGGGATCCGGAAAGGCCGCGGGGCCGTGGCCGACGTTGCAGAAGGCGCAGGTCCGGCTGCAGCGATCGCCCAGGATCATGAAGGTGGCAGTCCCGGAACTCCAGCATTCGCCCTGGTTGGGACAGGCTGCGCTGCGGCAGACCGAGTGCAGCCCCTGTTCGCGGTGCATCCGGTCGATGCGTGCAAAGCCGGGCCCCGCCGGGAAGCGGACCTTGAGCCAGTCGGGTTTACGTCGCAAGGAGTGCCCCTCCGCTGCGGCGGCGGGCGCGCGACGCCGGGTGAAGCGGCCCGATGATCACGCCGGCTCGAAGCAGCTCATGTCGGCGCCGCACAGCGGACAGACCCAGTCGCTCGGCAGTTCCTCGAACGCCGTGCCGGGGGCGACGCCGCTGCCGGGATCGCCGGCGGCCGGGTCATAGATGTAGTCACAGATCGTGCAGCGGTACTTGGTCATGACGGACTCCTTGCAAAGGGGGGTGGACGGCAGTCGCAGCAGGCTTCCATTGTAGTCAATTTGAGGCGTCCTGCAAGGGCTGATCCATGAACGCTTGACCTTGCGGACGCTGCGCCGCATACTGATGCGCCATGAGCGGAACAACCACTGTCGCCGAAAAGATGAAGCATGCCGGCCGCTTCATGCGGCGGGTCCTGCGGGATTTCCGGCGCAACCAGGGGCTGCTGCTCTCCGGGGCGATCGCCTACTATACCTTCCTTTCCATCGTGCCGATGGTCCTTCTGGCGGTCATCGTCCTCTCCCACGTCCTGGCCGAAACCCAGCTGACCCAGGTGCTGTCGGTCTACATGGACATGGTGATCCCCGGCTATTCCGTGACGCTGGCGGAGCAGATGAAGCCGTTTCTCGAACACCGCATCGTGGTCGGTGTAGTCGGTTTTCTTGCCATGCTGTTCTTCAGCTCGATCGCCTTTTCCATGCTGGAAAACGCCATGACGCTGATCTTCTTTCATCGGTTCAAGCAGCGGACCAAGCGGCGCCACCTGCTGGTTTCCGCCATCATCCCCTATCTCTACCTCTCCCTGATCGCCCTCGGCGTCATCGCCGTCTCCGGAGCCATCGGCGTGATCGAAGGCTTCGTTTACCGGCAGATCGTCCATTTCGGCTGGGATTTCTCCCTGGAAGGGCTCACCGGGGTGCTGCTCTACTTGACCGGGCTGGCCGGGGAGTTCCTGATCCTGAGTTCGATCTACCTGGTCATGCCGTCGGTGCGCGTCTCCCTGCGCTATGCGCTGATCGGCGGCCTGACGGCCACGGTGCTCTGGGAGCTGACCCGCCGGCTGATGATCTGGTATTACGAAGCGATTTCCATGGTCAACCTGATCTACGGCCCGATCGCCATCGCCGTCGGTGCCCTGCTGTGCATCGAGGTCGCGGCGATCATCATCCTCCTCGGCGCCCAGGTGATAGCGGAACTCCAGGCCGGCAGCGACGGTGACGACCACGCCGGCGAAGTGAACATGTAGCCGGCTTCCGGGGTATGCGCGGCCTCTGCGGAAACCGCCCGTTTCCCGGCCTGGCCAGCCCGCTCCGATGGCGCCAGCAAGAGGCGCTCGGCCCTCTTCCCGGCCGGCCGCTGGTTGCCCTCGCGGCAGTTCTGCCGCTGTCGCTGCCGCGTCCGGAACAAACCACTTGATTTTTCGCATGAAGTCCGTTACTATCGGTTCTTGACTGTAACAGGCGTCGGCCGTTCGGCCGGCGCTTCATCGTTCCTGACCCCCCCTGCGACTGGTTCCCGTTCGAATCGCGGCAGCACCGTAAGGTTGGCGACGATGTTTTTCTGCCAGTCTGCGAGTGCCGCGCCGGCATCTGTCCGAGGCAATGGTTTGCCCCGGCGGCGCGCACGCCCCTGCGAACAGTTGCCGCTATGTTAGTGCGGCAGCGGAAGGATTCTCATGTCGTTCGAAGCCCTGCAACTCAACCCGCAGCTCCTGCGTGCCGTCGCCACCTGCGGCTACAGCACGCCGACCCCGATCCAGGAAAAGGCCATCCCCGAGATTCTCGCCGGCCGTGACCTGCTGGCCACCGCCCAGACCGGTACCGGCAAGACCGCCGCCTTCATGCTGCCGGTCCTGCAGCGATTGAGCGAGGTACGGCGCGGGCCGAAAGGCGCCCCGCGCGTGTTGGTCGTCACCCCGACCCGGGAACTGGCCGCTCAGGTCACCGACGCCACCCGCAACTACGGGCGCTTTCTCAACCTGCGCAGCGCCGTGATCCTCGGCGGTACCCCCTATGTCCACCAGTACCGCGACCTCGGCGGATCCCTCGACCTGGTGGTCGGCACGCCGGGGCGGCTGATCGATCACCTCGACCGGCGCAGCCTCAATCTGTCGCACCTCGAGGTGCTGATCCTCGACGAGGCCGACCGCATGCTCGACATGGGGTTCAAGGAGGATATGGAGCGGCTGGTCGCGGCGGCGCCGGCCAACCGGCAGACGCTGCTCTTCACCGCAACCCTCGACAAGACCATGGCCGGGATGGCCGAGGCCATGCTGACGGAACCGGTGCGCATCGATATCGCCGGCAAGCAGGTGACGCTGGAGCAGATCGAACAGCGCCTGCACGTCACCGACTGCATCGAGCACAAGAAGCGGATCCTGCATCATCTGGCGGCCGATCCGGCGGTGACCCGGGCCATCGTTTTTTCCGCCACCAAGCGCGATGCCGACGCGCTCGCCGTAGAACTGGCCGCGTTGGGGCACCGTGCCGCCGCCCTGCACGGCGACATGCCGCAGGGGGCGCGTAATCGCACGGTACGCGATCTGCGCCAGGGGCGCGTGCGCCTGCTGGTGGCCACCGATGTCGCCGCACGGGGGCTGGACGTCAACGGCATCAGCCACGTGATCAATTTCGACCTGCCGATGGCCGCCGAGGACTACGTCCACCGCATCGGCCGGACCGGCCGCGCCGGCGCCTCGGGGGTGGCGATCTCCTTCGTCAGCCGCGCCGACGTACCGCGCCTGGAACGGATCGAGCGCTTCATCGCCCAACCGCTGCCGCAGGCGGTCATCGCCGGGCTGGAGCCGACCCGCCCCCTGCGCGCGCCGAAGGCCGCCCGGCCGGGGAATGCACGCTTCGGCCAGAAACGGCCGGGCAGCGCCCGCCCCGGCGAAGGGCGGGGTCCGGGGAAGCCGTGGCTGAAGGACGCTCCGCGCGAGCGCCGCGAGCCGGTGGTCGAGATGCGTCGCCGCAAGCCGGGGACCCGCTCGGCCGGGCGCTGAACTTCCCACGAACGCAAACAATAAGGACTATTTCAAGAGCATGACTTTTCAAGATTTCAAGTTTCACTCCGACGTGGCCGCCGGCATTGCCGGCGCCGGCTATGCCGAGCCGACGCCGATCCAGGCGCAGGCGATCCCGGTGGTTATGGCCGGCCGCGATGTGATGGGGCTGGCCCAGACCGGGACCGGCAAGACCGCGGCCTTCGCCCTGCCGATCCTGCACCGGCTGCGCTCCGGGCCGCGTGGCCGGGTGCGGGCCCTGGTGGTTGCGCCGACCCGCGAACTGGCCGAGCAGATCAACGACAGCTTTGCGACTCTCGGCGCGCACACCGGCCTGCGCAGCGTCACCATCTACGGCGGCGTCGGCATGAACCCGCAGGTGGAACGGCTGCGGCGCGGCACCGACATCGTCGTCGCCTGCCCGGGACGCCTCCTCGACCACATCGGCCAGGGGACGATCAGCCTGGCGCACCTCGAGGTGCTGGTCCTCGACGAGGCCGACCAGATGTTCGACATGGGCTTTCTCCCCGACATCCGCCGCATCCTCAGGGCGGTGCCGAAGACCCGGCAGACGCTGCTCTTTTCGGCCACGATGCCCGAGGCGATCCGCGCCCTGGCCGGCGAAGCCCTGACCGACCCGGCCACCGTGCAGGTCGACCGGGTGGCGCCGGCGGTAACGGTCAGCCACGCGCTCTACCCCGTGGAACAGCACCTCAAGACCGCGCTGCTGATGCGGCTGCTCGAACACACCGACACCGAATCGGTGCTGATCTTCACCCGCACCAAGCATCGGGCGAAACGCCTTGACGAGCAGCTGCAGAAGGCCGGCTATCGGGCCGCCTCCCTGCAGGGGAACCTGTCGCAGAACCGCCGGCAGGCGGCGCTCGACGGCTTCCGTGACGGCAGTTTCCAGATCCTGGTGGCCACCGACATCGCCGCGCGCGGCATCGATGTCAGCCAGATCTCTCACGTGATCAACTACGACATCCCCGACACCGCCGAAGCCTACATCCATCGGATCGGCCGGACCGGGCGGGCCGCCCGCAGCGGCGATGCCTTCACCCTGGTGACCGGCGAGGACACGGCGATGGTGCGCACCATCGAGAAGGTTCTGGGCAAGCCGCTGCAGCGGCGCCATCTGGACGGCTTCGATTACAGCGTGCCGGCACCGCGCAAGGACACCGAGTTCGCGCGGACGCCGCGGCAACCGCAGGTGCGCCGGGCAAAACCCGCTCCGGCAGCGGCGGCGCCGAGCGTTCCCGCCAGCGATGCCGCCAAGCCGGCGAACAAGCGGCGCCGCTTCAAGCGCAACGGTGCGAGATCGGGTCAATCCCGGTAGGGTATACTCTTTCGGGGCGGACGGCATCCGCCCCTGCAATAAACCAACAATTCGGAAGGAACAGAACTCATGGCACAGGCAAAGCAAGGGGACAAGGTAAGGATCGATCTGGTCGGCACCCTCGACGACGGCACGGTATTTCAGAGCACGCTGGCCGATGCCGGCTGCGACGATGACGATTGCGGCTGCGATGACGGTCACGGGACCGACGAGGGGTGCGGCTGCGTGAGCGGGCCGCTCGATATCGAGATCGGCGCCGGCGAGATCTTCCCGCAAATCGAGGAGCTGCTGATCGGCATGGCGCCGGGGGAGACCCGGAGCGTAACGATCGCGGCCGCCGATGCCTTCGGCGAGTACGACGACGAAAATGTGGTCACCATCCCGCGTGCCCAGCTGCCGGACGACCTCGACCCCGAGGTCGGTGAAGAGCTGGTGCTGACCGGCGAGGACGACGAGGCGTTCGGCGTCACCGTGGTCGAGGTCAATGCCGAGAGCATCACCTTTGACTCGAACCACCCGCTGGCGGGCGAAGACCTGACGTTCGAGATCACGCTGCGCGAAATCGTCTAGGCGGCTGGTGAAAAACGCCCGTCTGCGGCGTTACCCTCCGCCTCGTTGCTGCGGCGTCCCTTAGGGGGCGCCGCGCGCCTCGACTTTCGGGGGCCTTGCACCTGGACATGTTTTTGATCAGCCTGAAGACGGCAAAGGGACGGAATGCGATTCCGTCCCTTTTTTTGTCTCATCCTGCTATAATTTCCCATTTCCTGCAGGAGTCCACAGATGTCCAGTTCCTTCGGTACCCTCTTTCGCGTGGCGACCTTCGGCGAATCGCACGGCGTCGGCGTCGGCGCGGTGGTCGATGGCTGTCCGGCCAATGTCGAACTCTGCGAGGCCGATATCCAGGAGCAGCTTGACCGCCGGCGGCCGGGGCAGTCGGATCTGACCACGCCGCGCCAGGAGGCGGACCGGGTGACGATCCTCTCCGGGGTGGAACGCGGGCGCACCCTCGGCACGCCGATCGGCCTGCTGGTGCGCAACCAGGATCAGCGTCCCGGCGATTACGGCGAAATGGACGCGGTGCCGCGCCCTTCCCACGCCGACTACACCTACCAGGTCAAGTACGGAGTCGCCGCGCGCAGTGGCGGGGGGCGCGCCAGCGCCCGCGAGACGATCGGCCGGGTAGCGGCCGGGGCGATCGCCGAGAAGGTGCTGCGCGAACGCTTTGGCGTCGAGATCGTCGCCTGGGTCAGCAGCGTGGGGGCGGTCGAGGCGGCGGCGGTCGAGGCCGGCGCGCTGACCCGCGCCATGGTCGATGCCAGCCCGGTGCGCTGCCCGGATGCTGCGGCGGCCGGGGAGATGACCGCCCTGATCCGCGAGGTGCGCGACGCGAAGGATTCGATCGGCGGGGTGGTCAGCTGTGTCTGCCGGGGAGTTCCGGCCGGCTGGGGAGAGCCGGTGTTCGACAAGCTCGAGGCGAAGCTGGCCCAGGCGATGCTGTCGTTGCCGGCCACCAAGGGGTTCGAGATCGGTTCGGGTTTTGCCGGGACCAGGCTGCGGGGCTCCCAGCACAACGATCCCTTCGTGAAAAGGGGCGACCGGCTCGGGACCGCGACCAATCGTGCCGGCGGGGTGCTCGGCGGCATCTCCAGCGGCGAGTCGCTCCTCTTCCGGGTGGCGTTCAAGCCGGTGGCGACCATCGGCCAGCCCCAGGCGACCGTCGATCTGGCCGGCAACCCGGTGGAACTGGCGGCGAAAGGGCGTCACGATCCGTGCGTGGTGCCGCGTGCGGTGCCGATCGTCGAAACGATGGCGGCGCTGGTTCTGCTCGATCTGGCGCTGCGGCAGCAGGCGCGGTGCTGAGCGGGTGCTCTAGCTCCTGAGCCAGTCCAGCAGTTCGCTGCGCACCCCTTCGGGGTCGCCGGTGTTCAGCTCCAGCAGCGTCCGCAGATGGGAGAAGGTCTCCAGGTCTTCGCGCAGGAACTTGAAGCCGAGTCGCTGCCCCTCGCGGTGGACCAGTTCCGCCTCGAAGTCGAGGACGACCGGCGAGCCGGGGAGGGGGAGCGAGAGGCTGGCGACGGTCCCCCGGGCGAGTGGCAGCGTCGTTGCGCTCTCCAGCAGGGCGCCCTTGAGGGCCAGGTCGACCAGGGTGCAGGTCCAGCCGTGATCGCCGACGGCGACCTGAACCTCGGCCTCGAAGGGGACGCGCCGAAAGTGTCGTTCATCCATGTCAGGTCTTCTCCCGGGAAAGGTCGGTCTGAAGGATATTCTAGCGTGGATCGGCCGGCGGGCAACCGGGCTGGGCCGCCGGCAGTCCGAACGGGAGTTCCAGCAGGCCGAAGAAGCTGCGCAGCAGGCGATAGGTGATCCCCCACAGCAGCGGCTGGCCCGGTTCCAGCAGTTCGGCCACCGGCTGGACGGTGGTGCGGCCGCGGTAGTCGAAGCGTTCGAGACGATGCCGGTCCGGTTCGAGCAGCCGGTCCAGCGGAAGCCAGAAGGTGGCGGCCACCTCGTGGTTCGGCACAAGTGCGGGGCGGGCCGGCACGGCGTAGGCGAAGCAGGAGACGAGGATCGGCAGGGTGGCGCCGTAGAGATCGTCGAGGCGGCCGAGATAGTTGCCGTCGGCGAGCTTCAGGGCCAGCTCTTCGCGGGTTTCGCGTTCGGCGGTGAAGCGCGGATGGGGGTCGCCGGCGGCGACCCGCCCGCCGGGGAAGCCGATGTCGCCCGACCACGGGTCGCGGTCATGTTTTGCGCGCAGGATAAAGAGGATCTCCGGAACGGGGGCCGCATCGGCGAGCAGCAGGCTGACCGCGGCGTGCGGCCGGTCGGCCGGCAAAACCGTCGGCCGGCTGGCGGCGAAAGCCCGGCGAACCACGGCGAGGTTGAGGTCCGGAGGTGTCACGCGCCCGCTGTTCCGGCCAGCACCGCCCGCACATCGCCGGCAAGAGCGGTGATGTCGGCTTCGGTCGTGGCCCACGAGCACATGAAGCGGCAGTGGCCGGAGCCGATGAAGGTGTAGAAGACCCAGCCGCGCCGCCGCAGTGCGGCGATGGCAGCTTCCGGAAGCTGGATGAAGACGGCGTTGGCTTCGACCGGATGGACCAGGGTCACGCCGGGGATGGCGGTCAGTTCCCCGGCCAGCCGGCGGGCACAGGCGTTGGCGTGAGCGGCATGGCGCAACAGGGCGCCGTCCCCGAGCAGGCCGAGCCAGGGCGCGGAGAGAAAGCGCATCTTCGAGGCCAGTTGCCCGGCTTGCTTGCAGCGGTAATCGAATTCGAAGGCGAGCTCCCTGTCGAAAAACACCACCGCCTCGCCCAGGGGGAGGCCGCTTTTGGCGCCGCCGAGGGTGAGGACATCGACCCCGGCCCGCCAGGTCAGCTCCTTGGGCGCCACGTTCAGGGCCGCGACGGCGTTGGCGAAACGGGCGCCGTCGACGTGCAGCTTCAGGCCGAGACGCTTGGTCAGGCCATGCAGGGCCACCATCTCCGCCGGGGTGTAGAGCGTGCCGAGTTCGGTGGGCTGGGTAATCGACAGGACCTTGGGTTTCGGGTAGTGAATGTCGCCGCGTTTCCTGACCGTATGCTCGACGGCGGCCGGGTCGACCTTGCCGTGCGGCCCGCCGACGGTCAGCAGCTTGGTGCCGTTGGAGAAGAACTCGCTGGCCCCGCACTCGTCGGTCTCGACATGGGCCGTCTCGTGACAGATCACGCTGTGGTAGGAGTGGCAGAGCGATGCCAGCGCCAGGGAGTTGGCGGCGGTGCCGGTGAAGACGAAAAACACCTCGCAGTCGGTTTCGAAGAAATCGCGCAGGGCGTTGCACGCGCCGTCCGTCCACGGGTCGTCGCCGTAACTGACGGCAAAGCCGTCTTTCGCCGCGGCCAGCGCCTGCCAGGCTTCGGGACAGATGCCGGCGTAATTGTCGCTGGCGAACTGGAGCCGCTGTGGCACCTCGCTCATAAGCGCCTCAATAGCCCTGTCGGCCCTGCAGCTTGCGCATGGTCTCCTGGACCCACTGGTCGTTGATCAGCCTGACCTCTTTCAGGTAGCCCACCGAGATCATCCGGCTGTCGAGGGTGGTCTTGGTGGCGGAACAGATCATGAAGTTGCTGAAGTCGACGTCCCTGGTGGCCTGCACGAACTGCTCTTCGGAGACCGGGCCGAGCGTCTGCAGCTCTTCGAGCAGGAACGCCTCGTGATCCTCGCGGGTCGGGTTGGTGTAGTTGAGATAGACCAGCCCGCCGGCAATGATCAGAAACAGCAGTCTCTTCATGGGGATGGCTCCTTGCGGGGGATACGGTAAAATAGCGCAAACGCCGGCGGCCGCCAAGGGGCTCGTCAGGTCCCGGCTGGACGGCGGCGCCATGCCGTGTAAGCTTGACCGGAAAACCGCGGAGGGCGTCATGCCGATCCCAGCCCTGATGACCGATCTCTACCAGCTGACAATGCTCGCCGGCTACCTGCGCGAGGGGCTCAGCGAGCGGCCGGCGGCCTTCGATCTCTACTTCCGGGAGGCGCCCTACCGGGGGAGTTACGCGATCTTCGCCGGCCTGCAGCCGGCTCTCGACTACCTTGCCGGCGTGCGCTTCACTCCGGAGGAACTAGCCTATCTGGAGCGTCTCGCCCTGTTCGACCGGCGCTTCCTCGCTTTTCTCCGGGACTTCCGGTTCCGCGGCCGGGTGACGGCGCCGCGCGAAGGGGAGGTGGTCTTCCCCGGCGAGCCGCTGCTGACCGTGGAAGGAACGCTGGCGGAAGCCCAGCTGGTCGAGACCGCCCTGCTCAACATCATCAATTTCCAGACGCTGGTGGCGACCAAGGCGGCCCGGCTGACCGTGGCCGCCGGCGGCGCCGAAGTCATCGAATTCGGCCTGCGCCGCGCCCAGGGGCCGGACGGCGCCCTGAGCGTCGCCCGGGCCGCGGCCGTCGGCGGGGTGCGCAGCACCAGCAACGTCCGGGCCGGGCAGCTGTACGACCTGCCGGTCCGCGGCACCCACGCCCACAGCTGGGTGATGGCCTTCCCCGACGAACTCGCCGCTTTTCGCGCCTATGCCGAGGCGTTTCCCGACAGCAGCGTCCTTTTGGTGGACACCTTCGACACCCTGACCAGCGGCATCCCCCATGCCCTTGTCGTTGCCGGGGAATTGCGCGCCCAGGGGCACGAACTGCGCGGCATCCGCCTCGATTCGGGGGATCTGGCCTATCTCAGCCGCGAGGCCCGGCGGCGCTTCGACGCCGCCGGCTTCCCGGGGGTGAAGATCGTCGCCTCCAACGAGCTGGACGAGGAGGTGATCGCGGCAATCCGCGCCGACGGCGGCTGCATCGACATCTACGGGGTCGGCACCCGCCTGGCGAC
>VAUL01000060.1 GCA_005774545.1 Deltaproteobacteria bacterium | reverse complement strand
CCCCCTGGCCGAGGTCCTCCCCCGGCAGCGCCCCGCCGGCGTGGCGGTGCTGGTCGGCCCCGAAGGCGGCTTCTCCGCCGACGAGGTCGCCGCCGTCGGTACCGCCGGTTTCCTCCCCGTCCACCTCGGGCCGCGCATCCTGCGCACCGAAACGGCCGGACTGGCGGCAACCGCGATCCTGCAGTATCTTTATGGAGACTGGAGTGCGCCGGCCGGCGAAACCGGGGGGTAACGATGCGCTGCCCGAAGTGCGGGTTCCACAGTTTCGATCATCTCGACAGCTGCAAGATCTGCCACGCCGACCTGACCGGTTTGAAGTCGCGGCTCGGCCACCGGTACGCGCCGGCGCAGGCTGCCCCCGCCGCAGCCCCCCTCGCCGCCGCATCAGCCGCCGCATCAGCCGCCGCGGGGCCCGGCGAGCCCGAGCCCGCCCCGATTCCGGTGCCGGATGCCGAGGACGATGAGATCGACTTCGGGTTCGACGATGCCGGCGACGAAACGGCCCGCCCCGGCACAGCGGCCGAAAGCACGGTTGAGCTTGACGACGCGGCCGGCGGGCTCGCCGACGAGCGGAGTCCGGATTTCGACCGGCCCTTCGATTTCGACTTCGACGACAGCCAGGCCTTCGATTTCGGCGAACCGCCGCCCGCCGGCGACCTCCCCGACCTCGACGAGTTCTCCTGACCGGCGCGCCCGAACGGCGAAGGGGGCCGACCGTTCACGGCCGCCCCCCTTCGTAACACGCCAAACTGCCGCCGCTACGCGGACGTCACCACGGGAATTCCTCGACCGGCCGATTGCCGATCCGAACAACCTCCCCGTCGACGATCCTGAACAGATCGCCGGTCTTGCGCACGTGCCACTCGTCCCCTTCTTCGGGGGGGAGCGGGAATTCGCGACTGCCGAGATAGACATCCTCGCCGTCGATCATCCCCCACCAGTCGAGCGCCCCGGTCTGCCAGACCCGGGTCTTGAGATTGTAGGCCATCCATCCTCTCCCTCGGATTGTTCTTCGTTCCATCATAGACGGTTCCGCCGGTGGTTGTGAAGAGGCCGCGCTTGCCGCTATAATCAAAAAATTGCTTTCCCTGCGAGGTCCCGATGAAATTCACCAAGATGCACGGCGCCGGCAACGACTACATCTACATCGACGGCTTCCGCGAGAGGGTCGACGATCCGGCCGGGCTGGCCCGCACGGTCAGCGACCGGCACTTCGGCATCGGCGGCGACGGGCTGATCCTGATCCTGCCGTCGGACAGCGCCGATGTGCGCATGCGCATCTTCAACCCCGACGGCAGCGAGGCGGAGATGTGCGGCAACGGCCTGCGCTGCGTGGCCAAGTACGCCTTCGATCACGGCCTGGTCGCGGCGCTGCGCATCACCGTGGAGACCGGCGCCGGGCTGCTGCCGGTGGAGATGTTCACCGCCGCCTCCGGCCTGGTCGACCGCGTCAGGGTCAACATGGGCCGTCCCCGCCTGACCCGCGCCGAGATCCCGATGACCGGGCCGGCCGATGAACGGGTGGTCGATCAACCGCTGCAGGTGCTCGACCGGACCTTCCGCGTCACCTGCGTCTCCATGGGCAACCCGCACTGCGTGATTTACGTCGACGACGTGGCGACGTTCCCGGTGGCGGCCTTCGGCCCGGCCATCGAGAACCATCCGCTCTTCCCCCGCCGGACCAACGTCGAGTTCGTCGAGGTGCTCTCCCCCGCCGAGGTCCGCCAGCGCACCTGGGAGCGCGGCGCCGGCGAGACGCTGGCCTGCGGCACCGGGGCGTCGGCGGTGACCGTGGCCGGCCTGCTCACCGGCCGCACCGGGCCGCAGCTGCTCAACCACCTGACCGGCGGCGACCTGGAGCTGGCCTGGGACGGGACGGGGGAGGTGTTCATGACCGGCCCGGCCGCCGAGGTCTTCACCGGCGAGTTCCGGCCGCGCTGAGGGGGACAACCATGGACGTCCTGCTGTTCGATCTCGACAACACCCTCTATCCGCCCGAACGCGAGCTGTTCAACCTGATCGACGTGCGCATCAACCGCTTCATGGTCGAGCAGGTCGGCATCCCGGCGGACGCCGTGGACAGCCTGCGCCGCGCATACTGGGCCGCCTACGGCGTCACCCTGCAGGGGCTGATCCGCCATTACGACGTCGATCCCGAAGCCTACCTGCACTACGTCCACGACGTCGACGTCACCACCCGGCTCGCCCCCGACCCGGAGCTGCGCGACATGCTCGCCGCCCTGCCCCAGCGCAAGGCGGTCTTCACCAACGGCTCGACCTGTCATGCCGACCGGGTGATGAATGCCCTGGGGATCACCGACCAGTTCGAGACGGTCTTCGACATCCGCGTCGCCGGCTACCGCCCCAAGCCGTACCCGGAACCGTACCGGGCCGTGCTGGCCGCCCTCGACACCACCCCGCAGCGATGCGCCATGATCGAGGACTCGCGCGACAACCTGCGCACCGCCAAGCAGCTGGGGATGACCACGATCCTGGTCGGCCCCGGCGCCACCCCGGCGTTCGTCGACCTGCACCTCCCCGACGTTCGCGCCCTCGGCGCGGCGCTGAGCCTCAAGGAGGCCGCTCCGTGAGCCGCCCGTTCGGCGCCCACATGTCGGTGGCCGGCGGCTTGGAGCAGGCGTTCGCCCGCGCCCTGGCGGTCGGCGCCACCGCCGTGCAGATCTTCACCAAGAACGCCAACCGCTGGAGCGCGCCGCCGGTCACCGCCGCCGAGGCCCGGGCCTTCCGCGACGCCTGGCAGGCCAGCGGCATCGGCCCGGTCATGGTCCACGACGCCTACCTGATCAACCTGGCCGCCCCCGACCCGGACAACTGGGCGCGGTCGAAGGCGGCCATGCGCGAAGAACTGCAGCGCTGCAGCGCCCTCGGCATCCCGTTCCTGATCGCCCATCCCGGCGCCCACGTCGGCTCGGGGGCGGCAACCGGCATCGCCCGCATCCGCGCCGCCCTGGCCGAGATCTTTGCCGACAGCGATCCGGCCGTGCGCCTGCTCCTGGAAAACACCGCCGGCCAGGGGAGCTACCTCGGCGGCACCTTCGAGGAGCTGGCGCAGATGATGGAGGGGTTCGGCGAGCGGGTGGGGGTATGCTTCGACACCTGCCATGCCCACGCCGCCGGCTTCGACCTGGCCAGCGCCGAGGGCTACGAGCAGACGATGGCCGCCTTCGCCCGCGAGATCGGTTTCGGCCAGCTGTTCGCCTTTCACCTCAACGACAGCCTGAAGGGGTGCGGCAGCAGGGTCGACCGCCATGCCCACATCGGCGCGGGGGCCATCGGTACCGACGGCTTTGCCCGCCTGGTGCGGGATCCGCGCTTCGTTCACCTGCCGATGGTTCTGGAGACGCCGAAAGGGGACGACGGCGAGGAGATGGACCGCGTCAACCTGGCGCTCCTGCGCCGGCTGGCGGGGGAATAGCCCGTGAGGGCCGTGGTGCAGAGGGTCGCGCAGGCCCGCGTCGAGGTCGCCGGCGAAGTGGTCGGGGCCATCGGCCGGGGCTTTCTGGTCCTGCTCGGCGTGGCGCGGGGCGACACCGCCGCCGATGTCGCCTACCTGGCCGAGAAGACCGCGGGGCTGCGGGTCTTCGAGGATGACGCCGGCAAGATGAACCTGGCGCTGCAGGAGGTCGGCGGCGCGGTGCTGGCGGTTTCCCAGTTCACCCTGCTCGGCGACTGCCGCAAGGGGCGCCGCCCCGGCTTCACCGACGCCGCCCCGCCGGAACTGGCCGACGCCCTGTACAACGACTACGTAACCGCCCTGCGCGCCGCCGGGGTGCCCGTCGCCACCGGCGTGTTCCGCGCCGAGATGCAGGTGCACCTGGTCAACGACGGGCCGGTGACGCTGCTCCTCGACAGCCGCAAGACGTTCTGACCGCGCCATGCACCTCGCCGTCAAGATCGCCCTCAGCCTCGCCGTGATCCTCACCGCCACCGCCGTCGGCCGCAAATGGCCGGCCCTGGCCGGCCTGGTCGGAGTCATGCCGCTGACCGGCGCCCTGGTGCTGACCTGGGTCGCCCTCGACAGCGGCAGCGACCCGCAGGTCATGCAGCAGTTCACCAGGGGCGCGCTGTGGGGACTCGTCCCCACCGTCCTCTTCTTTCTGGTGGCCCTCCTCTGCTTCCGCAGGGGGTTGTCGCTCCCGGCCGTGCTCGCTGCCAGTTTCGGCGCCTGGCTGGGCGCGGCGCTGCTCCACCAGTGGGCGCTGAAATAGCTGCCGTCACCACCAACGCAAAAGGCCCGCCGGTCGGCGGGCCTTTTAACGTGCGGTTCGACGCGGCAACCGTTTACAGCACCTTGTTCAGCATCCCTTCCAGCTGGTGCTTCGGCACCACGCCGACCACCTGGTCGACCACCTTGCCGTCCTTGAACAGGATCAGCGTCGGGATGCCGCGCACGCCGAACTGGGCCGGGGTCTTCTGGCACTCGTCAACGTTGACCTTGCACACCTTGACCTTGCCGTCATAGGCCTCAGCCAGTTGATCGATCACCGGGCTGATCGCCTTGCACGGCGCACACCAGGACGCCCAGAAATCGACCAGCACCGGGACCGCCGACTGGTTCACTTCCTTCTCGAATGCTTCGTCGCTCAGATGCACGACCTTGTCGCCTGCCATATCGGACGCTCCTTTGTCCCTGAGAATAGTGTCGGGGAAGACTTTTCCCATGATAACCTCCCCGGTTAAAAAAGCAAGGATTTTGCCGGAGCGCCGCCAAGGCTTGACACTCCCCCCGCCCCCCCCTAAGATGGCCGCAAACCTGCGGAGAGGCGTTCATGTTCGAGACCAAGATCAGCAGCGCCGTGGCTCAGCAGCAGGCCCTGCTCGACCCGTTCTTCCTTGACCAGAAGCCGGTGCTGGCGGATTTCGCCACGTCCCTGACGACCACCTTCCAGAACGGCGGCCGGCTGTTCCTGATCGGCAGCGGGCCGTTTGCCGCCATCGCGGCGCTGCTCGGCCAGCAATTCCTGCACCGCCAGACGCTGGAGCGGCCGCCGCTCCCCGCCATGGCGCTGACCCACGACGCCGGCCTGGCCACCTTCCTGCTCGCCGACGAGCAGGGGAGCCAGCTGTTCAGCCGGCAGCTGCGGGCCCTGGCCGGCGACCAGGACACGGTGCTGCTGCTGGCCGGCACCTTCGTCTGCAGCGCCGGCCGCGAAGCCCTGGCCACCGCCCGCCAGATCGGCTGCCGCACCGCCCTGATCTGCGCCGAGCACGCCGAAATCCCCGACCCGCTGCCGGAGTTGCTGCTGCTCCTGCCCACCGACCACCTGCCGCGACTGCTCGAAGGCTGCCTGTTTGCCGGCCATCTGCTCTGCTCCATGGTCGAGGGCGAACTGTTCGGCATCTGAACGGGCATGGGCGGCTACCCGATCATCCTCGACCTGGCGGACCGTCTCGCCGTGGTGGTCGGCGGCGGCGCCGTCGGCCGCCGCAAGGTCGCCGGCCTGCTTGAGGCCGGCGCACGCGTGCGCCTGGTGACCCGCGAGCCGGTGCCCCCCGGCTGCTGGCAGCAGCCGGTCGAACTGCGCCTGCGCCCGTTTCACCCCGTCGACCTCGACGACGCGGCCATCGCCTTCGCCGCCACCGGGATTGCCGAGATCGACCGGGCGGTGCGCGACGCCGCCCGGGAACGCCGCATCCCCGTCAACCTGGCCGCCAGCCCGGCCGACGGCGACTTCGCCCTGCCGGCGGTGCTCCGCCGGGGCGACCTGCTGCTGGCGGTGGCCACCGGCGGCCGCGCCCCGGCCCTGGCCGGCGTCGTCCGCGACCGCCTTGCCGCCGGCTACGGCCCCGAGTGGGGGCTGGCCGTGGAAATCGCCGCCCGGCTGCGCACGAATAAATTGACAGCTTCATCAGAAAACGTCTATAGTTATAAGGTTTTGGCCGACCTCGTCGACAACGGGCTGATCGTACTGCTGGCCCGCCGCGACGAGACTGGAATCGGCCACCTGCTGACCCGCATCTGCGGCCGGGAAACCACCCTGGCCGGACTCGGGCTGACCCTGCCGGATTGACGCCATGACCTTCGACGTTCTGCTGTTCAAGGCCACCTTGTTGGTCTATTCCGTCGCCACCCTGCTCTACCTGGTCGGCGTCATCACCCGCCGCGAGCAGCTCGGCCACTGCGCCAAGTGGACCCTGGTCGGCGGCTTCGCCACCCACTGCATCGCTCTCGGCGCGCGCTGGGCGGCCACCGGCTTTCCGCCGGCGGCCAGCCTGTACGAAGCCCTCTCGTTCTTCTCCTGGGCCCTGGTCGGCACCTACCTGCTGTTCGACCTGCGCTACCGCATCGCCGCCCTGGGCGCCTTCGTCTGCCCGCTGGCCCTGGTCATGATGATCGGCGGCTCGGCGGCGTCCAAGCAGAAGATCACCGTCAACCCGATTCTCGACTCGTGGTGGTTCCCGGTGCACGTCACCCTGGCGTTTCTCGGCTATGCGGTCTTCGCCGTGGCGGCCATGGCCGGCGTCATGTACCTGCTGCAGGAACGGCGTGTCAAGGCCAAGAAGTTCTCCGGCCTGTTCTTCCGGCTGCCGCCCCTCGACGTCCTCGACAGCATCAACTACAAGTGCCTGAGCTTCGGCTTCCCGCTGATGACCATGGGAATCATCTCCGGGGCGATCTGGGCCAACTCCGCCTGGGGCGGCTACTGGCGCTGGGAGCCGAAGGAGACCGGCGCACTGGTCACCTGGTTCCTCTATGCCGCCCTGCTGCACGGCCGCCTGACCGTCGGCTGGCGCGGCCGGCGGGCGGCGATCTTCGCCATCATCGGCTTCGTCTGCCTGCTCTTCACCTTCCTCGGCGTGAATCTGCTGTCCGGCGGACAGCACACCTTCCGCAGCTTCGGCGAATAGCGGGCAGAGGCAGCCATGCATATCGTCGTTGTCGGCCTCAGTCATCACACCGCGCCGGTGGAAGTCCGCGAACGCCTGGCGTTCGCGCCGACGGCCATGGAGAAGCCGCTACACCAGATGCTGGCCCTGCCGGCCATCGCCGAGGCGCTGATCGTCTCGACCTGCAACCGCGTCGAACTGTACGCCGCCAGCAAGGAGCCGGACACCGCCGTCGCCACCCTGCGCCGGTTCCTTGCCGACTACCACGGCGTCCCCCTCGAGGAGATCGAGCAGAACCTCTACGACTACCAGGGGGAGGAGGCCATCCGCCACCTCTTCCGGGTCTCCTCGAGCCTCGATTCGATGATCATCGGCGAACCGCAGATTCTCGGCCAGATCAAGACCGCCTACGGCTACGCGGTGGAGTTCCGGACCGCCGGGCTGATTCTCAACCGCTTCCTGCACAAGGCCTTCTCGGTCGCCAAGCGGGTGCGCACCGAGACCGGCATCGCCAGCAGCGCCGTCTCGGTCTCCTTCGCCGCCGTGGAACTGGCCCGCAAGATCTTCGACCGCCTCGACGACAAGGGGGTCATGATCATCGGCGCCGGCGAGATGTGCGAGCTGGCGGCCCGCCACTTCGTCAGCAACGGCGTCACCCGGGTGCTGGTCACCAACCGCACCTTCGAGCGCGCCGAGAAACTGGCCGCCGAGTTCCAGGGGCGGGCCGTCCCCTTCGAGCAGTTTACCGACCACCTGGCGTCGGTCGACATCGTGCTGACCTCCACCGGCGCCCCGACCTTCATCCTCGGCCACCGGCAGATGGAGGAGATCCTGCGCCGCCGCAAGAACCGGCCGATGTTCCTGATCGACATCGCCGTGCCGCGCGACGTCGACCCGAAGGTCAACAACCTGGACAACGTCTACCTCTACGACGTCGACGACCTGCAGGGGGTGGTCCAGGCGAACCTCAAGGAGCGGCAGAAGGAAGCCCATCGCGCCGAGGCGATCGTCAACGAGGAGATCGGCCAGTTCCACGTCTGGCTGGCCAACCTCGAGGTCAAACCGACCATCGTCGCCCTGCGCAGGCGCTTCGAGGAGATCACCGCCCAGGAAGTGGCGAAGACCTTCGGCAACCACAAGGATCTGACCGACGCCCAGCGCAAAGGGATCGAGGCGATGGCCAACGCCATCGTCAACAAGCTGCTCCACCGGCCGATCGCCCTGCTCAAGCGTACCCAGAACGAAACCGGTGGCGAGGACTACGTCGATACGGTGCGGGAGCTGTTCGACCTCCCCGCGCCGGCCGTCGACGAAACCCCCCTCGAACCTCTCGACGACGATACCGATAACCGATAAAGGAGCTTACCGAACATGGCGAAACGGCAATTGCGCATCGGCACCCGGGCCAGCCAGCTGGCCCTCTGGCAGGCCAACTGGGTCAAGAGCGAACTGGAACAGCGCTACCCCGACCTCGAGGTCACCCTGGTCAAGATCAAGACCACCGGCGACAAGATCCTCGACGTCCCCCTGGCCCGCGTCGGCGGCAAGGGGCTGTTCACCAAGGAGATCGAGGAGGCGATGCTGGCCGGCGAGATCGAGGTGGCGGTGCATTCGATGAAGGACGTGCCGACCTTCTTCCCCGACGGGCTGGGGCTGCGCTGCATCACCAAGCGCGAGGACCCGCGCGACATCGTGATCCTCCGCCCCGGCGTAAAAACCTGGGAGGAGCTGCCGATCGGCGGCCGCATCGGCACCTCGTCGCTGCGCCGTAAGGCGATGCTGCTGCACACCCGCCCCGACCTGCAGATGCTCGACATCCGCGGCAACGTCGAGACCCGCATCCGCAAGCTTACCGAGGAAAACCTCGATGCCGTGGTGCTGGCCGCCGCCGGCATGCACCGTCTCGGCTTCACGGCCCAGATCAGCCAGTACCTGCCGGTCGACGTGTCGCTGCCGGCCATCGGCCAGGGGGCGCTGGGGCTGGAAAGCCGCATCGACGACGAGGCGACCAACGCGCTGATCGACTTCTTCAACCACCCGGAGACCGCCCACGCGGTGATCGCCGAACGCGCCCTGCTGGCCCGCCTGGAAGGCGGCTGCCAGGTGCCGATCGCCGCCTACGGCACGGTCAGCGGCGAGGAGCTGTCCCTGACCGGCCTGGTCGCCAGCGTCGACGGCCTGCAGATGCTGAAGAAGACCGTGCGCGGCCCGGTCGGCGACGCGGCCCGCCTGGGGACGTCGCTGGCCGACGACCTGCTGATCATGGGCGCCGGCAAGATCCTCAACGAGGTCTACCAGCGCGAAACGTTCAATGCCGGACGCGAGGAAGTCTGACGCGGCGCCCCGGCCGGGAACCGTCTATCTGGTCGGGGCCGGCCCCGGCGATCCCGGCCTGATGACCCTGCGCGGGCTGGCCTGCCTGCGCCGGGCCGACGTGGTGATCTACGACTACCTGGCCAACCCGGCCCTGCTCGGCGAGGCCCCGGCCGCAGCCGGGCGGGTCTACGTCGGCAAGAGCAAGGGGCGCCACTGCATGCCGCAGGAGGAGATCAACCGCCTGCTGGCCGAGCATGCCCGCGCCGGCCGCACCGTGGTGCGCCTCAAGGGCGGCGACCCCTTCATCTTCGGCCGCGGCGGCGAGGAGGCCCGCTTCCTCGCCGCCGCGGGGATCCCCTTCGAAGTGGTGCCGGGGGTCACGGCCGGGCTGGCCGCGGCCGCCTATGCCGGCATCCCCCTGACCCACCGCGACTACACCACCAGCCTGGCCATGGTCACCGGGCACCTGACCAGCGAGCGCGATCTCGACCACGTCGACTGGGCGCGCCTCGCCCGGGGGGTCGGCACCCTGGTCATCTACATGGGGATCTCCAACCTCGGCGAGATCGCCGCGCGCCTGGTCCGCCACGGCCGTGACCCGCAGACCCCGGTGGCGCTGGTCCGCTGGGCGTCCACCCCGCGCCAGGAAACGCTCACCGGCACCCTCGCCGACATCACCGCCAGGGTCGCCGCCAGCAACTTCCAGCCGCCGGCGGTCATCATCATCGGCGAGGTGGTGGCGCTGCGCGACACCCTGCGCTGGTTCGACAACCGGCCGCTGTTCGGGCGCCGCATCCTGGTCACCCGTGCCGCCGACCAGGCGGAGGCGATGCTGGCCCCGCTGCGGGAACTGGGCGCCGAGCCGGTGTCGTGCCCGACCATCGGCATCGTGCCGCCGCCAACCCCTGCCGACCTCGACGCGGCGATCGCCCGCCTGGCGGAAACCGACTACCTGATCCTGACCTCGGCCAACGCCGTCGAGGCATTTTTCGCGCGCCTGCAGGCCGGCGGCCGCGACGCCCGGGCACTCGCCGGGGTCACGGTGGCGGCGGTCGGGCCGAAGACCGCCGAGGCCCTCGCCGCCTTCGGCGTGCGGGCCGACCTGATCCCGGAGAGCTACGACGCCGAAGGGGTGGTGGCGCTGCTGCGGGAGCGCGTCGCCGGCAAGCGGGTTCTCTACCCCCGCGCCGCCCTGGCCCGCGACCTGATCATCAGGGAACTGGGCGCCGCCGGCGCCGAGGTCACCGCGCCGGTCGCCTATGCCAGCGCCGTCCCCCCCGGGGCGGCCGAAACGGCGCACGCCGCCCTGGCCAACGGTCTCGACCTGCTGACTTTCACCGCCTCGTCGACGGTCCGCAATTTCGCCGCCCTGCTCGACCCGGCGCAACTGGCTGTCGCCCGCGCCATCCCGGTCGCGGTGATCGGCCCGCAGACGGCGGCGACCGCCCGCGAACTCGGCTTCACGGTGGCCGTCGAGCCGGCCGCAGCCACCATCGAAGCGCTGGTCGCGGCAATTGTCGACTATTTCGAGGGTGCGGGCGCGCAGCGCTCGGCACCCGGCACCCAGCACTCATAGTTTTGGAGGCTCCCATGTTCTTCCCCGAATACCGCGCCCGCCGCCTGCGCCGGACCGAAGCCCTGCGCCGCATGGTCCGCGAAACCGTCCTGCGGACCGACGACCTCATCTACCCGATGTTTTCGGCCTTCGGCCAAGGGATCAAGAAGGAGATCCCGTCGATGCCGGGGATCTACCAGCAGTCGATCGAGCATATCGTCGCCGAAGCCAGGGAAGTTTACGACCTCGGCATCCCGGCGGTGATCCTGTTCGGCATCCCCGAAGCCAAGGACGCGGTCGGCTCCGACGCCTACAGCGACCACGGCATCATCCAGAAGACGATCCGCGCCATCAAGCAGGCGGTGCCGCAGCTGGTGGTGATCACCGACGTGTGCCTGTGCGAGTACACCGACCACGGCCACTGCGGGATCATCAAGGACGGCGACGTCGACAACGACGCGACCCTGGAGCTGCTCGCCGCCGAGGCCCTCTCCCATGCACAGGCCGGTGCCGACATCGTCGCGCCCAGCGACATGATGGACGGGCGGGTCGCCGCCATCCGGGCCCGGCTCGACGCCAACGGCTTCGCGCACATTCCGGTGATGAGCTACGCGGTCAAGTACGCCAGCGCCTACTACGGGCCGTTCCGCGACGCCGCCGAGTCGACCCCGCAGTTCGGCGACCGGCGCTCCTACCAGATGGATCCGGCCAACCGCAGCGAGGCCTTCCGCGAGGCGGCCCTGGACGTGCAGGAGTGCGCCGACTTCCTGATGGTCAAACCGGCCCTCGCCTACCTCGACATCCTGCGCGACCTCAAGGAGCGCTTCGACCTCCCGCTGGTCGCCTACAACGTCTCCGGCGAGTACAGCATGATCAAGGCGGCCGCCGCCAACGGCTGGGTCGACCACGACCGGGTCATGATGGAGACGCTCACCGGCATGAAGCGCGCCGGGGCCGACCTGATCATCACCTATCATGCCAAGGACGCGGCCAGGCTCCTCGGCCGCTGAGCACAGGGCGCGCATGCAACCGGCGGACGGCCTCGCGTTCCGGGGCCGTCCGCTTTTCCCCGGCGCTCCCGGCGCCGCGGCCCCTTGGGAGCCTATGGCTGAATATACCTGCGACACCCTGGAGAACGGTCTGCGCGTCGTAGGCGTGCCGCTCCCCCACCATCACGGCGCCGAAGTGCTGGTCTACCTCGGCGTCGGCAGCCGTCATGAGCCGCCCCGTCAGGCCGGGGTCTCCCACTTCCTCGAGCACATGCTGTTCAAGGGGACGGCCGATTACCCCAGCAGCCTGGCCCTGGAGCGGGCCTTCGAGGCCGCCGGCGGGTCGGCCAACGCCGCCACCGACACGGAAACCACCTGTTTCCATTCGCGCATCCACCCCGACCACCTCGACCAGGGGGTCGGCCTGTTCGCCTCGATGCTGCGCCGGCCGCTGTTCAACGACCTCGAGGTGGAGCGGCGGGTCATTCTCGAAGAAGCCCTCAGCGACTTCAACGAAAAGGACCGGCAGATCAATCCCGACAACCTCGTGGCCGACCTGCTCTTCCCCGGCCACCCTCTCGGCCGCCCGACCGTCGGCGCACGGCGCTGGGTCGAACGCCTCACCCTGGCCCAGCTCAAGCAGCATCACGCCCGCTACTACACGCCGCGCAACGCGGTCCTGGCGGTGGCCGGCCCGGTGCGCCACGCGGAGATTCTCGCCGCGGCCCGCCGGCATTTCGGCGACTGGGAGGGGGCGGCGGCGCCGGCGGTGCAGCTCTGGAGCGCCGGACCCGGCACGGGCCGGCACTTCGCCTGGGTTCCCGACGCCGGTTCGCAGATCAGCCTGCAGCTCGCCTTCCTGCTGCCGGGACGGGACAGTGCCCACGCCGTCAACCTGCGGGTCATCCGCCGGCTGCTCGGCTGGGGAGGGATGAGCCGGCTGATGCTGCGCCTGCGCGAGGAGCTGGCCCTGACCTACGCCGTCGAGGCCTCGCTGGCCCTGTACACCGATGCCGGCGTGCTGGCCGTCGACCTCGCGGTCTCGCCGGACAACCTGGCCGCTGCGGTCGAGGCGATCCTGGAGATTTTCCGGAACCTCGTCGTCGAGACGGTCACCGCGGAGGAGCTAGAGCATGCCCTGGCGACCTATCGCTACGACCTCGACTACTCGCGCGATCATCTCGAGGAGCTGACCCTGCGCTATGCCTGGGGGGAGCTGACCGGCTGCCGCCGGACCATCGCCGGGGACTTCGCCGAACTGGCCCGGGTCACTCCGGCCGGCCTGCAGGAAACGGCACGCGCCTTCTTCACCCCGCAGCGGCTTTACGGCGCCATCGTCGGCCCTTACACCAGGCGGGGGCGGAAACGGGTCGAGGACCTCCTGGCGACCTGGCACCCCTGAACCCGCCAGCCGCCAACGACAAACGGGCGACCCTTGCGGGCCGCCCGTCGTTTTTTCCGGCAGGGCGCGGTCAGTAGTCGATCCCGGGCTGCGGTTCGATCTGCTTGCGGTAGGCGTGCTTGATCTCGTTGACCTCGCTGACGGTATCGGCCCGCTCGATCACCTCCGGGGCGGCGTTGCGGCCGGTCAGAACCAGGTGCAGCCGCTCGGGACGGTCGTCGAGCAGGGCCAGCAGCTGCTCGAGATCGACCAGCCGGTGGCGGACCGCGTTGTTGATCTCGTCGAGAACCACGAGCGCGAACTCCCCCGACAGCATCTTCTCGCGCGCCAGGGCGATCGCCGCCTGGGCGTTGGCCCGATGCTCCTCGCGGCCGTAGGGGTTGCCGCGCAACCCGCAGAAACCCTTGCCGGTGGCATGCAGTTCGACCAGGTCGCCGAGGCGCTTCACCCCGTCCCACTCGCCGGAGTAGAGGTCCCCCTTCATGAACTGGATGATGCAGCTGCGCAGGCCGTGGCCGCAGGCGCGCAGCACCATCCCCATGGCGCTGGTGGTCTTCCCCTTGCCGTTGCCGGTGATGACCACCACCAGCCCCTGCGGCCGGGCGGGCTGCAACCTGTCGACCCTGGCGGGAGGCGCGGCCTTTGGCTCCATGCTTGACTCTCCTGAGGGATGTCCGGCGGCAGCGAAGCCGGCCGG
>VAUL01000107.1 GCA_005774545.1 Deltaproteobacteria bacterium | reverse complement strand
CCCTCCCGGCCGGACACCCCTTCGACAACGTCAAGTCGGCCGTTACCAGCGAGGCCTACTGGCTCTCCGACAGCTCACCCGGCGACCCCGACCAAGCCTTGCTCGTGACCCTTGACGGTGGCATGCAGGGGGCGACGACCAAGGTGCCCCCCATCAGCATCTATGTCTGGCCTGTTCGTGGCGGATTCGTCTCGGACCTTGATGCCGACACCGTCCCCGATCCGTCCGACAACTGTCCGGCCACGGCCAACTCCGGCCAACAGGACTACGACGACAACGGCATCGGCGATATCTGCGACATCTGCCCGGCGGGAAGCTCCTTCGACGGCAGCGTCTGCACCGCCTGCCCGGCCGGGCAGTACCAGGATCAGGCCGGCCAGACGGCCTGCATCGCCACCCCGCCTGGATCCTTTGCCGACAGCGCCGGGATGAGCTTCGCACTGCCGTGTCCGTTCGGCACCTATCAGCCCAATCCCGGCCAGACCGCCTGCCTCGATGCCCCGGCCGGCAGTTACGCCGGCAGCATCGGCCTGACGGTCGCGACCCTCTGCCCGCCCGGCAGCTACCAGCCTGCAAGCGGGCAATTCCAGTGTCTCGCCGCCCCGGCAGGGAGTTTTGTCGGCGCAGCCGGGCAGACCGCGTCCCAGCTCTGCCCACTCGGCACCTATCAGCCCGACCCCGCTCAGGCCGCTTGCCTGGCCGCCCCGGCCGGTTATTTTGTCGCCTCCTCCGGAGCCCTCGCCGCCACTGCCTGCGCCGCCGGCACCTATCAGTCGGAACCGGGCCAGAGCGAGTGCTATACAGCCCCGGCCGGTTACATCGCCCCGGCCGCAGGCTCAGCTTTCGCCATCCCCTGTCCTGTCGGTCGCTACCAGCCCGACCCCGGCCAGACCGCCTGCATCGATGCCCCGGTGGGGAACCATGTCCCCACCACCGGCCGGACCGCGCCGCTTCCTTGCGTGCCCGGTACCTACCAGCCCGCGACCGGGCAGTTCCAGTGCCTGGCCGCCCCGGTCGGTTCTTTCGTCGCCGGTAGCGGCGCCACCGCCGCCGTCCCCTGCGCACCCGGGACCTTCCAGAACCAGACCGGCCAGAGCGCCTGCGTCGAGGCACCAGCCGGCTCCTACGCCGCCGGCGAGGGGGCGGCCTTTGCCATCCCCTGTGCCGTCGGCACCTACCAAGCCGTCCTCGGCCAGACCTCTTGCATCTCCTGCGCGAAGGAGACCTTTGCCGCGAGCATCGGCGCGACAAGCTGTGCTGCCTGTCCGCCGCATACCTCGCAATCCGCCACTGGCGCGGCGAGTTGTTACGCTGACTACGATGAAGACGGTATCGCCGATGCCGTTGATGCCGACGACGACGGCGACGGGATTCCGGACGTTGACGAAATCGCCGCCGGCACCGACCCGCTGAACCCCGACACTACGCTGCCGGTTCTGGCCTTGAGTGTCTCCACCCTGGCTGACGGCGCCCGTACGAACAACACCGCCCTGAACGTCAGCGGCACGGTGACGGACAACGGGACGGTGGCCCTGCTGACCGTGAACGGCGATGCGGTGCCGGTTCTGGCCGATGGCCTCTTCAGCACCCTGTTGACCCTGTCGACGGGAGAGAACCCAGTGACGGTGGTTGCCAAGGACGCCGCCGGCAACCGGGTTTCGGACAACCGCACTGTCATCCTCGATCAGTCCGTGCCGCAGATCACTCTGACGGAACCGGCGGACAACCTGGCCACGGCGCAGCTGGAGGTAACCGTGAGCGGCAGCGTCGATGAGGCATTGCAGACGCTGGGCATGACGGACCACGCTGGCAACAGCTACAGCCCGTCCCTGGCCGGCAA
>VAUL01000059.1:12593-14129 GCA_005774545.1 Deltaproteobacteria bacterium | reverse complement strand
CGCTGGGAGGGCGGGCGCTGTTCGTCAGGGGCGACGGCCTTGATCTCGAGGCGCTGGTTTCCTGGCTGGAACGGCAGGCGGTGTTGTTCGACGCCCTTGGCGGGATCTGTCCGCCGCAACCCTGGGAGGGGTGAGATGGAGCGCTGGGAAAAGGAACTCGAAGCTCTCGCGGCCGCCGGCATGCGCCGCACCCTGCGCACCGTCGACGGCCAGGGGCCGCGCGCCGTGGTCGACGGCCGCGACGTGCTGCTGCTCTGCTCCAACAATTACCTCGGGCTTGCCGGCCATCCCGCATTGCTGGAAGCGGCCGCCGCCGCCACCTGGCGCTTTGGGGCCGGTTCGGGGGCGAGCCGGCTGGTTTCCGGGACGCTGCCGCCGCATGCCCGGCTCGAAGAGCGGCTGGCCGAGTTCAAGGGGAGCGAGGCGGCGCTGCTGTTCAACAGCGGCTTTGCCGCCAACACCGGGATTCTCCAGGGGTTGTTCGGCCCCGACGACGTGATCTTCTCCGATGCCCTCAACCACGCCTCGCTGATCGACGGCTGCCGGCTGAGCCGGGCCCGTACCGTGGTCTATCCGCATCGCGATCTGCAGGCGCTGGAGCGGCTGCTGACCGAGGAGGCGCCGCGCCGCCGGGGGCGCTGGCTGATCGTCACCGACGGCGTCTTCAGCATGGACGGCGACATCGCCCCGCTGCCCGCCCTGTGCGCCCTGAAAGAGCGTTTCGACGCCCTGCTGATGGTTGACGACGCCCACGGCACCGGCGTCCTCGGCGCGACCGGGCGCGGCACCGCCGAGCACCTCGGCTGCCTGGGGCGCATCGACCTGCAGATGGGGACGCTCGGCAAGGCACTCGGCGGCGCCGGCGCCTATCTCGCCGCCCCGCGCGTGGTCATCGACACCCTGATCAACCGGAGCCGGCCGTTCATCTTCTCCACCAGCCTGCCGCCGGCCGTGCCGGCGGCCGCCCTGGCCGCGCTCGATATCGTCGAAAGCGCCGAGGGGGCCGCCCTTCGGCAGCGGCTCCAGGACAACCTCGCGGGTTTCGCCGCGCGCCTGCGCGCCGCCGGCCTGGATCTGCTGGACAGTGCCACGCAGATCGTGCCGGTACTGATCGGCGAGCCGGCGCCGACCATGGCTGCAACCCGCCGGCTTCTCGACGAGGGGATCTTCCTGCAGGGGATCCGGCCGCCGACGGTCCCCGACGGAACCTGCCGGCTGCGCGCCACGGTAATGGCCACCCACGACCCCGGCGAACTGTTGCGGGCCGCCGACCGCATCGCCGGAGCCTGCCGGAAATGACCGCCGGGCTCCACCGGCTCGCTGACGGCCGGATGCTCGCCTGGCGGGAGTCCGGGACCGGCCGGCCGCTCGTCCTGGTGCACGGCTGGTCGTTGTCCGGGGCGGCCTTCGCCGAACTGGCGGCCTCCCTCGACGGCTTCCGCGTGCTGCTCCCCGACCTCCCCGGACACGGCCAGTCCACCCCCCCGGCCGGGGTCTCGCTGCCCGCCCTGGCCGGCGATCTCGCCGCGTGGCTTG
>VAUL01000059.1:0-12583 GCA_005774545.1 Deltaproteobacteria bacterium | reverse complement strand
TCGCCGCCATCACCCTGCCTGTTTTTTTTTCTTTGTCGGTCCTCCCTCTCGTCGTCCCCTATCCCCTGCGTCGGCCGCTTCCGATTTTGATCCCCGGCCGGGGTCTCGCTGCCCGCCCTGGCCGGCGATCTCGCCGCGTGGCTTGATGCGGTGGCGCCGGGACCGGTCCTGCTCGGCGGCTGGTCCCTCGGCGGCATGGTCGCCCTGGAGCTGACGGCCCGCAAGCTCCTGCCGGTCGATCGCCTGCTGCTGTTCGCCACAACGCCGCGTTTTACCGCGGCCGCCGACTGGTCTCACGGTTTGCCGGAGATCCAGGTGCGGGCGCTGCGCCGCAACCTCGAACGGCGCTTCGAGACGACCCTCGCCGATTTCTTTGCCCTGGCCTTCGCCGCAGGGGAAGTCTCCGCCGACCGGCTGCGGGCGATCCGCGCCTTCGCGGTCCGCCCCGGCGGGGTTCCCGACCGCGCTGCGGCCGCGGCCTGCCTCGACCTGCTGGCCGGGCAGGATCAGCGCGACCTGCTGCCGGCGATCCACTGCCCGGCGCTGGTGGTGCACGGTCAAGCCGACCGGGTCACGCCCGTGGCGGCCGGCCGGGCGTTGGCCGCCGCGCTGCCGCACGGCAACCTGCTGGAGTTGCCGGAAACCGGCCATGCCCCGTTCTGGACGCAGTTGCCGACGGTCGTTCGTGCCGTCGCGGAGTTCTGTGCATGGGACCGGTAAGCGCCATCGACGGTCGCCTGCTGCGGACCCACTTTTCCCGGCATGCCGACGATTACGACCGCTATGCGGCAGTGCAGAAGCGGGTCGTCTCCCGCCTGGTCGCGCAGTTGGCCGGCAGCGGCCCGCTTACCGGCCTGGTGCTCGATGTCGGTACCGGCACCGGAGCGCTGGCGCGGGAACTCGGCAGCCGCCACCCCGACTGTCGCTTCGTGCTGAGCGACCTGGCCCACGGCATGACCCGCGCGGCGCGGCAGCATCTCCCCGGCGCCCTGGCCTGCGACGGTGATGCCCGAGCGCTGCCGTTCGCCGCCGGCTGTTTCCGGACCGTCGTTTCCAGCAGCGTCTACCAGTGGGTCGACGACCTCCCGGCCGCCTTCCGGGAGATTCGCCGGGTTCTGCAGCCGGGGGGGCGCTTCGTGGTGGCCCTGTTCGGCAGGGATACCCTGTTCGAATTGCGTGACGCCCATCGCCGCGCCACCGCGGAGTGCGGCAGCGCCCACCCCTCCCATGTCCAGGAGTTCCCGGCGGCGCAGGAAGTCGCCTCCGCCCTGGAGGAGAGCGGGTTGCCTCCCGGTGAATTCGCCAGCTTCCGGGAAGTCGAGTGGCATCGCGACGTTCCCGACCTGCTGCGCCAGCTCAAGCAGATCGGTGCCAGCAATGCTGCCGCCGACCGCCCGAAGGGGCTGGCCTCCCGGCAGGTGATGCAGCGGATGATGGCGCTTTACGAGGAGAGGCATCGCACGCCGGCCGGTATTCCGGCGACCTACGAAGTCGTCTGTGCCTTGGCGACGAAGACCCCCTGACCTCACTGCCCTAACCGGCTCATCCGTGCGCTGCACGGATGAGCGGCTCCCCCCCGCGTCCGGCCGTCGCTAGAAGACCAGGTTGAACAGCTTTTCCCCGGCCTTGTCGCCGGAGCCCTGCAGCGGGCCGAGTGGATAACGCTCGTCCTTGTAGGTTTCGATCGACGGCGTGCCGCTCCAGAGCTTGTAGGTGACCCGGTCGTTGACCAGGACCAGCAGGGCCTTGAACCGCCATCCGGTCCGGTCGGTCTTGCGGCGGAAGTTGAAAAAGTCGCTCCAGAAGTTGCCGACCCGTCTGGTCTGGAGCCGCTGCAACTCGAGCACATAGGCTCGGCATTCGCCGCGGGCCTGCAGGCACTCCTGCAGACCGGGATCGAGTTCGGTCGCGGGGATGAACTGAATCATGGTGGCAACGTCGAGGTAACTGAGAATCTGCAGGTTGGGCGAGCCTTCAAGGTCGAAGCCGAGATCTTTCAGCTCACTCTTGGTTTTCCCGGAAGCGATACTGTCATAAGCTGATTTGACCTGATCGAAGCGATGCCACGGGGAAACGGTTTCCTCTTTTGAACTGGGGAGCAAGGCGGTGCATCCGGCAAGGAACATCCCCGTCGCCGTCAGCAACGACAGCTGCGTGATCCGGTTGACGCGGGAACCGACCATGTGCAGGAGGGGATACATGACTCTCGGACCTCTGGCCGACAATACTCTCGAGTTGACGACTCAACACGCCTGACAGTCTGCACGATCGCGTCTTTTCTGGCCCTGGTCACGCCTGCGCTGCGGCAACTCTCCGCGCTCGGACGGTCCGGCCGAAGCCGGGCGTGTGCAGGCGCCTTAATGAGCTTCTTTATTTAATTATATGCATGATTGGCTTGACGAGCAATCGGGCGGGCTGACGGGGGCACTCAAGTCGACCGGGCGGGGGGATGTCCCCGGTTACTCGACGTACAGGATGAAGCACTTCAGGTAGTCGGTTTCCGGGCAGGCGGGGAGTACCGGGTGGTCGGCGGCCTGGCCGCGCATTTCCACCAGCTTCACGCTGCGGCGGGCCTGCTGGGCGGCCTGGGCGATCAGGGTCAGGAAGGTGGCGCGGTCGAGGTGGTGGGAGCAGGAGCAGGTCACCAGGCAGCCGCCCGGCGCGACCAGTTCCAGCGCGCGGCGGTTGACGGTCAGATAGCCCTTCTTCCCCTCCTCGAGGTGCTTGCGGCTCTTGATGAAGGCCGGCGAATCGAGAACCACCGTGTGGTAGCGGCGGCCGCGGTGCTCGCGCAGAAAGTCGAAGACGTCGGCGGCCACGAAGCGGCAGCGGGGATCGAGGCCGTTCAGGCGGGCGTTGGCCGCCGCCTGTGCCACCGCCGCGGCGGAGACATCGACGCCGGTCACGCCGGCGGCGCCGTAGGCGGCGGCGTGCAGGGACCAGGCGCCGGCGTAACTGAACAGGTCGAGGACCTCGCCGCCCCGGACCAACCCCCCCAGGCGCCGGCAGTTTTCGCGCTGGTCGAGAAACAGGCCGGTCTTCTGCCCGCCCGTGACATCGACGGAAAAGGCGATGCCGTTAATGGCGGCGGTGACCGGGCCGGGAGCCTCGCCGTGGAGCAGTTCCACCTGGCGCGGCAGCCCTTCCAGTTCCCGCATGGCGGTGTCGTTGCGCGCCACGATGGCCCGCGGGGCCAGCAGTTCCCGCAACGCCGCGGTGATCGCCTCGCGGCGCGCATCCATCCCCGCGGTCAGCAGCTGCACGCTCAGGACGTCGCCGTAGCGGTCGACCACCAGCCCCGGCAGGCCGTCGCCTTCGCCGTGCACCAGGCGCAGGGTGTCGAGGTCGCCGCAGGCGGCGCGGCGATAGGCCATGGCCTGCTGCAGGGCGGTCAGGAAAAATGCGGGGGTGTCGATCGATTCCGCCCGGCGGGTCAGGAGCCGGGCGGCGATCAGCGAACGGGGGTTGTAGTAGCCGGTGCCGAGACGCTGCCCGTCTGCCGCCACAACTTCAACGGCGGAGCCGGCTTCACCCGGACCGTCGACGGTTTCGATCTCGTTGCTGAAGATCCAGGGGTGCCCGCCGCGGACCCGCCGGTCATGGCCGCGGCGCAGGGTGAGTCTGGTCATCGGCAGGCCGGCCCGCCGCAAAGTGCCGTGACGATCTCGCGGGCCTGGTCGGACACCACCTGGTAGTAGACCTCGACCCCGTCGCGGCGGCCGTCGATGATCCCCTTGTTCTTCAGCAGGGCGAGATGCTGGGAGACGGTGGCCTGGGGAAGGTTGAGGCATTCCCAGATCTTCTTGACGTTGCAGCTCTGCGACATCAAGCCGGCCACGATCTTCAGCCGGATCGGATGGCCGAGAACCTTGAGGATTTCCGCTTCTCGGCTGAAATCCCGGGATTTGACGAAGTCAGCGTCGGTCATGGCCCCTCGTTTGGAAAAATTCTTATATATGAATTCTAGTTTTGCGCCGGCCGGCAAGTCAAGCTGAACCTTGTCGGCCGGCATGGCGGTGTGGACTCGACACCCCTGCGCGGGCGTAATATACTCGTGGTCCTGTGCACTCCCGGAGGACGCATGCGCCGCGCCATCCTTATGCTGTTCATAGCCTGCCCGCTGCTTGCCGGCGTCGTCGGCGCCGCCCTGCCCCTGCCGGGAACGGTCCTGGCGCCGCGTCCGCCCGCCGCGATGGCCGGCGAGGAGCAGTGCTTCACTCTCGACTTCCTGGTGTTCAAGGACCTCGCCGAGGGGCGTCTGCGGCTGACCGCCGAGCCGGTGCCGGGGCGCTACCGCGCCGAACTGGTGGCCCGGACCCTCGGTGTGGCCTCCTGGCTGACCGGCGACCGGATTCAGCGCTATGTGGCGGTCATGGAGGAGGATGGTCCGGGGCGACTGCGCAGCGTCAACTACGAATCGGCGATCGAGAAGCGCTCGCATGGCGAACTCAAGGATCGGCGCAAGCGCTACCGTTTCGATTACCGGGCCGGCAAGGTCTACCAGGAAAAGGGGGAGAACGGCAGCTTTTCCCCCGGGCCGGTGTTCGAACTGCCTTCAGCCGGGGGGCGGCCCGTCGATATCCTGACCGGGTTCTACAACCTGCGTGCCGGCGCCTACGGCCCGCTGACACCCGGTGCGCTGATCAGGATCCCCACCTTCACCACCCGGGGGATGACCGAGATCGAGGTCGAAGTGCTGGCGGCCGCGGCCCGCGCGGCCCAGCCGTTTTTCCCCGCGACCGGGACGCTGCTGCGGGTCCGGGTCGATCCGGAAATCTTCGAGACCGGCGATTCCGAGCTGTACGCCTGGTTCGACGAATCCGGCCGGCCGGCGGCCGGCCTCGTCGAAAATGTCATCGGCCTGGGCCATGTCTACGGCCGTCTGCGCAAGGAGCAGTGAACGTTTATGAGCCGTGAAACCGTTTATGTCGTCGGCCACCGCAACCCCGACACCGACTCGATCTGCAGCGCCATCGGCTATGCGGAGCTGTGCCGGCGGCAGGGGCGCGACAACGTCAGGCCCGCGCGGGCCGGCGAACTCAACCGCCAGACCGAATTCATCCTGGAGACGCTCGGCCAGGCCCCCCCGGAGCAGCTGCACGACGTTTTCCCGCGGGTGCGCGACATCCTTGCCGCCGCGCCGATCACGGTCCACGGCGACGTGCCGCTGGTCCGCGCGCTCGACGTCATGCGCGGCGGCGACATCCGCATGCTGCCGGTGGTCGACGGCCAGGGACGGCCGGGCGGCGCCCTGGTGCTCAAGCGCCTGACCGAACAGATCTTCTTCAGCGAGGAGAGCGGCGGCATCCGCCGGGTGTTGACCTCGCCCGCTTCGCTCCGCGCCTGTCTCGGCGCCACGGCGCTCCACCTGCGGGATGCCGACGAGGAAGCGGAACTCGATATCTACGTCGGTGCCATGGCCTCCCAGACCTTCCGCCAGCACCTCGCCGGCGCCGACCCGGCCCGGGCCGTGGTCTTCACCGGCGACCGCGCCAGGGTCCAGCGCGACGCCATCGAGATGGGCGTCAGGGTCCTGGTGGTCACCGGCGGGCTCGCGGTCGCCGACGAGGTGGTGACCGCGGCACGCGAGCGCGGCGTGTCGCTGCTGGTCAGCCCGCGCGACACGGCGGCCAGCGCGCTGCTGGCCCGCCTCTCCACGCCGGCGCGGCACCTGGCCGACCGCGACGTGCCGACGGTGTCCCTCGAGGATCGCGTCGAGGACGTCAAGCGCCTGCTCCTCAAGGGGAAGGCCCCGGGGGTGCTGGCTCTCGACCGCGACGGGCGGGTCGCCGGGGTGGTGACCAAGACCAACCTGTTGACCCCGTCGGCGGTCAAGCTGGTGCTGGTCGATCACAACGAACTGACCCAGGCCCTCCCCGGCGCCGATCAGGTCGAGATCCTCGAGGTCATCGACCACCATCGCCTCGGCAACTTCCACACCGAGCAGCCGATCCGGTTCATCAACCAGCCGCTGGGGAGCACCTGCTCGGTGGTGGCCACCCTTTACCGCCAGGCGGGGCTCAATCCGGAAGGCAAGGTGGCGGGGCTGCTTCTGGGCGGGCTGCTCTCCGATACGGTGTTGCTGAAGTCGCCGACGACCACGGCCACCGACCGGGAGCTGGCGGAATGGCTCTCCCGGCTCGCCGGGCTCGACATGGCGACGTTCGGCCGGTCGATCTTCGCGGCCAGCAGCGCCCTCGGCGCCTATCCGAGCGTCGCGGCGCTGTTGACCACGGATTTCAAGGAGTACCAGAGCGGCGGGCGGTCGTTCGGGGTCGGCCAGGTGGAAGTGGTCACCTTCGAGGAATTCGAGGCGCGGCGCGGAGCCCTTGCCGCCGGGCTGGGCGACCTGCGGCGGGAACGGCGCCTGGACCTTGCCGGGCTGCTGGTCACCGACATCGTCGCCCAGAACAGCCTGCTGCTCGTCCAGGGGGAAGGCGAACTGCTCGAGCTGATCGACTATCCGCGCCTGGCGCCGGACCTGTTCGAGCTGAAAGGGGTGCTTTCCCGCAAGAAACAGCTGGTTCCGCACCTGCTCAGGGCGCTCAGGGAGTAGCCGCGGCCGTGCCCGGACGGGTGAGGCCGTCGAGTTGGCGGCCGAGTTCGCCGGCACTCTCTGCCGGCAGCCGGCAGCTGGTGCCGCTGCACAGCCATGCCGTCGGCGCGCCCCCCGCCCGGTCGCGGCCGTGCGTGAGGGTGGTCAGCCGGTCGAGGCGGGCATCCTCCGCCGTCCGGACCAGGGTGACGGCGGCCGGCAGAAAGCGCTTGCGAACTTCCGCGAGGAACCCCGCGGCCTGGCGGGCGCTGGCGCAGCCGACCACGAGCTGCTGGCGCGGCCCGAGCCTGTAGTCGAGGGCGGCCAGCAACTGGGCGTGGGCCTCCGGATGGCCGCCGAGCTGTCCCAGCCGGCGGCGCAGCAGCCGCTCGGCCGCCGCTTCCAGGCGCGCCGTGCCGGTCAGATCGCCGAGCCGCAGCAGGTTCAGGGCCAGCACCGAGCCGGCGGCGGGGAGTGCCCCGTCGACGACGGTGCGGCCGCGTCCCAGCACCGCCTCGGCATCTGCGCCGCTCTCCCACAGATCCCCCTCGCCATCGGCAAAGAGCCGCAGGGTCTCCTCGTTCCAGTGCAGCGCCTGCTCCAGATCACCGGCTTCCTGGCGGGCCTGGTGCAGTTCGGTCAGCCCCCAGGCCAGCCAGGCGTAATCCTCGGCGAAGCCGGGGACGGCGGCCGCTCCCCGGCGCCAGCTGCGCCGCAGGCGGCCGTCATCGCCGACCAGGGCCGTTTGCACGAAGGCCAGCGCCGCGGCGGCGGCCTCCACCCAGACCGGCTCGTCGAGTACGGCGCCGGCGCGGGCCAGGGCTCCCGCCGCCAGGCCGTTCCAGCCGGCCAGGATCTTGTCGTCGCGGTGCGGCCGGGTCCGCTCCTGGCGGCTGGCCAGCAGGCTGCGGCGCGCCTCGTCGAGCCGTTGGGCCACCTCGGCTTCGTCGCCGTATCCGGCTGCCGCCAGCTCCGCCGGAACGGCGGCCCGCGTCGGGATGCTGCGCCCCTCGAAATTGCCGCGTTCGTCGATGCCGAAGGCGCGGCAGGCCAGTTCCGCCAGTGACGGCGGGAGGGCCGCGCGCACCTGCTGCGGCGTCCACAGGTAGAAGGTCCCCTCCGCCCCTTCGCTGTCGGCATCTTCGCCGCAGCAAAAACCCCCTTCCGCAATGCGCAGGTCGCGCAGCAGGTAGTCGGCGGTCTCCCGCGCCATGCCGGCGAACGCCATGTCGCCGGTGGCCTGGTAGCCGTCGAGGGCCGCCAGGATGAACAGCGCCTGGTCGTAGAGCATCTTCTCGAAGTGCGGCACCGTCCAGCCGGCATCGACCGCGTAGCGGTGCAGGCCGAAGCCGATCTGGTCGTAGACGCCGCCGCCGCGGATCGCCGTCAGGGTGGCGGCGGCCATCCCCGCCGCATCCGGGGCGGCCAGGCGCCGGGCGAGGCGCCAGAGCAGGGAGAGCGCGTGCGGCGTGGGGAATTTCGGCGCCCCGCCGAAACCGCCGTGGCGGCGATCGAATGCCGTGCGCCAGGCCGCCAGCGCCTGGCGCAGGGGGCGCTCGTCAAGCGGGACGGTGGCCGGCGGCCGCTGCTCGAGAGCGGCGAGGGCGGCCGTCAGCCGGGAGGCGGAATCGAGCAGCAGCGGCCGCTGCGCCTGCCACAGTTCGGCAACGCGCTCGAGCAGGTCGATCAACCCCGGCAGCCCGCCGCGCGCCTGCCGCGGCAGGTAGGTCGCGGCGAAAAACGGTTCGCGTCCCGGCGTGAGCAGGAGGGTGAGGGGCCAGCCGCCGCTGCCGGTCATCAGCTGGCAGGCGTTCATGTACACGGCGTCGACATCCGGGCGCTCCTCGCGGTCGACCTTGACGGCGATGTAGTGCCTGGCGAGCACGGCGGCGGTCACCGGGTCGGCGAACGACTCCGCAGCCATGACATGGCACCAGTGGCAGGTCGAGTAGCCGATCGACAGGAACACCGGCTTGTCTTCCGCCCGGGCCCGGGCAAAGGCTTCGTCCCCCCAGGGATACCAGTCGACGGGGTTGGCGGCATGCTGCAGGAGGTAGGGGCTGCGCTCGAAGATCAGCCGGTTGAAGTCCGGGCCGCCGTCGGCCGGCAGGGTGCGGCGGTCCACGGCGTCGAGCGTGGCGATGTCGATATGGTGGTTTGCGCTGGACATGATCGGCGGCCTTTTACCTTCATGGTAGCAGGTCGACGGCCGCCTGACAAAAAAATGGCCCCGCGAAGGAGGGGAATCGCGGGGCGAAAACCCCGGCCCGTGAGCCAGGGTACATGAGCGGATTCTAGGAGCGGGAGCCGGTGACGTCAAGAGAAAAGTGAGAAGCTTGCGGCAGATAAAAAAAGACCCCGCGCAAGGAGGGGGGGGATGCGCGGGGTCCAAAAAGCTCTTCGGTTTGCAGGCAACACGAAGAGTTGATTTGTTTATAGCAAAGGACGCGCGGCCGATGCAAGAAAAATTTCAGATAAAAGTGAGGATTTTGTCGGAGGTCAGGCGAGCAGGGCGGAGAGCTCGGTGATGTCGCCGAGAATGCGGTCCGCGGCGGAAAAATCCTGGCCGGCGGCCTGTGCCGAGGGGATGACCCAGCAGGTCAGCCCGGCGGTCTTGGCGGCCGCCAGCCCGCGCGGGGAGTCCTCGATGACCAGGCAGTCGGCCGGCCGCCGGCCGCTGCGCTGCAGGGCCAGCAGGTAGGCTTCCGGGTGCGGTTTGGCCTCGCGGTAGTCTTCGCGGCAGAGGATGAAGTCGAAGAACGGCAGGAGGCCGGTCGTCGCGTGGATGAGGTCGAAATGGTCGCGCCGGGAACTGGTGACGATCGCCATCCCCCGCTGCGCGCCGAGGCGGCTTACGGTCTCGTGCACGCCGGGGAGCAGCAGGTTCGTTCCGGCCAGCAGTTCGGCGTAGCGCCGGTTGCGCACTTCGCGCAGCTCGTCCATCAGGACGGCATCCTCGGTCGCCAGTTCGAACACGCTGCGGCCGCTGGCCAGGGAGATGGCCGCGAACTGGTCGGGGGTGAGGGTATAGCCGATGCGGGCGAGGGCCTCGCGCGACGCCTGGAAGTAGAGCCCCTCGGTGTCGACCAGAACGCCGTCGTTGTCCCAGAAGATGAAGTCAAAGGTCATGCGTTGATCTTCGCATTGCGGCGGGGTCGCTGTCCAGCGGCGGAAACGACAAGGGCGCCGGTTGCCCGGCGCCCTTGAGGCGAAGTTGCGTGCGAACGCTTACTTCTTGTGGCAATCGCCGCACTTGGTGGGGCCGCCCATCTCCTGGTGGCACTTCTTGCACAGGTCCTTGTGGGCAACGTCCTTGGTGACGTCGATCTTCGCCGGCTTGCCCTGGTGGCACTTGGCGCAGTCCTTCAGCTTGTCCTGGTGGCCCTTGTGGTCGAAGGTCACCTTGCCCTGGGACGCTTCGTAGGTCACCACGTCACCGGCGATGGCCGCACCGACGCCCACGAATACCAGCACCATCAGCATCACGATCATCTTCTTCATGGCTTCTTGTTCCTCCTGTTCTGGGGTGGTTTGCCTGGGCTCCGCAGAGCCGCTTTTCGTCGCCCCAGATATATAACGGGTTGCCGGGCGATTTCATTAGACATCGCGTCAAATGTCGATCGATGTCTGGTGGAAATCGAGTGATTCAAGGTAGTTGTTGTGACAATGTCGGGTCGCTCGCCAGGCCCCCAAAAGTCGATTTACAGGGTTTTCGAGTCCTGTTAGACTCTGCGGCATGGGGCGAAAGGTCTTGGAAATATCCGCCAGCGTCTGCGTTGACGGGGGGGAACTCAAGCGCATCCGCGAAGAGAAGCGGCTGACCCAGCTGTACGTCAGCAAGGTGGTCGGAGTCACCACCGATACGATCTCGCGCTGGGAGAACAACCGCTACCCGTCGATGCGCCGGGAGAACGCGCTCAAGCTGGCGGAGGCTCTGGAGGTGCCGGTCGAGGAGCTGCTGCGCAAGCCGGCACCACCGGTCGAGGCGGCGCCGGCGCCGCCCCGCAGGCTGGTCCCCTGGCTGATCGGCAGCGTGGTGGCGGTCGTGGCGCTGGTCGGGGTGCTGCTCGCCGTCTTCGCCAGGACGGTGCGCCAGCCGCCGCCGCCGGCAAGCATTACCGCGGAGCGGGTGCTCCCGAACTTCGCCGCGCCCGGTTCGGCGATCCCCGTTCAGGTCAGGCTGACGCAGCGTTCCGACGAGGGCGGCTACATCCTGCGCGAGTATCTGCCGAAAGGGTGGAAGCTGGTGCAGTCCAACCCCCCGGCCTCCAGCCTGGACAACGACAACGGCATGGTGCGCTGGATCGTCAAGGCCGGCGACAGCCGCGAGCGGATCGCCTATCTGGTGGAGGTCGACCGCACCGCCCGGTCGGGGAGCACCGGCAATTTCCAGGGGGAGGTCGTGGCCGGATCGGGAGACAGCCGGGCGGCGGTGCCGGTGCAGGGGGCCGCACAGGTTGCCGTCGCCCCGGTTGCCTGGGCCGATCTCAACGGCGATGGCCGCATCGACGACGGCGAGATGCTGCAGGCCTCGCACACGGTGGATGAAATGTCCGGGGTCCACATCGACTGGCTGGAACTGGAGCGCCTCTGGAATGCCGGCGGCTACCGGTGGGACGACGGCAGGGGGCGGTTCGTGCCGGTCAAGCCCCTCGAGTCGCCGGGGGCTGCGCCGCGCCGCTGAATCCCGCGCCTACCGGGGTTTGCGCCAGGCCTGCGCGAGGAACCGGTCGCGGCCCGAACTGCAGCGGTAGAACTCGTAGCGTGTCGGGTTCTTCCGGTAGTAGTCCTGGTGATATTCCTCGGCGGGGTAGAACGGGCCGGCCGGAAGGACCGGGGTGACGATCGGGGCGCGGAAGCGTCCCGACGCGGCCAGTTCCGCCCTGGAGGCTTCCGCGAGCCGCTGCTGCCCGGCATCGTGGTAGAAGATGGCGCTGCGGTACTGGCTGCCGCGGTCGACGAACTGGCCGCCGGGGTCGGTCGGGTCGATGCTGCGCCAGAAGACTTCGAGCAGTTGCGCATAGCTGATCCTGGCCGGGTCGTAGTGCACCTGCACGGCCTCCAGGTGGCCGGTGGCGCCGGTGGCAACCTCGGCATAGCCCGGGTTGGCGCTCTCCCCGCCGGTGTAGCCCGACACGGTGGCCACCACGCCGTCGAGCCGGTCGAACGGCGGCTCCATGCACCAGAAGCATCCCCCGGCAAAGGTTGCGGTGGCCAGTCCGTCGCGTTCTGCCATCTCCCTCTCCCTCCCGTGTGTTCCAACCGTCGGTTCAGGGCGGATTGCCGCCGCCTCCATCATAGCACGAAGCGCGCGGCGGCGGCCGGCCGCCGTGCCGCGGTTCAGTGGGCGGTTTCGACGGAGGCGATCAGCTGGGCAAGGAAGAGGCGGATTTCGCCGCTGGTGTCGAGCCGGGCGGCTTCTTCCCAGGCGCGCGCGACAATGCTGTCGGGGATGCTTTGCAGAAAGGCCTTGGTGCGCGGGATGTAGGGGGCCGGCATGGAGAACTCGCGTAAACCGATCCCCAGAAGGACCAGCAGGTTGACCGGATCGGTGGCCATCTCCCCGCACAGGCAGACCCCCTTGTCGAACCGGTTGGCGGCGGCCACGACCTCGGCGATGGCCTGCAGCACGGCCGGGTGCAGCGGGTCGTAATACTTGCTGACCAGCGGGTTGTTGCGATCGGCGGCGAGCAGGTACTGGATCAGGTCGTTGGTGCCGAGGGCGAAGAAGTCGACCTCCCGGGCCAGCCGCGACACCAGGCGGACGGCGGCGGGGACCTCGATCATGACCCCCACCGGCAGGCGCGAGGCATGCGGAATCCGGGCGCGCTTGAGCGCCCGCTCGGCCTCGTCGATCACCTCGCGGCAGGCCCGCAGCTCGTCGAGGCTGGAGATCATCGGGAAGAGCAGGCGCACCGATCCGTGCCGCCCGGCCATCAGGATCGCCTCGATCTGGGTGCGGAAGATGTCGCGGTTGTCGAGCGAGACCCGCACCGAGCGCCAGCCCATGAACGGGTTGTCCTCGTGGGGCGGGGCGAAGTAGGGGAG
>VAUL01000106.1 GCA_005774545.1 Deltaproteobacteria bacterium | reverse complement strand
TTCCCGCCCCTCCCCCGTCACGGCGCAGGCTCTGGCTGGGCTTGGCCGGCATCGCCGTCGGGCTGCTGCTCCTGCTGGCCGGGCCGGCGATCTACCGGGAACTGAACCCGCCTCCGCCGCCCGAGCCGCCCGCCGTTCCGGAACTCCGCCAGCAGGTGATCCGCGCCTCGATCACCTCCGGCGAAACCCTTGCCGCCCTGTTCGGCCGCTATCTTCCGGCCCCGGAAGTTCACCAACTGACCGAGAAGATCCGGCCCTACTTCGCGCCCAAGGATCTGTGCGCCGGTCAGCCTTACCGCCTCTGCCTCGTCGAGGACCGCTTCACCCGCTTCGAGTACGATATCAACCGCGACGAGCAGCTGATCATCGACCGGAGCGGCGGGAGCTTCACCGTCAGGCGCCTGCCGATCCCCTACGACGTCCGAACCGAGCGGGTGCGCGGCGTCATCACCTCGAGCCTGTTCGAAACCGTCAACAGCATCGGCGAAGAAGACAGCCTGGCCCTGCTGCTCGCCGACATCTTCGCCTACGATGTCGACTTCATCCTCGACATCCGCGAAGGGGACTCGTTCCAGGCCCTGGTCGAAAAGCGCTACCGCGACGGCCGGCCGGCCGGCTACGGACGCCTGCTCGCCGCCGAGTTCACCAACCAGGGGCAGACCTACCGGGCGATCCGCTTCAAGGACGGCAGCCGCCCCGAAGCCTGGTACGCCCCCGACGGGCAGAGCCGCCGCCAGCAGTTCCTGCGCGCACCGCTGGAGTTCAGCCGGATCTCCTCCGGGTTCACCATGCGCCGCTTCCACCCGATCGCCAAGACCTGGCGGGCTCACCCGGCCATCGACTACGCCGCCCCGACCGGCACGCCGATCCGCAGCGTCGGCGACGGCATCGTCATCGCCAAGGGCAGCTCGGGGGGGAATGGCAACTTCGTCAAGATCCGCCACGGCAACGGCTACGAAACCATGTACCTGCACATGAGCAGATTTGGTAAGATCAGCCAGGGGAGTCGGGTCGCCCAGGGGCAGGTGATCGGCTACGTGGGGAGCACCGGCCTCGCCACCGGCCCGCACCTGTGCTACCGGATGACCCGCAACGGCGCGCCGGTCAACCCCAACAAGGTTCGCAGCATTGCCGCCGAGCCGGTGTCGAAGGCCAACCTGGCCGCCTTCAGGGCCCAGGCCGACACCCTGCTGGCCCGCCTGGCCGGCCGCACCGACCAGGTGGCCGACGGTGCCGGCGCCGGTGCGCCTGCCGGAGTCAACTGACCACCATCCGGCCTATTTCAAATCGACGGACATGGAGATTTTATGGCGATGAAACTCGGGGAACTGTTGATCAGCGAGAACCTCCTCACCCAGGGGCAACTCGAGGAGGCGCTTCAGGCTCAGGTGATCTTCGGCGGCAAGCTCGGCACCATCCTCATCGAAATGGGGATGATCAACGAGAAGGCCCTGGGCGAGGCCCTGAAACAGCTGCTCGGCTTCCCCTGCGCCCAGCCCGAAGACCTCGACAGCGTCCCCCAGCCGGTCATCGACCTCATCGGTCTGGACCTGGCCGAGAAATACAAGGTGGTCCCCGTCTCGCTCAGCGGGCGCAAGCTGACCCTGGCCATGGCCGACCCGAGGAACATCCAGGCGATCGACGAGATCTCCTTCCGCACCGGCTACATCATCCTGCCGGTGCTGGCCCTCGAGGTCCGGCTCTATTTCGCGCTGGAGAAGTACTACGGCATCAAGCGGCCGATGCGCTACATTGCGCCGCCCAAACAGGTTCGCGAGGAACTCGACCAGCTGCATATCGTCAGGGACAGCGAAAGGGGCCAGTCGAAGCCGGCGGCCGAGGAAGAGTATCTCGGCGCGCCCGGCTCCGAGCAGATCCGGGTTGCGGCACCGCAACCGGAACCCGCCCCGGTCCTGGCACCGCCGCCGGCCGCAC
>VAUL01000105.1 GCA_005774545.1 Deltaproteobacteria bacterium | reverse complement strand
GTGGCAGAAGTAGCACTCGTTGAGGTCGGTGCCGTTTAGCCAGTTGGAGCCAAGGTGGCCGACGTGCTTGTTGGTCGCCGGAGGCGCGTTGTGGCACTCGGTGCAGGAGCCTATCGCTCCTATCGCGGTGTTCCAGGTGTAGTTGGCCACGGGGGCCGCGTTGCTGGAAACGTCCGAACGGTGGCAGTTGTTCGTGTTGCACGTGCCCCAGCTGTTTCGGAAGGCGCCCGTGTAGGTCATGTTGATGGAGCCGCCGATGTTGAAGGTGGCGTTGATGTGCGAGGCGATCGGCGGCGGCGTGCCGGGCAGCGTCGCGTTGGTCCAGTTGACCGCCGCGTCGTGGCACATCGTGCAGGCCATGAGCGAGTTGTTCACCGTCGTCGGCGAGGTCATGTGTTCGTTGTGCGAGCCGTAGCCGGAGGCGCCGATCGGGTTCTGGTGGCAGACCTGGCAGTTCATCTGCGACATAGTCGAGGTGAAGTTGATCGCGTGCGTGCTCGCCGAGTACCAGGAGGGTACCGTCGCGATCCCGTCGGAACCGGCGCCGCCAGTTCCGTACTGCGCGTGGCAGTCGACGTTCTGGCAGGTGTAGCTTCCGGCAAGGTAGGTCGCGTTCACGTCGGCTGCCGCATCCTGGAAACGCTTAGCGTAGAGAGTGGACGGGAAGACTTCGGCCGGTACGTTTGCCGTTACGCCGTGGTCGCCGTCGCCGCCAGGGTTGTGGCAGTAAGAGCACATCAGCTTCTGGCGCGCGTCGCGGTTGGCCGTGTCGGCCAGCATAACGCTTATCGTCTGCCCGAAGAGCTTCTGGGTCAGCCAGCCGATGTGCAGGTCGTGCGCGCCCACGTCGTTCAGGCTGGTGGTGTTCGCCGTCGTCGGGTAGGTCGTCGGCCAGTACTGGTTGCCGCCGCCGTGGCAGCCGTTGCAGGAGGCCTTGAAGCCGCCGGAATGGTCGTGACAGGTTTTGCAGTCGCTCGTCGTGTAGTGGGTGTTGTTCTCCGCGAGGCCTCTTCTGTAGTAGCTAACTCCCACGGTGTCGACGTGGCATACTTCGCAGATGCCGTTGGCGGCCTGGTCCGTGCCGTAGCTGCCAACCGCGTTGCCCACCAGGCTCGTGAAGGTGATGTTAACCACCGCAGCCGTGTCCAGCGGGGTGCCGTAGTTGTCCGAGCCGAACTGCGTGTCGTTAGTAGCCGTCGGAGCCGAGATGCCCTCGCGGACCATGTAGTAGTTGGTGTCGCCGTGCGGGTCGTGGCAGTCGACGCACTTGTAGGCGTAGTTCGCTGGCCACGTTATCGTAGAGCTCATCACGGTCATCGTGTGCGACTGCGCGTCCGCCGTGGTGTGGCATGCCCCGCCCTGCAGACACAGGGCGTTGGTGTTGGTCGCATTCGCGCCGAGGCGGAACGGGTCAACCGTGCCGGTGGAGGGCGCGTGGGTCGCGTTCGACGAATGGCAGGCGTAGCAGTTGCTGGCGTTGTTGGTGTTGGAGTAGACGTACCCGGGACCCGTGAGGCCCGAGCCGGGGAATGCGCCGCTGCGGCCATGGCCCTGCGTCGTGTACTGGGAGTTGTTCACTATGTTGGGCACCGTGTTGTTCAGCGGCCTTGCCTGGTAGGCGGATTCAGTCGCGTTCAGGCTGCCGCCGTGGCAGTCGAAGCAGCCGTTGGTCAGCGCGGAGGTCGCGCTCCAACCGGGGGTGCCGGAGGTGTGGCAGCCGTTCGCCGAGGAGGTGCAGGTGCCGTCGTCCACGCCGCCAACCGCGGTCCAGTTTACGCCGCCGGGGGTCGCGTCGGTGTAGGACATACCGTTCATCGTCACGTTGACGATCTTGTTCATGTGGTTCGCGCCGCCCGTGGCGGTGTAGGCGGTCGATACGCCGGAGTGGCACTGGTCGCAATCGGTGTATACGGTGTCGTTGTTAGCGTGCGACTGGTCGTGCTGGCCTATTATTGAGGCTG
>VAUL01000058.1 GCA_005774545.1 Deltaproteobacteria bacterium | reverse complement strand
GGCTAAAACCGCCCGGGCGTTGACTTTACCGGGGGGCGCCTCACCGGCGCGGGGGGCGGATGGAGGGGGTTTTTGCACCGATGCAACCGCGCTGCAGCTTTTTGCAGGAATGCAAAAAAACGGCGCCGCCCACACGGGGCGGCGCCGGATCATCCGGTCTTACTTTTAAGGACGCGGCAGGGTCGGTCAAAAATGCCCGGGCGCAAGGCGGCCGCAGGCTGAGGAGCGAAACGTACCGCAAGGTGCGCAGCGGCGAAGCCAGGGACAACGCCGCAGACGAGCGTTGTCCATCGACTCACGCCCGAGAGACGAAGCGTCCTTCGCGGGTGTCGACCCGCACCTTGATGCCGCTTTCCAGGTAGGCGGGCACCTGGATGGCCAGCCCGGTTTCAAGGATGGCTTCCTTGGTCTGCGCCTGGGCGGTGGCATTCTTGATCGCCGGGGCCGTGTCGGTGACCAGCAGTTCGACCACCATCGGCGGCTCGACGCTCACCACCCGCCCCTCGAACAGACCGAGGACCACCTCCATCCCTTCCAGCAGATACCCCTTGACCGGCTCGTAGAGTTCGGCGCCGAGCTCGTACTGCTCGTAGCTCTCCATGTCCATGAAGACGCCGCCGTCACCGGACGGGTAGAGGAACTGCCCCTTGCGCTTCTCGAAATCGGCTTCGTCGACCCGGTCGCCGGCCTTGAACGCCTTCTCCAGCACCTGGCCCGTGAGGAGGTTGCGGTACTTGGTCTTGACCAGCGTTGCGCCGCCGCGCGCCGACGGGGACTGGGTGGCGAACTCGAGGATCAGGCAGGGGGCGCCGTCGAGCTGGATGACCAGGCCGCGCTTGAAATCGTTGGTGGATATCATGGCTGTCTCCTTGAAAGAATAAATCCGGGCGCGCGCCCGGCGGTAATTCGCCGGCCGCTCCGACAAAGCCGTTGCCGGAACGGCGGAATCTATCTATCATGGACGATCCGGAGGCGAAACGCCCCACGGCACCGTCCCCATCGGAATCAAACGGCGAACGACATGCGCATACGGCAAATCTCCAGCCTCCGCTTCGCCCTCTTCGCCGTCGCGTCATTTACCATACTTCTGCTCTTCTCCGCCACCTTTCCGAACATCGAGTGGCTGCTTTACGACTACCGCGTACGCCTGGCGGCGCGCCTCTCCCCCGACGGGGCCAGCCCGTCGGGACAGGTCGTCGTCATCGGCATCGACGGCTACAAGTCCCTCAAGGACAAGCCGCTGATCTTCTGGTACCCGCAGATCGCCGAGTGCATCCGGACCGCGGCGGCCAACGGCGCCGCCGCCATTGCCCTCGACCTGATCCCCTACCACTCCCTGGCCGAGAAACTGCAAGCGGTCATGCAGGAGTTGCGCGGCCCGGACCAGGCGGCAGAGGGGAACATCGGCAAGGACCTGGACCACAGCCTGATCACCGCGCTGGTCCGCTCGTCCGTGGCAACCCCCATCCTCCAGGGGTACAACGGCGACGTCGTCCCCTTCTACTACGGGATGATGGCGCACATGCCCAACGCCCTCCCCGTCTCCCTGCAGATCAGCTTCGACGAAGACGGGGTGCTGCGCCGGTCGCGGGCCGCCGACCAGGACGAGTCGCCGCGACTGGTGGCCGGCGTCTGCGGCGCCACCGGGCTGTGCGCCCCGGAGCAGAGCTTCCTGGTCAACTTCCGGATGCTCGACGCGATCCGCACCGTCGATTTCGGCGACTTCCTCGCGCAGCGCGTCCCCGCGGAGGAGATGGCCGGGAAAATCGTCCTGATCGGGATGGTCAACGGCAACGAGGACAACGTGCCGACCCCCCTCGGCCTGCGCAACGGCATCTTCTTCCATGCCGCCGCGCTCGAAACGCTGCTGACCGGCAACACCGTCAGGCTGGCCGACCCGTGGCTGTCGACGGCGCTCCTGGCGGCCCTGTGCCTTGCCGGCGTCCTGGTATCGTCGACCCGCCCGCCGCGCCCGGCGCTCGTGCTGCTGCTGCTCGCGACGGCAGCCTACGGGGCGGCGAACCTGTGGCTCTTCTGCCGGGGGACAGTCCTCCCCGCCGCCCCGCACCTGTTCGCCCTGGGGTTGACCGCCGCCCTCGTCTACCCCTACCGTTACCTGGCGGAGGAACGCGACAAGCTCCGGCTGAAGGAGACCTTCAGCTATTACGTCGACAAATCCGTCATCGAAAAGCTGATCACCCGGGACGCCCGGCACCTGATGGAGGGCGAGCAGCGGAACGTGACCGTCCTCGCCCTGGACATCCGCGACTTCACCGGCCTGTCGAACGCCTACCCGCCGGAAACCGTGGTGGCGCTGCTGAACCACCTGTTTTCCAAATTCACGGAAATCGTGCAGAGCCACGGCGGCTTCGTCAACAAGTTCATCGGCGACGGGCTGCTCGCCTTTTTCATCGGCGAAGACAGTCCGACACCGTCTCTTGACTCGGCCATGGCAATACATAATATAGTGCAGCACATGAATATGCAGAAGGAACTTCACCAATTCATACAGGATCGGCCGGTCAACATCGGCATCGGCCTGCACTACGGCCCGGCCATCCTCGGCAACATCGGTTCGAGCAGGAAAATGGATTTCACGGTAATCGGGCCGACCGTCAACCTGGCGTTCCGCGTCGAGTCCGTAACCAAGGAACTCGGCGCCACCATCCTGGCGACCGGGGAAGTTCACGAGCGCGCGCGGCAGGATTATGCGTTCCGCCATCTCGGCGCCGTCAGCGTCAAGGGCTTTGCCGACCGGATCGAGGTCTACTCGCCGCTGCAGCGCACCCACTGACCCGCCGTCCCCTTTCCGACGGGAGGATGCTCATGCTGAAATTCTTTCAGGCGACCGTAGCTGCCATCCTCCTCCTGCACGCCGCCCCCGCGCTGGCCGCGGGCTGGCTGATCTTCGACATCGCCGGCGACGCCCAGCTGACGCGCGGCCGCGAAGTCACCCCCCTCTCCGCCAGCAAGCACCTGCTCACCGAAATCGCCGCCGGCGACAGCATCGCCACCAAGGGGAACGGCAAGGTCACCCTGGTTTCGACGGCCACCAACGACGCCTTCGAGATCGGCGCCAACGCCGTGGTCGCCGTGGGAGAAAAGGAGCTCAAGGCCAGCAAGGGGACTTTCACGCAGCAGAAAGGCTACGCCCTCCCCAAGAAGAAGCCGATGGCGATGGCCGGCCTGGTCATGCGCGGCGATCCGCACCGGGAGTGCCTGAAGATCACCCGCGGGACGGCCACCGCCACCCACACCCTGACGCCCACCCTGCAGTGGCAGAACACCTGCGACGGTAATCCGGTCCGCCTCAGCCTCTTCTCCGGCGAGGGGCTGGTTCTCGAACAGGAGGTCAACGGCGGCGAACTGACGGTCCCGCAGGGGCTCCTCGGCTACGGCCAGCGCTACGTCTGGCTGCTGGAAACCCGGCGGCGCGACCAGCTGGCCGCCGCCGCCTTCAGAACGCTCCCCGAGGAAACCGCCGCCACGGTCGCCGGCCTGCTCGGCAAGCCGTGCTGCCGCCGCGACGACCTTGCCGGCCACCTCTCCGACCTGTTCTTCCTCAGGGACCAGGGGCTCACCGAACTGGCCGACGAAAAGCAGGCGGTCCTCGCCAGGGAGTACCCGGAGATCGACATCAACACCGCCCTGGGCCGATGACGCGCGCGACGCCGCCACGCCGCACCGGGGAGACCGCAGCGCCATGAGAATCCTGCTGCCGGTCTTCGCCTGCCTGATTCTTCTTGTCGCCCCGGCCCTGGCCGAAAGCGGGGGGCGGCTCGTCGAAATCGGGGCCGTCACCCTGCGGGAAGTCAAGCTGCGCCAGGAACAGGAGTTCCTCACCCGCGAGGAGGTCGCGGCGGTTGCCGGGCCCTATCTCGGCAGGAGCGTCCCCTTCGAGAACCTCGAGGAGATCCGCCACCGGCTGACCCAGTTGCTGGTCGCCAAGGGGTTCATCAACTCCGGAGTGATCCTCCCCGACCAGGAAGTCGTCGACGGGGTCGTGGTCTTTCAGGTGGCGGCCGGCGAACTGACCCGGGTCGAGATCAAGGGGAACAGCAGCTACTCCGCGGCCTGGCTGGAAGACAAGCTGCGCCGGGGAACCGCGGGGGCGCTCAACATCCATGCTCTGCAGAAAAACCTGCAGTTGCTCCAGTTCAACCGCCCGGTCCAGCGCATCCATGCCGAGCTCAAGGCCGGGGAGCGCCCCGGCGAAAGCGTCCTGCTGGCCGAAATCGAGGAGGGCTTTCCCCTGAGCGCCACGCTCAGCGTCTCCAACGACGCCCCTCCCGGCACCGGCTCCTACCAGGGCGACCTGACGCTGCTCTACGCCAACCTGCTCGGGCGCGGCGACTTCCTCGAGGGAAGCATCGGCCGCACCGGCGGGCGCAACGATTACTCGCTGCGGGCCGCCGTCCCGCTCAACAGCGCCGACACCACGTTCGAGGCCTATTACTCGCGCAGTCACAGCGAGGTCATCGAGGAGCGCTTCGAAGACCTCGACATCGAGAACGACTCCGAGACCTGGGGGGTCAGGCTGTCGCAGCCGCTGTACCCCTCGCTCACCAGCCAGCTGACCCTGGCGCTGGTCGGCGAACTGCGCCGCAGCCGGTCGTACCTGCTCGACACCCCCTTCTCCTTTTCGCCGGGGGTCGAAGACGGCCTGGCCAAGGTATCCGTGGTGCGCACCACCCAGGAGTACATTCGCCGCTCGAGCACCGACGTCTTCGCCCTGGCGTCGAGCTTCAACTTCGGCATCGACGCCTTCAATCCGACGATCCACCAGGACGGCTACGCCGACGGCGAATTCTTCTCCTGGCTCGGCCAGTTCCGCTACATCCGCCAGTTGAACGGCACGCAGCTGGTCGCCCGGCTCGACACGCAGCTGACCAACGACCGGCTGCTGCCGATGGAGAAGTTCGCCGTCGGCGGGCTCAACAGCGTGAGGGGGTACCGAGCCGGCTACCTGGTGCGCGACAACGGGGCCAGCGGCACCGTCGAGGCCCGCATCCCCGTGCTCGGCTCGGTCACGGCCACCGGCCTGACGCTGATCCCGTTCTACGATTTCGGCTACGGGCGCGACAGCTCCCCCCACGCCGCCGACGGCGAGTTCATCCACAGCGTCGGCGCCGGACTGCGCTGGAGCCCCTACCCGTCGGTCACCGCCGAGGTCTTCTACGGCCATGCGCTCAAGGATTCCATCGATTTCGGCGAAACGGACCCGCAGGACGACGGCCTGCACTTCGCCTTCACCTGGACCCTCCCCTAGGAGCCCGTCATGGCGCCTCGCCCTTTCTGGACAGCCCTGATCCTGACCGGCCTGCTGGCGCTCCCCGCCATCCCCGCCGGTGCCGAGGTCGTACTCGACGGCAGCATGGGCCCCGCCGGGGCCGTCGCCGGGCCGAATTACAACATCACCAGCGCACTCGGCACGGTCTCCGGCTCGAACCTGTTCCACAGCTTCTCGAACTTCAACATCGGCACCGGAGAGTCCGCCACCTTCTCCGGACCGGCCTCCATCGCCAACATCATTTCCCGGGTCACCGGCGGCGGGGCCTCGTCGATCGACGGCCTGCTCCGGTCGGACATCGCCGGAGCCAACCTCTACCTGATCAACCCCAACGGCATCCTCTTCGGCCAGAACGCCCGGCTCGACGTGTCGGGGTCCTTCTTCGCCGCCACCGCCGACTACCTCAGGCTGGGGAGCGGCGGTCTGTTCGACGCCGCCAACCCGGCGGCCGACCTCCTCACCAGCGATCCGCCGTCGGCGTTCGGCTTCCTCGGCACCGCGCCGGCGGCCATCACCGTACAGAACGCCCGACTGGAGGTTCTCCCCGGCAATGCGCTGACCCTGGCGGGCGGCAGCCTGACCGTGTTCGGCGACGGCACGGCGGCAGCGCTCGCCGCCCCGGGCGGGGCGGTCAACCTGCTGGCCGGCGGCAGCGGCGAGGTGGGCCTCGGCGCCACCCCGGCCAATGCCCTCGCAAGCGCCGGCGACATCACCGTCAGCGGCGACTGGACCGGGTCCGCGGCGCAGATCGACACCGGCAACCCGGCCGGCACCGGCGGCCGCATCTACATCTCGGGGGGCCGCCTGTTCATCGACAACGCCGCGCTCGCCTCGACGTCGGCCGGCGCCCTGCCGGGCGGCGACCTGGTCCTTGAAGGGCGCGGCGCCGTATCCCTGACGACCGGCCAGCTGCTGACCGCGACGGCGGCCGCCGGCAACGCCGGCAGCATCGTCATCGACGGCAGCTCGGTCCACCTCGGCGGCGGCAGCGTCGTCGCCAGCCGGACGGAGGACGGGGCCGCCGGCAGTGCCGGCGACATCACCATCCGCGCCACCGGCGACGTGGTCATCGACGATGCCGCCCGGATCTACAACGACACCTACGGCGACGGCCATGCCGGCAGCATCCTGATCGACGCCGGGGCGGTGCATATCGGCGGGCTCAGCACCGTTTCCTCGAATTCGGCCAACGACACCACCGACTTTACCGCCGCCGGCAATGCCGGCGACATCACCATCCGCGCCACCGGCGACGTGCTCATCGACGACCTGGGCTGGGTCCAGAGCGAAGCCTTCGACGCCGGCAGCGCCGGGGACATCACCATCGAGGCCGCCAACGTCTCGCTGCTGGGCGGCGGCTACGTCTCGTCGTACACCAACTACACCGGCGACGCCGGCAACATCCGGATCGACGCCGCCGCCATCACCGTCGGCGAATCGGCCTACATCAACTCCAGCGCCCTGGCCGACACCTGGGGGAGCGTCTCCGGCAACGCCGGCAGCATCACCCTCGTCGGCCGCGACCGGGTGACCATCACCGGCGCCTCCTACGTGCGCAGCGACACCGAGGGCCCCGGCCGCGGCGGCGACATCACCCTCGACAGCAACGGCCCGGTCACCATCAACGGCGCGGCCTTCCTCAGCTCCGTCACCCTCGACGCCGGGGCCGCCGGCCGGATCCTGATCGATGCCGGTTCGCTGCATGTCGGCGACTTGAGCACCATCTCCTCGAACTCCGCCAACAACACCACCGACTTCACGGCAACCGGCAACGCCGGCGACATGCTCATCCGGACCAGCGGCGACATCCTCATCGACGGCTTCGCCTCGATCAGGAGCGAGGCCTTCGACGCCGGCAGCGCCGGGAACATCACCATCGAGGGCGCCAACGTCTCGCTGCTGGGCAGCGGCTACGTCTCGTCCTACACCAACTACACCGGCGACGCCGGCAGCATCCTCATCGACGCCGCCACCATCACCCTCGGCGAGTCGGCCTACATCAACTCCAGCGCCCTGGCCGACACCTGGGGCGACGTCTACGGCAACGCCGGCAGCATCACCCTCGACGGCCGCGACCGCGTGACGATTGGCGGCGACAGCTACGTGCGCAGCGACACCGAGGGTCCCGGCCGCGGCGGCAGCATCACCCTCGCCAGCGCCGGCCCGGTCACCATCGCCGGCTGGGCCGACATCACCGCCGTCACCCTCGACACAGGGGCTGCCGGCAGCGTCCTGATCGACGCCGGCTCGGTGCATATCGGCGAATTCAGCACCGTCTCGACCAATTCCGCCAACGACACCAGCGACTACACGGCCGACGGCGATGCCGGCGACATCACCATCCGGGCGACCGGAAACGTCCTCATCGACGGCTTCGCCTGGGTGCGCAGCGAGGCCTTCGACATCGGCGACGCCGGCAGCATCGCCATCTCGGCCGGAACCTTTTCCCTGCTCGGCGCCAGCTACGTCTCGACCTACACCAACTACGTCGGCAATGCCGGCAGCATCCTCGTCGACGCCGGCTCGATCCACATCGGCGAATCGGCCTACATCAACTCCAGCGCCCTGGCCGACACCTGGGGGGACGTCTACGGCAATGCCGGCAGCATCACCCTGAATGCCGACGCGCAGGTCACCGTCAGCGGCAACGGCGCCGTGATCTGCGAAACCCAGGGGGCGGGGGCCGCCGGAACCGTCAGGATCGGCGCCGGGGGGCTCTCCCTGCTGGGGAACGCCGTGGTGTCGACCAACACCAGCGACGCGGGGAGCGGCGGGAGCATCGTCGCCAGCATCGACGGCCTGACCGACATCAGCGGCGGGGAGATCCGCAGCGGCACGTCCGGGGCCGGCGACGGCGGCGCGATCACCATCTCGAGCGACGACATGACCATCCGCAACGGCGGCCGGATCTCGGCGACCAGCACCGGCGCCGCCGCCGGAACGGCCGGCAGCATCAGCCTGTTCGTCGCCGGCGACCTGCTGCTGTCGTCCGGGGGCACCATCGCCACCTCCACCGAGGACGCCAACGGCGGCGACATCCTGGTGACGGCCGATAACCTCCTGCGGATGCGCGACAGCAGCATCACCACCTCGGTGCGCGGCGGGCTGGGGAACGGCGGCAACATCACCCTGACGGGGGGCGCCATGGTGCTCGACAATGCCAGCATCACCGCCAACGCCTACGGCGGCAGCGGCGGCAACATCCTGATCACCGCCGATCCGCTGCTCAGCGATGACGACGTCATCATCACCGCCTCCTCGCAGCTCGGCGTGGAGGGGACGATCGGCATCAACGCCCCGCTGGTCGATCTCGGCGGCAGCCTGGCCGAACTTCCCGAGGGGATGCTCGACGACGACCTGGCGCCGCGCAACTGCTCGACCGTCGACAACACCGCCAGCTCCTTCGTCGTCAGGGACGTGGTCCCGACGAAACGGCGGCAGGACGAAGCGCTCTCCTTCTAGGCCGGCGGAGTTCCCATGACCTTCTTTGCCACTTGCCGCCCCGCTGCCCGACTGGCCCTGCTCCTGCTGTTGGCCTGGCCTGCCGCCGGGTTGGGAGCAGCGGACTGCCGGCCCGATGACCGGCCGGTCGACTACGGCGCCATCACCCGGGAACTCGACGAAAAGCTCGGCGCCGGCGGGCTGAGCGCGGAGGGGGTCTTCGACCTGCGCGCCTGCAGGGTGCAGGTGCTGATCGACCAAGGGGAAACGGCCGCCGCCGAGGAGGCCCTCGGCGCCCTGCAGGCCGAAGCCGCGGCCGCCCCGCACCGGGCGGTCAGAACCCGGCTGCTGGCTGCCCGGCTGGCGGCCGGCAGCGGTCGCACGCCGGCCGCCGCCGAAGCCCTGGCGGCCGCCATGCAGCAGGCCCGCACCCCCGAAGAGGCCGGGGAGGCCGGCCGCACTGCCGGCCGGCTGGCCGGAGCCGAACTCCCCCGCCGTCCCGACCATGCCACCCTGCTGCTCGCCGCCGTGCTCCCGGCGACCGGCGGCGAGACGCTGCTCCCCGTGAAGGTCGAGTTCGCCCTGCGGCTCCTCGCCGCCCGGGCGGCACTGGCCGGCGGCGACCGGGCGGCCGCCCGCGGACATCTCGACCGGGCCGAACAGCACGCCGCCGAAACACCGGCGGCGTTTCCCGCCGACGCCCTGCTCGCCCTCGGCAAGGGGCTGCAGGAGGCCGGCCTCCCGGCGGCGCGCACCTGGTACCAGGCAGGGGCGGCCGCTGCCGGGCAGAGCGGCGACGCCGCCCTGCTCAGCCTGGCCCTCGGCCGGCTCGGCCACCTCGACGAGCAGGACGGCACGTGGGAGAACGCCCTCCGGCAGACCCGCGCCGCGCTCTTCCACGCCCAGGCCGTGCGCGACCAGGAGCTGGTCTTCACCTGGCAGTGGCAGCAGGCCCGCATCCTGCGCGGCATGCGGCAGCTGGACGGCGCGGTGGCGATGAACCGGATGGCCGTGGAAACGCTCCAGGGGTTCCGCGCCGACCGGATCGCGGTGGACCCCGACTTCTTCCGCACCACGGTCCGCCCGGCCTATCTTGACCTCGCCGACCTGCTCCTGACCAAAGCCAGGGACGCCGCGCCGGATGAAAAGGCCGCCCTCCTCAGGCAGGCCGTCGCCACCGTCGAACTGCTTCGCTCCGATGAGCTGAAGGACTATCTCAAGCTGCCGTGCCTGCCGGTCAACGATCTGGACCTGCTCGCCCAGCGCGACATCCTCAGGGATGCGACGGTCGTCTACCTGATCGACTTCGACGACCGCATCGGCATCGTAGCCCGCAAAGGCGACACCCTCGTGCACAGCGACACCCCGGTCTCGACCCGCCAGGTCAAAGCGGAAGCCTTTCTGCTGGCGGAATCGATCAGTCGCGTCGACGACCGTTTCCGGGAATCCGCCCGACGCCTGTACCGATGGCTGCTCGCCCCCCTCGAAGCGCAGCTGGCGGGGAGCCGGGTGCTCATCGTGGTTCCCGACGGAGCCACGCGCGCCATCCCCTTTGCCGCCCTGCTCGACGGCGACCGCTACCTGATCGAAAAGTACGCCGTAGTCATGAACCAGGGGCTCTCCGTGACCACCGCCGGCGAAGGCGGCCGGTACGGCAGCAGGCGCTTCTTCCTCGGCGGGATCTCCGAGGCGGTGGCCTCGTTCAACGCCATCCCGCGGGTCGCCGAAGAGCTCCAGGCGATCAACGGCCTCTACCCGGCAGACCTGATGCGCGACCGCCAGTTCACCACCGGCCGGATCAAGGAACAGCTGCAGGGCGGCAGCCACCCGGTGGTGCACCTCGCCTCCCACGGCCAGATCAGCGGCGACGTCGCCGACAGCTACATCCTGACCTGGGACGGCAAACTCAACATCGCGGACCTCTCCGCCATCGTCAAGTCCGGCGAACGGCAGAACGAGGTGATCGACCTGATCACCCTGAGCGCCTGCAGCACCGCCGTCGGCGACGATCGGGCCACCCTGGGGCTGGCCGGCGTCGCCCTCAAAGCCGGCGCCCGCAGCGCCATCGCCTCCCTGTGGAACGTCGACGACGAGGCCACCGAGCGGTTCTTCGTCACCTTCTACGACCTGCTGCGCAATGACCGGCAACTCGGCAAGGCCGAGGCGATCCGCACCGTCCAGCGCCAATACCTTGCCGGGGAGATCGCCGCCGCACCGTCCGCCGCCGGCGGGCCGGCCAGGGATTTCACCCACCCGTTTTTCTGGGCGCCCTTTGTTCTGACCGGCAACTGGGAGTGAGGGAGACCGGCAATTTTCCGGTGACTTTCATCGGAACTTGTGCTTAAATGCGCCGTTTTTCGACAGAAACCTTCACTTCATGCCGCCATAGCAATAAGGAGCAACCACCATGTATTCCTGCGCCGACCTGAAAAAAGGACTCAAACTGATCATCGACGGCGACCCGCACGTCATCGCCGCCTTCGACTTCACCAAGCCCGGCAAGGGGCAGGCCCTCTACAAGTGCAAGCTGCGCAACATGCTGACCGGCGCGCAGTACGAGCGCACCTACCGCTCCGGCGAAAGCTTCGAGCCGGCCCAGCTGGAGGAGCGCGACATGCAGTACCTCTACAAGGACGAGAGCGGCTACGTCTTCATGGACCAGAAGACCTACGAACAGGTCACCATCACCGAGGACGTCCTCGGCGACGACCACTACTTCCTGGTCGACAACATGCAGGTCAAGGTCCTGCTCTTCAACGAGCGCGGCATCGGCGTGACCCTCCCCAACTTCGTCAACCTGCGCGTCGTCCAGGCCGACCCCTGGGTCAAGGGCGACACCGCCGCCGGCAACAACAAGCCGGCCACCGTCGAGGGGGGCTATACCCTGCAGGTGCCGTCGTTCGTCGAGGAAGGCGACCTGCTGCAGATCGACACCCGCACCGGCGAGTACTACACCCGCGTCAAGGAATAGGATGAGCGAGCGCAACTGGCAGCTTGCCCGCAAGCGGCCGCGCCTGGAACTAAGAGCCCGGATCCTCCAGCAGGTCCGGGCCTTTTTCGTCGGACGCGGCCTGCTCGAGGTGGAAACCCCCTGCCGCATCCCGGCCAACGCCCCGGAACTACACATCGACGCGGTCGAGGCCGCCGGCGCGGTACTGCAGAGTTCGCCGGAACTGGCGATGAAGCGCCTGCTCGCCGCCGGCTATCCCGACCTCTTCCAGCTTGCCCGCGTCTGGCGCGACGGTGAACGCGGCCGTCGCCACCTCCCCGAATTCACCCTGCTCGAATGGTACCGCCGCGATGCCGACTACACCGCGCTGATGGGCGACTGCGAAGCGCTGCTCGGGCACCTTGTCCCGGGCGGGCGCCTCGCCTGGGGCGGGGCGGAGCTCGACCTCTCCCCCCCCTGGCCGCGGCTGAGCGTGGACGAGGCCTTTCGCCGCCATGCCGCCTGTCCGGTCGATGAGGCGCTGGCCACCGGACGTTTCGACGAAATCCTGACCGATGAGGTCGAACCGCGCCTCGGCCCCGGCCCGCTCTTCCTGGTCGACTACCCGGCGCCGCTGGCGGCGCTGGCCCGCCTCAAGCCGGCCAATCCCGCGGTGGCGGAGCGCGTCGAGCTGTACCTCGGCGGGCTGGAACTGGCCAACGGCTTCTCGGAACTGACCGATCCGGTCGAGCAGCGCGCCCGCTTTACCGCCGACGAGGCGGCGCGGCGGGCTGCCGGCAAGCCGCCGCGGCCGCTGCCGGAGCCCTACCTGGCGGACCTTTCCGCCCTCCCCCCCTGTGCCGGCATCGCCCTGGGCCTCGACCGCCTGGTGATGCTCCTTGCCGGCGCGGCGGAGATCGGCGAGGTCGTCGCCTTCACTCCGGAGCAGCTGTGAGCCCGGGACGGCCGCACGCGTTCATCCGCCTGCTCGGCGACTGCCTGCGCCAGGCAGTCAAAACCAGCGGCGCCCTGTTCCGCATCATCGTGCCGATCGCCGTCGGCGTCCGCCTGCTGGAACTGGTCGGCGCCATCAAGCTGCTCGGCCAATGGCTGGCGCCGGTCATGGCACTGGTCGGCCTGCCGGGGAGCATGGGGCTGGTGTGGGCGACCACCCTGGTCACCAACATTTACGGCGGCATGGTGGTCTTCGCCGGAGTCGCCCCGGGAGCGGGCCTCACCGTCGCGCAGGTGACGGTGCTGGCCACCATGATGCTGATCGCCCACGCCATCCCGGTCGAGGCCAGCATCGCCCGCCAGGCCGGCACCAGCTTCCGCGCCATGGCTGCGCTGCGCATCGGCGGCGCCCTGGCGGCCGGCGCCCTGCTCCATCTCGGCTACACCCTGACAGGGACGCTGCAACAGCCCAACACCGCGCTGTGGACGCCGCCGCCGCGCGACCCGAGCTGGAACGGCTGGGCGCTCGGCGAAGCGCGCAACCTCCTCTGCATCTTCCTGGTCATCCTCGCCCTGCTGATCCTGATGCGCCTGCTGGAGCGCTTCGGCATCATTGACGCCCTCACCCGGCTGCTGCGGCCGGTGCTGACCCTGCTCGGCATCAGCGAGCGGGCCGCCCCGCTGGCGATCGTCGGCATGACGCTGGGGCTGACCTACGGCGGCGGGCTGATCATCCAGGAAGCGCGCGCCGGACACCTCTCCCGCCGCGACGTCTTCTGCGCCCTGGCCCTGCTGGGGATCTGCCACAGCTTCATCGAGGACACCCTGCTGATGGTCGTCATCGGCGGCCACCTCTCCGGCACCCTCGCCGGACGCACCCTCTTCGCGCTGCTCGTCACCTTCTGCGTCGCCCGGCTGCTGCGCCTGCTTCCGGAGCCGGTCCTCGACCGCTGGTTCTTCAGCCGGCAGGCGTAGCCCCTTGTCTTCCCGCCCCCGGGGCGGGTATAAAAGGGGGAGAGGAGCCGATCATGCCGCCCGCCCCCTATGCCCTGCTCGAGGCCTGCCGCACCCTGTTCGGCGACAACGTCAACCTCGGCCCGGAGTTTCTCGCCTATCTGCAGCCGAGCGGCGCCAAGGTCGCGTTTCGTGCCCAGGTCAAGCAGCATCACCCTGACTGCTTCCCCGAGGCGTCCGCCGAGTTGCGCGCCCGGCAGACCGCGCGGTTCCGCGAAATCCACCAGGCCTACAGCCTGCTCCGCGATTTCCTGGAAAATCGCCGCCCCTCCACCTTCCACCAGACCGTTGCCCCCCGTCCGGCACAGCCGGCCCGCAGCGCCCGCACCGCACCGTCGCCGGGCCCCACGGCTTCCGCCCCCCCGGTGCTGCCGCCGCTGCCGCTGGAATTCGGCCTGTTCGCCTACTATTGCGGGAAAATCACCTACCACCAGCTGATCGACGCCCTGCTCTGGCAGCGGCGCCAGCGTCCGGCCATCGGCGCCCTCGCCCTGAAGTGGGGATGGCTCTCCGCCGACATGGTCGGGCAAATCCTCACCCATCGCGGCCGCGGCGGCCGCTTCGGCCGCAGGGCGATCGAACTCGGCCTTCTCTCGCCGCTGCAGGTCGAGGCCCTGCTCCGCCACCAGCGCAGCCACCAGCAGCGCCTGGGACAGTACTTCATCGACCGGGGGCTGATGACCACCGGGGATGCCGACCGGCTCGCCCGCGACCTCGACCGCCACAATGCCCGCTTCGCCCACGCCCGGAGATAGCC
>VAUL01000006.1 GCA_005774545.1 Deltaproteobacteria bacterium | reverse complement strand
GAACATGGAGGGGGCGGCGGTGGCCCAGCTGTGCGCCCGTTTCGATGTACCGTTCTTCGAGGTCCGGGGGATCTCCAACCTGGTCGAGGACCGCGATCTCTCCCGCTGGGACCTCCCGGCGGCCGCCGCCGCGGCCCAGCAGGCGGTGCGCACCGTGCTGGCCGGCTGGCGGGAGCGCCAGGAGCCGGCATGACCCGTACGCTCACCCTCGGCTACTCTCCCTGCCCCAACGATACGTTCATCTTCCACGCCCTGGTGCACGGGCTGGTGACGATCCCCGGCTTCACGGTACGCGAACGACTGGAAGACGTGGAAACGCTCAACCGCCTGGCGCTCGCCGGAACCCTCGACCTGACCAAGGTCTCCTACCACGCCCTCGGCCACCTGCGCGACCGCTACGTCCTGCTGCGCAGCGGCGGCGCGCTGGGCCGCGGCTGCGGGCCGCTGGTGGTGGCGTTGCGGCCGACCGGCATGGCCGAGCTGCGCGGCCGGCGGTTCGCCGTCCCCGGCACGCTGACCACGGCCAACCTGCTGCTGCAGCTGTACGGCGAAGGCTATGCCGATATCGTGCCGATGCCCTTCGATCGGATCATGCCGGCGCTGAAGAGCGGCGAAGCCGACGCCGGGGTGATCATCCACGAATCGCGCTTCACCTACCAGGCCGCGGGTTTCCATGCGGTGCAGGATCTCGGCGCCTGGTGGGAGGAGGAGACCGGCCTGCCGATCCCGCTGGGCGGAATCCTGGCCCGCCGCGATCTCGGCGCCGGAACGGTGGCCGCCGTCGACCGGGCGATCCGGGCCAGCCTCGAACAGGCCCGCCGCCATCCCGCCAGGGCGCGCGACTACATTCGCGAGCACGCCCAGGAACTCGATGACGCGGTGACGGAGGCGCATATCCGCCTGTACGTCAACGACTTCTCCTGCGACCTCGGCGACGAGGGGACGCATGCGGTCGAAACCCTGCTCGCCCGTGCCGAGGCACGCGGCCTGATCCCCCCCTGCAACCTGCCGTTGATGATCTCCTGACAAACACGAAGGGGGCCCTCCCCTGAAGGAAGAGCCCCCTTTTTCAAGCAGTTGCCGCGGTCCGTGACGGGTTCAGCAGCCGGCCAGGTGCACCGCCTTGATGAACAGCGGCTCGACGGCGGCGGTCAGGCGCTCGACCACCTTCTGAGCCACGGGCGAGTCGGTGGAGAGCACCACCATGGCCTCGCCGGCTTTCTCCTGGCGGCCGAGATTCATGTTGCCGATATTGATTCCTTCTTCGCCGAGGATGGTGCCGATCTTGCCGATCAGTCCCGGGCGGTCGGTGTAGGTGATCACCAGCATGTGCTCCTCGGGCTGGAAATCGGTGGTGAAGTTGCGCATCTTGACGATCTTCGGCGTGTCGTCGAACAGCGTCCCGGCCACCATGCGCGTTCCGGTCGGCGTCTCCAGCGTCAGGGTGATCAGGTTGGAGAACGATTCGGTCTCGGTGCTGCGCACCCCCTCGACGGCGATCCCCATTTCGTCGGCGACCAGCATGGCGTTGACCATGTTGACGTCCTGATCGGTGCAGTTGCGCAGCAGGGCCGCCAGTCCGGAAACGGTCAGCGGCGTGCAGTCGAAGCGTGCCAGCTTGCCGTTGTAGGTGAAGGTGACCTTGCGCGGGTTGGGCGGCGCCAGCTTGGAGATGAACTCGCCGAGGGTGCCGACCAGGCCGATGAACGGCTTCATGTGCTCCATCAGGTCGGGGTCGAAACGCGGGATGTTGACCGCGTTGCTGAGCGGCCGGCCGTCGAGGTAGTCGATCAGCTCCTGGCAGACGTCGACCGCCACGTTCTTCTGCGCCTCGAAGGTGTTGGCCCCCAGGTGCGGGGTCACCACCATGCGCGGATGCGCGATCAGCCGCTTGAGCGTCTCGCTCTTGGGCGGTTCCTCGCTCCAGACGTCGAAGGCGGCGCCGGCCACCTGGCCGCTCTCCAGGGCGGCCAGGGTGGCAGCCTCGTCGAAGATCCCGCCGCGGGCGCAGTTGACGATCAGCACCCCGTCCTTCATCCGCTCGAACTGGGCCGCCCCGAGCATCCCCTCGGTCTCCTCGTTGAGCGGCGTATGCACGGTGATCACATCCGACAGGCGCAGCAGGTCGTCGAGGGAAACCAGGCGCACCCCGTGATCGTCGGCGCGCTTTTCCGAGATGTACGGATCGTAGGTCAGCACCTCCATCTCGAAGGCGCGGGCGCGCAGGGCGACGCGGCCGCCGACCTTGCCGAGGCCGATCACGCCGAGGGTCTTCCCCTTGAGTTCGAAGCCGGTGAACGGCGCCCGCTTCCAGTCGCCCCCCTTGAGGCTGGCGTTGGCCGCGGTGACGTTGCGGCACAGGGCCAGCAGCAGGGCCATGGTGTGTTCGGCCGCCGAGTTGGTGTTGCCGAAGGGAGCGTTGACCACGATGATGCCGCGCTGACTGGCGGCATCGACATCGACGTTGTCGATGCCGACCCCCGCCCGGGCGATGAACCTGAGCCGGTGGGCGTTCTCGAGCAGCGCCTTGTCGACCTGGGTGCCGCTGCGGGTGATGATGGCGTCGTAGCCGGCGATCTTCCTGCGCAGTTCCTCGACGGGAAGCCCCAGGCAGACGTCGATCTCAAACCGCGGGTCGTCCAGGAGCAGCTGCAGGCCGCTTTCCGAAACTTCGTCGGTGACGATGACTTTCATGCGCTCAATCCTCCGAAAGACATGGGCGGAGCTACAGCTCCGCCCGGTCGTGCATTGTAGGCCGAAAGCAGGTGGCTGTCAACGGCCGGGGATGGTGATGCACAGGCAGTCGGCCTCGGCGTAGATCACCTCGTCGGGGCCGAAGATGCCGCCGTGGACCATGACCTTGCGCCCTTCGGCGGAGACCACCCGGCTGCGCACCTCGACCACGGTCTGCAGCGGCAGCAGCTTCTGGAAGTGGATGTTGAGCTTGCCGACGACGATGGCGTAGCCGGCGGCCCACGCCGCCAGGCCGAGCACCTCGTCGAGCACCGCGGCGATGCTGCCGCCGTGGGCGTGCCCCGGCGGCCCCTCGGTTTCCGGGCCGAACCAGACCCTTGCCACCAGGCGACCGTCGAGATCGCGGTAGTAGCGGACGCGGAAGCGGCCGCCGGTCGGGTCGCCGGAGACGAAGCGCAGGGAGTCGCCAACCAGCGCCGGGGCGTCGAAGTCGCTCCACCCCGGCTCGCCGGCCAGTTCCGGAATTTCCTTCAGGCAGGGAAGTTTTTTCGCCGGCTCAGCCATGTTGCCTCTCGAATTCGCGCATGAACGCGGCCAGGGCTTCCACCCCGGCCAGCGGCATGGGGTTGTAGATCGAGGCGCGCAACCCGCCGACGGCGCGATGCCCTTCAAGCGCATACAGACCGGCGGCCAGCGCCTCCGTGGCAAACTGCTTGTCCAGCTCCGGCGTGGGGAGATGGAAGGTGACGTTCATGATCGACCGGCAGGACGGGTCGGCAAAGCCGCGGTAGAAGCCGGAACTGTCCAGCGCCCGGTAGAGGATCGCCGCCTTCTCCTCGTTGCGCCGCTCCATGGCCGCGACGCCGCCCTGCTCCTTGAGCCATTCGAGCATGCACCTGACCACGTAGACCGCAAAGGTGTTGGTGGTGTTGGTCAGCGAGTCGTCCTTGTCGAGCTGGGTATAGTTGAGGAGCAGCGGCGTGTGCGGCGCGGCCTGCCCGAGCAGATCCTGGCGGATGATCACCACCGCCATCCCCGAGGGGCCGAGATTCTTCTGCAGACCGGCATAGACCACGCCGAATTTGCGGAAATCGATGACCCGCGAGAGGATTTCCGAGGTCTGGTCGGCGATCAGCGGCACCTTGCCGGAGGCGGGGAAGTCGTGCCAGCGGGTGCCGCAGACCGTGTTGTTGCTGGTAATGTGCAGGTAGGCGGCCGCCTGGTCGATCGCGGCCGGGTCGATGACCGGCAGCTTGCGGAAGCCGCTGTCAGCACCCGAGGCGATGACTTTGACGTCGGCGAAGGGCTGGGCATCCTTGATCGCCAGCTGCGAGAAGTTGCCGGTCTCGGCATACAGACAGGTCTTCGACGCCGAGCGCCCGGCCAGGTTGAGCGGCAGCGCGGCAAACTGCATGCGCGCGCCGCCGTGGACGAAAAGGATCCGGTAGTCGTCGGGAATATTCCCCAACTCGCGCAGCAGCGCCTTGGCCTCGTCCTGGATCGCCTGGAACTCCTTGCTGCGGTGGCTGATCTCGATGACCGAAGCGCCCATGCCGCGATAATCGAGAAATTCGTCGCGGATTTTCTCCATCACCGGCAACGGCAGCGTCGCCGGCCCGGCACCGAAGTTGTAGACACGGTGGGACATCTGTTCATTCTCCTTGTTCAGCTGATGCGCCGGCACTCCAGGTAGAAGCGCTTCTCGTCGGCCTCCCCCATGGAGAAGGTCTTGCGGGCCAGGGCGCCGTCGCGCACGATGGTGCGGAACAGCTCATGCTTCGACAGGGCCGGCAACAGGAAACCGACGGCATCGGCGGCGGCGCTCAGGCGCTCGACCGCGGCGGCGCCGTGGATGTAGTCGATATGGCCGCGGCCGCCGGCAGCCAGGTAGGCATCGAGGAACTCCTGCAGGGTCGCCACGGCAAGGGTCAGGTGCGGCCGGTCGATGGTGAGCAGGCCATGCTTCCCCGCTGCGATGAACGGGATGGCGTGGCTCCCCGCCGGCGCCGCGTTCGCCGCGCTCGCGGCCGCCGCCCCATCGGCCAGCCAGTCGACCCGGCACGGCGTGCCGACGGCGGCGAAGTGCGCCCTGGCACAGGCCAGAAGGTCGTCGGCATCGACCGCGAAGAGCACCCGGTGGATCGCCTCGAACTCCAGCCCCGGGTCGTGGACGTTGACCAGTTCGACCAGGGCGTAGCGCGCCGGGTGGTCCATGACCGCCGCCGGGTCGGGGGCCGCGGCCTTCAGCTGCTCCCAGATCGCCTTGGCGGTGGCGAAGCTGTGGTTGCCGTCGCCCATGGCATAGAGCATGACCTGATCGCTGCCGTAACGCTCCCGGAAGCGCTGCGGATCGGCCAGCCGCTCCAGGGCCCGGCCGATCTGCGCGATCAGTGCCGGTTCGTCGACGTGCCAGCCGCGCAGCCGGCCGCCGTGCTGCATCAACTCGAAATCGTAAAGGGGCGGCAGCTCCGCAGCGAACAGCGGCTCGATCACGGTCCGCTCGGGGTCGTCGATCAGCACCATGATGTGCGGCAGTTCGATCGGCGCCTTTTCGCGCACGCGGATGCGCGGCGGCAGGCGGTCGAGGATCGTCCCCTCGGTGGCGCGGATCAGCGTCTGCGCACCGGGGAGGTAGTCGTAGTGTTCCAGATCGAGCGCGACGATCAGTCCCTTGCGCGACGGCACGTGGCCGGTCTGCCGATCGAGCAGGATGAAGCCGGGGGGGAGCTCGCGCAGCGTGCCGTCGGCCAGATACGCCTGCATGGCGGCATTGATCGCCGCGATGCGCGCCGCCTCGTCGCCCTTGCCGAGAAACACCTCGGGGAAGGTCAGGCGCAGGGTCGACGGTGCACTGGCGACCAGCTCGTCGACGGCGGCCCAGTACTCCGGTTCGGCCGTGTACTGGTCGCAGGCGATCACCGCCCAGCGGCTCAGGTCGATGCCGTCGCGGGGGAAGAGGATCGTCGGTACGTGCAGGGCGAGCTTGGCAAGATCCATGGCAGCCTCCGGGGAAGAGGCGCCTACCATACCCGTTTTTGCCGGTTCTGCCAAGGGCTGAAGCAGGGCTGCGCGGCTATTTGACGATCCGCAGGCGCGCTCCGCCGCCGCCCCCCTTGTCCGGCTCCGGGGGCGGCGGCGCCGCTGCTCCCGGAGCCGGATCGAGGCACGGCAGGCTGTCGCTGGCGATCAGACGCTCGATCCCCTCGGCCACCGCCAGGCACTGCTTCATGCAGACCTTGCGCACCGGGCAGGCGCTGCAGTCGGCGGCGCCGCCGGCGGCCTTGAGCGCATGGATGACCAGTTCGACGCTTTCCAGCTGGGTCAACGGGATCAGGTACATATCATCAGCTCCATTCATGAGTTGCGTTACAGCTGCTTCCCGGCCGCCGCCACGAAGGCCCGCAAGTTGGCCATCATCGCCGCGAACTCGGCGGGGCGCAGCGACTGCGGACCGTCGCTAGCGGCCCGTTCCGGGCAGGGGTGGACTTCGACGATCAGGCCGTCGGCGCCGGCCGCCACCCCGGCGTAGCACATCGACGGCACCAGGTGGGCATGGCCGGTGGCGTGGGAGGGGTCGATCGTCACCGGCAGATGGGTGAGGCTCTTGAGGACCGGCACGGCGGCAATGTCGAGGGTGTTGCGGGTGGCGGTCTCGAAGGTGCGGATGCCGCGCTCGCACAGGATCACCCGCCGGTTCCCCTCGCTGAGAATGTACTCGGCGCTCATCAGGTACTCCTGGATGGTGGTCGCCATGCCGCGCTTGAGCAGGATCGGCTTGTCGATGCGGCCGACCGTCTTGAGCAGCGCAAAGTTCTGCACGTTGCGCGCGCCGATCTGCAGAATGTCGGCATATTGCGCCACCAGGTCGACGTCGCCGGGGTTGACCACCTCGGTGACGATCGGCAGGCCGCTCGCCTCGCGCGCCCGGGCGAGCAGCTTGAGGCCGTCCTCCTCCATCCCCTGGAACGAGTAGGGGCTGGTGCGCGGCTTGAAGGCCCCGCCGCGCAGCACGCTGGCGCCGGCGGCCTTGACCGCCAGGGCGGTTTCGACGATCTGGGCCTCGCTCTCCACCGAGCAGGGGCCGGCCATCACGATCACCCGGTCGCCGCCAATGACGACCCCCGGGGCTAGCTCGAAGCAGCTGGGCTCGGGCTTGACCTCGCGGCTGGCCAGCTTGTACGGCTTGAGGATCGGCACCACGCTCTCCACGCCGGGGAGCGATTCGAGGGACTGCAGCACGGCCTTGCCGCGCTCGTCGCCGACCGCGCCGATGACGTCGCGGGTGTCGCCGTGGATGACGTGCGGCTTGTAGCCGAGCTCCCGAATCTGCTTCTTGACTTCCGCCAGCGCTTCCTTGCCGGCTCCCTGCTTCATGACGATGATCATTGCCTGGCTCCTTGTCGGTGGTTGGGACTGCCGCAGTCCGTGAACGGTTGAAGGCCGCCTGGAACCCCCGACGGCCTTCTCGTTATGCAACCACAAACGAAAAAACCACGGGTGGCTTCAAGCCTGCCCGTGGTTTGTCTGATCGAAACGCTAACGCAACCGTCAGCAGACCAGTCCCCGGGCAGGCCGGCCGAAATAGCCGGTAAACCCAAAGAAGAAGCCCGCGTTAAACCAGTTGCCGAGAAGCATTGCCGCACTTGCTCCGTAGTCAGATTTTCTCTTTCTAGCAAAGAATCGCCGCCAAAGCAAGGCAGAACCGCTCAACCTCCCTTTTCCCTTGACATCCCCGCTTCTTTCCGCTATCAAGGGTGTCTTCCTGCCCAGGTAGCTCAGTCGGTAGAGCAGTGGACTGAAAATCCACGTGTCGGCGGTTCAACTCCGTCCCTGGGCACCATAAGACAATCCGGCTTCGTCCGGTGAAGAACGAAAGGCCCCGAGAAATTGGGGCCTTTTTCTTTTGGTGCCGTCCTGCATCGTCCGATGTGGCTACTCAATTCCAACAGTTTCAGGTATACGATCCCAGACAAAATATACCTTTCCGCAAAGGCGTATGCCCAAAAGGAGTGGCAGGGGGGATCAGGGCAGGGCAGCCCCGGCGCCCGGCGGGCCGGCAGGAGTCAGGCAGAATGCTTATCCGCCGTCACACTCCGCTCGGGAGTTGAGGACGACTCTCCTTCGCCTTTAATTCCTTCCTTGAAGCTGCGCAGGCCCTTGCCGAGCGAAGCCCCCACCTGAGGAAGTTTGCCCGCGCCGAAGATGATCAGGACCAAGACGAGAATGATCATGAGTTCACTGGTGCCAAGACCGAACATAAGCAATCCTTTTCTGGTTTACGATGTGACGCGCCGCAAGAAGGGCCGGCAGGGGAACCTCCCCTGCCGGCCCGATGGTCATTGACTGCCGGCTACTTGCGTCCCGTCACCGGTTCGGTGTGGCAGGGGAGGCAATCCATCTTCGTCGCCGAGGACTTGTTGGTGACTCCGGCCGTCCCTCCGACATCATGGCATTCAAAGCAGGAACCCATGGCCGACGGCTTTTGCCAGCTGCCGGGAAGGGTCGCGGTGGCCTTCCAGAGGTTGTACTGTTCGGCGGCGTAGGCCGCGGTATCGGCAGTGACTTTGCCGCAGCGGTCGCCGCGATAATCTTTCCCCGTGACGGGATCCGTCTGCCCATGATAGACACCGGCCGCCGCCATCCACTTGCTGACGGAGACGTGGCACAGCGGCGAATCCGAGATCGCCTGCCCTTTGTGTTCGGCACTCGGGATCGGCATCTGCGCAGTCGTGAGCGGACCCGTTGCTGAGGCGCCGTGACCGCCGTTGCCATTGGCGCTGCCGTCAAACCCGATGGCCAGATCGTCCAGGTTGGCGGACGGGAAGTTCTGCTTGACGTACCATTCGAAAACCTTCTGACCGATATCGCCCTGCCGGCCGATCAGGTTCATCACGCCGACGGCACCGGCGATCGACCCGCACAGCACCCCCCAATTGGAGGGACCACCGCCGTTGCACCAGGCATAAAGGTTGCGGGGGACGTCATTCCAGCCTAACGGGTCGAGCCCTTGTGCCGTACAGGCTTCGGAGAATCCCTGGATCAGGGCGCGGGCCGCACCGTGCCCGCAGCCGGGACCTTTCTTGTACCAGTAATAGCCCAGATCGCGGACTCTTTCGACATCGAGTGCCGCCGGCTGCGGAAAGGTCAACAGAGCTGCCTGCGCGTCACGAGGCACGAGCAGCGAGCCGGCACTCATGGCCAACCCGAGAGCACCCACTGCCGTGGAACCTTTGGTCAGAAAATGACGGCGGCTCAAAAAAGTTTTGGTCTCTTCCATTTCACTTTCTCCTTTATATCCCAGTGAGTTGATTGTGTTTGCAGCTGGTAATGTCAATTGCCGTTGACCGCGCCGTCATTGAGGAAGTCAATGGAGTCGTTGATCAGTTTCAAGGCGTAGTCGAAGTTGTGGGCATAGGCTCCCGGTTCATTCAGGAGCAACTGGTAGTTGAACGCCGCGCCCATCACATCCTTCCAGGAACCAGAGCCATAGACGCCAGCCCAGTTGATGAAGGCCGCATTATAAGTACCCTCGAGACCGTCGCGTGAGGTGTTGGCGACAAATGGCGCGGTGTAGAAGAAGGGATGCACGTCGGAGTAGTAGATCCCCTTGGCTTCCAGGGCCGCCTTTAGATTGACCAGGCCGGCTTGAATGGCTGCTTTCTGGGTCACGCCATCCACAGGGATGGCAGCCGCCATGCTGTGGTTGCCATTGACCATGTGGCAGGTGACGCAGGGGCCCTGGCCAGTCGCGCCAAGCGTCTTGTTGGTGCCCAGGCTGTCGTAGCTCTGCCCCGCAAATTCATAGCCCGCATTGAACACGGTGGCGGCGGCACTGAGGTAGTGGGGGCTGATGAAGGCGCGTACGCCGTCGGCATCCGTGTCGGCGGCGATGGCGGCGCCGGTCTCGCGGCCACCGTGGCAGCGGGCGCAGAGGGTCGAGGCGCCGACGACGTTGTAGCTGACGGAGCCGACGGTGAAAGCCTCGGGCGCCGACCGCAGGGTGCCGGTGCTGAGGTCGCTGTGGCAGGACGAGCAGTTGAGAACTTCTCCCGGCTTGAGGATATCCGTGGCTGTGAACGCATTGCTGGTATTGGCCTCGTCGCCCAGTTTTGCGACGAAACCGGTGCCGGTATGGCAGCGCTGGCAAGAGATGCGGCTGGCGGAGCGCCAGTCGTACTGCCGCCAGGCGTCACCTTCCACGTTGCCGTGGGCGGAGGCGGCGAACTGGTCCGCGATCACGGCATGGGCGGTCACGTCGTCGCCGGCATGGCAGTTGGCGCAGACCACCGGCCGGGAGGCGGGGCTGATCACATACTGGGCATAGTGGAAGGCTTGGCCTTCGTAGTGTTCCACCGCATTGGGGTCGTTAACGGCATAGTGGCACTGACCGCAAGCGGTTGCGCCGGTGTCCGGATTGGCAATGGCGGCCGCGATCGCAGCATTATCCGCATTGTAAGACGCAATCAGATGCGGAGTGAGTGCCAGCTTCTGGATCTGCGCGGCAGTCAGCGGCTTGACATAGGCCTCCGGCATGTGGATCGAGTCGGGGCCGTCGCGCTTGGCCAGCTTGCGGTAACTGACGATGTTGTCGTTGGTGGCGTTGATGGCGGCGTCCGGATCGACCAGGTCGACGAAGTCCATCAGCAGCTTGCCTTTGGGGTCTTCCGGCACCGGGATGACGCCGGAGGGGCCTTTCAGCTTGGTCCCCAGCGAGGCCGGGGCGACCGTCTCGGTATCCGTGCCGAGCCAGGTGATGACGCGGATCGGCAGGCCGTTGGCCAGGTCGATGGCATTCTGGGTGCCGTGGCAATCATCACAGCGCAGCGCATTGACCCTGGTAATGGAGTGGCTGTAGTAGGGGGCAATGCCGGCATGCGTCCAGCCGATATCGTCGCCTTCACCGGCAACGACACCCGAACCCGGCGAGTTCTTGGCATACACGTCGGTATACAGGGACTGCATGCTCCCCGGATAGACCTTGGTCGAGCCGTCTTCCATGACGCGGTTGACCAGGAAGCGCCACGCCTTGCCGCTGGCCTTGGTGCCGCCGAAGAAGCCGCTGGCGAACTTGAGCTTGGTGATGCCGGCACCACCCATCTCGTTGTCGAAATGGCAGTTGTTGCAGGTGACCATGCTCTCGGCGTGGCACGTCGAGCAGGCGACGTCATTCAGGTGCTGCGTGTGCTCGGCAATCTGGCTCAACGGGCCTTGTGCTTTACCGACCCCGTGGCAGTTTTCGCACTGGGCGGAGATCGTCCCCCACTCGAGCTGGCTGGAGGTCTGTTCACCCGTGCCGTGGAAGTCGGAAGTGGCGTGGCAATCGTTGCAACCCATGCCGGCGGTGTAATGCACGTCGGTCAGCCCTGCACCGCCGCTGGCCGTCGCCGCGGCTTCCTTCTTCTGGCGGCTGTGGCAGCCGTAGCAGGTGTTCTTGGTGACTTCAGCCGTGACGGAGGTTGACTGCACGCCAAAGGTCGTCCGGTTGCTGTGGCACTCGGTGCAGTTGGCGCCCGGCCAGGCCTGGGTATTGGTGCCGACGGCCGGATTGCTGTCCCACGGGCCGTTGTCGACACCGTTATGACAATTCTTGCAGGGCAGATCGTTGTAGGCGACCGTCGTGTAGTTGCCGAAACCCGTCTGCAGTTCCAGTAGCGGATCGGTGTTGCCGAGGTGGTCGTTGTACCAGGTCGCCTTGCCGTTCTTGGTCTTGTGCTGCGAGGTGGCGTAGGCCATGTTGACCCCCAGGTGGCACGCCGAGCAGTCCGTCTCGCTCGGATGCGTTCCCCCGGCCCAGGTGGTGGCCACGGAGAAACCGGTGCTGGTGATCGCCGTCCGCAGATTCACCGAAATGCCGAGGCCGTCGACCGCGCCGTCGGCAAGGAAATCGACGGAGTCCTGGATCAGCTTCAGGGCGTAACCGCGGTTGTGGGCATAGGCGCCCGGATCATGCTCGAGCAGGTTGTAGTTGAAGGCCGCGCCCATCACGTCCTTCCAGGAGGCCAGGCCGTAGACGCCGGCCCAGTTGGTAAAAGCGGTGTTGGTGCCGCCGACTACGTACGGCGCGGTGTAGAAGTAAGGATGCGCTTCGTAGAAGTAGATCCCCTTGGCCTCCAGGGCGAGCCGGAGTTCTTCCATGGCAGCGTGGAACTCGGCTTTGGAGGTTTCCATCACCGAGGCGGCCAGGTCGCCATGGCACCTGACACACTCACTGCTGGCAATGGCGGTGATGAAGCCGGTGTCGTCCTTGGAAACCACCTCGAAGCTGTGCCCTTCGGTGCCGGTCATGTGGCAGGTCACGCACGGGCCGGCGGTGCCGGTACTATACGCATTACTCACGCCCACATTCCGGTGGAAGCCGGCCGGATAAGTCTGCCCCGAGTACTCGTAGCCGGACTCGCTGAAGATCGTCGCGCCGGCGGCGAGGTAGTGCGAGTTGATGAAACTGCGCACGCCGTCGGTGTCGATGTCGGTGGCGACGTTGGCACCGACTTCGCGGCCGAGGTGGCAGCCCATGCAGACATTGGATGGACCGAGATCGCTGTAGACAACGGTCACGACCGGTCCGCCGGTGGTGGCGGCGGCGTAGTTCTCGGTAATGGCGCCCGGATTGCGCAGCGCACCGGTTTCGGCGTTGCTATGGCAGCCCCAGCAGTAGAGCAGTTCATTCTGGCCGGCGGCCAGATGGGTAAAGGTGTTGTTCGCCGGGCTGTAGGTCGTCGGGCTGTTCAGGAAGTTCATGGCACCGGTGGCGGTGTGGCAACGCTGGCAGCCGGCCCGGCCGGCGGAATCCCAGTCGTAGTGGCCCCACACCCTCGAGGTCTCCGGGGTCTCGGCGGTCAGGCGCCCGGCATGGGCCGAGCCGGCCCAGGCCAGATGGACGTCGGTTTTTCCGTTGTGCCCGTGGCAGTCGCTGCAGGCAGTCGGCGCACGGAGGGTGTACCCTTCGATAACAGTGGCCGTCGCGGCCGCATCGGCATGCGTGTCGCTGATCGTATTCTGATGGCTTGCCGATGCGTTGTGGCACCCGGTGCAGGTGGCCAGCTGGCTGACCATCGTCGTGGCCGGGTGCGTCGGATCGGCACTGCTCACCCCGTGACAGGCGGTACAGGCGACAGACATGTCGCCCCCGGCGTTCAGTTCGCCGGTGGGGCCGTGGCAGGTGGCGCACTGATTGTCGAAACCGCCCGGGCTCGCGTTCCCGTTCCCATGACGGCTGACCGCCAGGATCGCCCTGACGTTGTCATGGCAGGTGGTGCAGGCCGAGGACCTGGCCACGGCGATGCTCCGCGTGGCGGTGTAGGCGCTGTCCGGGAAGCCGGCTTTGGTCACCTTGGCGCGGTAGTAGAGCGTACCGTACTTGCCGCTTACCGCCTTGGCCCGGGCGGTATCGAGCGCGTAGGAGACGAAATCGGTGGTGAAGCTCGCGTCAGAGGCCTCTTCCAGCACGTAGCTGACGCCAACGCTGGGCGATTCGCCGATGTTGGCCACGAAGCCGCCGCTGCTGCTGGTCGCCGGCACGGTCAGCGAGGACGGTGCGGCCAGCCCCCAGGTGACGACGATGTTTTTGGTGACGGTGTAGGCGCTGTCGGCCCAGCCGGCCTTCACGGCCTTGGCGCGGTAGTAGTAGGTGGCGCTGGTCTTGCCGCTGAAGCCCTTCACCCGGGAGATGCCGAGGTTGTACACGGTCGGGGCCGTCGCGAAGTCGTCGGTCGACTCCTCCAGGACGTAGCTGACCCCGGCGGTGCTCGACGCCCCGAGGGTGACGCTGTAGGTGCCGGTGGAGCTGGCGGTGGCCACGCTGAGCGAACTCGGCGCGACGGCCGTCAGGAGCACGACGATGTTCTTGGTGACGGTGTAGGCACTGTCGTCATACCCGGCGGCGGTGACCTTGGCCCGGTAGTAGTAGGTGCCGTTGGCCTTCCCGGAGAACCCTTTGACCTTCAGGGTCCCCAGGTTGTAGACCGTGGGGGCCGTCGCGAAGTTGTCGGTCGACTCCTCCAGGACGTAGTTGGCCCCCGGGGTGCTCGACGCCCCCAGGGAGACGGAGTAGCTGCCGGTGGAGCTGTTGGTTGCCAGGTACAGGGCGCTGGGGGGCACGGCGACGGCCGCCCAGGCCTGCCCGGCGAGGAGCATGACGATTGCCGCCATGCCCAGCCATAACCTTCTGTACCTCATGTCTGTCTCTCCTTTTCCCGTAAAGAAGGTATACAGTCCGCCCGGTCAGCCCCTTGCCTGCGGGTGGAACCATCGAGATTTTGCAAGCGAGGCGCTTGCACGGTTCATCTCTCAGCCCGGCACCGGCCGGCATGAGAAAATTTTGCTTATTGAATCCTAATTCCCTTCGACCTGAAGACAAAACGAAACCTTCTTAAGCTATCCATAACGAATTCTTATTAATCTTGTGTGCACAAGCCGTGGCGACCCCCGGGCGATAAAGCCTTTTGCCGGACATCGACAACAAAAAGAGGGGGCCGCGTCCGATGACGCGGCCCCCTCTTTTTCTTCTGTCGCTGCAGCCGGAGCTAGTCCGTCTCTTCGCTGCCGCCTTCGCGCAGGCCGAATTTTTCCATGCGGTAGAGAAACGCCTTGTAGTTCATGCGCAGCAGTTTAGCCGCCCTGGTGGCCACCCCGCCGGTCCGGTTGAGGGCTTTCTGAATCAAATCGCGCTCGAGCTGCTCGAAATCGAGCCCTTCTTCGGGGAGATCGAAGGGTGAACGTGGCGGCGCTTTGCGGGCGTGCAGCTGGCGATGGATGGCCGGGCCGTTAAGAATGTCGCCATCGGAAAGCAGCACCGCCCGCTCGATCACCGAGGAAAGCTGCCGGACGTTTCCCGGCCAGGAATGGCTGCGCAGGGCAGCCATCGCCTCGTCATCGACCTCGCGGATGGTGCGATGGAATTCGGCATTGAATTTCTGCACGAAATGCTCGACCAGCGCCGGGATATCCTCGGTTCGCTCGCGCAGCGGCGGGAGTTCGACGTTGACCACGCTCAACCGGTAGAACAGATCCTCGCGGAAAGCACCTTTTTCCATCTCGCGCTCGAGATCCCGGTTGGTCGCCGAGATGATGCGGACATCGACCCGGATCGTTTCCTTGCCGCCGACCCGCCGCACCTCGCGATCCTGCAGGACGCGCAGCAGCTTCGACTGCATCGGCAGCGGCAGCTCGCCGATTTCATCGAGGAACAGGGTTCCGCCGTTGCTGATTTCGAACAGGCCGGCCCGGCGGCTGTTGGCTCCGGTGAAGGCGCCCGGCTCATGGCCGAACAGTTCGCTTTCGAAAAGGGTCTCGGGAATGGCCGCACAGTTGATCGCCGTAAACGGCTTGGTGCGCCGCGGGCTGTTGTAATGAATCGCCCGCGCCACCAGCTCCTTGCCGGTACCGCTCTCGCCGAGAACCATGACGGTCGCCGGGGAATCGGCGATCTTTCTGAGCAGGTCGACCGTCTCGCGCATCCGCGGAGACCGGGCGATGATCCCTTCCATGCGGAAGCGATCGAACAGTTCGCGCTTGAGGCGGGCGTTCTCCTTGAGGATCTCCGAGCGCTCGCAGGCCTTGCGCACCGCCATGAGGATCTTCTGCTTGTCGAGGGGCTTGGTCATGTAGTCGAACGCCCCGAGCTTGACCGCCTCGACCGCCGAGTCGATGGTGCCGTGGGCGGTGACGATGATCATCGGCGGTGCGGCCGGGGTCTGCGGCAGGGCGTTGAGCAGCTCGATCCCGTCCATGCCGGCCATCTTCAGGTCGGAGACCACCACATCGGGGGGAACCTTGCGGATCGCCGCGAGCGCCTCGCTGCCGGAGGCGGCGGTCAGCGTCTCGTACCCCTCGCCATCGAGGATCGTCTGCAAAATACCGCGCTGCAGCGGCTCGTCATCGACAATCAGCACGACCGGTTTCATCATGCGGCCCCCTCCAGAGGCAGATACAGGCTGACTTCACTTCCCACGCCACGGGTGCTGGCAAAGCCGACCTTGCCGCCGTGATCCTCGATGATCCGCTTGGTCAGGGCCAGCCCCAGCCCGGCGCCGCCCTGTTTGGTGGAAAAGAGCGGGGTGAAGACCTTGTCGAGATCCATGGCGCTCAGCCCTTCGCCGGTATCGGCAAAGGCCAGCGTCACCATGCCGTTTTCAACCAGGCCGCGAACAGTAAGCGTCCCCCCGGCCGGCATGGCCTCGAAGGCATTGACCACGATGTTGTAGAGACAGGTCTTGATGAACTCGGGATCGACCAGCAGTTCAGGGAGCTCGGCGATGTTCCGGTGAATCTCCACGTGGCCGGCGGCAGCCCGGGCCGCCACCAGTTCCAGGACCTCGTCGACGAGCGCGGTGAGCGAGCAGCGCCGGCAATGCAGCTCGAAAGGCCGGCCGTATTCGAGGAAGCTTTCGGCGAAACGGGCCACGCGGGCGACCTCGCCCTTGATGTTGTCGATCAGCGATTCGTAGCGGGCCGCCTTGTCGGCGTCGACGGGACGGTAGGCATCGCGCATGTGGTCGACGGAGAGACTGATGAAGTTCAGCGGGTTCTTGATCTCATGGGCAATGCTGCGGGCGAACTGGCCGACGGTGGCCATATGCTCCGCGGTGCGCACCCGCTGGCGCAGTTCCCGGTCTTCGCGCAGGCGGGCGATCATGTGGTCGAAGCTGCGCGCCAGCTGGCCGATCTCGTCGCGCCGCGACACCGGCAGGGTCTGGTCGAAATCACCGGCGGCGACCTTGCTGGCCGCCTCCGCCATCTGCTCGATCGGCCGCGAATAGCGGCCGGCCAGCACCACGGCGACCACGGTCGCCAGACCGAGCACGGCAAGCGCCGCAAGAACGCGGCGGATCAGGCTCAGGCGCAAAAAGATCGAAAACTTCTCGGTGCTCAGGGTCAGATGGATGAAACCGAGGGGCTTGGCGTCGGGACCGACCGGCAGGATGACGTTGTAGAACTGTTCGTCCTCGGTCACGGTCTCGCCGCGCCGGGCGTTGGTGATCAACTGCTTGCGCCACTCGGTGATCCACTTGCCGACGTTGTCGTCGTTGGTGCTGGCAACGATGCGGCCGCCGCTGCTGATGACCGAGATTTCCTGCACCCCGCGGATGTCCAGCTGCCGCAGGTAGTTGTCGAGGTTGGTGAAATCCTCCGGGGCGCGGCCGGCCGTCTTCTCCAGGGCGACCTGCACGGCCTTGGACAGGACCTCGTTCTGCCGGGCGAACTCGTTATAGAAACCTTTTTCGGTCTGATAGTAGAAGGCGATGAGGATCGAGATCAGGCAGGCGGCTATGAACAGCATGATCCCGACCAGGCGGATTCGCAGGGAATGCCGCCAGAGGGCCAGCCGTGTCCGGCGCAGCAGACGCTTCACCCGGCAATCCTCTCTGTCTCAGGGATGGCCCGCGCAGGCGGGCCGTCTGACCTAGGGCCAGTGGACCAGACAGCGCCCGCCCTCCTGGAAGGACCAGTAGAGCATGCGCGCTTCCCGCTCCGGCAGGGTCAGGCGCATTTCATTATAGGAGCTTCCCTGCCGGTGTTGCGAGAGGGAAATGAGGGAGCGGCTGATGAACCAGGAGTACTTGTCCTTGTAATAGCGCAGCTTCTCCTGGAACGAGGCGTTCTCCGGCAGGGTCGAGCGAATGGAGAGCAGCGTGCCGTCGTCCAGCTGCAGCTCGTATTCGGTCGGCATGTCCGCGATTTCGAGGGCCTGCAAATCGGGAGCCTTCGGCGGCTCGCCGGGCTTGGGCGGCGCCGGTGGCGGCGTGGGCTTCTCTTCCTCCCTGCCGTCGGGGATGGCAATCTGCTCGCGTTGCGGTTCCTTGCGGGCGGTCCGCTTCGCCAGAGTATAGGCGATGCCGTCGGCCGGCCGCCCCCAGCTGCGCAGAGAGAGGATCGGCAATCGTGCCACCGTGACGCCGCTGACCTTGTAGAGGATTTCGGACGCCTGCAGATCGAAGATGAAGTAGAGCTTCTGGGATTTGGCCAGCTCGAACTCCGCCTGCAACAGCCGGTTGGTCTGGGCCAGTTCGGCAACATCATCGGCGGCCGCCGCCGGAACCCAGAACAGAATGGTCAGAAGAAGGGTCGCAAGGAGCCGCATCAGTAGATGATCACCTTTGTGCCGAGCACAGCAGTCTTGAAAAGGAACTCGAGGTCTTCATCACCGAGACGCACGCAGCCGTGGGAGACGTTGCGGCCGAGCAGACGCTTGTACAGGGTGCCGTGGATGAAGTAGCCGTTGCCGATGCCGAGGGCGTAGTCGCCCATCACGTTGGCATCGGCGCGCTCCCGGGGATCCTTGGGGATCGGCTCGCCCTCCTCGATGAAAGCCCAGTCCGGCTTGATCCACACCGGGTTGTTGACCTTGGACTTCACCTGGAACTGGCCGCGCGGGGTGTCGAAGGTCCAGGTGCGCCCGCCGACCGGATCGACCAGGACGTTGCCGCTGCCGCAGGACGCCACCATCTCGCGCAGGGTGCGGTCGCCGTCACGCAGGTAAACGCGGTTGTTGGCGGTGTCGATCACCACGTACTGCCCCTTGGGCGCCAGGGCCGCCAGCTTCTTGCGCAGCTTGTCGTTGGCGGCCGCCAGCTTGTCGGGGGCGACCGGCTTTCCCTTGTCGTCCTTGACGGAGATTTCAGCCTGGCTGTCGACATGACGGTTGCCAAGGTGCCAGCCGTAGGCGACCACTCCGGCAAAGGCCGTCAGCGCCAGCAGGATCAGCCCCAGCGGCACCCACAGCCACCACCGGCGGCGGCGCGGCTTCTGCGGCGGGGGCAGCTCCTGGCCTTGCAGTCCGACGATGCGGCTGCCGGTCCAATGTTTCTGATCGTCAGTTGACATCGCAGAGGCTGTCCAGCGTCGAGCAGAGGGTGTTGTTGGCCGAGAGGGCGCCGACGATCACCACCGGCGTACCGACGTCTACGGTGTTGTACAACTCCAGCATGTGCCGGTCATCCAGAGCGACACAGCCGTTGGTCAGGCCTTCCGTGCCGCCGCCGTGAATTTCGATCAGGCCGCCGATCTGGGTGCGCTTCGAAATCTCCCCCCGGCGCTTGGCCTCGGCAAAACGCCGCTGATCCTCCTCGTTCGGGTAATTGATCAGCAACGCCTTGTAGAATTTGCTCGCCGGCAGCTTGCGGATGACCCGGTATTCCCCTTCCGGGGTGGCGCGATCACCCGAATAAAGCTTGTCGGCCAGATAGTTGATCCCCATCCCGGCCTTGTAGGTCTTGACCTGCTGCCCGGACCGGTAGAGGGTCAGCTCGCGATCGAGCTTGTTGACCACGATCAGGTAGCCGCCGTTGCTGCGGGAACGCTGGATGGCGTTGGTCACCTGGCCGCGCCACCGGGCGATCTGCTGGCCGTCGGCGAAACGGGCCACCCGCTGTCGGGTCGCCTTGACCGCACTGTCGACATTCAGGCTGGCCTCGCTGATGGACCGGCGGGCCTTGTCCCATTCGCCATTCTTGACGTGCCCCTTGGCCTCGTTCAGCAGGGTCTCGGCACGCGCCAGGCTGCGGGTCGAAAGCTTCCGGTCGCGGACGTCGTCGGCCAGGTCGCGCAGGATCCTCAGGCGATCGGACACCTTGATGATCTGCACCGTGAGGTCGGTGGTTTCCCGGGCCTTGGCGGTCATCGCCGCGGTGCGCACCTGCTCGCCCTGGACAATGACCTGACCGAAGAACTTGGCCACCGGTTCATAATCCTGGAACCAGATGAACTTGGAGCGCTCGGCGGTCAGCATCTCCTGACCGGCCCGCAGGGTTGCGGCGTATTCCTCGTATTCGCGGGGCGCATACTTGGGAACGCCGACCTTCCAGAGGTTCTGGTCCTGGCTGACGGCGAGATCGACTTCGGCGGGGATCGGCGGTTCGCTGCAGCCGGTCGCCCCGAACAGGCAGACTATTCCGGCGATGAGAATCAGGCCCGCCCTGAGAAATCTCAGGGCGGGCCCGATGTTCGCCACAATACTGATAGGTTTCAAGTACGGCCTACCAATAGTTTTTCTATTACTTCTTCTTCTCGATGGCAGCCTTGACTTCGTCGCTCACCGCGGTGATGCGGGCGAGGATGGCGTTGGCCTTCTCGTTGGCACCGATGAAGTCGCCCTTGTCGATCATCGGCTGCACTTCCGGAATCATCGCCTCAACGCCGGCCAGGTCGGTCTGCATGGCTTCGATGTCAGCCTTGGAGCCCTTGCCCTTCGGAGCTTTGGCGAGCAGGTCCTTCGCTTCGGCCAGGGCGGTGTTGGCCTGGGCCAGGGTGGCGATGGCGGCCTGCTTCAGCTCTTCCTTGCGCTGGGCAACTTTGCCTTTCAGGGCTTCGGCGTCAGCCTTGGTCTTGGCCAGCATCTGCTTGGCTTTGTCGAAGTTCTTGAAGAATTTCTCTTCCTGAACCTTGATCTCGGCGTTGGCAGCGGCCAGGCCGTCGGCGACCACTTTGTAGTCTTCCGGGGTGTACTGCTGGGCGCCGTCGGCAACGGCCGCGTCGATGGCAGCTTTGGTGGCGTTGACTTCTTCGGTCGGGGCTTTGGCGCAAGCCGTCAGGGTGGCCACCAGGGCCAGGCTCGCCAGGACAACAAGAAGCTTCTTCATCGGATCAGTCTCCTTTTGGATAGTGTTCGCCGACACGGCGAAACGGTTAGTTGTGCACTCTATTTAGCAACCGACGTGCCAAAACGCAACATACTGAAATTAAAGGGATAATTTTCCGCGACCCAGGGCATCGTCCCGAAATCGGGAGTCCCCGCCGGACAAAGTTTCCCCATTTGGGGAACCCCTCCTACCTGGCCAATACAAATTTGCCGTTCTTCACCTCGACCATGACCATCGAATCGACACCCAGGCCGTTGTGATCCTCGACGGTCAGGTTGTAGATGCCGGAAACCCCGACGTACCCCTTGGTGCCTTCAATCGCCTTGCGCAGCGCTTCGGGTTCGGTGCCGGCCTTCTTGATGGCGTTGGCGACCAGCATGATCGCATCCCAGGCATAGCCGCTGTGGGTGTTGATCGGGAACTGCTTGTCGTACCCCTTGGCCCGGTACAGCTTGACGAACTCCTGAATCACCTTCTTCTGAGGGTCGGCATCGGGCAGCTCGTCGACCACCATCAGCTTGGTCGCCGGCATCCGGTCGCCTTCGGCGGCCTTGCCGGCCAGCTCGATGTACTTCGGGTCAGGCAGGCCATGGCACTGGAAGAGCGGGAGCGCGATGCCGAGCTGCGCCTTGTTCTTGGCGACGATCGAACCGGCGGGACCGATGGTCCAGGCGATGATCGCCTGCGGGTTGGCATTCCTGGCCTTGGTCAACTGGGCGGTCATGTCGGTGTCGCGAGCGCCGAAGGCTTCTTCAAGGAGAATCTCGATGCCGTACTTGGGGGCGAATTCGCGCATCCAGCGCGAGCCGTCCTTGCCGAAACCGTCGTCGGAGGTGAGCAGGGCGATCCTGGTCAGCTTCTTCTCCTTGAGGTAGAGGAACAGCCGCTCAACGGCGGTACTGGAACGCTGCGGTGACTTGAACACCCAGTCGAACGGGCCGAACTTCTCGCCGCCCATGATCACCGGGTCGCCGCCGACGGTCATGACGATCGGGATCTTCCCCTCGTGGACGATCTTCTTCACCACCATGCCGGTGTCGGTCAGGGTCGGGCCGATAATGGCGGTCACCTGGTCCTTGTAGATGAATTTCTTGGCGATATTGGCGGCCTTGGGCGGCTCCGACTCGCTGTCGGCCATGATCAGCTCGAGGGGCCGGCCGTTGATCCCCCCTTCGGCGTTGATCTTCTCGACCACCATCTCGGCGACCAGCTTGGTCGGCGTGCCGATGAAGGCCGCCTTGCCGGAAAGGTCGAAGAAGGCGCCGAGCTTGATCGGCTCGGCCGCCAGGGCGGGAACGGCCAGGGCCAGCAGCACCAGCGACACCAGCATCCGTTTCATGTCATGCCTCCTTGCGGTTGGATGAAAACTCCATTTAACCACGAAGCCGGGGCAGGTCACGCAAAAAACATGCGGACCGGCTAGACGATTTCATCTTCGATGCGGGTATCGAACACCCGCCGGCTCTTGCGCTCGGAACGCGGCAGGCTGCCGTAGTCGACCAGCGCAATCTCCGCAGAGACCAGCAGCTGCTTCTTGATCTGGTGCCCCGCTTCGTGAACCAGTTCGGGGGTGCGGCGGGCCTCGACCCCTTCACCGCGCTCGATCACCAGACGCATCTGGTCGCGGCCGCTGGCGTCGTCACGGGTCAGATGAATCTGGTACTCCGAGCCGAGCCCGGGAACCGCCGAAAGGATGGTGTCGATGCTCGACGGGTAGATGTTGACGCCGCGGAACTTGATGGTGTCGTCCGAGCGCCCCCGGATTCGCGAGTGGCGCGGCAGCAGGCTGCCGCAGCTGCAGCGGCCGGGGATGATGCGGGTGATGTCCCGGGTGCGGTAGCGGATCAGCGGCGCCCCTTCCTTGCACAGGGTGGTCACCACCATCTCCCCCCACTCGCCGTCGGGGAGCGGCTGCAGCGTCTCGGGGTCGATGATCTCCAGCAGGTAGTAGTCGCCCCAGTAATGGATGCAGTCGTGGTCGGCGCACTCGATGCCGGTGCCGGGGCCGTACAGCTCGGTCAGCCCGGTGATGTCGAACAGCTCGGCGCCGCCGAACAGCTCGGAGATCTTCCGGCGCATCGAGCGGCTGGAGCGCTCGGAGCCGTAGATCACCTTGCGCACCGCGATCTGGTCGGCGATGCCGCGCCGGTGGATTTCCTCGGCCATCAGCAACGCCATGGAGGCCGTCGAGCAGAAGACCGTGGACTGGAAGTCGCGCAGGAACTCGAGCTGCATGTCGACGTTCCCCGGCCCGACCGGCACGGCCAGGGCGCCGAGCTTCTCGGCGCCGAGCTGGAAGCCCATCCCCGCAGTCCACACCCCGTAGCCGACGGCGACCTGCACCCGGTCGAGGGGGGTGACGCCGGCCATCTGGTAGCAGCGGGCGAAAAAGTGGGTCCAGTCGTCGAGATCCTTCTGCGTGTAGCAGAGTACCTTGCGCTTGCCGGTCGTTCCCGAACTGGCGTGGATGCGCACGATCTGCTCGAAGGGGACGGCACGCAGCGGGAAGGGGTAGCCGTCGCGCAGGTCGTCGGCCGTGGTGAACGGCAGGCGACGCAGATCGGCAAGGGAGGTGATGGTCTCGGGGGCGATGCCGGCCGCCTCCAGGCGCTGGCGGTAGAAGGGGGAGCCCTCCCAGGCGTGGCGGACCGTCCACTGCAGCCCCTTGAGCTGATGGGCATGCAACGCCTCGACGGTGGCAAACGGCGGCATGAAGTTCTGCTGGGCCATGTCGGGTTTCTCCAGGCGGAGGTTGGTCAGGCCGGCGGCGCCGAGGCGGCTGGCAGCCGGACTGTCGTGACTGGCGGCGCCGAGGAAGGCGGCGCGCAGTTTCGGGTCGGTAAGGAGGCGGGCGCTCGCGCCATGCTCGACCACGCGGCCGTTGGCCAGCAGGAAGGCGGCGTCGGATGCGGCCAGGGCCCGGGCGGCGTTCTGCTCGACCAGCAAGATGGTGACACCGCTACGGCCGAGCTGGTGGATGATGGCGAAGATCTCGTCGGTGATCAGCGGCGCCAGCCCCAGGCTCGGCTCGTCGAGGAGCAGCAGGCGCGGCCGGGCCATCAGCGCCCGGCCCATGGCCAGCATCTGCTGCTCGCCGCCGGAGAGGGTGCCGGCCAGCTGCTCGCGGCGCTCGGCCAGACGCGGGAAGCGGGCGAACACCTCGGCGCGGCGAAGGTCGAGCTCCTTGGCACCCAGCTTCAGCGGCAGAGCGCCGAGGGCGAGGTTCTCCGCCACGCTCAGTCGGCCGAAGACCTCCCGCCCCTCCGGCGAGAGGGCCAGACCGCGGCGGACCATGGCCGCCGGGGCGCTGCCGGTGACATCGGCCCCGTCGAGCCGCACCGTGCCGCCGCTCGGCCGCAGCAGCCCCATCACGCAGCGCAGCAGGGTGGTCTTGCCGGCACCGTTGGCTCCGACCAGCGCGACGGTCTGGCCGGCGGGCACCGTCAGGTCGATCCCGAAGAGGGCCTGGGCGGCGCCGTAGTGGGCGGTCAACCCCTCGATCGTCAGCATGGGTGTGCTCATCGGTTCACGCCGTGACGCTGGTCCGGCCGAGGTAGGCCTCGAGGACCAGCGGGTTTTTGCGCACCTCGTCCGGGGTGCCGCGGGCGATGCAGCGACCGCTGTCGAGAACCACCACCTGGTCGGCGATGCTCATCACCAGTTCCATGTCGTGCTCGACCAGCAGCAGGGTGTGCCCGGCCGCCCGCAACCGGCGCAACTCCTGGCCGATCAGGGCCGTTTCGGCTTCGTTGAGGCCGGCCACCGGCTCGTCGAGCAGGATCAGCCGGGGGCGGCCGACGCAGGCCCGGGCCAGCTCCACCCGCTTGCGGTCGCCGTAGGCCAGCGCCGCCGCCGGCCAGTCGGCCTTGCCGGCCAGGCCGAAGCGGTCCAGCGCCTCGAGGGCCCGCAGCCGCAGCTGGCGCTCGCGGTGGCGCAGATAGGGGAGGCGCAGCATCGCCATCAGCATCGAGCGGCCGGCTTCGGCGGTGAGGCCGGTGAGGACGTTGTCGAGCACCGACAGCCGCGGGAAGAGCCGCAGGTTCTGGAAGGTGCGGGCGATGCCGAGCCGGGCCACGGCGTGCGGCGGCAGTCCGCACAACTCCCTGCCATCGAAGCGGATCGAGCCGGCGCTGGCCGGGAGCACCCCGGTGATGCAGTTGATCAGGGTACTCTTCCCCGCCCCGTTGGGGCCGATCAGTGCCGTCAGCTCCCCCGGCGGCGCGGTAAAAGCGACGTCGTCAAGCGCCGGCAGGCCGCCGAAACGCTTGCCGACCCCCTCAAGCCGCAACATCGCCCCTCCGCCGCAGGGCCAGGCGCACCCGCACCAGGTCGACCAGGCCGGTGACCAGCCCCTGAGGGAGAAACATCAGCACCAGCACCAGCACCCCGCCATGGACGAAATCCTTGTAGGTGGCGAAGATCTCCAGCCATTCGGGGAGCACGGTGATCAGCGCGGCGCCGAACAGGCTCCCCCAGATCGACCCCATCCCGCCGACCACCACCATGATCACCAGATCGGCCGAGGCAAAGATGTCGAAACTGTCGGGGCTGACGTAGCCGTAGCAGTGGGCGAACAGGCTCCCCGCCAGGGAGGCCAGCACCGCCGAGAGGACGAAGACCTGCACCTTGGCGCGGCGGATGTCGACCCCCAGGGCGGCGGCCGCCGTTTCGTCGCCGGCCAGCGCCGCCAGCCCCCGGCCGACGCCGCTGCGCACCAGGTTGAGACAGAGGAGCAGGGCGAGCAGGACGAAGCCCCACACCAGAAAGTGGAAGCGCCATTCGCTGTCGAAGGCGAAGGCGCCGACCGCCAGCGGCGGGATCCCGGAGAAGCCGGACGGCCCGCCGGTCACCGCATCCCACTGCAGCAGCACGGTGTGTACCACGATGTTGAAGCCCAACGTGGCCATGGCCAGGTAGTGTCCGCTCAGGCGCAGGGCCGCCAGCCCCAGGACCAGCGCCAGCAGGGCGACCAGCGCCGCCACCCCGGCCATCGCCACCCAGGCCGGCAGCTGGCCGGTAACCGTGGCGACGGCGGTGCCGTAGGCGCCGAGCGCGAAGAAGGCGGCATGGCCGAGGGAAATCTGCCCGGCGTAGCCGATGAACAGGTTGAGGCCGAGGACGACGATGACGTGCAGGGCGATCAGGTTGGTGACGCCGAGGGTGTAGGGGTTGCGTTCGACCAGCGGGTAGACCAGCAGCGCCAACGACAGCGCGGCGACGGTCAGGCCGGTGCGGTGCAGGGCGAGGAAGTAGCAGAGCCGCTCGCGGCGCGTCATCGGCTCCCCGCCAGCGCCAGGCCGCGCCGGAAGGCGGTCAGGTTGCCTTCGACCAGCTTCGGCGGCGAGAGGACGCGAATCGTCTCTTCGACCTCGTCCCGGCCGACACAGAGCAGATCGTCGGCCACCGCCGCCCCGAGCACCACCAGGTTGGCCAGCACCGGCGCGCCGAGTTCGCGCGCCACGGCGGCGGCATCCACCGCCCGATAGGCCCCCGGTTCGGCGGCGGCGACCACCAGGGCAGCCCCTTCCCGCAGCAGGGGCCCGTGCACCGGCAGGTTCTCCGCCGCCAGGAACAGGCCGAGATCCGCCGTGCCGCGGGCGATCAGCGGGCTGCGGAACGTGCCGATCTTGACGGTGGAGAGGACGCTGCCGCCGCGCTGGGCCATGCCGTGGGTCTCGGCGGTCAGCACGGCCGCGCCGCGGCGCAGGGCGCTCTCGGCGATGACCCGGGTCAGGAACAGCACCCCCTGGCCGCCGAGGCCGCTGATCACGATCTGCTGTCTCATGGCGCCTCCTCGTCCGCGGCGACGATCGCCCCGACCGGGCAGGCCGGCACGCAGGTGCCGCAGCCGACGCACAGGTCGGGGTCGATGGCCGCCCGGTTGGCGTCTTCATTGAAAACGATCGCCGCGCATTCGAACTGCTTCAGGCAGCGGCGGCAGCCGGTGCAGCTGGTTTCGACCCGCATCCGGTAGCGCTTCTGGGTCAGGCAGGCACGGCGGTCCATCAGGCACGGGTGCCGGGAGATCACCACCGCCACGCCGCCGTCGGGCTGCCGGGTGTGGGCGTAGGCCGCGCGCAGCATCTCTTCAAAAGCCGCCCGGTCGTAGGGGGTCCCTTCGGCGACGAAGCTCACGCCGCAGGCGCGCACCAGGTTCTCGATCGGCACGGTCGGGGCCGGCGAGCCGTCGGCGGCCAGCCCCAGGTGCGGCACCGGCTGGTGCCCGGTCATGGCCGTGGTGGCGTTGTCGAGGATCACCACCACGATGCGCGCCCGCTGGACGACGGCGTTGATCAGCGCCGGGATGCCGGCGTGGAAGAAGGTCGAATCGCCGATGGTCACCACGATCGGCGGCACATCAAGGCCGTCCTGGGCATAGGCGTGGTAGAAGCCCACCCCCTGGCTGATGCAGGCCCCCATGCAGTGCACGGTGTCGACCGCGCCGAGGTTCAGCCCCAAGGTGTAGCAACCGATGTCGCTGGGGAAGATCCCCTTCGGGAAGAGGGTCTTGATGGCATGGAAGGCGGCGCGGTGCGGGCAGCCCGGGCAGAGGCTCGGCCGTCGGCCGCGCCCCGCCGCGACGGCAGCGTCCTCGGGATGGGGCCGGCCGAGAAAGCGGTCGAGGGCCGCGGCGATGACATCCGGGGTCAGCTCCCCTTCGCGCGGCACCGTACCGTCGCCCCGCCCGGACAGCCCCGGATGGTCAAGGCGGTCCTCGATCACCGGGTAGGTCTCTTCCAGCACCAGCACCCTCCGGTAGCGCGCCTTGAGGTCGCCGATGAAGCCGGTGTGCAGCGGGTAGGGCATGCGCACCTGGAAGAAGTCGATCTTGCCCAGCAGCCCCTGCGCCTCGAGCAGGTCGGCGGCCGTGGCGAAGCAGATGCCGGCGGCGACCACGCACACCCCCGCACAAGAGCCGTCGCCCGGGGTCAGTTGCGGGCGGAAGCGGTCGTCGCCCGACAGCCGGTCGAGCTTGCCATTGAGTTCGCGGTGCAGCGCCGGCAGGAATGCCGGCGTCGCCGCCCAGCGCGTCGGCTCCTTTTGGAAGGCGGAGACGCGCCGCAGCGCCTGCACCTCGCGCGGCGGCACATTCTGGCGGGCATGGCAGATGCGCGTGGTCGGCCGCAGCATCACCGGCATCTCCAGCTCCTCGGAGAGGGCGAACGCCTCGGCCACCATGTCGCGCGCCTCGGCCGGCGAAGCCGGGTCGAGCACCGGGACGCGGGCGAAGGCGGCGAACTGGCGCGAGTCCTGTTCGTTCTGCGAGCTGTGCGGACCGGGGTCGTCGGCGACAACCAGCACCAGCCCCCCCTTGACGCCGAGATAGGCGGTACGCATGAACGGGTCGGCGGCGACGTTCAGGCCGACCTGCTTCATCGCCACCGCGGCGCGCTTGCCGGTATAGCTGTGGGCCAGGGCCACCTCGAAGGCGATCTTCTCGTTGACCGACCACTCGATATGCAGCGGGTCGATCGCCAGGTCGCGGAAGTTGACCACCGCCTGGACGATCTCGGTGGACGGCGTGCCGGGGTAGGCGCTGGCCAGGGTGCAGCCGGCCTCGATCAGGCCGCGGGCGATCGCCTCGTTCCCCATCAGAAACAGATCGGTCATTTTCCCAACAATCCTTGTGGACGGATGAACAGAACCATGAGCAGCACCACGAAGGCGCAGACATCCTTGTAGGCGCTGCTGATATACCCTGCCGACAGCGACTCCAGCACCCCCAGCCCCAGACCGCCGAGGATCGCCCCGGGGAAGGAACCGAAGCCGCCGAGGATCGCCGCGGCGAACCCCTTGAGACCGAGCAGCACGCCGACATCGTAGCTCAGGGTGGTGATCGGCGTGACCAGCACCCCGGCCAGTCCGCCGAGCGCCCCGGCCAGGGCGAAGCTGACCAGCCGCACCCGACCGGCGCGGATGCCGACCACCGCCGCCGCCGTCGGGTTGTCGGCCACCGCGCGCATCGCCAGCCCCAGCGGCGTGCGGTAGAAGAACCAGGTGAGCAAAAGGATCGCCGCCACGGTCAGGACCAGGATCCACAGCGCCTGCGGCAGAACCGTGGCACCGAGCAGGCGCACCGGTTCGTCGGGGGTCAGCGGCGGCACCGCCATGCGGTTCTTCCCCCAGATCAGCTTCATCGCCCCGCGCAGGATGATGGACAGGCCGACGGTCAGAAAGATCAGCACCAGGTGATGGTCGGAGCGCGCCGGGCGCAGCCCCAGCCGCTCCACCAGCATGGCGACGATCGCCACCCCGGCCACTGCCGCCAGCACCCCCAGGGGGATCGGCAGGCCGAAGGCGAACAGCGCCGAGAACATCAGCATGCCGCCGAGGGAGACGAAGTCGACCTGGACGAAGTTGACGATCCCCATGGTGTTGTTCACCACGCAGAATCCCAACGCGATCAGGGCGTAGATCGCCCCGCTGGTCAGGCCGGCAAAGAGGAACTGGAGCAGGTCGGAAAACGCCAAGCAGCCTCGCGGAACAATAATTATCCGCGCAGATTAGCGCAAGGGCGGGGGGGTTGCCAAGGGCAAAGCCGGGCTAGGGCGACTTGAACTCCACCGCGACATCCGCCCGGTGCGCCGGCTCGATCTGCCACAGGGGGCGCGCCGTGAAGTTGAAGGGGCGGGCAACCAGCACGTCGGGGAACTGCTCGATGCGGGTGTTGTAGAGGGTCACCGAGTCGTTGAGGAACTCGCGGCGGTCGGCGATCTGGTCCTCCAGCTCCGAGATGCGCGCGCCAAGCTGACGAAAAGCCACATCAGCCTTGAGGTCGGGATAGCGCTCGACCACCATGAACAGCGAGCGCAGCGTCTCGGTCAGGGCGTTCTGGGCGCGCATCTGCTCCTCGTTGCCGCGCGCCTGGCTGACCAGGGAGCGGGCCTTGATCACCGCCTCCAGGGTGCGCTGCTCGTGCTGCATGTACCCCTCGCAGACCTTGATCAGCTTGGGGAGTTCATCGAAGCGCTGCTTGAGCAGCACGTCGATGTTGCTCCAGCTGCGGTCGATGTTGTTCTTCAGCTGCACCAGGCCGTTGTAGACGGTGATCACGTAGAGCGCCACCAGGGCCAGGATGAAACCGATGACGGCAAGCACGATCAGGGCAACCATCTGCGCACCTCCTACCACGATTGGAAATGGTCCAGGGCCAGCTTCACCGCCAGGATGAAGGCCGCCGCCCCGAACATGAGCAGCACGGCGGCGAACCACCCGTAGCGCTTGGCCAGATCGCCGCCGGTCTCCCCTTCGGCGATCAGAAACGGCATCCCGTGCGACGGTTTGCCGAGCAGCACCGGATCGACCGCGGGCTCCCGCGGTTCGCCGAGCTGTTCGGCGGCGGCCAACTGCTCGGCATCGTCGCGGGCCGCCTGCCACTCGTCGGCGTCGAGCCGGCCGTCACCGTTGGTATCGTAGCGGCGCAGGGCATGCGGGTCAAGCTTGAGGCGCCGCAGCAACTCGGCGGTGCGGCCGCGCAGACCCGCCCCCACCTCGCGCGCCGGCCGCGCCTGGCCGAGCACGTACAGGGTGGTCCCCTCGTAGATCAGCTCCTCGACCCATTTCTCGTCGGGACCGCCGTCAGTGGCCGCGCCCAGCAGGGTGCTTTCCCCGGGGAAACCGGTCTGCTCGGTTTTGGCCCTGACTGTCGCGCCGGCAGGATCTATGACCACCCGGCCGCTGCCGTCGTCGAGGACGAACGGCACATGGCCGCTGTCGCTCTGGCTGGTCAGCGTCCAGTTGTTGCGCTGGTCGCGTCGGTAGCGGCGCAGCCGGTACCAGACGCAGGCGCTCTGGGTCATCGGCGCCACCAGCGCGTAGCGGCGGATCGCCCGCCCCCGCACCTCGACCAGCCCCATGGCCAGGGAGCGGATGCGGCTGGTCGGGGTGTTCTCGACAAAACGCTTCAGCCGCAGGCAGGCGAAGGCGCCCCAGCACAGCCCCACGGCCGCCGCACCCGGCAACAGGCCGCTGCGCAGGGCCCGATCAAGAAGCGGCGCCAGCAGATCGGATTTTCCTGCGATTCCCAGCAACAGCCCGCCGGCCGCCAAGGCGATCACCGGCAGACGCTGCCGCAGGGAAGACGGCGGGTCCGGGCGCTCGGGCGGCGGCGGCAACGGCGGCAGCCGCACCGGGCGCCCCTCGGGGGGAGACTGTTTGGCCGCCGCATCAAGTTCGCCGGCAACGGCAGCCAGCTCTCCCGGAACGGCCACCACGCCGCCGGCGACAGCCGCCAGTACCGTCCCGGGGGACGGATCATCGGCCGCGCGGCTGTTTGCGGAAGATTCGGCCAACGCCGCAACCAGCCAGCCGTAGCGGGTCAGGGTGTCAAGATTCTCCAAAATGGCGGCCGGCTCGGTGCTGGCCGGTTGCGGCAGGCAGCCGGGCAACTGGCTGAGGCCGAAATCGGTATGCATGCGGAAGCTGCCGGCATACTCGCCAACCAGCCTGGTCACCGCCTCGAGGTTGTGCGCGGCGCTGAGCCCGGCGCGGCCGCCGAGCCCTTCCGGGTTGAAGCGGCCGGGGAGCACGCGAAAGGCCGCAGCCACCGCCCCTTCGCCGTCGAGCAGGTAGCAGTCGAAAACCGGCTGCCCCTTGTAGATCGCCTGGCGGATCTCTTCCGGGGTGAACAGCGTCGCCTGGTCGCGGCCGAGGTAGGCGTGCTGGGCCAGCAGCCGCTTGACCTGGCGACCGGCCAGTTCACCGGACAGATCGGCCAGCACGCCGACCACCGGCGTCCCGCGCTCCAGGCGCACCCGCTGCTCCTTTTCGCACAGGAACTCGACGGCCTCCGCACCGATATTCAGGTTGCGCAGGCGCGGCGGGGCAAAGGCCGGCCGCGGCGGCACGATGATCCAGCAGGCATAGCCGTGCCGGCGCAACAGCGCGGCGGGGCCGTCGAGCGCCACCCGCCCCCCCTGTGCCAGTTGGGCCAGCCCGGGGCCGAGCAGGCGCTGACGGGTGGTGTAGGGATCGTAGCCGAAACCGGCCTGCAGTTCCTCGAGCAGCCGCTCCAGCTCCGGATGAGCGGCCGGGCGCTGGCGGACGATCAGCAGCAGCGAGGCGTCACTCATCCGTGCCTCCCGGGGGGATGGTCGCGGCAACCTGTTCCAGAACCTTGCGATGGGCGCCGTGCAACGGGATCATTTCCAGTTGGGCCGGGGTTTGCCACTGCCAGTCGCCTTCGGCGACCCGCCCGCTTTCCGTCACCACCACCCGGAGGACGTCGAGTTCGAGGCTAAAGTGGCTATAGGCGTGGCGCACCCTGGCGATGACGGTTCCCGGTCCCGCGAGGCCGAATTCCCCGATGAGGCGCGCCCCCCCGCTTGCGGCCGTTTCGTTTTCCCCCAAATCGGCGACCGGAAACTCCCAGAGCCCGCCGAGAAAGCCCTCGGGCGGACGGGGGCGCACCAGGAAGCGGCCGCGCTGCTCGACCAGCAGGGCTACCTGGCGGCGCACCGGCACCGGCTTGCGGGAACGCGCCGCCGGCAGTTGCCGTTCGATTCCCAGGCGACGCGCCTGGCACAGATCGGCCAGCGGGCAGGCAGGGCACTCCGGATCGCGCGGCGTACACACCGTCGCGCCAAGATCCATGATCGCCTGGGCGTAGTCGTGCGGCTGCTCCCGCGAGGTCAGCGCCTCGGCCTGTGTCCAGAGGAAGCGCTCGGCAGCTGGGCTGCGCGGATCGTCCTGCCAGGCGAAGAGCCGCACCAGCACCCGGCGCACATTGCCGTCGAGAATCGGCGCCGGGCGGTCGAAGGCGATCGAGACGATCGCCCCGGCGGTGGAGCGGCCGACCCCGGGCAGGGCGGCCAGCGCCTCGACCGTCGTCGGGAAGCGTGCGCCGCCAGCGTTGACGACCACCTGCGCGGCCCGGTGCAGGTTGCGTGCCCGCGAGTAGTAGCCCAGCCCCGCCCACAGGGCGATGACTTGCTCCATTGGCGCCGCGGCCAGGGTGGCGACGTCGGGGAACACCGCCAGGAACCGCTGGTAGTAGGGGATGACGGCGGCCACCGTGGTCTGCTGCAGCATGATCTCGGAGAGCCAGATGCGGTAGGGGTCGCGGGTCTGCCGCCACGGCAGATTGCGGCCGCAGCGCCCGTACCAGGCGAGCAGGCGCGGGGCGACAGCGCCCGGTTCAAACGGAACAGGGGCAACCGTTCGGTCACCCCTGCGTTTTGCGGTCTTCATCCGATGTCCTGCAAGGCCCTTAAGGTTTCCTCCATCTCCGCGTCGGTGCCGATGGTGATGCGCATGCCGTGCGCGAGCAGCGGGTCGGAAAAGTAGCGGACCAGGATGTTGCGGGCATGGAGGGCATCGTAGACCCGCCGGCCGTTGCGATCCGGGGGCACGGCGAAGACGAAGTTGGCCTGCGAGGGGATGACCCGGTAGCCGAGCGCCTGCAGCCCGGCGACGAAACCGGCCCGGGTGGCGCGGATCCTGGCCACCGTTTCCTGCAGGTACCCCTGGTCGTCGAGGGCCGCGGTGGCGGCAGCCAGAGCCAGCCGGTCGAGGTGATAATGGTCGCGGATCTTGTCGAGGGCGGCAACGATCGCCGGGCGGGCGATCCCCAGCCCCAGGCGCATCCCCGCCAGGGCGTAGCTCTTGGAGAAGGTCCGGGTGACCACCACGTTCTCGTACTTTTTGACCAGCTCCAGCGCCGAGAATTCGGCAAAATCGACATAGGCCTCGTCGACAACCAGCACTCCGGCGCAGCGGCGGGCCAGTTCGTCGATGTAGTCGAGCGGAAAGGCGAAGCCCAAAGGGGCGTTGGGGGTGGTCAGGAAAAACAGCCGGCCGTCATAACGCGCGGGGAAATCCCGGAGGCGGAAGGACTCGTCCAGGCCGAAGGTCCGCACCTTCGCCCCCTGGATCTCCGCCAGGGTGGCGTAATAGGAGTAGGAGGGGTGGACGTAGCCGATCTCCTCCCCTTCGCCGGCGCAGGCCCGAATCAGGTTGTTGAGCAGTTCGTCGGAACCGTTGGCGGTGATCACCCACTCGACCGGCACCCCGTAAAGCTGCGCCGCCGCCTCCCGCATCGCGCGACTGCCCGGGTCGGGGTACTTGCGCAGGGCTTCGCCGTCACCACCGAGTTCGCGCAGGATCGCCTCGCGCACCCTTGGCGAGGGGGGGTAGGGATTCTCGTTGGTGTTGAGCTTGATCCAGCGCTCCGCGTCGGGGGGCTGGAAGCCGGGGACGTAGCCGGCCATGGCGGCGATGTCGGGGCGCAGCAGGGTCATGGTTGCATCCTTCAGTATTCTTGCAGAATCTCGTAGGTCGTCGTCCGCCGGGCCGGGGTGAAACCGGCGCCGCGGGCCAGCTCGATGATATCAATGATCGACAGGCGGAAAGTGCAGCCGGCGGCGGCGACCACGTTCTCCTCGAGCATGGTGCCGCCGAGGTCGTTGGCCCCGAAGAACAGCGCCACCTGGGCCATCATCGCCCCCTGCGTCACCCAGCTGGCCTGGATGTTGGCGATGTTGTCGAGGACCAGCCGCGACAGGGCCAGCACCTTGAGGTATTCGACCCCCGAGGCCGTCTCGCCGCCGAGTTCGGTATTCCCCGGCTGGTAGGTCCACGGGATGAAGGCGGTGAAGCCGCCGGTCTCGGCCTGCAGTTCGCGGATGCGAAAGAGGTGCTCGACGATGTCCGCGGGGCGCTCCGTGGCGCCGAACATCATGGTGGCCGTGGTCGGCATGCCGAGCGCGTGGGCCGCGCGCATCACCGCCGCCCACTCCCGCCAGCCGATCTTGTTCGGCGACACCTCGCGGCGGACCTCGTCGACCAGGATCTCGGCACCGCCGCCGGGGAGCGACTGCAGGCCGGCCTTCTGAAGCCGCGCCAGGCACTCCTCCATGCTCATCCCGGAAACCTTGGCGATATGCACCACCTCCGCCGGCGAGAGCGAGTGGATGCGCACCGTCGGGAAGTGCACCCGGATCTCGTGGAACAGGTCCTCGAACCAGTCGATCTGCAGATCGGGGTGCAGGCCGCCCTGCATCAGCAGCTGGGTGCCATCGTGCGCCACCAGCTCGCGGACCTTGGCCAGGATGTCGTGGTAGCCGAGCACATAGGCGTCGGCATGGCCGGCGTCCCGGTAGAAGGCGCAGAAGCGGCACCGGGTCGAGCAGACGTTGGTATAGTTGACGTTGCGGTCGACCACGAAGGTCACCCGGTTGTCGGGGTGCAGCCGCCGGCGCACGGCATCCGCCCGCTGGCCGACCGCCAAAAGGTCGGCACCGGTCAGCAGGGTGAGGGCTTCGTCGCGCGTCAACGGCAGCCCGGATCCGGCCGGGGTGGCGCTCGCCGTCACGCCGCCCCCCGCCCCAGTTCGCGATAGAGCGTGTCGCGCTCCACCGGCACCTTGCCGGCCTTGCGGATCAGCATCATCAGCTGCTCCTTGCTCAGCTGCTGCGGCGAATCGGCGCCGGCGTCATGGCCGATCTTCTCCTCGACCACCGTGCCGTCGAGGTCGTTGACCCCGAAGCACAGGGCGACCTGGGCGATCTTCAGGCCGAGCATTACCCAGTAGGCCTTGATGTGGCGGAAGTTGTCGAGATAGAGCCGGCTGATCGCCAGGGTCTTCAGGGCATCGACGCCGCCGACCCCTTTCGCCCCCGGCACCCGGGTGTTGTCCGGCTGAAAGGCCAGCGGGATGAACGCCTGAAAGCCGCCGGTACGGTCCTGCAACTCCCGGAGCTGGCGGAGATGGTCGACCCGGTCGGCAAAACTCTCGAGGTGACCGAAGAGCATGGTGGCATTGCTCTTCAATCCCGCGCGGTGCACCGCCTCGTGAATCTCCAACCAGCGGGCGCCGCTGATCTTCTCCGGGCAGATCCGCTCGCGGACTTTGGGGGCGAAAATCTCCGCGCCGCCGCCGGGGAGCGAGCCGAGTCCCGCTTCCTTGAGCTCGTCGATGACCGTCGTGACCGGCTGCCCGGTAAGCCCGGCGAAATAGTCCAGTTCGACCGCGGTGAAGGCCTTGATGTGTAATTGCGGCGAATCGGCGCGGAGCGCCGCCAGCATCTCCAGGTAGAAATCGAAGGGGAGGTGCGGATGCAGCCCGCCGACCATGTGCAGTTCGGTAGCCCCCGCCGCGGCGGCTTCGGCCGCCTTGGCCAGGATGTCGTTGAGGGCAAGGGTGTACCCCTCCTCGGCATCGCCGGCTTCGCGACTGAAGGCGCAGAAGGTGCAGCGGTTGACGCAGAGGTTGGTGTAGTTGACGTGGCGGTTGACGTTGAAATAAACCGTCTCGCCATTTTTGCGGGCATTGGCCAGCGCCGCCAGGTGGCCGACCGCCAGCAGGTCGGGGCAGGCGAACAGCTCCAGCGCCTCGGCGTCGGACAGCCGTTCGCCGCTCTCCACCTTGGCACTGACAGTCTTTAACAAGCTTTCCATGGTTATGGCTTTCGGATTTTACTCAGCACTCATCGCTCAGCGCTCGGCACGATCTTCCCCGCCCCACCGCTTGAACAATTCATGCCCGACCCCGAGTTGGTCGAGGATCTTGCCGACCACGAAATCGACCAGATCGTCAAGCGATCGCGGGCCGTGATAGAAGGCCGGCATCGCCGGGATGACCACGGCCCCGGCGCGGGCAAGACGCAGCAGGTTGTCCAGATGAATGACGCTGAGGGGGGTTTCGCGGGGGACCAGCAGCAGCGGCCGGCGCTCCTTGAGCATGACGTCGGCGGCGCGCTCGAGCAGAGTTTCGCTGAGCCCCGCCGCCACCCGCCCCGCCGTGCCCATCGAGCAGGGGCAGATCACCATGGCATCGGCCGGGTTGGAGCCGCTGGCCACCGCGGCGAACAGGTCGGCGTTGTCCAGCACGGCGATGCGCTCCGCACGGAAATGGGCGCAGACCTGCTGCTCGCGGGCGACACGGTCGGCGCTCCAGTTAAGACCGCATTCATGGTTGAGCACCTGGCGTCCCGGCTCGGAAAGGAGCAGGCTGACCCGGCATTCCGCCCGCAGCAGCGCTTCGATGAGCCGCAGGCCGTAGATCGAGCCCGAAGCACCGGTCATGGCGACCAGGACATGCTTCATCGCAGCACCAGCACATCCGCCAGGGTGAAGGCAAAGATCGTCACGCTGATATAACCGTTCATGTTGAAAAAGGCCGCATCCAGCCGCGACAGGTCATCGGCTCTGACCAGCTGGTGCTCGTAGGCGATCAGGGCGCCGATGACCGCGACCCCTGCGTAGTACAGCCACCCCAGCGGCAGGCCGACGGGGAGCAACAGCAGCAGGGCGATCATCGCCCCGTGCAGCAGCTTGCCGAGCAGGATGGCGTTCTTCACGCCGAGGCGCACCGGAATCGAGTGCAGCCCCTGGCTCCGGTCGAACTCCACATCCTGCAGGGCGTAGAAGATGTCGAAGCCGGCCACCCAGACGAGCACCGCCGCGCCAAGAACCAGTATCGGCCATTGCAGATCGCCGCGCAGCGCGATCCACGCTCCGATCGGCGCCGCCGCCAGACAGATGCCGAGCACCACGTGCGCCAGTGCCGTGAACCGCTTGCAATAGGCGTAAAGGACGAAAAACCCGAGGGCGACCGGCGCCAGCAGGAGACACAGCGGGTTGAGCATCGCAGCCGCCAACAGCATCACGGCCGTCGCCATGAGCACCAGCAGCCATGACTCGATCAGGGTGACCTTGCCGGCCGGCAGCGGCCGTTCAGCGGTCCGCGGGTTTTTGGCGTCGATGCGGGCATCGATGATGCGATTGAGCCCCATGGCGGCGGTCCGCGCGCCGACCATCGCCAGGCAGATCCAGCCGACCTGCGCCGCGCTCGGCGCCCGGCCGCTGGCCAGCGCTGCCAGCGTCGCCCCCATCAGGGCAAAGGGGAAGGCGAACACGGTATGCGAGAATTTGATCATCTCCAGCAGGGTGACAACCTTCGCCAGTACCGCACTGCCCATCGTCGCGTCGCTTCCCTTCGCCATCGATCTGTCAGCCGCGGTGCAGTGTACACCGCACGCCCCGGGCGTTCAAGGGTAGGGAGCCCGGCGCCCCTGAACGGCACCCCTTACCCGGGGGTATCGAAGCCGAACTCGTGCCAGCGCCTTAGCACGCGTTCCAGCACGGCTTCCTCGCCGCGCACGAGAGCGCCGGCCGGCCGGTAGCGTGCGTCGATCGTCAACTGATTATCCTCAATCAGCAGGTCGCGGCGCCAGTCGACGGCATTCAAGGCCTGCCAGAACACCGTCGGGATGTCGCGCGGGTCGTGATCGTCCGCCGCCACCACCAGCAGCCGCGCATTCCTGAGCAGCAGCGTGTCACGCAGGATTCCGGCCACCTCTGCCAGCGGCCGGGTATCCTTTGCGTCGAGGGTCACGATCGCCGCCCGGTGGAAAATCCCCTCCGCCGGAAGATGCACGGCACGCACGGTTGGCAGGGCCATCTTCACCAGCGGCGTGAACAGGCGGACGGTGGCCCGGGCAAGGTGGATATTCTCCATCGGCGGTGGTCCCACCAGCGTCCACGGACAGATCGCCGACGTCGCCGCCTGCACGCTCAGCACCTTCATCAGCGGCGCCGCCGCCTCTGCATCGTAGCGGCCGGTGTGGTTGCCGAAGGGCCCTTCCGGGGCCGTGCTCCCTGGCTCGACCACCCCTTCGATCACGATCTCGGCGCTGGCGGGAACCAGTAGATCACTGTACCGGCAGCGGCTCATCTCCAGCCGCTGCTGCAGCAGGTAACCACCAAAGGCCACCTCGTCGGCCGCGTAAGGGAGCGGGGCAGATGCCACCCAGGCAAGCACCGGCGGCCCGCCGAGCACCACCGCAACCGGCATGGCCGTGTTGCGCGCATGCCAGGCGGCAAGGTGCCTGGCCGCATCGCTGCTGGCCCGGCAGCGAATCGTTGCCCGGTGGCGGTCATGGCACTGGATGCGGTACATCCCGCAATTGGCGGCACCTGTCTCCGGGTCGCGGGTATAGACCTGGGCCTGCGTCAGAAACGGGCCACCGTCGGCCGGCCAGGCGACGATCCGCGGCAGAATGTCGAGCCCCCGGTCACTCTGGTCGCGAACGCGACCGGCCAGGCGATCGGTCACGGCCGGCTGCCAGGCGGCCAGGTTGCAGATTTTGGTGAGCGCCTGCTCGGCTTTCACTTCCCCGGCGGCCACCAGGTCATCACCAAGCCTTCGGGCCAGGGCTGCGATGTCGGTCGTGCCAAGCGCCCAGCCGACCTGCTCGAGGGACCCGAACAGATTGGCCGCCACTGCCATCCCCGCGCCCCGCACGTCCTCGAACAGCAGCGCCTGGCCGCTGTCGCCGCCCTTGCAGACCCGGTCGACAATCGCCGCCAGTTCCAGGTGCGGGTCGACGGTTGCCTGGATGCGCTTGAGGCGACCCGCCTGTTCAAGCAGTGCCAGATAACTTTGCAGGTCGGTCGGAGCCATCGGGGCCATTCCGTCGGAAGCGTCACAGGGCCTACCACTGTCCCTGCCAGTATACTCAAAAACAAAGCCCCCGGCGACAACGCCGGGGGCTTTGGACTCGACAGGGCGGCCGTCAGAAGATGGCGGTCTTTGCCATCGCCATCACCTCGTTGGGGAGAATCCCCAGATAGAGGCAGCCGATCACGGCGAGGATGATGGTCGCAAGGACACTGACCGGCAGGCTGATCCAGGCATAGTCCTCGGTCGGGTCGCGGAAGTACATGTACACCATGACCCGGAGATAATAGTAGAGGGACACGGCGGAATTGAGAACCCCGATGATCGCCAGCCAGATGTAGCCGGCCTTGACCGCACCGGCGAAGATGTAGAACTTCCCGGCGAAACCGGCGGTCGGCGGCAGCCCCATCAGCGCGAAGAGGAAGACCGACATCGCCACGCCGAGCAGCGGTCGCTTGTAGCCCAGGCCCGCGAAGCCCTCCAGCGTCAGATTCTCCTCCCCCTGCTTGCCGACCAGGATGAGCACGGCGAACGCGCCGATATTCATGAAGGTGTAGGCCAGCATGTAGAAGAGTACCCCGGAATAGCCGATTTCATTGGCCGCAACCAGACCGACCAACGCATAGCCGGCATGCGAAATCGACGAATAGGCCAGCATCCGCTTGATATTGGTCTGGGAAATGGCAATCACGTTACCGACCGTCATGGTCAGCACGGCGAGCACCCACAACATCGCCGACCACTCCGGCTTCAGGCCGAAGAAACAGTACTCGAGGGTCCGCAGGAAGGCGGCAAACGCTGCAGCCTTCGGACCGGCGCTCATGAAGGCGGTCACCGGCGTGGGTGCGCCCTGATAGACGTCCGGCGTCCACATGTGGAAGGGCGCCGCCCCAAGTTTGAACAGGAAGCCGATGGAAAGCAGCACCAGACCGGCCAGAGTCATCGGATTGGCCAGCAGCGACGAGTGACTGTTGAGATAGGCACCGATCTCGGTGAGACGGGTCGAGCCGGTGACGCCATAGATCAGGGCCATGCCGTAGAGCAGAAAACCGGTGGAAAAGGCCCCGAGCAGGAAATACTTGAGACCGGCCTCGTTGGAGGCCGACTGCCCGCGGAAGAAGCCCGCCAGCACGTAAAGACTGATCGACATCACTTCCAGACCGAGGAAGATGGTCATCATGTCCGTGCCGGAAGCCATCCACATGGCGCCCGCCGTCGTGAACAGGATCAGCGGATAGTATTCGTTGACGGCATAACCTTCACGCCGCAGGTAGTCATCCGACATCAGGATGGTCAGAGCCGCCGCCAGCAGGAAGGTCACATTGAAGAAGGTCGCAAAGTTGTCGAGCGCCACCGCATCGGAAAACCCGTACTGCGGGTTCCCCCAGCCCTGCACCGTTACGACCGCAGTGACCACGATCCCGACCAGACTGATCCACACCGCCGGGCGGGTGGTGCCGCGGGGGAGAAAAACATTGATCAACAGCAGGCCCATGCCGAAGCAGACCAGCACCAGGGACGGCATGATGGCCGCCAGGTTGACATTCTGCAGGGCGATTTGCACCAGGTTTTCCATGAACGGGCTCCTCAGCGACGTTGAATTCCGGGCTTATTGGTTGACCGTGGTCTCGGCGACCGCGCGGGTCGGTTCCTCGATCATCATGACGATCTGCTGCTTCCCCTTGACCTGCTTGATCAGGTTGTCAAGCGACGGATTCATCTTTTCGAAGAAGGTGTTCGGGTAGACGCCGATCCAGAACACAAAGAGCAGCAGAGGGAGCATCAAGGCGATCTCGCGGGGCGACAGGTCTTCCAGTTCCTCGTTCTCCGGGTTGGTGATCTGCCCCATCATGACCCGCTGGAACATCCACAGCATGTAGACGGCAGCCAGGATCACGCCCGTGGTGCCAAGGATCGCAAGCCACCGCAGGTTGCTTTCGAAGGCGCCCATCAGGATCAGGAACTCGCCGACGAAGCCGTTGGTCCCGGGGAGGCCGATCGAAGAGAAGGTAATGATGAGGAAGATGGTCGCAAAAATGGGCATCTTCTTGGAAATCCCGCCGAAATCGGCGATCAGGCGGGTGTGCCGGCGCTCGTAGAGAAAGCCGACGATAAGGAACAGCGCCCCCGTCGAAATGCCGTGATTGATCATCTGCAGCATGCCGCCGGAGAGCCCCTGGAGATTCATGGCGAAGATGCCGAGCATGACGAAGCCAAGGTGCGACACCGAGGAATAGGCGACCAGCTTCTTGACATCATCCTGCATCATCGCCACCAGCGCGCCGTAGATGATGCCGATCACCGCCAGGATGGCAAACAGCGGGGTGAACTTCAGCGTCGCGGCCGGGAAGAGCGGGATTGCGAAACGGATGTAGCCGTAGGTCCCCATCTTCAGCAGGATCGCGGCCAGAATCACCGAGCCGGCGGTCGGCGCCTCGGTGTGCGCATCGGGCAACCAGGTATGCACCGGGAACATCGGCACCTTGATGGCAAAGCTGAAGGCGAAGGCCAGGAACAGCCAGGTCTGCAGGTGCGCCGGGATGTCGAGCTGGTAGAAGTGCGCGATGCTGAAACCGCTCTGGAACGGCATCCCGGCCTTCACCGCGTAGTAATAGACGTAGATGATGGCCACCAGCATCAGCAGCGAGCCGACCGCGGTGAAGATGAAGAACTTGACGGCCGCGTAGATGCGGTTCTTGCCACCCCAGATGCCAATCAGGAAGTACATCGGGATCAGCATCAGTTCCCAGAAGATGTAGAAGAGGAACACATCGAGGGCGATGAAGGCGCCGAGCATGCCGGTTTCGAGCAGCAACAGCAGCGCCATGAACCCCTTGGTATTCTTCTCGACCGCGTGCCAGGTCGAAAGCACGGCGATCGGCATGATGAACGTCGTCAGCAGGACCAGCCAGAGGCTGATGCCGTCTACCCCGACGTAATAGTTCATGCGGAAGTACTCGCCGATGTTGATCCATTGCGCAAACTCGACATAACGCATCTCCGCCGAGGTGCGGAAGGCGTCATCGAACGCCAGCGGCAGACTGATCACGAACGTGATCAGGGTGATGACCAGGGTCACCGTTTTGAGCAGGCGGTCGGACTCCCTGGGGAGGAACAGGAGGACAACCATCCCGACGAGCGGGAAGAAGGTCATCAGGCTGAGGAGATTGCTCATGGGTCTGCGCTCCTTTTATCTCATCGCGTGAACGGTGTGATTCATCATCATTGCAGAAGGAATATCGCCACCATGACCACCGTTCCGAGAACCATGGTCAGGGCGTAATTGTGCAGCAGGCCGCTCTGGGTGTAGCGCAGCGCGGTGGAAAGGACGTTGACGAGCTTGCCGGTGCCGTTGACGACGCCGTCGACGACCTTGACGTCGAAACCCTTCCAGCAGAAGGTCGCGAATTTCTTGGTGCTGTTGACGAACAGCACGTCGTAGGCCTCGTCCACGAACCACTTGTTGTAGACCCAGCGGTGCAACTGGCTGAACCTGGCCGTAAACCGGCCGGGAAGCTCGGGGCGCTTGAGGTACATGGTGAACGCAATGCCGATGCCGATCACGGCGATGGCGATCGAGAGCCCCATCAGCCCGTATTCGGCAGCATGCGAATGCTCGAGGGCTTCCTTGATGCCGATCTTGTACACTTCCTGCGCATGGCCGAAAACCGGCTCGAAGTAGTGGTGAATCTGGTTGTGCCCGCCGAGCGCCGCCGGCACGCCGACGAAGCCGCCGACCACGGCCAGGAACGCCAGCACCATCAGCGGCACGGTGATCACCCACGGCGATTCATGGACATGATCCTTGGCCTTCTTGTGCGTGCGCTGCTCGCCGTGGAAGGTCATGAAGAAACAGCGGAACATGTAGAAGGCGGTCATGCCCGCGGTGATCGCGCCGATCCCCCACACCAGGAGGTTGCCGCGGGTCGAACCGAAGGTCCACCACAGGATTTCGTCCTTGGAGAAGAAACCGGCCAGGGGCGGAATCCCGGCGATCGCGATGCAGGAGATGCCGAACGTCGCCCAGGTAATGGGCATGTATTTTTTCAGTCCGCCCATGTTGCGCATATCCTGGGGATCATCGTCGAGGTGCGCGTGATGCAGTGCATGGTGCATGGCGTGGATGACCGAGCCGGAACCGAGGAACAGGCAGGCCTTGAAGAAGGCGTGGGTCATCAGGTGGAAGATGCCGGCGGTAAAGGCGCCGACCCCCATGGCCATGAACATGAAGCCGAGCTGCGAAACCGTGGAGTAGGCCAGTACGCGCTTGATGTCGTTCTGGGCAAACCCGATGCTGGCCGCAACGATCGCCGTGAATGCGCCGATGAGCGCGACCACGGTCATGGTCGTCGGGCTCATGGCAAAGAGCACGTTCATGCGGCCGATCATGTAGACGCCGGCGGTAACCATCGTGGCCGCATGGATCAGGGCGGAAACCGGGGTCGGACCTTCCATCGCGTCAGGCAACCAGGTGTAGAGGGGGATCTGCGCCGACTTGCCGGTGGCTCCGAGGAAGAAGCACAGAGTGGCAACCGTCACAACCGTCCCGCCGAAGCCGAGCAGATGCGCGTTTTCGGAGATTTCGACGAAATTCAGGGTCCAGACGCCGTGCTGGCTGCCCAGCGTCCAGAAGATGGTGAACAGACCGACCAGGAAGCCGAAGTCGCCGACACGGTTGACCACGAAGGCCTTCTTCGCTGCGTCACCCGCGCTCTTTTTCTCAAAGTAATAGCCGATCAGCAGGTAGGAGCAGAGGCCGACACCCTCCCAGCCGATGAACATCACCAGAGCATTGTTCCCCAGCACCAGCATGAGCATGGCGCAGACGAACAGGTTCAGGTAGCAGAAGAAGCGATAGAAACCCTCTTCCCCGTGCATGTAGCCGATCGAGTAGAGGTGAATCAGCGAGCCGACCCCCGTCACGACCATGATCATCAGGGCTGAAAGCGGATCCAGCAGAAAGCCCCAGTCGACCTGCAGCTGGCCGACCGTCATCCACGAGGCGACCACCTGCTGGTGCACCTTCACCGGATCGTTGAGCAGCGTGAAGAAGCAGCTGCAGGATACCAGGAACGACAGGAACACCGCACCGGTCCCGATCGCCCCGATCGCCGCCTCGTTCCGGATGAAACGTTTGCCGAACAACCCGTTGATGATCGAGCCGACCAGCGGGAAGAAGGGGATGAGCCACAATTTGTCGTACATCTATCTTTCCTCCGGACGAAGTAAGCCGTTCACGAAACCCAAACGGTGACTCATCACCATTTCAGCAGGTTGATCTGGTCCACATCGATCGTCTCCCGGTTGCGGAAGGTCGCGATCATCAGGGCCAGACCGACCGCCGCCTCGGCGGCAGCCACGGTCATGACGAAGAATACGAAGATCTGCCCGTCCAGGCTGTTGAGGTGTCTGGACAGAGCGATGAAGGTCAGGTTCACCGAGTTGAGCATCAACTCAATGCACATGAAGATGACGATCGCGTTGCGCCGGGTCAGCACGCCATAGGTGCCGAGGGCAAAGAGAATGGCGCTGACGGTCAGGTAGTGGTAAACGCTCATCGGTTGTGTCTCCCGTTATCCCGTGTAGGTTAAACGTCCTTCTTGGCCAGAATCACCGCGCCGACAATCGCCACCAGCAGCAGGATCGAAGCGATTTCGAAGGGGAGCAGGAACTCGGTGTACAGAGCCTTGCCGATCAGTTCGGTATGCCCCTCGGTCTTGATCAGGTAGTCGGTGATATCGCCTTCCGCTCCGGTTACCCGGCCACGCTTGATGAAGAACACCACGTTGACCAGGACCAGCAGGCTGGCGATCGCCGCCCAGACGACACCGTGGGTGTAGCGCTTGCGGGCCTCGGTGCCGAGATTCAGCAGCATGATCACGAAAAGGATCAGCACCATGATCGCGCCGGCATAGACGATGACCTGAATGGCGGCCATGAAGGGCGCATAAAGCATCACGTAGAAGACGGCCAGACAGAAGAAGGTGTTGACCAGGGCGAGAGCACTGTTGACCGGGCTCTGGCAGCGCACCACCAGGAACCCCGAGACGACAGCGACCAACGCGACCAGATAGAAGAAGATTGTCTCCATGGCTTACACGCTCCTCCCGGCTTACCGAAGCAGCCGTTCCTTGGTAAATTCAAAATCAGCCCGCCGGTAGTTGGCCAGTTCATATTCGGCGGTCATTTCCAACGCCTCAACCGGGCAGGCTTCCACGCAGTATCCACAGAAGATGCAGCGCAACAGGTCGATCGAATAGACGCGCGGATATTTCTCGCCCTTGGCGTTTTCCGCGGCTTCCACCGTAATGCACTTTGCCGGGCAGACCGTCGGGCAAAGGTAGCACGCCACGCACTTCTCGCGATCCTGGGTCGGCACCAGACGATGCAGGCCGCGGAAGCGATCGGAGGGCTTCAGCTTGACGGTCGGGTACTGCACGGTGGTCGAATGCCCCGGCAGCATGTGCTTGAAGGTAATGCTCAGGCCTTTGGCTATCGCTGTAAACATGGGTCTGACCTCGTATGTCGGACGGTTACTGCTGCAGGACGACCACCAGGCCGGTCACAGCCAGGTTGGCCAGCGCCAGGGGGATCAGAACCTTCCACCCGAGCTGCATCAACTGGTCATAGCGCACGCGCGGCAGAGTCGCGCGCAGCCAGATGAAGAAGAACATGATCGCGAACACCTTGCCGAGCAGGTTGACCACGCCCAGGCTCTCCGGAAGCGGCCCCGACCAGCCCCCGAGGAACAGGGTGGCGGCGATGGCGGCAATCACGATCATGTTGGCATATTCCGCCATGAAGAACAGGGCGTACTTCATCGACGAATATTCGGTGCAGAAGCCGGAGACCAGCTCGCTTTCGGCTTCCGGCATGTCGAACGGGGTGCGGTTGATCTCGGCCAGACCGGTAATCAGGAAGAGGCCGAAGGCCAGCGGCTGCTTGAAAACGTACCAGTCGATGACCGAGCCACTCTGCAAGGCGACGATTTCACGCAGGCTCAGAGTTTCGCTGAGCATGAACACGGCGATGATGGTGATCCCCGCCGCCAGCTCGTAGGAGATCATCTGGGCCGAGGCGCGCACGCCGCCGAGCAGGGCGTACTTGCTGTTGGAGCTCCACCCCGCAAGGACGATCCCGTACACGCCGAGACCGGCCATCGCCAGGATGTAGAGGACGCCGATGTTCAGGTCGGTGATCTGCAGCGGCACCAGGAACCCCTTGACGGTGACGTCGGGGCCGAAGGGCACGACGGCAATCGTTATCAGCGCCGGAATGAGGATCATCATCGGCGCCAGCAGAAACGGCACCTTGCTGGCCTGCGTCGGAATGATGTCTTCCTTGAAGAAGAGCTTGAGACCATCGGCAATCGGCTGCAGCAAGCCGTGCCAGCCGGTGCGCATCGGTCCGAGGCGGGTCTGCATGTGGCCGATGACCTTGCGCTCAACCCAGGTGGCATAGGCGACAATCCCCATCGTCACTCCAAAGACCACCGCCAGCTTCAGCAGCATCATTCCCACGAACAGCGGGGCGTTGTTTGACATGCTCAGCATTTCCGTCATGACAATCCTCTTCCTTGCTCCATATGGACTGTAAACGTTTACGCGATCAGAAACCGGGCTTATGGGGCGTGGCCATTTCGGCCAGATGCTTTTTCAGATAATTGGCCTCGGCGTGCTGCGGGCTCACGGCCAGAGCCCTGTCGAGTGCTTCGCGCGCGGCATCGAGCAGGTCGAGCTGGAGCTGGCATTCGGCAATCCGCACCCAGGCTTCGGCATCGTCCGGATTGAGGTGCAACATGCGCCGGTAAGCGGCAACCGCCTCTCCGAAGGCTCCGAGCTTGCGCTGGCACTCGCCGAGCATGTAAGGAGCCGGAGCGAAGCGCGGGCTGACTGTCTCGACGCCGGCAAACTGCTCGGCGGCCTCCTGCAGCTTCCCTTGCCGGAACAAGGCCATGCCGAGTTCGAAGCGTGCCGCCGTATAGGTCGGGCTCACCGCCTCGACGCGCCGGAACAGATCGACCGCTTCGTTCTGGTCGCCCTGCTGGGCCACCACCATGCCGAGGATGTAAAGGGCCCGGGTGTACTTCGGATTGATCCGGACCGCTTCTTCCAATGCCGAGCGTGCCGCTTCCAGTTCCGACATGCGCAGATAGGAGAGGCCCAGGCGATACAGCGTTTCCGCACTGCCCGGATTGATCGCATGCGCCTTCTGGAAGCTTTCCACACTGGCGTCCAGGTGACCAAGCCCGTACTGCGCCATGCCCAGCTTGAACAGCACCCTGAACGGCTCGTCCTCACCGGCCAGGGCCTGCTGGAAGGCTTCGACCGCAGCGGCCAGATCACCGTGATCGTACAGCGCCAGGCCGCGGTAGTAGTGCCCCTTGCTGAACTCTGGGTCACTGGCAAGGGCCTGGTCCCAGACGTTCAGCGCCTCATCGATCTGGCCGCGATGATAAAGATCCACGGCCTTGCGATGCAGAAACTCCACATTCTCGGCCAGTTTCAATCCGCACTGGTCGCAGAATTTTGCGGTTGCTGAAACCCGCGCCTGGCACTTCGGGCATTCCATCGGAGCGACCCCGTATCTCGGCTTACTTGCTGACCGTTACGGCAACGGCGGCTTCGCCCTTGTAAAGTCGATTGATCCCGGCCGCCGCAAAATGATAGGGGGCAAACAGGACCCCTTTGGGCAAGCGGTTGCCAACCTTCGCCTTGAGGCACAGTTCGACCCCGTTCCCGGAAATCTTGACCTGATCGCCGTCCTTGACGTCCAGGGCCTTGGCGTCGTCGCGCCCGAATTCCACGTAAGCCTCGTTGATCACGGCCAACGGCCCCTTGGCCCGCGTGGACACCGTGCCGCTATGGTACAGCGCGCTGCCGGTAAGCAACTGGAAGGCGCCGTCAACCGCGGTCGCGCCACCGGCAGGTTGCAGACGACGCCGCGCCGGAGCCAGGATTTCCCCACCCCAGACGAAACCTTGAGGACCGATCCCGTTAAAGGTGACGGCGGCATAAGCCGGGACCTGTCGCCCGATCTCGGCAAAGATCGCTTCGGCGCCGGTAAAGGCCAGATTGCCACCCAGCTTTTCGGTCAGCGCAGCAAAGATCGCCCCGTCGGTTTTGGCCTGGCCGGGGAGCGGGATACCGGGACGCACCCGCTGGATGCGGCGCTCCGCATTGGTGAAGGTCCCGTCCTTTTCCGCAAAGGAGGCAGCCGGCAGCACAACATGCGCCTTGGCGGCGGTCGGCGAGAGGAAAATGTCCTGCACCACCAGGAAGGACACCTTGTCCAGCGCCTTCTCGACTTTGCCGCGGTCCGGGTAGGACGTCAGCACATCCTCGCCGACCACGTAGAGGGCCGAGAGCTTGCCATTGGCGGCGGCCTCGAGCATCGCCTGCGCGCCGAGCCCGCCGGCCTGCGGCATGATGCCGAGGTCGATGACGCCCTGGCTGTTGGCCTTTTCGCCGCACAGGTACAAACCGCTCCCGTCGCGGCCGGGAATACCGAGCAGGATCGCCAGATTGGCGGCGGCAATCCCGAGTTCCCGGCTGTAGGCCGTGTAAGGCAGACCGTAGGCCAACAGGATGGCGCTCTTCTTGGCCGCGGCAAACTGCCGGGCCGTCTCCCGCAGGGCCTCGGCCGCGACGCCGGTGCGGGTCGCAACCTGCTCGGCGCTGAAGTCCGCCAGGGCCTGCCTGAGCTCGTCGAGGCCCTCGACACCCTCGGTCCGGGCCAGCCCCTCGTCGAGCAGCACGCGGGCCAAGCCATTGAGAACTTCCAGTTCCTGGCCCGGACGATGCAGCAGGGTCTTGGCACCAGGCAGCTTGGCGAACTTGCCGCGCTTGTCGGCGACAATCGCAAGCTGGGCTTCATTGCGTTTGACGGCCTGGTTAACCACCATGCCGAACACCGGATGGGTCTCGTAGAAATCGGAGCGGATGGCGAGAATCGCCTCACACTCCTCGACCTGCGGGAAGGTCCCGGTCGAAGCGGCAACGCCGAGCGCGCCGGCAACCCCCTCGGTCAACCCCTTGTAGCATTCGCCGCCGGAGTGATCGAGATTGGCCGTACCGGCCTGCTTGGCCAGGTTCTTGAGCAGGAACAGCTCTTCGTTGGTCAGGCGGGCCCCGGAGAGGATCCCCAGCCCGGCACCGCCAGCCTGCTTGAAGCCGTCGGCCACCGCCTGCAGGGCCTCGTCCCAAGTGGCCGCGACCAGTTCGCCGTTCTTGCGGACCAGCGGCGCCGTGAGACGCTCCTCGCTGTTGACGTAGGAGTAGCCAAAGCGCCCGCGGATGCACAGGTTGCCGTCGTTGACGCCGATCTTGTCGTTAAAGCGGATGGTTTCGACTTTGTTGTTGAGCACGCCGAGAGTCACGGTGCACCCGTTGCCGCAGTAGCCGCAAACGGTGTCGACTTCCTTGAGCTGCCAGGGGCGCGCCTTGAACTTGAACGGCCGGGGGAGGATCGCCCCGACGGGGCACATCGACACGCACTGCCCGCAGAACTCGCAGTTCAACCCGCGGTCGTAGGCGGTGGCAATCTTGGTTTCGAAGCCGCGGTTGATGAACGAATACGAACCGTAGGCCACCACTTCGTCGCAAACGCGCACGCAGCGCCCGCACAACACGCACCGGTTCATGTTGCGCTCGATCAGCGGATTGACCTCATCGGTTTCCAGGTTGAATTTTTCGCCCTGGAACCGGTTGCAGACGACTTCGTGATCGTAGGTCAGCTCCTGCAGGTCGCATTCACCGCCTTTGTCGCACACCGGGCAATCGATGACATGATTGACCAGCAGGAATTCGAGCACGGTCTTGCGCACCTTGAGGATCTCATCGGACATGGTGGTGACCACCATCCCTTCGCTGACCGGCGTGGTACAAGCCGGGATCAGGCGCCCTTTCATCTGCTCGACCTGCACCAGGCAGACGCGGCAGGCGCCGAAGGGGAGCAGTTTCTTGGCGTAGCACAGAACCGGGATATTGATCCCCGCCTCAAGTGCCGCCTCGTAAATCGTCGCGGTCCGCGAGACCGTAATCTGTTTTCCGTCGATCGTCAGGTTGACCATGGAGTCACTTATCCCCTTTGCCGGTCTGTTCGACTACTCGATCGCCATGAACGGGCAGGCGTCGTAACAGGATGTGCACTGGGTGCATTTGTCGAGTTCGATAAAGGCAATCTGCCCCTTCTCCCAGCGGATGGCGTCGACCGGGCAGGCCTTGACGCACAGCCCGCATTTCTTGCAGGTCCCTTCGATGACCGCGAACTTGAGAAGCGGCTTGCAGACATGGGACGGGCAGTACTTGTCCTTGATGTGCGCCTCATACTCGTCGCGGAAATAGCGGATGGTGGAGAGGATCGGGTTGGGCGCGGTCTGACCGAGGCCGCACAGCGAACTCTTCTTGATGTCGTAGGCCATGTCCTGCAGCAGTTCGATGTCGCCTTCCCGACCTTCACCGGCGCAGATCCGCTCGAGAATCTCGAGCATGATCTTCAGGCCGATGCGGCAGGGGATGCATTTGCCGCACGACTCGACGCGGGTGAAGTTGAGGAAGAAGCGGGCGACGTCGACCATGCAGGTGGTCTCGTCCATGACGACCAGACCGCCGGAACCCATCATCGCTCCGGCCTTGATCAAAGAGTCGTAGTCGACTTGGGCATCGAGCGCCTCTGCCGGGAGACAACCACCCGACGGACCGCCGGCCTGCACCGCCTTGAACTTACGGTTCTTGTGAATGCCGCCGCAGACGTCGTAGATGACCTCGCGCATGGTGGTGCCGGCCGGAACTTCGACCAGACCGGTGTGCTTGATCTTGCCGGTCAGGGCGAAGATCTTGGTGCCCTTCGTTCCCTCGGTGCCGATCGAGGAAAACCAGTCGGCGCCGTTATAGAAAATGTAGGAGACGTTGGCGAAGGTCTCGACGTTGTTGATGTTGGTCGGTTTCCCCCACAGACCGCGCACTGCCGGGAACGGCGGGCGCGGACGGGACATGCCGCGCTGCCCCTCGATGGAGGCCATCAGGGCGGTTTCCTCGCCGCAGACAAACGCCCCGGCGCCGGCCTTGATCTTCATGTCGAAGTCGAAACCGAAGCCCATGCAGTTCTTGCCGAGGATGCCCCGCTCATAGCAGGTGTCGATGGCTTTCTGCAGGCGCTTGATCGCCAGCGGATACTCGGCGCGGCAGTAGACGTAGCCGAAGGTGCAGCCGATCGCATAGGCACCGATCATCATCCCTTCGATCAAGCCGTAGGGGTCGCCTTCCAGAACCGAGCGGTCCATGAACGCCCCCGGGTCTCCCTCGTCGGCATTGCAGATCAGGTATTTCTTGTCGCCGGGCGAGGCCTTGCAGAACGACCACTTGACCCCGGTCGGGAAGCCCCCGCCCCCGCGGCCACGCAGGCCGGAGCGCTTGACTTCCTCGATGACCTGCTCAGGGGTCATGGAGACGGCCTTCTTTATGCCGGTGAACCCGTCATGAGCGATGAAGTCGTCGATGCTCTCGGCGTCGATGGTGCCGCAACGCGAGAAGATGATGCGCTGCTGCTTTTCGAGGAACTTGGTATAGTAGGCCCCTGCCTGCTTCTTTTCCACCGGCTGGTTGGCGAGCACGTGCTCTTCGACGATCTGCGGGACCAGTTCAGGGGTGACAAAGTCGTAGGTCACCGCTTCCTGGCCGGGCAGGACAATGTCTACCAGCACGTCGTTGGCACACAGGCCGCGACAGCCGGTCTTTTTCACTTCGCAGCGCTTGCCGACCTTGGCCTCGACGCCATGTTTGGCAAACTCCGCCTCGAAGGCACTGGCGACCTCCAAGGAGCCGGAGGCGATGCCACCGGTGCCGGTGCAGATCAATACCTGGATGTTTTCCACGGTTTCGGCCATATGATCCTCGATCCGTATTCCGGTTAATCCATACTCACGTACTTGTCGATGACCTCGTTCATCTTCTGCACGGTCAGGCTGCCATAGGTGGCATCATTGACCATGATGACCGGGGCCATGCCGCAGGCACCGATGCAGGCGACGTATTCGGCCGTGAATTTCAGGTCTTCGGTGGTTTCCGCATGGCCGACACCGAGGCGCTCCTTGATGGTGTCCCCGATTCGGTTGGCCCCCCTGACGTGACAGGCCGTTCCCTTGCAGACCCGGATGATGTATTTGCCGCGCGGTTCGAGATGGAACTGCGCGTAGAAGGTCAACACGCCGAAAATCTGGCTGGTGTAAACATTGAGCCGTTCCGCGGCCAGATGCACGGTCGGTTCAGGGATATAGCCGTAATGTTCCTGGATCGCCTGCAGCACCGGCATCAGCGCCCCCGGCATATCCTCGTAGTGGTCGAGGATCTCGTTGGCTCCGGCCAGATCGATTTCCTTTTCCTCGACTTTGGTTTCCACGGCTTCGCTCATAGCTCTCGCACCTCGCTGTGCTCGGGAATGCCGGTTAGCGGTCGATTTCGCCCAGCACGATATCGAGGGTCCCGATGACCGCCACGACGTCGGCAATCAGGGAGCCTTCACACATCTTGGGCAGGGCCTGCAGGTTGATGAACGACGCCGGGCGGATCTTCATCCGATAGGGACGCGGCGAACCGTCGGATACGAGGTAGTAGCCGACCTCGCCCTTGGGGTTTTCAACCCCGACATACACTTCGCCGGGCTCCGGCTTGGGCCCTTCGGAAATGATCTTGAAGTGATGGATCAACCCTTCGATGGAGTTGACGACATCCTTCTTCGGCGGCAGACAGACCTTGGGGGCATCGGCCAAGATCGGCCCGGGCTTGAGCCGGTCAAGCGCCTGCAGAATGATCTTGCACGATTCGCGCAGTTCCTTGAGGCGGCAGTGGTAACGCGACCACGTGTCGCAACCGTCGCCGACCGCAACCTCGAAGTCGTAATTCTCGTAGCCGCTGTAGGGCTGGTCGCGACGCAGATCCCAGTTAACCCCGGAACCGCGCAGCGACGGGCCGCTGACACCGAGATCGATAGCATCCTCGGCGCTGATCACCCCGACCCCCTGGATGCGCTTCTGCCAGATCTTGTTCCCGGTCAGCAGCCCCTCGTAGGTCTCGACATGACCCGGCATCTCCTGGGCAAACTTGCGGATCTCCTGCTCGATCCCGGCCGGAAGATCGGCCGACAGGCCGCCGACGCGGAAGTAGTTGGAGGTCATGCGCGCACCGGAGATCTTCTCGTAGAAGTCCATGACCGTCTCGCGCTCGCGGAAGCAGTAGAGAAACACGGTCATGGCGCCGATGTCGAGCGCATGGCAGGCCAACCAGACCAGATGGCTCTTGATACGGGTCAGCTCGGCCATGATCACGCGCACGACCTGGGCCCGTTCGGGGATCGCGTCCGTGAGCCCGAACAGCTTCTCGACCGCCAGCACATAACCGAGGTTGTTGTGCATCGGCGCAAGATAGTCGAGGCGGTCGGTCAGCGGCAGCACCTGGTGATAGGTGCGGTGTTCCGACAGTTTTTCCACGCCGCGGTGCAGGAAGCCGATGTGCGGGGTGGCCTTGACCACGACTTCACCGTCGAGCTCCAGAACCAGCTGCAGAACCCCGTGCGTCGAGGGGTGCTGCGGCCCCATGTTGATGGTCATGGTTTCGAAAGTCGCCATAAAATCCGCCTCTTGTTCTCTATATGGGAGGGACTCGGGAATCGATAAACGCGTTACTGCAGCCGGCCCTGATAGGGCTCCCGGTCAGGCCCCTGCACCGGGTAGTCCTTGCGCAGCGGATGACCGACCCAGTCGCTGGGCATGAGAATGCGCCGCGGATCGGGATGGTTGTTGAAGACGATTCCCATCAGGTCATAGCACTCGCGCTCCAGCCAGTTGGCCGTTGCCCAGACGCCGCTGACCGTATCGATGCGCGCGTCGCCCTCTTCCACCGCCGCCTTGATGCGCAGGCGCTGATGGGCACCAATGCTGTACAGCTGGTAGACCACCATGAAGCGCGGAGCCTGACCGAGATAGTCCACCGCACAGAGATCGGTCAGAAAGTTGAAGCCGAGTTCCTTCTTGAGGAACGAACAGATGGCGACGATGTCGTCCTTCTTGACAACCACCGTAGTTTCGCCGCGGAATTCGCTGACCGCGACGACCGCTTCGCCGAACTGGGCCTTCAGCCTGTCAACAGCTGCCTGTACGCTCATAAAGTTGTCTCTCTATCCTGTGTCTGTGGGAGACTAGATTTCGCTGATCCGCTCGCCGATGCCGATCGCTGCGCCGAAGGAGTTGCGCTCCTTCATGATCTTTTCCTGCAGCTTCATGATGCCGTAGAGCAACCCTTCCGGGCGCGGCGGGCAACCGGGGACATAGACGTCGACAGGGAGGAATTCATCGACCCCCTGTACCGTGCTGTAGGTATCGAACACCCCGCCCGAACAGGCGCAGGCGCCCATGGCGATGACATAGCGCGGCTCAGGCATCTGCTCATAGACCGTCTTGATGACCGGCGCCATCTTCTTGGTCACAGTGCCGGCGATAACGATCAGGTCGGCCTGACGCGGCGACGCACGGAACAACACGCCGAAGCGGTCAAGGTCGAAACGGGCAGCCCCCGTGGCCATCATTTCGATGGCGCAACAGGCCAGGCCGAAGGTCATCGGCCAGAGCGAACTGGCACGCGACCAGTTGACAACCTTGTCGAGGCTCGTCGTGAAGACGTTGTTGCCGAGGGTTTCTACTCCCATTCCAGTGCTCCTTTTTTCCAGACATAGACGTAACCGACCAGCAGGATCAGGATGAATACGCCCATTTCGACAAAGCCGAACATCCCGAGACGCTTGAACATCACCGCCCAGGGGTACATGAAGACCACCTCGATATCGAAGACGATGAAGAGCATGGCGATGATGTAGAACTTGACCGAGAAGCGCTCGCGGGCGGAGCCGACCGGCGGCATGCCGCACTCGTACGGCGCCAGTTTGACCTCACTCGGCTTCTTCTGGCCGACCAGCCGGGAGAAGATAATCGACCCGGTGGCAAAGCCAAGGGCAACAACGATCAGCGTGATAATCGGAAGATAACTGTCCAGCATCGAAGGGGCCTCCTGACCGATAAACGAAAGCGACCAAACAGAGGGCGCAAGGATGGCTTTTACGACTCCTCGGCCGCCTGCACGTTAGGATAATCGGGGGGGCTTGTCAAGCGAAAAATACCGCATACTGTATACAAACGACAATCTCGCAAACGCCCTTTACATGCGGCTTTGAATGATTTTTTCAAAGTAAGAAAAACGGCCGGAAAAATCTCCTAAATAACCGCCCTTGGAAGTATTTAATCCAGATCGCCAGGCTCTTCGAGCAGGGCCCTGCACCATGGCATGTTTCACCTTGCCCGCCACCCGTTCAGCCTGCTTGACACTCCGGTTGGGCTATGCTAACAGACGCGGGTGGCAGATTTCATTTCATGCCCAATCAACGTTTCCAACGTCTTTCCGGCTTGCCCGCAGCGTTTTGCTTGATGTCGCAAACCGGCCAGCACCGTGCGCCGCCAGCCTTGATGACACCTGCAGCCTGACGCTTCTTACCAACCAGGCCCCGACGGCGCCGACCACACCACCCGCACTGGAGATCGCCCCATGAATTACACCAAATCCTCCGCGCTCTTTGCCAAAGCCAAGGAACGAATTCCCGGCGGGGTCAACAGCCCGGTCCGCGCATTTAAATCCGTCGGTCGCGAACCGATATTCATCACCCGGGCCGAGGGGTCGAAAATCTTCGATGCCGACGGCAACGCCTACATCGATTACGTCGGCTCCTGGGGCCCGATGATCCTTGGCCACTGTCACCCCGAGGTCGTTGCAGCCATTCGCGACGCCGCCGGCTCCGGAGCCTCCTTCGGCGCCCCCACCGAACGCGAGATCGAACTGGCCGAGATGGTTTGCACCGCCTATCCGAACATCGAGATGGTGCGCATGGTCTCTTCGGGCACCGAAGCCACCATGAGCGCCATTCGCCTGGCGCGCGGCTACACCGGGCGGGATAAGATCCTCAAATTCGACGGCTGCTACCACGGCCATGCCGACAGCCTGCTGGTCAAGGCCGGCAGCGGCGCCGCCACCTTCGGCGTGCCGACCTCCCCGGGGGTTCCTGCCGACTTTGCCAAGCACACCCTGACGGCCACCTACAACGACCTGAACGAGGTCAAGGCACTGATTGCCGCCAACCCGGAGCAGATCGCCTGCATCATTCTCGAACCGGTTGCCGGCAACATGGGCTGCGTCATCCCGCAGCCCGGCTTCCTCGAAGGCCTGCGGCAGCTTTGCGATCGCGAGGGGATCGTGCTGATCGTCGACGAAGTCATGACCGGGTTCCGCGTCGCCTACGGCGGCGCCCAGGAGCGCTACGGGGTTCGCGGCGACCTCGTCTGCCTCGGCAAGATCATCGGCGGCGGCTTGCCGGTCGGCGCCTTCGGCGGCAAGCGCGAGATCATGGAAAAGCTTTCTCCGGTCGGCGGCGTTTACCAGGCCGGGACCCTCTCCGGCAATCCGCTCGCCATGGCGGCGGGGATCGCCACGCTGAAACTCCTCCAGGAAGAGGGCTTCTACCAGCGGATCGAGGAAAAGAGCGCCTACCTCGAGCAGGGGCTGAGACAGGCCGCCAAAGAGTGTGCTCTGCCGACCTGCTTTGTCCGCGTCGGCGGCATGTTCTGTACGTACTTCCAGGAGGGGCCGGTCCACAGTTTTGCCGATGCGGCCAAGAGCGACACGGCAGCTTTCGGCAAATTCTTCCGCCTGCTGCTCGACGAAGGGATCAACATCGCACCGAGCCAGTTCGAGGCCGGGTTCATGAGCATCGCCCATTCCCAGGACGATCTCGATCGCACCATCGAAGCCGCGCGCAAAGCGTTCCGGGCACTTTAATCCGGCCTTGCCCCCGGGTTGACAGCGAGTAGGGCCATGTGCTATCAAAGGTCGCTTTTCGTCCCGGGCAAAGGGAAAGGTCCGTTGCATGGCTGACGACAGGCGCCAGCTGTTCCGCTCCCTCGGCTTCGTGTCGAGCCTGGGAATTTCCATGGTGGCCGCGTCTTTCATCGGCCTCTTCATCGGCTATACCCTGGACGGCTGGTGGGGCACGTCGCCGTGGATGACCTTGTTGTGGCTCGGCTTCGGCATCGCCGCAGGGTTCCGCAACATTTTCATTCTGACCCGCCGGGCTCTGCGCGAGCAGGACGGGAAAAGCGACGATGGCAGCAACGATTGAGCAGCTCCCGGCAACGCTGCAGCGGCGCAACTGGATCGTTTTGGGAGCTCTGCTGGCCGGCAGTCTCCCCTTTGCGAACTGGCCGGTGACGGTGGGGGTGCTCGCCGGCGGGCTGGTGGCAATTGCCGGATTCGCCTGGCTGCACCGCTCGCTTCGGCGCCTGCTGGCCGAACCGGCCGCCGGCTCGCGTGTCCGTTACCAGTTCGGCTATGTCGTCCGGCTGATCGTTCTGGGCGGGGTTCTGGCCCTGCTGATCGCCGTTGCCAAAATTCACCCCGTCGGACTGGCGATCGGCCTGTCGGTGGTGGTAATCAATCTGCTCTGGCTTACACTCCAGCGCGCTCTGAGGTAGAGGAGGCACAGAGGTCCGTCATGATCCATCCGTTTCTCTTTCTGAAATCGCTGGCTGAACAGCTCCACATCGGCGAGCACGTCCTGTATACCTGGCTCGTCATGCTGCTGCTCATCGTCGTGGCCCTGATGGTCAAGAGCAGCATCAAGACCGTACCCGGCGGCCTGCAGAACTTTTTCGAACCGATCGTTGCCGCCATCGAAGGGATGGTTGAAGAGAACATGGGGCCCCACGGCAAGGCGTACTTCCCGCTGATTGCCGCGATCGCCTTCTTCATCCTGACTTCGAACCTGATCGCCCTGATCCCCGGGTTCTACCCGCCGACCGCCAACCTCAACACCAATGCCGCCATCGCCTTGACGGTTTTCGCCATGACCCACATCATCGGCGTCAAGGAACACGGCCTGGCTTATTTCAAGCACTTCTGCGGGCCGGTCATCTGGCTGGCGCCGCTGATCGTACCGATCGAGCTGATCGGTCACCTGGCGCGGCCGCTGTCGCTCACGCTGCGTCTGTTCGGCAACATGTACGGCCATGAGATCGTCCTGATGATCTTCTTCACCCTGGTGCCGTTCCTGGTGCCTCTGCCGATGATGCTCATGGGGGTCATGGTCGCCTTCATTCAGACGTTCGTCTTCATGCTGCTGGCGATGATCTACATTGCCGGCGCGCTCGAGGAAGCCCATTAGACCCTTCGCAGGGTCAGCGTCCTATATCGTATAGGATCAATAAAACCCAGCAGTACAAAAGGAAAGGAGCAGGACAATGCAGTTTTTCGCGTGGTGTATGATCGCTGCCGGTTTCGGTATGGCGATCGGGTCCTTCGGGACCGGTCTCGGTCAGGGTCTGGCTGTCAAGAGTGCGGTTGAGGGCGTGGCCCGCAATCCCGGCGCCAGCGGCAAAATCATGACCATCATGCTGATCGGTCTGGCGATGATCGAGTCCCTGGCGATTTACGTGTTCGTCGTCGCCATGATCATCCTCTTCGCCAACCCGTTCACCGCCCAGGTTCTGCAGCTGGCCGGCACCGCTGCCGGGCACTGACAACCGGTTTTCGCCGACAAAAAAGGGTGCGCCCGGCGGGCGCACCCTTTTTTTATCGACACGACACAGCGAAGGTCAGGCGATCTGCCGGTTACGCATAATCCGCATCACCAGAACGCCTAGAATCGTCAGGCACAGTCCGGCGCCGAACAGCAGGTAGCCGATCGAGTCGGCCCGCCCCCAGCCCCAGAGATCACGTTCCCCGACAATACCGATCAGTACCATCCCCGCCATGACGCCGAGCCCCCCAGCCAGGTAGACCGACAGGGCCGCGCCCGCAAGCATCATACTTCGCCATCGTTTCATTTTCACCCCCAGACCGGAGATCCTTTCCATACATCTCCCGGCGGCATGCATATTAGCCCAGCCGGACCGGCAATGAAATAAGATTATTTTCACGATTGACTTTTAACCTCGCGCCGTGATAAACACGCTTTAATCTTTGGGGTGTATATTTTTTTTATACAGTCGCGTTCGTCGACTCACTCAGGCTTTTGTTTTTCGATCTTTTTGCTATTGGTGCGCGTTCCATTCCGGTTTCCATTGTTTCATCCTGAGCACAGGAGGCTTTCCCCCATGAGTTTTCGCCGTTACCCGATCATCCTGCTGGCAGCGCTGCTGCTGACGCCGGTGCTGGCCGCCGCCCAGAACGGCATGGCCATCGCGCCGGAAACCTGCCTCAAATGTCACGAAGGGGTCGTCTCCCCCGTCGAGTTCGGGGCTTCGGTCCATGGCCAGAACGGCTGTACCAGCTGTCACATGGAGGTGACTTCGCTGGACCAGCACATGGCCGGCAACGTCATGCCGTCGCCACCGAAGTGCGTCCGCTGCCACAAGGAGGAATCGGCCGATCATTTTGCCAGCGTTCACCAGCTCAACGAGGTGAAGTGCGCGGACTGTCACGACGACATCCACAAGCATCGGGCCTGGAAGGGCGACAAGAGCAAGGTCGTCGCCAAATGCACCGGCTGCCACGATGATCACAAGGATTATCTGGCTTCGGCGCACGGCAAGGCGGTTGCCGCCGGCAACAAGGATTCGGCCGCCTGCCACGACTGTCACAACCTGCATCGCATCGAGCAGCTCGGCGATCCGAAGAGCCATATCAACCGCGAGTTTCATACCAAGGTCTGCCTGAAGTGTCATGCCGACAAGGATATGATGGCCCGTAACGGGGTCTTCAGCGTGGCCGTCTCGACCTACATGGATAGCTATCACGGCAAGAACTACCGGCTCGGCTTCCCGGACAAGGTCGCCGGATGCGCCGATTGCCATACCGCCCACACGGTTCTCCCCAAGGACGATCCGAAGTCGAGCGTCAATCCGGCGAACCTGGTCGGCACCTGCGCTCAATGCCATCCGAACGCCACGCCGCTCTTTGCCAAGTTCTACTCCCACGGCGAGATGACCGACCGGGTCGAGTATCCGATCCTCTACTGGACCTTCATCAGCATGACCGGCCTGCTGATCGGCACCTTCGCCGTCTTCTGGATTCATACCCTGCTCTGGATGGTGCGCGGCTTCGTCGAAAACCGCCAGAAGCTGGCGGCCCGCCACGAAGGGCACGAGGAACACCAAATCAGCGAGCCGCACAAGCAGTATCGGCGCTTCCAGCCGCGCCACGTCTTCCTGCACCTCACGGTGATCGTCAGCTTCCTCGGCCTGACCCTGACCGGCCTGCCGCTGAAGTTCAGCAACCAGCATTGGGCCCAGGTGCTCATGAACTTCTACGGCGGCTCCTACTATGCCGGCCTGATCCATCGCGGCTGCGCCGTCATCACCTTCTACTACTTCGTCTCGGCCCTGATCCTGAGCTTCGACTTCCTCTTCATCCGCAAGGACATCAAGGGGATGTGGCTGCAGCGGTTGTTCGGCCCGGATTCGCTCTGCCCGAACCTGCGCGACGTGCGCGACGTGGTGGGGATGGTGCGCTGGTTCCTGTTCATGGGGCCGAAACCGACCTTCGAGCGCTGGACCTACTGGGAAAAATTCGACTTCCTGGCGGTCTTCTGGGGCATGTTCGCCATCGGCGGTTCGGGGCTGATGCTGTGGTTCCCCGAATTCTTCGGCTACTTCCTGCCGGGCTGGATGTTCAACGTTGCCACCATCATCCACTCCGACGAGGCGCTGCTGGCAACCGGCTTCATCTTTACCGTGCACTTCTACAATACCCACGGCCGCCCCGAGAAGTTCCCGATGGACTTCGTCATCTTCAACGGACAGATGTCCAAGGAGGAGTTCATCGAGGAGCGCGGCGATCAATGGAAGCGCTATGAAGAAGCCGGCATCACCGAGGAGTTTGCCTGCAAGCGCGTGAGCGGACCGGTCTATGATTTCTGCCTGAAGGCTTTCGGCTATATCGCCGTATTCACCGGGATTGCCTGCCTGTTCCTGATGCTCTTCGCCTTCATGTCAGGCAGCGGCCACTGACCGTCAGCGACGGGAAGCGGCATTGCAGACGGACGGGGTTGCCCATAGCGGCAACCCCGTTTTTTTCTGCGTAGTCACCGCCATGCTTCGTTAAAAACACTTAACGTATTGAAATCGCGTGGTTTTCCGTTGCATTACCTGGAGAGATGTGTATCATACGGCCGATTGAGCGGCACATTTCCCATGGCGCAGGGGACAATCCCCGGCAAAGAAGAGGTTGACCATGCTGATGAACATTTTTAGCTGGTGCAAGCGGCACATCGTCCTGTTCACCATCGTTTCGGTGGTGTTCGTGGTGGTGTTCGGATTCATCAATATCCAGATTCTGCACATGACCTCCGAACCGGAATTCTGCCATCTCTGCCATCCTTCCAAGGGCTTCGGGCCGCTGGCCGAGGTCGATTCGTGGGAGCACTCGGCGCATGGCGAGGCCGGCGTCTCCTGCCTCGACTGCCATGGCCGCCCCGGCGTTGTCGGCTACATGAAAGCCAAACTCGGCGGGCTTAAAGACACCTACATGCAGTTGACCATCTCCCGCGAGGAAAAGCTGGAAATTCTCTCCAACCCTCACAAGGATCTGGTCCCCTCCTGGCACTGCCTGTTCTGCCACTCGGACGACGGCAACCGCAAGGTCCGGGAGACGACCCAGGGGCCGATGCAGCTGGTCAAGATGCGGATGCTTGACGATGTCGTCAATCCCGCGTTTCGGGAACGCAAGGGATTGCCCGACATCATGAAGGATTCGTTCGTCGGCGGCACCAACTTCGATCATGAAATGCACATTTCCGCTTTTGATTTTACCTGCCGCGACTGCCACTTCGGCGTGGTACACAACCCGGCCACCAAGACCGACCGGATGAATTTCTGCCTCGCCTGCCACGCCGAGAACAAGGATTCGTCGGCACCGCAGATGAAGGATTGCCAGGCCTGCCACCAGGCACAGCTTGCCATGAATGAAGGCAAGGGCGCTCAGGATGTCAAGGGCGAGCCCGGCCTGATGTTTGCCGCCAGCGTCGGCTGCACCGACTGCCATACCGCCGTGACCAAGGGGGTTTACCGCCCGTCCGCAAGCACCTGCACCGACTGCCACGAAGGCCAGGACTACACCAACCTCTACAAGGAGTGGGCGTCGTCGACCAAGGAGCGCGTGGAATCGCTGCAGAAGCAGCGGGTGGAGGTCGAGGCCGCGCTGAACGATGCCGATGCGGCCCATCGCAAGACCGGCGAAGCCTGGAAGATTTACGAGCGGGCGCTGAAGAATCTCCGCTTCGTACGCAACGACGGCACCCACGGCGTGCATAACAACGATTATGCCATGGCCATCCTGGCCAGCGTCGAAGCTGATTTCAAACAGGTCAAAAAGCAGCTCGACACCGTCTGGTAATCCCGCCGGCAGTTGACGACCGGAAACGGGCGCCCCCCTCGGGCGCCCGTTTTTTTATCAGCCTGCACCGTCACCCCCGCCATGCAACTCCGGCCGGATCTCGGCCACTCTCCCCCAGCGGCCCAGCACGTAAGACGCAATGGCCGCCACCACGCCGAAGGAAAAGATGCTGACCAGCAGGGGCACCCCCTTGAAGCTGAAGACATCGACCAGCACCTTCCCCGCGGCAACCAGGGTGATCAGCACGCCGACATTGCGCAGTTCCTTGCTGCGCTGGCGCAGCCCGACCACCAACAGCACCGCCGCCGCCAGATTGATCAGCAGCGATTGGCCGGCGGCGAAGGCGCGCGGCGTCGCCATCTGCAGTTCATGCAACCCCTGGTAGAGCCCCATCCGCAAGGTGAAAAAGCCGCTCAGCAACGCTGCAATCAGCAACAATGCCGCCCAGCGGTCGCCGCGATTGAACCGGTCCGTCAGCGGTCCGCCGGGTGCGGGCGGATGGTTGCGCGCCCAGGCATAGTGATAGGCGCCAATGACGGCCAGCAGACCGGAAGCCAAGGCACCGCCCAGCGACGGCGCCGTCGTTTCGGTCGTGCGCAGCAGCACCACCAGCGCACAGCTGGCATAAAACTGCAGCAGATAGGAGACGACCCGCACCCCCCCGGCACCGGTCCGGTGGGCGGCCAGAGCCAGGCCAACGGCAAGGGCGGCGGTCGCCGTCGATGCCGGCAGCGCGTGACCGACGGCATACGGCAGCGCCAGCGCGATCAGCAGGCCGCCCGCCAGGGCAAAGGACGTCGTGCCGTGGGCGGCGGCTCCGCCGCGCCGCGTCAGCCACCAGGCGACCCCAAGGTGACCGCCGCCCAGCAGCACCGCCGGGAGACCGAAAACCCACGGTTCGACAAGGTTGTGGCCCAGCACGTGACTGGCGGCGGCGACGACCCACAGGACATTGAGCACCGGCAGCAGGATGTCGAACTTGGACACTTTCTCCTGGATTCTGCCGAGCACCCCGGCCAGGGCGATCGCCGCGAAGGCAAGCGCCAGCCCCCAAAGCGCCGGGAGAAAACCCTGCATCGAGAAATCCAGTGCCTCGGCAGAGATCCTGGCGAGATAGATCCCCAGTTTGAGCACCCAGATCTGCACCATGAACAGTGTCAGGGCGAAGAGCAGCCAGCGCAGCCACGAGGCCCGCAGCAGCCCGGAGGCGTATGCGGCAAAAGCATTTGCCAGGATCATGATGACGGTCAGCAACGGGAACACCGGGCTGGGATAGTTGATGGCAAAGGCACCGAAGCTCATCCCGATGGTTCCGGCAAAGACGGGGAGCGCCACACGGAAGCGGCGGCTCATCAGCACCGACGCCCACCCGGTGGTCGCCAGCAGCAGGTAGGCGATGACCGTCGGCAGAGCCTGAAAGACCCGATGGGTCTCGACCACCACCGCACACATGACGACGGTCCCCCACAGGGTAAACACCGGCGCCTGCGGACTGTTCCGGCCGTAAGCCAGCCAGGCGTAGGCAATCAGGGCAAAGGCATAGGCCATCCCCAGCAGGGTACCGAACTGAAGATCGACGGTTCCGCTGTCGGCGAGGGTACGTAACGCCAGCGCCACCACCAGAATGAAACTGGTGGTGGCGAGGCGCGGCAGGAGGTAGGCACGGTCCACCCACGACAGCAGTTCTTCCGAGGTCCCGGCGGGTCCCGACACCAGCGGCCGGGGAGGGCAAGCCTCATCCCTGGCCGGTGCAGGACCGGCGCGCAGAGCGGCGAGGGCCGCGCCCAGTTCGGCGACCTGCCTCTCGAGCCGGGCGACTCTCTGCTCAAGGGTTTCGTTCTGCTCGATCATGGCAGCCTCCCCGGAAGCACGTGGTGGATATCGACTGACCGGCACGGGCAACCTGCACCCCCCAAATAGATTAAAACACCACTTTACGATACTTCAATGCGCGTCAGGCCGTTGGCGGACAGGACCCGTCGGAATCACGGCCCCTCACCGGGCGGATTGGCAGATTCGTCGATAAATCGGCACGGTTAGCGTTGCGGTCCGATGGATGTTCGATAAGATTAATCGGCACAGGCAGCTGAGCGATCGGCAGCCGGCGACACGGTTTGACGGACCCCACGCCAACCGGCATCAGCTGCGTTCCAGGGCGGGCGGGCCTCTCAATCCAATCGACGCAAGGAGATCAGCGGTGAAGAGACATGTCTGGCGACCCTTGTTCGTGGTTCTGGGGCTGGTAGCCATCATCCTGTCGGCGAGAATGATCTACGTGCCGGCCGATTTCGGCAGCCAGGAGCGGGGTTACACCTTCGGCTTCCACCGGCTGAGCAACGAACAGGAATGGCAGGCCTTCCCGGCCAAGTTCAAGGACAGCGCCTACTGCGGCGGATGCCATGAGGACAAGACCGGCAGCTGGGAGGCGTCGGCCCATGCCGCCATCCCCTGCGAGAACTGTCATGGCGCCGCCTTCGGGCACCCCGACAAGCCGGAGAAACTGGGGATCGACCGCAGCCGCGGACTGTGCCTGCGCTGCCATGCCAAGCTCTACATGCCCTCGAGCGGGCGTCACGACCTCCCCGGGATCGATGCCGAGCGGCACAACCCCGGAGCCGAATGCGTTGCCTGCCACAATCCGCACAATCCGAGCCTTGAGGAGATGTAGCATGAGGAGACGGGATTTTCTCAGGACTGCCGCCGTGTTCGTCTCCGGAGCCTCCGTGTCGCTTTCGGCGCTGGAGTTTCTCGACCCGGGCAAGGTGCTGGCAGCGCACCCCCAGCTGCGCTGGGCCTTCCTGGTCGACACGCACAAGTGCGTCGGCTGCGGCTTCTGCGTCAAGGCCTGCAAGATCGAAAATGACATCCCCCTCGACGCCAACGTCACCCGCACCTGGGTGGAGCGCTACGTCATCAAGAAGAACGGCGAAACCGTGATGGATTGCCCGAAAGGGGCGCTCGACGGCTATACCAGCAAACTGCTCGACCAGGGGAAATCCGGCAAGGTGCTGGTCCCCGACAAGGAGGTGGCCCAGGCGTTCTTCGTGCCGAAGCTGTGCAATCACTGCGAGCTGCCGGCCTGCGTGCAGGTCTGCCCGGTCGGCGCCACCTACCAGACCGCCGACGGGGCCGTGCTGGTCGACCGCCAGTGGTGCATCGGCTGCGGCTACTGCATCATGGGCTGCCCCTACGGGGTGCGCTTTTTCCACCCGGTCGAGCGCGTTGCCGACAAGTGCACCTTCTGCTACCACCGCATCAGCAAGGGGGGCAACACCGCCTGCGCCCAGGCCTGCCCGTTCGGTGCCCGCCGGATCGGCAACCTCAGGGATCCCGATGATCCGGTGGCCAAGACCGTCCTCAACCAGCGGGTCGGCGTACTGCGCGACGAGTACGGCACCAAACCGCACGTGTTCTACCTCGGTTTGAACAAGGAGGTGCGCTGACATGGTCGAACAAGCCGCGCAGATGATCGTCCACGGTGAGGCCTGGACGATCAAGGATCTCTTTGTCCTGCCGAACGAGTACGTCTACTGGTCGATCCAGATCGTCATGTACCCGTACATGACCGGCCTGGTCGCCGGGGCCTTTGTCCTTTCGTCGCTCTACCACGTGTTCGGCGTCGACAGGCTCCGCGAGATCGCCCGCTATGCGCTGGTGTTCTCCTTCGCCCTGCTGCCGGTGGCGATGATGCCCCTGCTGCTGCACCTGCAGCAGCCGCTGCGCGGCACGCACGTCCTGATGACGCCGCATTTCACCTCGGCCATCTCGGCCTTCGGCATCGTCTTCATGACCTACGCGTGCATCGTCGGCGCCGAAATCTGGTTCGTCTACCGCAAGTTCATCGTCGATTCGGTGGTCCGCCTGGAAGCGCAACAAGCGCGCAAGGGGCTCGACGGGCTCCTGCTGCTGATCTACCGGGGGTTGACCCTGGGGGTCCGCGATGTCAGCCCGGAAGCGCTCGACTCCGACCACAAGGCGGTCCGGTTCCTGGCCGGCCTCGGCATCCCGGTCGCCTGCTTTCTGCACGGTTATGCCGGCTTCATCTTCGGTTCGGTCAAGGCCAATGCCCTGTGGATGACGCCGCTGATGCCGGTGATCTTCATCTGCTCGGCGGTGGTTTCGGGGATTGCCCTGTGCATCGTCAGCTATGCGATCTTCATGGAGATCCGCAAGTGGGCGGCACGGCACGGCAAGCACTGGCTGCTGCCGGACGCCCTCGCCCACGGCAAGCACGCGGTCGACGCCGAACACCTGCGCGGCGTCCAGCAGCATGAGGTGACGATGACGGCCAGGTATCTGCTGATCTTCATGACCCTGGCGATTACCCTGGAGCTGCTCGACATCATCTTCCGCGGCTACACGGCGGTAAAGTCCTGGGACATCCTGCGGGACGTCATCTACGAACACGATTTCACCAAGATCTTCATCCTGCAGTACGGAGTCGGCAACCTGCTGCCGTTCGCGATTCTGCTGCTCCCCGGCCTGACCGTACGGCGGGCCGCCCTCGCCAGCCTGTTCGTCCTCTTCGGCGTCTTCATGATGCGCTGGAACGTGGTCATCGGCGGGCAGGCCTTTTCTCTGACGTTCGACGGCTTCATGCACTATCATCTGCCGGTCATCCCCCATGACCTCGAAACGTTCAAGGAAGGGCTGATGGGGGCGTTGCTGGTCATTGCCACCCCGTTTGTGATTTTCTATTTCCTGAACATGATCGTCCCGGCCTTCATGGAGGACAAGGACGCCCATTAAACGGCTGCAGCTCCAAAACGCTGCGCGGCCGCTCCCTTTCGGGAGCGGCCGCGCGCATTTAACGGGGGTGACCGGGGTTCAGTTGAACAGTTTGGCCCCGAGGTAGGCCAGCGCCGGCCAGGCGATCAGTACCGCGGAGACGAAGGCGAAGAGGCCCAGGACCGCCATCACGGCGACGGTGTAGCTGGCTTTCACACTGTTGACGATCATCGTGGCTGCGCTCATGTCACTTCTCCTTTGTATGTCAGTGCGTTGAAGGTGGTAGAAGGTGGCCTACAGGAACAGTTTCGAGGCGATGTAGGCCAGCGCCGGCCAGGCGATCAGCACCGCGGAGATGAAGGCGAACACGCCGAGCAGGGCCATCACGATCACGAGGTAGCTGCTCTTGGCGACGTCCATCATTTTCGATTCGGATTGGGTTTTCATGGCATCCTCCTTGGCGGCGGCCGGTTGCGCCGCCATTCGTTAGCGTTGATTAATAAATAACATTAACGAAAATTCATGTCAACAGAAAAAGTTAAAAAATTTTTAAATATTTTCGGCAGCGCTAACCCCGCCTTTTCCCTTGTCTTTTTTTGAGACCTTTGATAAATGTTGGCCAATTAATTCTTTTAATAATTAAAGCATGGGCCGGACGGCTTCATGTCGTTCGGGAAGGAGCGTTTCATGGGACAATTCGACATGGTCAAGGATTTCTTCCTCGGCATGAGCCGCAGCCGGGTCGCGCTGCTGGGCGCCATGGTGGTCACGGTGGTGACGCCGCTATTGGTCGGCTACATGCTGGTGGACACCCTCTGGCATGTGCAAAACCCCTATTTCGGCGCCGCCGTCTACCTGGTGCTCGGGCCGGTCTTTCTCGGTGGCCTGGCGCTGATCTTTATCGGTTCGTTCTTTTTCCGCGGCGAACGCGAGGTGCACCTGTTCACCCTGGAATACCTGCGCAAGTACTTCACCGAGCCGGAGATGTTCGGTCGGCTGCGCCGCAACGTGTTCCTGATCGTCCTGCTGACCTCCATCAACATCACGGTCTTCAGCCTGTTCCTCTACCGCGCCTATCACTACATGGAATCGACCAGCTTCTGCGGTCAGTTCTGCCATACAGTCATGAATCCGGAGTTCACCGCCTACCAGAACGGTCCCCATTCGCGGGTGACCTGCGTCGAATGCCACATCGGGGCCGGCGCCGACTGGTTCGTCAAATCGAAGATTTCCGGAGCCCGCCAGCTGGTGGCCGTGGTCGCCGACACCTATCCGCGGCCGATCGCCACTCCGGTCCACGGGTTGCGCCCGGCCCGCGACACCTGTGAAAAGTGCCATCGTCCCGAGCTGTTCCACGGCGACAAGCTCAAGGTGACCAACCGCTTCCTCGACGACGAGCAGAACAGCGAGGTTCATGATGTGCTGCTGATGAAGGTCGGCAGCGCCGGCGACCGCGCCCAGAGCTCGCACGGCATTCACTGGCACATCGCTCCGGAAAACCGCATCACCTATCGGGCCACCGACCACAGCCGCATGGTCATTCCCGAAGTGCGCCTGACCGGCAAAGACGGCAGGGAGATCGTCTTCCGCACCCCCGACGCCGACAAGCTGCTCGCCGAGGCGGCCGCCAAGGCCGAAGAACGGGAGATGGACTGCATCGACTGCCACAACCGGCCGTCGCACGTCTACCTCGAGGTCGAAGACGCCCTGGATCGCCAGATCATGGAAGGCGCCATCCCCCGCGAATTGCCGTTCATCAAGCGCCAGGCGCTGGCGGCGGTGACGGTCAAGTACCCGAGCAGCGAGGCCGCCCGGACCGGCATTTCCGAAAATCTCACCAGGTGGTACCAGCAGAACCAGGCCGACGTGATCAAGGCCAGGCCGGAGCTGCTGGCCCGGGCGATTGCCGGCACCCAGACGGCCTACGCCCAGAATGTCTTCCCGGAAATGAACATCGGCTGGGGCACTTACGTGAAGCAGATCGGCCACGGGCCGGACTTCAACATCGGCTGCTTCCGCTGTCACGACGACCGGCACAAGAGCGCCGACGGCCGGACCATTTCGGCTGACTGCAACACCTGCCACACCATGCTGGCCATGGAGGAGCCCAACCCGCCGATCCTCAAGACGCTGCGCGGCGAATAGGCGGCGAAGATTGCCGGAACAAGCCAAAGGCCCGCTGCGCAAGCAGCGGGCCTTTGGCTTTGCACGGGGTGAACCCGTCTATTTGCAGGGGTTGCCCGCCTCGCACGGCACCCCGGTCTGGCAGAGGCCGCAACCGGCGATGGCGACGCCGTAGGATTCCTGCAGCCGCGGCTGCAGCGTGCCGTAGGTGTAGTCGCGGCAGCGGTGCTTGTCGTGGCCGGCGGCGGTGATCGCCCCGACCGGGCAGCGCCGCATGCAGGCCCCGCAGGTGGCGCGGGCATGGAACAGGCACCAGTCGCGCACCCCCGCGTACGGACGCGGCTCGGCAGGCAGCACCAGATCGGTGATCACGCTGCCGCAGCGGTGGGCCATGCCGGCAGCGGTGATCAGGCCATCGTTGAGACTGAAGGTGCCGAGCCCCGCGGCATAGGCGGCATGCCGCTCCGACCAGTTGGAGGACAGCCCGCTCTCCGCCACCTCGACGCCGCTCCATTGCGGGTGGAGGACCGGGGCGAGGGCCGCATGGCCGCGGGCCTGCAGCCAGGCACACAGCTCCGCGCGCAGACGGTTGTTGCACGCTTCGCCGAAGGTGCGGGTGATCGCCCAGGCGCGCGACGGCTCTTCCCGCTGCAGCCGGTTGCTATCCCGGGTCGACGCGGCGATCGGCAGGATCCAGCTGATGACCGTGGCTGCAGCCGGCAGCCACTCTCCCGGGGTGCGATGGAACGGGCCGATGACCTCCCGGTAGGCGGTGAACAGCGGGTCACCGGCTGCGGCGAAGCCGACGAGGGGCGCCTGGAAGATCGGACCGTCGAGATCGGGATGGCGGTTCTCGGCAACTGTCGCCACCAGTCGTTCGAGCTCGGCGCGAACCGCGTTGCCCAGGGAGGAGGCGGTCATGGCCGGCAGTTGGCGCAGACCGAGCGGAACAGGGTCGTGCTCAGGTAGCGGTCGCCGCGATCGGGGAGCAGGACCACGACGGTGCCGCCGCGCAGCTCCGCGGCCACCTTGATGGCCCCGGCGACCGCCGCCCCGCTCGACATCCCGGCAAAGATCCCCTCGCGCGACGCCAGGCGCCGGGCGGTTTCGAAGGCTTCCTCGTCCTCCACGGTCAACTTGAGATCGAGCTCCGCTTCCCGGTAGATGCCGGGGACGATCGCCTCCTCCATGTTCTTCAGCCCCTGGACCTTGTGACCGAGGCGCGGTTCGATGCCGACGATCCGCACGGACGGCTTGCGGCTGCGCAGGTAGCGGCCGACCCCCATGAGCGTGCCGGACGTCCCCATGCCGGCCACGAAGGCATCGACGCACCCATCGGTCTGCCGCCAGATCTCCGGGCCGGTCGTCTCGAAGTGCACCGCCGGATTGGCCGGATTGTCGTACTGGTTGGGCATGAAGTACCGATCCGGTTCCGCGGCAAGGATGCGGTGGGCCAGGCGGATGGCCCCGTCGGTCGCCTCGGCGGCGGGGGAGAGCACCAGCTCGGCACCGTAGGCTTCGAGAACCGCGCGCCGCTCCATGCTGACGCACTCGGGCATGACCAGACGGATGCGGTAGCCGCGGGCCGCCGCCAGCATGGCCAGGGCGATGCCGGTGTTTCCCGAGGTCGGCTCGAGGATGGTCTTGTCCGGCGTGAGCAGGCCGTCGGCTTCGGCGTGGCGCAGCATCCACCAGGCGGTGCGATCCTTCACCGAGCCGCCCGGATTGTTCCCCTCCAGCTTGGCGAGCAGCAGGACATCGGGGTTGGGATTGAGGTGGTTCAGGGCCACCAGCGGGGTATTGCCGATCGTCGCCGGCAGGGAAAACGCTTCGCCGCGCGGCCGGGCCGCGGGCTGGGCCTTACACGAGTCCATGCAGCACTCCTCCTGGCGCCCCCAGGGCATCGACCCGGCGCTCGACGGCCGGGTCATCCTCAAGGGAGGCGGGATGATGGGGTTTGCGGCGGGCGTCGACGACGAGGGCGCCGGAACACCCCCAGTGTTTGGCCCGGGTGAAGGCCCCGACGCCGTCGATGTCGGCAGCCGGGTCGGCCCGGGTGAAAGTCACCCACAGCAGGTTGTCGAGGGTCCGCGCGGCAAACTCGCTGTCATCGGCGATGACCACCAGCGGACAGGTGTTGAGCGGATCGTCCGGAGCGACCGTCCGGCAGAACCCGGCGAGGTCGGCGGCCGGCTGGCCGCGCGTGCCGGCCCAGGGCGGCCCCTTCACCACCAGCACCCCGGGGAGGGCCAGGCGCGGGGCCGTAAAGCCCTCCGGCAGGTGCAGGCCTGCCGGCAGCTCCGCCGGCAGGACACGCCGGGCCGGCCCGGCACCGGCAACGACCACCTTGGAGCCCTGGTTGAAGCCGTGCCCCGAATAGTCGAGGGTGTCGATGGTGGTGCAGGTCTGGAAGTGCAGGTCGCGGCGCCAGTCGACCCGGGCCAGCAGGTGGCGCAGGAAGGCGCCGATATCGTGCAGGTCGAGGTCCGGGGCGTCGCCGCCGTCGGCGATGAGCAGGTACTTGGCCAGCGACAGCTGCCCCTGCCCGAGGATGGCGTTGGCCTGGGTCAGCAGCTCGCGCGGCTCCCGCTCGGCGGCATAGGGGACGTAGCGCTCGGAGCCGAGCGCCAGCAGCAGGGGGTGGACGCCGGCGGCGTCGACGGCATGAATGGCGCGCACCCCGGGAATCAGGTCGGGGACCAGCGGCCCGGTCATCTCGTGGATCAAGGCGCCGAAGGTGGTGTCCTCCTGAGGGGGGCGCCCCACGGTGGTGAACGGCCAGATCGCTCCGGGGCGGTGCAGGACCCGCTCGACGGTCATCACCGGGAAGTCGTGCACCAGGCTGTAGTAGCCGAGGTGGTCGCCGAACGGCCCTTCGGGGAGGGTGCGCGTCGGGTCGATCCGGCCGACCAGGCAGAAATCGGCTTCGGCCGGGGCGAGCAGGCCGTTGGCCGTTGCCGTGACCGGCAGACGGTGGCCGGCGAGCAGGCCGGCGAACGCCAGTTCCGGCATCCCCTCGGGGAGCGGCATCACCGCCGCCAGGGTCAGGGCCGGCGGGCCACCGACGAAGACGTTGACCGGCAGCGGCCGGCCGGAGGCAATGGCCGCAGCGTGATGGACGCCGATGCCGCGGTGGAGCTGGTAGTGGAGGCCGACCTCGCGACCCGGGGCATAGCGGTTGCCGCCCAGCTGCACGCGGTACATGCCGAGGTTGGAGTGCCGCCAGCCCGGGCGCTGCGGATGCTCGCTGTAGACCTGCGGCAGGGTGATGAACGGCCCGCCGTCCTGCGGCCAGGAAACCAGTGGCGGCAAAGCTTCGAGCGTGGTCGTGCCGCCGAGCAGCGGCCCGCCCGACACCCGCTGCGGGCGCAGATGGGTCAGGTGCGGAAGCAGGCCGAGCGCCTTGCCGGGACGACGCAGCAGGGCGGCGGGATCCCCCTTGGCGGCCGCCAGGGTCTCGATGGCCCCAAGGGTATCGCGGAACAGGTAACGGGCCCGCTCCAGCGTTCCGAACAGGTTGCCAAGGAGCGGGAAGGCGGTCCCCTTCACGCGGGTGAAAAGCAGGGCGGGACCGCCGTTGCGGTAGACGCGCCGCTGGATGGCGCCGACTTCGAGACAGGGATCGACCTCGCAGTCGATGCGCTTCAGCCGGCCGGTGCGCTCGAGGTCGGCAACCGCCTGCTGCAGATTGCGATAACCCATGCTGTCGCTACTCCTCTGGCGGCCGGCGCGATTCCACGGCCCGGCCTTCTTGCTGGTGCTGACGCCGCCCGGTTTCGTAACGGATGCCGATGGTCATCTCCCGCTCGGGCTCCACCAGCAGGAAACGCACCTCGGCAAAGGCCGGCGGCCCGAACCGGTAGTCGGGGAAGCCGGAAAAACCGAACCCTTCGCGAGGCGCACCGAACAGGCCGGTGGCCATCGTCCCGTCGCCGTTTTCGTCGTGCAGCACGCTGACGGCATAATCCCCGTAAGGGAGGTCGCGGAAGAAGGCGGTGGCCACTCCCTCGCGGATCGGCACGGTGACGGTCGCCCGCGAGGCGGCAACGTCGTCAGGAAAACCCTTTTCCCCCTGAAAGAGGGAGACGATCGCCGCCCCCCGGTCGTTGCGGAAGCCGTCGAGGCGGATTGTCAGCGTGGCGGCACCGGCCGCGACCACGGCCGGTGCCGGGGCACGGCAAGCAACGCCAGCCAGCAGTAAAGCCCCGAGCACCAACCATTTCCACCGTGGAAAGACGACCCGTCGATACCGTCGATTGCACACTGACCGCCTGCGCAACGAACCGTTGTCACCATCGTGCTGCATAAGATAGGATACTCAAATCGTCATTTATTTTCCGCTGCCGCAAGGGGTCGCTCATGCCCAGACTGTTGTATCTGCTTGTCCTCATCGCCCTGCTAACCCTGCTGGCGGCCTGCACCAGACGCATGGCGCCTTTCGCCCCGCACCGCACCAATTCTGATTTTCACCGGACGGCCCAGACCAATCAAGCGTGCCTGGGCTGTCATGAGATCAAGAAGATCAGCCGCGGGCACGGCGCATCCGATGACTGCCTCCGCTGCCACCGCATTTTACAAGGAGAATGAGATGAGGACAAAAGCTTTCTGGCCGCTGATGGTGCTGGCGGCGTTGCTGCTCGGCGCCTGCGGACCGATCATCGGCGGCATCATGGTGGCCGGCAACGGCGTCAAGGAGTTCCGGGTGACCGGCGGCAATCTTGCCACTCTCCGCCCCGGAGCGCGGCTGGCCATCATCGGCCCGTTTGACAAGACGGCGGAAGCCTTTTACATCTGCCGGGGCGAGGACGATGCCTATTTCGCCTCGAGCTTCAAGCAGCAGGGGTTGTTCAACGCCGAACTGTCGATCCCCGACCGCTTCCCGAAGCAGCTGCCGAAAACCGCCGACTGGCGGGGCAAGAGTCCGGCCGAGGTCCAGCAGGCCCTGCACCTCAACGCCGCGCCCGACTACCTGATGAGCGGCACCATCCTGCGCCGCGAAATGGTTGCCGCACCGATGCAGGGGGTGATCATGGACGTGGCGTTCCGTCTCGAATTCCTGGAACTGGCCACCGGCAAGATCACCACCGTGGAAACCCGGGCCGAGGAGCTGTTCCAAGAGGCCATTCCGGCGATCGTCACGGAGTTCGGCCGGCAGATGGGGCGCCGCCGCTTCTAGGCCCTGCCCCGCAGTTCCGGGCAGTCGGCCAGCAGCCGGCGGGCCGCCAGCCGCCAGCCGTCGCTGATCGTCGGGTAGACGTGGACGCTGTCGGCCAGTTCGCTAACGGTCAGGCAGGCCCGGACCGCCAGCGCCAGTTCGTGAATCAGGTCGGCGGCGCGCGGTGCGAGGATCTGACCGCCGAGCAGCCGGCCGTCGTGGCGGTCGGCCCAGAGCAGCAGGGCGCCGGTCGGCGCCCCGACCACATGCGCCTTGGCCACGGCCGCCAGGTCGAGATAGGCCTCGGCGACCTCATGGCCGGCGGCTCCGGCCTGGGCGGCCGTCTGCCCGACCAGGGCAATCTCCGGATCGATGAAGACCGCCATCGGCGTACCATGATGGTCGACGGTGCAGTGCCGGCCGGCGAACATGTTCTCCACCGCGACGCGTCCCTCCAGCTCCCCGGCCGGGGCCAGCAGCGGCGGGCCGGTCACATCGCCGGCCGCCCAGATCCCCGGCACACTGGTCCGGCATTCCGCATCGATCACCACGAACCCCTGCCGGTCACAGGCAACGCCGACCGCTTCCAGACCGAGGCCGGCGGTCGCCGGCACCGTGCCCACCGCCAGCATCAGCCGTTCCGCCGTCAGCCGCAGCGGGTGGCCGTTGATCATCGCCGCCACCGCCACCCCTTCGCCCTCCGCTGCCACCTGCCGCACCTCGACACCGAAATGCTGGCGCAGCCCCTCGGCCGCCAGCAGAGCGCACAGCGGACCGGTCAGCCGCGGGTCGAACTCGGCCAGCGGGCGGTCGCCGCGCTCGAGCAGCGTCACCTGACAGCCGAAACGCTGCAGCATCTGCCCGATCTCCAGGGCAATCACCCCGCCGCCGACGATCAGCAGCGAGCGGGGGATGGCCGGGAGGTTGAGAACCGAGTAGCTGTTGAGGGCGGCAACGGTGTGCATGCCGGGAAGATCGAGATGGCGGGGGAGGCCGCCGCAGGCGATCAGGATGTGGTCGCTGCGCAGGATCTCCGGTCCGACCTGAACCTCCCCGGGGGCGCGAAGGCGGCCGTGACCGCGCACCAGCCGGATGGCCGGATGCTCGTTGAGCAGCCGGTCGCAGCGCTCCTGCCGGACCCGGTCGATGGCCTGCTGCTTGGCCGCCATCAGGGCGGCGCAGTCGACCGGGCCGGGGGTCAGGTTGAGCCCGGCGGCGGCCCCGCGCCGGGCGGCATGATAGAGGGCGGCCTTGTGGATCAGCGTCTTGCTGGGGATGCACCCCCAGTTGATGCAGGTCCCTCCCGGGACCGCCTGCTCGATGACCACGACCCGGGCTCCCAGTTCGGCGGCACGTTCGGCGGCGGCAAGCGCCGTGGTGCCGGCCCCGAGGATGACCAGGTCGGGAGCGGCGGTCATGTCCGGGGCTTGTCCCGCCAGGTGCTGACGATGTTGTCGGTCAGCCAGGCGAAGCGGCCGTCAAGCAGCGCCCGGGCGAAGCGGTAGTCCTCGGCATCGTCGTTCCGGTAGAGATCGCGGCGCAGTTTCTCCAGGCGGCGGCGGGCCTGGCGGCAGAAGAGGTCGGCCAGGGCGATCGATTCCGCCGGAGCGGCCGGCGAGGCGGCGCGGGCCAGGACCGCGGCGACGGCGAACAGCTCGGCACCGCAGTCGACCAGCCGGCCGAGCACCAGTTGGCGGCGCTGCAGCCCCTGCCGGTGGCGCAGCATCATGTGGAAGAGGTCGCGGGCCAGGCGGCGGGCATCCTTTTCCAGCTCGTGCAGGTGGGCACGCAGCGCCTCCGGCAGCTGCACCTCGCCGTCGAGCTTGAAGTCGGGCCAGTAGAGTTTCGGATACCACTTGGCGTAGAACTTGGCGGCGCCAAGGTAATCGACCCGTTCGCCGGTCGCCGACGCCCCGGCGATCTGCAGGTGCGGATCGAGGGCTTCGCGGGCGATGAACAGCCGCATGATCTCGCTGGTCCCCTCGATGATCAGGTTGATGCGCGCATCGCGCAGCAGCCGCTCCATCGGCATTGCCGCCTCGCCGCGCCCGGCCAGCGAGACGGCGGTTTCGTAGCCGCGGCCGCCGCGGATCTGCAGCGCGGCATCGGCGCTGCGCCACAGGGCTTCGGTGCAGAACAGCTTGGCCATCGCCGCTTCCAGGCGGATGTCAAGCTCCTCGCGGTCGGCCAGCGCCGAGGTCAGCCAGGTCAGGCTCTCCACCGCGTAGAGGTCGGCAGCGATTCCGGCCAGCTTGGCGGCCACCGCCTCGTGTTCGCCGATCGGCGCCCCCCACTGCCGGCGCTCGCGGGCCCAGTCGGTGACCATGGCCAGGGCCTGCTTCATCGCCCCGCCGCAGGCCGCCGGCAGGGTCAGCCGCCCGGTGTTGAGGGTGCGCAGCGCCAGGGACAGGCCGCGGCCGCGCCCCTCGACGATGTTCTCCGCCGGCACCCGCACGTTGTCGAAGCGCAGCAGGCCGTTCTGCAGCCCCTTGAGCCCCATGAAGTCGCAGCGGTGCTCGACAGAAAAGCCGGGGCTGTCGGTCTCGACGATGAACGCGGTGATTTCCGGGCGTTCGGCCTGCGGGTCGTTGGTCCGCGCCATGACGATCAGCAGCTCGGCGATCGGACCGTTGCTGATCCAGAGCTTCTCGCCGCTGATCAGCCAGGCGCTGCCGTCCTCCGTCGGCGTGGCCACGGTACTCATCTGCGACGGGTCCGAGCCAACCCCCGGCTCGGTCAGGGCGAAGGCGCTGATCGCCCCGGCGGCCAGGCGCGGCAGGTATTTCTCCTTCTGCTCGGGGGTGCCGCACAGCTTGAGCGGCTGCGGCACGCCGATGCTCTGGTGGGCGGAGAGGAGCACCGCCGTCGAGGCGCAGTGGCTGGCCACCAGCTGCATGATCCGGTTGTAGTTGATCTGGGAGAGCCCCAGGCCGCCGTAGCCGACCGGGATCTTGATGCCGAACAGGCCGAGAGCCCGCAGCCCGTCGATGACCTCCGCCGGGATCTCGCGCTCGGCGTCGATCCGGTCGGCATCGACCTTTTCCGCAAGGAAGCTGGCCACCTTGGCGAGAATCACGTCGCCGGCGGCGCGGTCGGCCGCCGTCTGGTCGGGGAACGGAAAGATCAGCTCGACGGGGAGCCGCCCCATGAACATCTGGCCGACGATGCTCGGCCGCTGCCAGAGCGTTTCGCGGGCCGCTTCGGCGACTTCGAGGGAACGCCGTTCGTCGGCGTGACTGCGGGACATGATGAACCTCCTCCTCCTCAAATGTTCTTACAGCATAACAGGCGCGGCGGCGTTGGTCACGCGCCGACCGGCGCTTCGCGCAGCAGCAGCTCCTGCTTCTCCAGCACGATGATCCGGTCGCGCAATTGCGCCGCCGTTTCGAATTCCAGGGCGGCCGCGGCCTGCAGCATCTCGGCGCGCAGCCGGCCGATCTCGGCCTGCAGCTCCGCCGGGGTCCGGTACCCGGCCAGCGTCTCGGCGGCCAGCGGCACTTCGGCATAGTCCTTTTCGACGATGTCGTCGAGGATGGTGCGCAGCGACTTGCGCACCGTCTCCGGGGTGATGCCGTGCTCGGCATTGTAGGCAAGCTGGGTGGCGCGGCGGCGCGCCGTCTCCTGCAGGCAGGCGCGCATCGAACCGGTTTCCCGGTCGGCATACATCAGCACCCGGCCGTCGACGTTGCGCGCCGCCCGGCCGCAGGTCTGGATCAAGGAGCGGGTGCTGCGCAAGAACCCCTCCTTGTCGGCATCGAGGATCGCCACCAGCGCCACCTCGGGGAGGTCGAGCCCCTCGCGCAGCAGGTTGATCCCCACCAGCACGTCGAACACCCCCTGGCGCAGGTCGCGGATCAGGCGCATGCGCTCCACGGTGTCGATGTCGGAATGCAGGTAGCGCACACGGATGCCGAGCTCTTCGAGATAACCGGTAAGCTCCTCGGCCATGCGCTTGGTCAGGGTGGTGACCAGCACCCGGTACCCCTGCGCCACCGTCGTCCGCACCTCGCCCACCAGGTCGTCGACCTGGTGGCGGGCCGGGCGCACCTCGATCACCGGGTCGACCAGTCCGGTCGGGCGGACGATCTGCTCGACCACGGCGCCGCCCGCCTGTTCCAGTTCGAAGTCGCCGGGGGTCGCCGAAACATAGATGGTCTGGATCCCCTTGGCGGCGAATTCGGCGAAGGTCAGCGGGCGGTTGTCGAGCGCCGAGGGGAGGCGGAAGCCGTACTCGACCAGCGTCTCCTTGCGGCTGCGGTCGCCGCGGTACATCGCCCCCAGCTGCGGCACGGTGACGTGGCTTTCGTCGATGACCAGCAGGGCATCGTCGGGAAAGTAGTCGAACAGGGTGGCCGGCGGCGTGCCGGCGGCGCGGCCGTCGAGATGGCGGGAATAGTTCTCGATCCCCTGGCAGTAGCCCATTTCCTCGAGCATCTCGATGTCGAACAGGGTGCGCTGTTCCAGGCGCTGGGCCTCCAGCAGCTTACCGGCGCCGCGCAGGGCCTGCAGGCGTTCGCAGAGTTCATCCTGGATGGCGCGGATCGCCCGGTCGAGGGCCGGGCGGCTGGCCACATAGTGGCTCGCCGGGAAAACCGCGGTGGCCGGCAGGCGGCCGAGGACGCGGTTGCGCAGCGGGTCGATCTCGGTAATCGCCTCGATCTCGTCGCCGAAGAAGCTGATGCGCAGGGCCCGCTCCTGCTCGTAGGCGGGGAAGATTTCCACGGTGTCGCCGCGCACCCGGAAGGTGCCGCGGTGGAAATCGACGTCGTTGCGCTGGTACTGGATGTCGATCAGCTGGCGCAGCAGGGTGTTGCGCGCCAGCTCCGCCCCTTCGTGCAGGCGCACCAGCAGCCCGAAGTAGGCCTCGGGGGAGCCGAGGCCGTAGATGCAGGAGACCGAGGCGACGATCAGTACGTCGCGGCGCGACAGCAGGCTGCGGGTGGCGCTGTGGCGCAGCTTGTCGATCTCGTCGTTGATCGACGAGTCCTTCTCGATGAAGGTGTCGGTGGAGGGGACGTAGGCTTCCGGCTGGTAGTAGTCGTAGTAGGAGACGAAGTACTCGACGGCGTTGCCCGGGAAGAGCTCCTTGAACTCGCCGTAGAGCTGGGCGGCCAGGGTCTTGTTGGGGGCCAGCACCAGGGTCGGGCGGTCGACCGCCGCGACCACGTTGGCGACGGTGAAGGTCTTCCCCGAGCCGGTGACGCCGAGCAGCACCTGGTGGCGGTCGCCCCGCCGGAGCCCGGCGGTCAGTTCGGCGATCGCCCCCGGCTGGTCGCCGCGCGGGCGGTAATCGGTCTGCAGGGAGAAGCCGGCCATGACGCCGAGGCTCCTGCACCCGGCCCGGCTCAGGAGCCGAGCACGACCTTGAGGATGGTGGCCAGCTGATTCTCCTTGAACGGCTTGCGCAGGAAGGTCGAGGCCCCGGCTCGTTTGGCCTCGCTGATCTTGGCTTCGTCCTCTTCGGAGGAGAGGAAGACGATCGGCACGAACTTGCAGTTCGGCAGCAGTTTGGCGGCCTTGACGAAGGCAATGCCGTCCATGACCGGCATCGACAGGTCGGTGATGATCAGGTCGAATTTGGCGGCCTCGACCTGCTTCAGCCCGTCCTGGCCGTTACCCGCCGCGGTCACGCGATAGCCCATGCCGACCAGGGCATCCTCGAGCATTGCCAGCACCACCGGCGAATCGTCGACAATCAGTATCCTTTTGCTCATTGCTGTCTCCAGAACCCGAACACGGTCTCGTTACTTCAGTTTCCAGCTGGTCCCCTCGGGCCCGTCCAGGAGCAGAACTCCCTTTTCCACCAGTATGTCACGAATCTCGTCGGCGCGCTTGAAGTTGCGCTCTTTACGGGCCGCCTGACGCTCATTGATCAGCGCCTCGATGGCCGCGGCATCCAGGCCGCTCGCCGCCAGGCGCCGCTGCGCCTGCCGGTTCAGCCAGTCGGCCGGGACCGAGCGGAACAGCCCGAGCACCTCGCCGAGCCGCAGCAGCGTCTCGCGCCCGGCAGCGATCGTCCCGGCCAGATCCGGGCTGTCGGCGGCCAGCAGGCGGTTGAGCGCCCGCACCCCCTCGAAGAGGTGACCGATCGCCTGGGCGGTGTTGAAGTCGTCGTCCATCGCTTCGCGGAAGCGGCTGTCGAGCTCGGCCAGCCGGCCGACCGCCTCGGCCAGCTCCGCAGGCACCGCGCCGTCGCCGGTGGCGGCGCTCACCCGGCCGGCCTGGTCGAGGGCCTCGTAGCAGCGCGCCAGCGCCTGGCCGGCCTCGTCGAGCTGCTGGTCGGCGAAGTCGATCGGCGAGCGGTAATGGGCGGTGAGGATGAAGAAGCGCACCACCTCGGCATCGTATTTGTCCAGGATGTCGCGGATGGTAAAGAAGTTCCCCAGCGACTTGCTCATCTTCTCCTGGTTGACGTTGACGAAGCCGTTGTGCAGCCAGTAGCGCACGAACGGCTGGCCGGAGGCGCCTTCCGACTGGGCGATCTCGTTCTCGTGATGGGGGAAGATCAGGTCGCGGCCGCCGCCGTGGATGTCAAAGCTGTCGCCCAGCAGGGTCGAGCTCATCGCCGAACATTCGATGTGCCACCCCGGCCGGCCCGCCCCCCAGGGGGACGCCCAGCTCGGCTCGCCGGGCTTGGCCGCCTTCCACAGGGCAAAATCCATCGGGTTGCGCTTCTGTTCGCCGGGGGCGATGCGTGCGCCGGCCTGCATCTCCTCCATGGTGCGCTTGGAGAGTTTCAGGTAGCCGGCGAACTTGTCGACGCTGTAGTAGACGTCGCCGGCCGATTCGTAGGCCAGGCCGCGGGCGATCAGCTTCTCCACCAGCGCGATGATCTGCGGAATGAACTCGGTGGCCTTCGGCTGGTGGGTCGGCGTCGCCAGCCCCAGCGCCGCCATGTCTTCGTCGAAGGCACGGATGAAGGTCTCCGCCAGCTCCTGGCTGGAGATCCCCCGCTCGTTGGCGCGGTTGATGATCTTGTCGTCGACGTCGGTGTAGTTGCGCACGTAGGTGACGCGATAGCCGGCATACTGCAGGTAGCGGTAGACCACGTCGAAGACGATGTTGGCGCGGGCGTGGCCGAGATGGCAGTAGTCGTAGACGGTCACGCCGCAGACGTACATGCCGACCTGGCCGGGGACCAGCGGCCGGAACTCCTCCTTCTGGCCGCTGAGGGTATTGTAGAGACGCAACGGCATGAGATCCTCAGCCTGTCACTTTAAGTCGCTGCCGACCGGTTCCGGCGGGCTGCGCCGGAATTCTCATAGCACAGTTTGCCGTCCCCTGCAAAGTTTTGATCTCAACGGCCAAACAGGGGGCGCACGGCTGCAGTGATCTCGGCCAGTGGCAGGATCTGGTCGACGGCGCCGCGCTCGATGGCCGCCTTGGGCATGCCGAAGACCGCGCAGCTGGCCTCGTCCTGAGCGATGGTGAACGCGCCCTGGCGGTGCAGAGCCTGCAGACCGGCGGCCCCGTCGCTCCCCATGCCGGTCAGAATGACGCCGACCGTTTCCCCGCCCCGCTGGGCAGCGGCCAGCGACTGGAAGAGGGCATCGACCGCCGGCCGGCAGCAGTGCAGCGGCGGCGCCGGACTCAGGGCGATACATCCGGCATCGTTGACGGTCAGATGCGCGCCGTTCGGGGCCACCAGCACCCGCCCCGACCGCACCGGTTCGCCGTCGCGGGCCAGCGCCACGGGGAGCGGCACCTCCCGGTCGAGCCATTCGGCGAAGCCGGCCGCAAAACCGTCGGCGATGTGCTGCACGATCAGCACGGCCGCGGCGAAATCGCCCGGCAGCTCCTTGAGCAGTTGCATGACCACCTTCGGCCCCCCGGTCGAGGCCCCGATCGCCAGGATGCGGCGCTGCCCCTCCCGTGCAGCCGGTGCCGGCGCCGGCGCCGGCATGATGGACCGCCGGTGCGCCCGGAAGTGGTGCATGACCCGGATGCGGCTCAGGGAGCGAACCTTGTTGATCAGCAGCTCGGCCATCTGCCCGAACGCATCGGTGGTGGCCCCGGCCGGCTTGGCCATGACGTCGAGGGCGCCGAGACGGATCGCCGAGAAAGCGCTGCGGCTGTCGGTGGGGTCGGTATTGGCCGACAGCATCAGGATCGGCGTCGGCGTGCTGGCCATGATGGTGGCCACGGCTTCGATGCCATCCATCTCCGGCATCATCACGTCCATGATCACCACGTCAGGCCGGAGCAGGGCGGTCTGGGCCACGGCGGCGCGCCCGTCGCCGACCTCGGCGACGATGTCGATATCGGTGGCCTGCGCCAGCAGGTCGCGCAGCACCGCCCGGACCAGGGGGGAGTCGTCGGCAATCAGAACACGGATCATCGGGAACTCGTCAGCCGATCAGGGTCTCGACCGTTTCCAGCAAGGTGCCCTGATCGAAGGTTCCCTTGACGATATAGGCCTGGGCGCCGGCTTCCATGCCGCAGCGCCGGTGCTCGGCGGAAGCCAGCGAGGTGACGATGATGACCGGCATGTTGCGGGTCTCCTCGCGTTCGCGGACCTTCTTGGTCAGCTCGAAGCCGGTCATCCCGGGCATTTCGACGTCGCTGACCATCAGGTCGAACTGATTGCCGGCCAGTTTTTCCAGGGCGTCGAAGCCGGTGACGGCGATGGTCACCTCGTAGCCATGGGCTTCCAGGATGTTCTTCTCCATGGTCCGGGTGGTGATCGAATCGTCCACCACCAGCACCCGTCCACGCCGGGCCTTGGCCTTGCGGGCGGCATGCGCTTCACGCAGCCGGGTCCCTTCGGCCTGCTCGCGGGCGCCGTACAGGTCTGCCACCGAGATGATCAGGGCCGGGGTACCGGCGCCGAGCAGCGTCGCTCCGGAAATGTAGTCCAGGCTCTTCAGCTGGCTCCCCAGCTCCTTGACCACCACGTCCTGCAGGCCGATGGTCCGGTCGACCAGGCAGCCGAGCAGCTGCTCGCGGAAGGTCAGCACCACCACGCTGATCCGCCCTTCGGGGAGCTGGTCGTCGAGACCGCGGGCCCGGCCGGTCAGCAGGCTGGAGAGGTTGACCAGCGGAATGGTGCGCTCGCGCAGGCGCACCACCTCGCGGCCGAGCTCGCTGCGCACCTCCTCCGGAGCCAGGCGCAGGATTTCGACGATGTACTGCTGCGGAATCACGTACGTCTCGCCCTCGGCCTCGACCAGCAGCCCGGTGAACAGCGCCAGGCTGCTCGGCACGCGCAGGCGCAACTCGGTTCCGCGGCCGATCCGCGAGGTGATCGTCAGGTTCCCCTTGACCTGATCAAGGTTCGACTTGACCACGTCCAGGCCGACGCCGCGGCCGGACACGTCGGTGATGAACTCGCGGGTCGAAAACCCGGGCTGCAGCACCATATAGAGCGCCGCTTCGTCGTTGAGCCGCGCCGCTTCGTCGGCCGCGAGCAGCCCGCGCTTGACCGCCACCGCGCGGACCCTGGCCGGATCGATCCCCTGGCCGTCGTCGCTCACCACGATCTGTACGAAGGCCCCCTCGTACTGGGCGCTCAGGCGGATCTGGCCATGCCCGGGCTTGCCCGCCTGACGGCGCTGCTCGGGGGTCTCGATGCCATGATCGACCGCGTTGTTGAGCACATGCAGGAGCATCGGCTTGATCAGATCGAGGATCGTCCGGTCAAGCTCCACCTCCTTGCCGGTCACGGTAAAATCGATCTCCTTGCCGAGGCTGCGCGCCAGATCGCGCAGCGACCGCTCGAAATCCTCGGTGATGGTCGACAGCGGCAGCAGGCGCAGCTCCATGGTGCGCTGGTAGACCTCTTCCGCCTGGTAGCCGAACTGGATCGCATCCTGGGCCAGATCGTTGCCGATCTTGAACAGGGTATCGCGCATCTCCTTCATCAGGCGGTAGTTCTCCACCTTGCGCAGCCGCCCGAGGAAGCTGTCCATCCGGCCGAGCAGGGCCAGCAGCTGGTGCTGCCGCTCCGTGAGCGCCTGGCGGCTGAGCAGGATCTCGCCCATCAGGTTGGAAAGCTGATCGAGCCGCTCGACGCTGGCCCGCACCGACTTGCGCCGCTCGACCCCGGCGGCCGGCGCGGCCACCGGGGCCGGCGCCTGTTCCGGGAGCGTCCCGGCCTGCAGGGCCTCGAGGATCGGCGCCACGTTGACGTCGAGCGCCCCGCCGGCACTGGCCTGGGCAAGCAGCGCCTCGATGGCGTCGGTGGCCACCAGCAGCAGGTCGATGACCGCCGGTGTCAGCTCGCGCTGGCCGCTCTCGAGCTCCTTGAACAGGTCCTCCATGCGGTGGGCCACGTTGGACAGCTCGAGCAGATCGACCATCTTGGCCGAGCCCTTGAGGGTGTGCGCGCTGCGCAGCAGCTGGTTGAGCTGCCCGGCACCGAGCCCCTCCTTCTCCATGGCCAGCAGGCACTGGCGCAGCAGATGCAGGTGCTCTTCCGCCTCGCGGGCAAAGATTTCGACGTACTTGTTCTTGATCATCGCGGATGGCCAGGGCGGTGCCCGGCGGTAACGCCGCCGGGCACCCTCACCGACGCCTTCAGTCCATCAGGTAGCCGATGCGGAAGGCCCCCCAGTGCCGCCCCTTGACGAACACCGGGGCACTGATGTCCCACATCTTCTCGCCGGTATCGCGTTCGTAGATCTGCTGCAGGTAGCCCCGGCCGTCGCGGCCGTCGTAGCGGGCCGCCGCCAGGCCGACCTTGTCGTTGAACAGCCGCTTGGTGCGGTTGCCAACCTTGTCTTTGTCGTAATCCCCGGTGAGCGGCTGGGAGTACTTGCTGTTGTGCGTCGGCAGGTAGCCGTTGCGGTCCACCAGCACGGCGAAGGTCACGTGCGTATCGGTCAGCAGGCTGTCCTCGTAGCCCTGGATCGTCTCGTCGAGGTAGCGGTCGTAGCGGGTGTGGTACTTCTGCGGCTTGGTGTTGGGAATCGGCTGGTAGTTCTCGTCGAAGATGTCGGCGACGGTGAATTTCCCGGAGTCGATCGCTTCGGTGAGAATCCGCTCCATTTCGCTGGCCGCGGCCTGCACCGTCCCCTTGGCCTGGACCAGCAGGTTCTCCTCGACCAGATCCTGCAGGCGCTCCGCCAGGGAGGTCAGCTCGGTGATCGACTGGGTGGTCTCCTGGGAGCTGGCGGCAACCTGGGTGGCCACGTCCCGCACCTCGGCGATGGTTTCCGCCATCTGCTCGCTCGCCGTGGTCTGCTGCTGGGTCATCAGCTTGATTTCGCTGGCGGCGCTGGTGGTCTCGCCGACCGCCCGGGTAATCTTCTCCAGGGCCTCGGAGATGTTGGCCACCAGCGCGCTGGCGGCATCGACCCCCTTGGTCCCCTCCTCGGTGAGCATGATCGTGCTGTTGGTCGCCTGCTGGATCTGGACGATCAGCGCCTTGACCTGGTTGGTCGCCTCGGCGGTGCGGTCCGCAAGCCGGCGGACCTCGTTGGCGACGATCGAGAAGCGCTTGCCGGCTTCCCCCGCCCCGGCCGCCTCGATGGCGGCGTTGAGGGAGAGGAGGTTGGTCTGATCGGAAATCTCGTCGATGATGTCGATGATCCCGCCGATCTTCTGCGAATTCTCGCCGAGCTGCAGCATCGCCTCGGCGATCGACATGACCTGCCCCTTGAGGTGATCCATCCCGCCGATCGCGTCGCTGACCGCCTTCTGCCCGACGGCACTGGCCGTGCTGGCGTGTCCGGCGAGGGTCTCGACGCGGCCGGCATTCTCCGACACCTGCTTGGCGGTGGCGGCGATCTCCTCCGAAGTGGTGGTAGCCTGCTGGACGGCGGCGGCCTGCTCGGCGGCGCCGGACGCCTGCTGGGTGGAAATCGCCATCAGCTCGTTGGCGCTGGTGGAGAGCTGCTGGATCGCCTCCTTGATGCTCGCCACCATGTGCTTGCTCTTGTCAATCTCGACCTGCAGGTTGCGCACGATCACCTGGGTCATCTGGTTGAAGGCCTTCGCCAGCTGCCCGACCTCATCTTCGCTCTTCAGCTCGATCCGCTCGTCGAGGCTCCCTTCGGCGATGCGGTTGGCCACCTCGGTCAGCTCATTGAGCGGCCGGGTCATGCGGGCGACGACGAAGAAGCAGGTGATTGCCGCGACCAGCAGCACCGCGATCATGGTCAAGGTCAGGCCGTTGCGCATCTCGGCGATGGTCGCCTCGGTCTTGGCGATCGAGAAGCCGATGCGGAAACCGCCCCAGTGCTTGCCGTTGACATACACCGGCGCCGACACGTCCCACATCGTTTCCCCGGTGTCGCGCTTGTAGACCTGGCGGAGGTAGCCGATACCGTCCCCGCCGTCGTACTTGCCGGCGGCAAGGCCGACCGGGTCGTTGAACAGGCGCTTGGTGCGATTGTTGACCCGATCCTTTTCCGGGTCGCCGGTCAGGGGCTGGCTGTACTTGGTGTTGTGGGTCGGCAGGTAGCCGTTGCGGTCGACCAGCACGGCAAAGACCACCATGTCGTCGGACTTGAGGAACTGGTCCTGCAGGGCGGTGATGGCCTGATCGAGGTAGCCGTCGTAGGCGGTATGATACTTGGGAATCGCCGCACCGGCGAGCGGTCCCTCCTTGATCTCGCGGTAGTTGGTGTCGAACACCTGGGCCTCGGTGAGCCGGCCGCTGGCGATGGCGTCCTCGAGCACATCCTGCATCGCCTGGGCGCCGATCTTGGTCAGGGAGGTCGCCTTGACCAGCAGTTCGTCACGCAGCAGGGCTCCGCCGCGCTGCACGATCAGCACCGTCGAGACCGTCATGATGATCGACAGCACCACGATCATCGCTACCACGATTTTTGCACTAATCCGCCTGGTGATCCATGTCATGGGCAAGCTCCTCGGCAGCCGGCTTCCGGAACGCCGGCTGCTGTTTTCGTTTTATTCACGTCAGTCCGGCCGCCGGCGGGCGGCCGTCATTCCTCGGCATCCCGCGCCGTCCCCTTGTGGTCGATCGTCAGTTCGGGGCGGGCCAGCAGCCGCCGGACATCGAGCAGCATCAGCGTCCCGGCCGCTTCCTCGACCTTCCCCCGGAACAGATCGGCCAGATCATGGCTCGCCCCCTCGGCCAGACCGGCCACGGCCCCATCGGAGATCGACTGCAGCCCCTCGACGCGCTCGACCAGCAAGGCGGTGCGCAGGGCGCCGTCGGCGACCACCACCAGCCGGAAACCGGTCGACGGCTCACCGGCCGGAAGGTTGAGCAACGGCCGCAGATCGGTGACGGCCACGATCTCGCCGCGCAGGTTGATGATCCCCGGCAGATGCACGGGGAGACGGGGAACCCTGACGATACGCGGCAGCTTGAGCACTTCGCGGCAGGCCGCAGCCGGCAGGCCGAACCGCAGGTCGCCGAAGGCCACCACCATGTAGTCGGTCCGATCGGCGAGATCGCCCTGTTCCGCCGCTTCCAGGTTGCGCCAGTAGTCGGCGCGCATCTGCTCGAGAATTGTGGGGATGTCGTACTGTTGCGGGTCGTTCATGCCGGAGATCCTGCGCCGCGGGCGGCTGTCGGGGCAGCTGATTTTTTTCTGACAGATACACCATAACGGCGTTTTACTTTTCTGTCAATTGTGCACATGATCTCTCAACATTCCTTCATATGATAACACTCACAATCTCTCGGGAACCGGTCGCGGCTCAGCCGGTCGCCGCGATGACAGTCAGTTCGCGGCGGCAGATGTCGAGGAAGACCGGACGCGACAAGCCGCCCGAAAAGGGGACGACCCCGTCACCGGTCTGCTTTTCCAGCGCGCGGATGGCATTGCGCAGGGCTCGTGCCTGCTGTTCGCCCTGGCCGAGGCGCGCATGGACCTTGGCCGCCAGATAGAAGGCCATGACGAAATCGCGGTCGAGCCAGAGAACCTTCTGATATTCCACCAGGGCGCGTTCCAGCTGCTCCTCCATGTCGAGGATCAGGCCGCGCAGGAGATAGGCCGCCGGGCAGAGATCGTCGTACTGGATCGCCCGCGCCACCCACAGACGGGCCTCGTCGTGGCGCCCCTGGTTGGCGCAGATCAGCCCCTTGCCGACCAGCGCCAGGGGGTGATCGGACTGCAGCGCCAGGATCCGGTCGAACAACCGGTCGGCGGCGGGAAACTCCTCACGGTCGAACGCCGTCAGCGCCTGCCGGTAGAGCTCATCGGCATCGGCCACCCGTTCCGCCGGCGCCTTGGGCGGCGGCGTGGCCGCGGCGGGGGGGGTCTTCGCCGGCAGCGGCGCGGCGACCCGGGGCAGCGCAGGAGGAGGCGGGGCAGAAGGCTCGACCGGCGGCGCGGCCACGGCCGGCGCCGGATCGACAGCCGGGTGGGGCGGCGGAAGCACCTTGGCGGCCAGCGGCGGCTTGCGCTGGTAATAGAACGCGCTGTGCTGGTGATGGCGCACGAAGCGGTCGGAAACGTACTGCAACGTCTCGGCATGGCCGAGAAACAGGTAGCCGTGGGGATGGAGGCAGTCGGCAAAACGGGTGACGATCTGCCGGATCGTCGCCAGCTGGAAATAGATCAGCACATTGCGGCAGAGGATCAGGTCAAGACCGGCCGTGCCGCTCTCCGGGCTGGGGAAAGTATCCGCCTGCAGGTTGAGGTAGGCAAAGCGCACCAGGCTGCGCACCTGCGGTTCGACCAGGAAGTGCCTGCCGACCTGGCGGAAGTAGCGTTCGCGGTAGCGCGTTTCGGCCTGACGCAGGGAGCGTTCGCCGTACAGCCCCTCCCGCGCCTGGCGCAGCGACCGCTTGTTGATGTCGGTGGCGAGGATCTGCACATCCCAGTCACGGATCTGCGGGAAGTGCTCGAGCAGCTTGATCGCCAGCGAGTACGGCTCCTCGCCGGTGGAGCACCCCGCCGACCAGATGCGCAACCGGCGGGTCGCGGCATTTTTGGCGATCAGCGCGGGGAACACCTGCTGGATCAGGGCGTCGTGGTGCGAGCGATAGCGAAAGAAGCAGGTTTCGCCGACGGTCAGCAGGCCGACCAGCTTGTTGAATTCGTCCTGGTTCTCCTCCTGCCGGACAAGATAGCCCAGGTAGCGCTGCGGAGTGGCGATCTGCAGGGCCTGCATGCGCCGGATCAGGCCGCGTTCCAACAGGCGCTGGTTGCTGGCGGAAAAGTGCAGGCCGCTGCGTTCGTCAAGGAGGGTTTTGAACGGGGCAAGCTGCTCCTCGGCGAGCTGCCCGGCCAGGCGCGAGGGCTCGGTCGCCACCACGCGCGCCACGGCATTCAGCAGGCGCGTACGGTCGAATGGGCGCGCCTGGAAATCGTAGGCATCGAGAAACTCGTATTCCAGTTCGGGGTCGTCGCTGACGGCGATGACCGGCAGGTTGCGCAGCTGGCGGTGCACATGCAGCCGCTCGTAGAGTTCGTAGCCCGGCCCGGCCGTATCGCGCATGCCGACCACCAGCAGCCCCGGCGGGTTGCCGACCAGCGCACCGACCAGTGTGCGCTGCGGCGGGCTGCAGGTCACCGCATAGCCGGCCAGCTCCAGCCAGCCGCGCAGTTCGCGGCACAGCTCCATGCCATCGTCGACAATCTGGATGGAAAACGGTCTGCTCACCGGGGCACTCAATGGTCGGCGACCTTGCTCCAACTGTCGCGCAGGGTGACGGTCCGGCTGAACACCGGCCGGGCCGGCGTCGACTGCGGATCGACGCAGAAATAGCCGAGCCGCTCGAACTGGAAACAGGCGCCTGCCGGAGCCCCGGCCAGGCCGGGTTCGAGCAGGGCCTGCGCCAGACACTCCAGCGACGCCGGGTTGAGGTGCTCGCGATAGTCGCGGCTCTTGTCCGCGGTCGGGTTGGACACGGTGAACAGCCGGTCGTAGAGACGGACTTCGGCCGGCACGGCCGTCGCGGCGGCCACCCAGTGGATGATCCCCTTGACCTTGCGCCCGTCGGGGGTTTCGCCGCCGCCGGTGGCCGGATCGTAGCTGCAGCGCAGCTCCGTGATCGCGCCGCTGCCCGGATCCTTGACCACCTCGTCGCAACGGATGATGTAGCCGTAGCGCAGGCGCACCTCGCGCCCCGGCGCCAGGCGGAAATACTTGCCCGGCGGGTTCTCCATGAAGTCGTCGCGGTCGATGTACAGCTCGCGAGCGAAGGGGAGCGTGCGGCTCCCCAGCGCCGGCTCCTTGGGATGGTTGGGCACGGTGAACTGCTCGCCGGCCCCTTCGGGATAGTTGGTGATCACGACCTTCAGGGGGCGCAGCACCCCCATGGCGCGCGGCGCCGTACGGTCCAGCTCTTCGCGCACGCAGTCTTCGAGCACGCTCATGTCGATGACGCTCTCGCTCTTGCCCACGCCGATCCGCTCGCAGAAGGTGCGGAGCGCCGCCGCCGGGTAGCCGCGCCGGCGCATCCCGGAGAGCGTCGGCATGCGCGGGTCGTCCCAGCCGGCCACGCGCCCCTCGTTGACCAGTTCGAGCAGGCGGCGCTTGCTCATCACCGTATAGGTCAGGTTCAGCCGGGCGAACTCGATCTGCTGCGGATGGTAGATCTCCAGGGCCTCGCACAGCCAGTCGTAGAGCGGCCGGTGAGCCTCGAACTCGAGGGTGCAGACCGAGTGGGTAATCCCTTCGAGCGAGTCGGACTGGCCATGGGCGAAGTCGTACATCGGATAGAGGCACCAGCGGTCGCCGGTGCGATGATGGGTCGCGTGCAGGATGCGATAGAGCACGGGGTCGCGCAGGTTCAGATTCGGCGCGGCCATGTCGATCCTGGCGCGCAGCACCCGGCTGCCGTCCGGGAACTCCCCGGCGCGCATGCGCCGCAGCAGGGCGAGGTTCTCCGCGACGCTGCGGTTGCGGTACGGACTCTCCTGGCCCGGCTCGGTGAGGGTGCCGCGGTAGGCGCGGATCTCGTCGGCGCGCAGGTCGCAGACGTAGGCCAGCCCCTTCTCCACCAGGCGCTCGGCATAGGCATACAGCGTTTCGAAGTAGTCGGACGCATAGTACTCGTGCGCGCCCCAGTCAAAGCCGAGCCAGCGCACATCCGCCTTGATGGCATCGATGTACTCCTGCTCCTCCTTGACCGGGTTGGTGTCGTCGAAACGCAGGTGGCAGCGCCCGCCGTAGTGCAGGGCCAGCCCGAAATTGAGGCAGATCGACTTGGCGTGGCCGATGTGCAGGTAGCCGTTCGGTTCGGGCGGGAAGCGGGTGATCACCGTCGCGTGCTTGCCGGCGGCCAGCTCCTGGTCGATGAGGGTGCGGATGAAGTTGGTCCCGGCGGCCGGTGCGGGGATAGTCATGGACAGAGCTCCTCATGGAATCTCCCTCGCCCTTGCCGGGGAGGGTCGGGGTGGAGATGACAAGCGTCACCGCCCCTTCATCCCCTCCCCTCAGGCGGGGGGAGACGCTTTTACCATCAGTACCACCGCGTAGGCGGCGATTCCCTCGCCGCGGCCGGTGTAGCCGAGCTGCTCGGTGGTCGTCGCCTTGACGTTGATCTGCTCCGCGGCGACGCCGCAGGCGCCGGCGATACGGGCGACCATGGCCGGGATGTGCGGCGCCAGCCTGGGCTGCTGGGCCACCACCGTCGCATCGAGGTTCCCCACCGCATAACCGCGCCCCTGCGCCAGGCCGACGACATGCGCGAGCAGGCGCATGCTGTCGATCCCCTTGAACGCCGGGTCGGAGTCGGGGAAGTGCTTGCCGATGTCGCCGAGCCCCAGGGCGCCGAGGATCGCGTCGCAGACGGCATGCAGCAGCACGTCGGCATCGGAGTGGCCGAGCAGGCCGAGATGCCAGGGGATGGTCACGCCACCGATGATCAGCGGCCGGCCGGGGACGAGGCGGTGAACATCGAAGCCGTGGCCGATGCGCATCAGAAATCCTCCAGTATGCCGGCGCTCAGCAGCGCCCGGGCCAGGGCGAGGTCCGCCGGCGTGGTCAGCTTGAAGTTGAAGGGGCTGCCGGCAACCACCGCCACCGGCCCGCCGCACCATTCCACCAGCGAGGCGTCGTCGGTACCGGCAAAGCCGGCCTCCAGAGCGCGCCGGTGGGCGGCGCGGATGACCGCGTAGCGGAAGGCCTGCGGCGTCTGGGCCTGCCAGAGCCGGCGGCGATCGAGGGTCCGCACCACCTGCCCGTCAACCGCCTCCTTGACGGTGTCCTGGGCAGGGATCGCCAGCAGCGCGGCCCCCTGCGCCGCCGCCGCGGTCAGCAGCACGGGAATCTGCGCCGCCGGGAAGAACGGCCGCACGCCGTCGTGAATCAGGACCAGATCGTCATCGGCGGCACCGCAGGCTTCCAGGCCGTTGCGCACCGAATCCTGGCGCTCCGCCCCGCCGGCGACGATCGAGGTGATGCCGGTGAGCCCGAAGCGGGCCACCACATCCTCCCGGCAGTAGCCCCGCTCGGCTTCCGGAACAATGACGTGCAGAGCATCGACACATTCCAGGGCGGCCAGCCGCGCAAGGGTGTGCGCCAGGATCGGGCGGTCGCCGAGTTCCAGGTACTGCTTGTTGCCGGCGGCACCCATGCGCCGGCCGATGCCGGCGGCGGGGACCAGGACATGTACGGCCATAAACGGTGATCCGTTCCCGGAAAAGAACTGGGATGTGATTATAAGAAGTTGAAACGATTAAAGAAAGAGCAAAAAGAAAAGGCCAGGCGCACCAGCAGCCCGGCCTTCGCTGCGCACCTCGGAATACCCTAGTTGATCATGGTTTCGAGGCGGCTGTTCACTGCATCTTCGGTGATCCCCTCCGCCAGGGCCAGCTCCTTGACCAGCAGGCGGCGGGCCAGTTCGAGCACCTTCTTCTCTCCGTAGGAGAGCTCCTTCGCCTCGCGGATCAGGTAAAGCTCGCGCAACACCTGGGCGACTTCGAGGGGGTCGTTGGTCTTGATCCGGTCGTGGTATTCGCGCTGCCGGCGGCTCCACGACGATATGGCCAGCTGCCCGGCCCGCTTCTCGCCCAGCAGGCTGTAGACGGAAGAGAGGTTCTCCCGGCTGATCAGCCGGCGCAGACCGACCTGGCTGGCATTGGCCACCGGGACCAGGATCGTCATATCGTTGTCGATGATGCGCAGGATATAGTAGTCGTGGACCTGTCCGCACATCTGGCGGGTCTCGATCGCCTCGACGACGCCGACCCCCTGGGCCGGGTATACTGCCTGATCGCCTACCTTGAACATCGGTTTACCTCCCACCACCACCGGGAAGTTTTAAATATATCACGGAAATCTGAAGCTGTCAAGGAAAGCGTCGAAAATTCGCAGATTTGCCCGTAATCACGGGCACGGCGCCCGCTGTCGGGCGGGTCAGCGCCGATACGGCGCAAGGCGAATGGGACCGACCTCGAGGATCTCGCCGGCAGCCGCTTCGCGGCACCCGGCGGCACCTTCGCCGAGCACCCCGTAAAGTTCCCCGGCAGCCGGCTGGCCGCGGGTGCGGGTGCGTGCCGCCAGACACCAGCGTCCCGCCCGCCCGACATACAGGCGAAAGCGGCCCTCCTCGTCGACCGCGGGGGAAGTCGCCTCGGGCATGCGCCGGAAATCCTCGTCGGGATAGGCCAGCACGAAGGCGCCGGCGACCGGGCGGCCGGCCGCATCGACCAGCACGCCGGTGAAGCCGGTATCGCCGTCGGTCAACGTCCCTTCGCGCATCAGCATCGGCTGGGCGACGCCATGCAGGACGAAGTCGACCACGGTCACCCGGCCGGGGGCCACCGTGACCGGATTTTTGGCCGGGAGGGCCCAGGCGTCGCCGACCCGCGGCGGGCCGGCGTCACCGCCATCGGGGCGGCGGCGCGCCACCAGGTGATAGCTCCCCTCGACCAGGTCGAGGAGATAGCGGCCGTCGGCGGCGACCGCCGCCTCGAAGTCGGCCGGGCCGCGCAGGCCGCCGCGCGGGCTGCGATAGGCATAGACATAGGCGCCCGCCGCCGGCGCCCCGCTGCGCTCGCTCACCGTGCCGGCAATCCCGGTCAGCGCCGCCGGCGGCGCAGCAGCCTGGTCCGACGACGGCGGCACGGCCGGCACACAGCCGGTCAGCGCCAGCAGAAAGCTCACGATCAGGCGACGAAGGTCAGACACGCATATGCTCCTTGGGCCGGCACCGGGCCGGACTTGCGCCGCGGTCAGGGGCGCAGCACGACCTGCAGGGGGCCGGAGACCGTCGCTGCCGGCGCCCCGCCGGCCGTCAGGTTCCCTTCGCCGGCAATCACGCCATTATCGGTATCGGCGGCCGGCCCGGCCAGGCCGGCATTGGTTGTCCACAGGGTCAGGCGGCTCCCGCCGCCGCCGCAGTACAGAAAATAGCCGTCGCCCAGACCGCCGCTGCTGTCGTTGCGGGCCAGATAGAGAGCGACGCTGTCGGTGCTGGTCGAGAGCCCGGCCTCGACGGCGATGCCGTCGTTGGCGCCGGCGTCGGTCTGCACGGTATTGCCGGTCACATCGAGGAGGAGGGTGCCGCTGTTGTTGTCGGACGCCGCCCAAACCCCCCGGGCGATGGCGCCGCGCAACCGGTTGCCGGACAGGGTTACGTCCAGGGACGGCGTATCGCCAACCACTGTACTGTAGGTATTGATGCTGACATTGTCGTCCGTGGAGCCTTCGGCAAAAAGCCGGCTGCCGGTGACGGTGTAGCGGCCACTGCCGTTGCCGAGCGCCAGCAGTTCGATGTTGGCCAGGCCGTTTGCGGTGGTCACGGTGATGCCGTCGATGACGGCGGTCACGCTGCCGGCCTCGCCGGTGAACTCGTCCCCGGAGCGCAACGCGATCCCCCGGTTCAGGGTCGGCAGGGCCGGATCGTCCTTGTTCCACGCCGCCGTGCCGATCGTCACCCCGTTGTCGATCCTGAGGACGCTGACCGTACCGTCGTGGGCGTGGAGATCGATGGCGGCGTAACGGTCGATCCCGTCGCCGGCCAGGCCGACGCTGGCGAAGCTGGTGGCGGACACCGTGCCGGCGGTGATGGTCGAGCCGCCGGTGACTTCGACGGTCAGGCCGTGTGCCCAGGTCTCCCGGATCGTGCTGCCGGTGATCGAGAAGCTCGTTGCCGTGCCGCTGTCGGCCAGGATGGCGATGCCGCTGCCGGCCACCGCCGCCGACTCGCCGATCCGCGCGCCGCTGATGGCCAGACTGCTGTTGACGGCGGCGATCGCGTCGCCCGCCGTGCCGTCGATGCGGACATCGCGCACCGTGACCAGGCCGCTGTTGTCGGCAAGGGCGATGCCGGCGCCGCCGGTGCCGGTGATCGCGAGATCGTGCAGGGAGACGTCGCCGCTCAGCCCGCTGGCGGCAATGCCGGCGCCGGCCGGTCCGTCGATGAGCAGCCCGGCGACTTCGCTGCCGTCGGCGACCGTCACGGCATCGCCCGGCGCGGCCAGGATCACCGGCCTGGCCGTGCCGACAGTCGCCCGCGGCAGCCGGATGGCGCCGAAACCATCGGCCCGGATCAGGGGCGCCGCACCGGCGGATTCGCCCAGCAGGCGCTGGTTGGCCGCCAGCGTCACGCTCTCGCCTGCAAAGACGCTGCCGGCATGGAGCAGGATGATGCTGTCCCCCGAGGCCGCGGCGGCCGCCAGCGAGCCGTAGGGTGCCGTGCGGCTGCCGTCGCCGCCCGCCCCGGCCGCCGCATCGACATGGGCCACGGTCACCGGCACCCCGCCGCTGGTGACGTAGCGCGGGCCGGTGGCCGGGGTGATCCGGCGCTGCTCGGCGACGACGATGTCCGGATCGCGCTGGATCCGTTCGGTCATGCGCCGCTCAAGGGGGGTCAGCGCAACGGCAGCGCCCCCCCCCAGGGGGATGCGCAGGCGCGCCGTCAGGTAGAAGTCGGTGTTGCGCGCGCGGTCGTGGGTAACTTCGCCGCCGAGGTCCAGGGAGGAGCCGGCGAAGCCGAACAGGTCGGGGAAGCGCACCTCCACGCGGCCGCGCGGCCCGGCGACGGCAGATACCCCGCCCGCATCGAAGTAGTAGCCGCCCAGATAGCCGCGCGCCTCGACAGAGCCGAGGCCGGGGATGCGCCCCCCCACCTCGAAGTCGCCGCCGCTCAACGCCCTTTCATAGACCGTCATCCCGGCGCTCGCCTGGTGGACGATATTGCTCCCCGCGTAGGCGAAGCGGTCCTCGGGGCGACGCTCTTCGACCAGCTGCCGGTCGCCGTCGGCCAGGTAGAGGTTCAGGCGCGCGTCGTAGCGCTCGGTGAGAACCTCGCCGCCCAGCGTCAGCTGGTGAAAACGGTTGTCCGCGGCGGATTCGCGCCGGTCGTAGAAGGCGTAGCCGCCGGCGATCCAGTCGTTCGACAGCCGCCGGGCGCCGATACCGAAATTTCCTTCGTTGGCGGAATCGTCATCGTGCTGCAGCCGCAGGTCGAGGAACAAGAGGCGGGCGTCGTCCTGCCAGACGGGGAGAAACAGGCCGGTGTCCTGCAGCGACCGCTCGTTGCCGAGCTTTCCGGTCAGATCGACGTGCGCCCCCCACTTGCCGGCCAGGACCGGGGGGGGGCAGAGCAGCGCCCCGAGCAGCAACAGTCCGCAGGCAGCGGCCCCCGGGCGCAGCGTTCCGGCGCATGACTGGCGAAGCGGCTTGATCATGACCGACCTCCCGGAATGATGCCGGCCTCCGACGCTGCCGGGCGCGGCTTGCGCTTGATTGTGCCACCGGACGCCGCGAGTGTACAGCCCCGCGGGACAACCCCGCCGCGCCGGCCCGGCCGGGCGCCTCAATTGATCTGGACCGGCACCCCGTCCTGTATCTGCAGCAGAAACAGGCGCTTCTCCGCTTCCCCGTCCGGCCGGAACCGGGTCAGCCCGGTCACCCCGGGAAAATCGCGCAGAGCGGCCAGCCCCCGGCGCAGGGCGGCGCGGTCGCCGGGCCCGGCCGGCAGGCTCTGCACGATGCGGGCGGCATCGTAACCCTGGGCGGCGAAGATCGTCGCCGGGGCCCCGTAGGCGGCCTGGTAGCGGGCGGCAAAATCACGCACCTCCGGCCAGGGACTGCCGGCGAAGAAGCCGTCGACGAACACGGCGCCGTCGCTTGACGGGCCGGCCATCCGCCCCAGTTCCGGGTCGTGCCAGGCGTTGGTGCCGAGCAGCTGCACCTGGTCGAGCCGGGCGAAAGCCAGCTGGGGGATGATCTGCGCGACCTGCCGGGCGTCGTCGGGGATGAACAAGGCCTCGGGGCGGGCGCCGCGAAGCGATGCGGCCAGCGCCTGCAGCCGGTCGCGCAGGTTGATCGTCCCGGCGGGATAGCTGTGGCGGGTCAGGATCCGGCCGCCCCGCGATTCAACCGCGGCCTGGAACTGCTCGGCCCAAAGCTCGCCGGTGCGGGTGGCGGGGTGAAAGATGACGAAGCGTTGCAGCCCTTCGCTGCTGGCGTAGCCGGCCAGCGTCTCGGCCTGGGCGGCCATGGTCAGGGCGTTGCGGAACACCTGGCCGCCGGTGCGCCCCTCGCGCGGCGCAAGCAGCAGCATGGGGAGCCCTTCCCGGTCGGCCGCGGCGGCCGCCGCGGCGGCATCGCCGCCGGTCAACGGGCCGAGGACACCGAGCAGCCCCGGCTCGGCGGCCAGTTCGGCGATCAGCTGGGCGACGGGGGTGCCGGCGGCGGTGTCGCGGTAGACAAACGCCGCCGGGCTCTCCGGCCGCTCGGCGCGCGCCAGTTCGAGCCCGCGCCGCACCTCTTCGCCGAAAGGCGCATGGCGGCCGCTCAGCGGCAGCAGCACACCGATGGTGCGCATCTCCGCCGGCACGGCGGGGAGGGCCACGCCGCGCCGGGTCAGCTCGGTGCGGATCGGGATGGCGAGGGGGGTGCCGGCCTGCAGCAGGGCGGCCAGCAGGGCCGGGTCGGCCACCCTGCGGAGGCGGGCGGCAAACGCTTCGTTCGCGGCGGCAGCGGCGGGGGGGGGGGG
>VAUL01000104.1 GCA_005774545.1 Deltaproteobacteria bacterium | reverse complement strand
AGTACGAACAGCAAGTCCAACCCTTAACCGTGTCCACTTTTTGTGGGTAAGATCAAGCTAGGTCGGTGGCACATTGAAAATCGGTCGCCCGCTGCCGGCAATGCTGCGGTGGCAGGCGACCATGTCCCTTGACCGCCGTGACGCCAAGAGGGTAAATTTGCCCAGCATGGGAGGGGTTCCCAGCGCAGTTCCTGTCTTTTTCGGCCTCTGGCCGGTCCAGTTCTCGGCACTGAAAAGGCACAGCACGGGCAACCGTGTGTCGCAAAGCCACCGCCCCACCGGGGCAGAGGGGTTGTCAAGGTGACGAAGTCGAAGCAAGCAAATTCTGTCTCCACAGTTGACGGGCCTGCCACCCGCCGGCCTCCTTTCCGCTACACGTCATGTAACCCACAGATTTTGCACATTCAGGGGAATTTATACGCCGCTTGCCCGGGGCATGCCGAGGGCGGTGTTTTTGCGTTTTGGATGCCGATGTGTGTGCGGTTTGGAAAGGGGGCAGTTTGAGACCGTTCTAGGTTGGAGCGCGCCCTCAATGGCTGACCTCTGAATGGGAGAAACAAATGACTGGTTTGAAAAATATTCGCATAAAACAGCCAGGGATAGTGGCGGCAAGTGCTCTTTTGGTGAACTGTGTGGGCGCTCTATTTTCGCTCCTTGGTCTTGATAGTCTAAGTGGACTTAGGATAACGTCATTGTTTTGTTTATCATGCGCCATACCGCTCTTGAGCTATGGTATTTCTGTGGAGCTTGTAATTAATAGCGTGGTTAATAAAAATGGTAAACTACATATTTTATTTATTTTAATAGGGGCGGCAAGTGGAGTTTTCGGTATTGCCGCTGCGATTGCTCATCTTTCTGTATATGCTGCCGGTTTTTTTGTGGCACTATGTTTTCTTTGTGTCGTTTTGTCGAAATTATGTTTTGTGAATATAAATGAAGTTGATTTTAAAAATTGAGTTGGATTTTGTAAGTGTAAATTTAATGCGACAAATTTGTACTAGTGCCGGTGTTTTTAGCTTTGGTTGAATGTATGGTTTGGGAGCCAAAGGGAATTTCTATGAATCGTCCATGCACAAGGCCTAATGTCTTAATGGTGGCGGTGTCGCTGTTTGTTTGTCTGATCCTGTACGCCGCGGTGGCGCAGGCCGTTCTGCCACAGGTAGCGGTGGGAGATTCCCATACGGTAGTCCTCATGGCCGACGGTACGGTGAAGGCTTGGGGGATAGATATCCTAGGTTGGAGCAACAGTTTCAGCCCGCCTATGAAGGTGAGTGGCGTGGGTGGGCCGGTGTCGGCCATTGCAGCAGGGCCTACTGCCGGATTTGCCATTATGGCTGATGGTACGGTTGTCGCTTGGGGGGATCACAGATTGTGGCCGCCAAATGATGACGGCTCCACACCACCTATGAAGGTAAGTGGCCTCGGCGGTCCGGTGACGGCACTTGATTCAAAAGTGCATAACACGGTCGCGCTTCTAGCCGATGGTACGGTCAAGACGTGGGGGGAGAATGACGTTGGCCAGTTGGGAGATGGCACAACCAATTATGGTCATACTCCGGTGACGGTGGTCGGTCTAGGTGGTCCTGCGGTGGGTATTGCGCAGGGTTCTACGCACACCGTTGCCCTTATGGCCGATGGTACGGTCAAGGCTTGGGGAAATAACGAATATGGGCAGCTTGGTGACGGTACAACGGGTACAACAAACCGTAGCTTCACGCCTGTGACTGTATCGGGGTTGTCCGGAGTGACGGCAATCGGTGCAGGTTTTGATTTCACAGTGGCTCTGCTGTCCGATGGTACGGTCAAGGCTTGGGGCAATAACGCAGTTGGGCAACTTGGTGATGGGACGACGACCGATAGGCCAACGCCAGTAACCGTTGTGGGGTTGGATGGCCCCGTGATGGCCATTTCTGTGGGGAATTGGCACACCGTTGCACTTATGGCCGATGGTACGGTCAAGACTTGGGGCTTGATCTTACCCACAAAAAGTGGACACGGTTAAGGGTTGGACTTGCTGTTCGTACT
>VAUL01000057.1 GCA_005774545.1 Deltaproteobacteria bacterium | reverse complement strand
GGGCGGGCCGGGTCGCCGGCGACCGCGGCGGCAAAGGCCGCGCCGAGCGATTCGCCCATGAAGATCACCGGGCCGCCAAAACGACTGTAAACGTGGACCGTGAGTTCTTTGGCATCGGCGATCAGGTCGGTTTCGCGCCAGCTGCCGGGCGGTCGCGCGCCGTAGCCGGGATATTCCGCCACCACGACCCGCCACCCCTGTGCGAGCAGCGGCGCGGCCAGGTAGTCGCGCTGCCGGGCGGAGCCGGCATTGCCGTGCCAGACCAGGCAGGTGCCGACGGTCGCTCCGGCCGGTTCCGCGACCAGGGCCCGGTAGCCGGCACCGGTCTCCGGCCAGAGCCGGAAGCCGGCGGCGTGCGCTTCGCGCTCGACTTGTGCCAGCGGCGCGCGTTCGGGGAAGAAATACATCTGCTCCTGGCGCCAGTAGAGGAGCAGGCAGTAGCCGGTGAAGCCGAGCAGCAGCAGGGCAACAGCGCGCAACAGCAAGGCGAGGGCGGAGGCCGTCATGGCAGTCCTGCGTGCAGTCACCGACAGGGCTGGTTCCCGACCGGGAGCGGAGAACGCACCCCGTCAGCCTAGCTGCGCATGTTCACGAACTGCAGCTCGATGCCGAAATCCTGTCCCTTGAGCAGCTGGATGACCTCCTGCAGGTCGTCGATCTGCTTGCCGCTGACCCGCACCTGATCCTCCATGATCTGCCCCTGGACCTTGAGCTTGCTCTCCTTGATGACCTTGACGATCTCCTTGGCGCGCTCCTTGTCAATCCCCTGGACGATGGCCGCGCGCTGGCGCACGGCGCCGTGCGAGGCCGGTTCCTTCTTGCCGAAGTCGAGGCATTTTGGGGAGATGCCGCGGCGCACCAGCTTCCCCTTGAGGACGTCGATGACGGCGGCGAGCTTGTAGTCGTCGGCGGCGAGGATCACCAGGGCGTCCTTCTCCTGGTTGATCTCGTTGTGGGTCCCCTTGAAGTCGTAGCGCTGCTCGATCTCCTTGCGCGTCTGGTTGACGGCGTTGTCGATTTCCTGCATGTCGACCTTGGAGACGACGTCGAAACTGGGCATGGTTTTCCTCCGGAAGCGGCAAAGGTCTGGGCGGGGCTCCCCGCACCGGGAAATCTAGCAGAAAAATCCGCGGCTGTCGCGTGCGGCGGCATGTCCGGCAAGAGCGGCCGGTGTTGCCTCGTAAAATTTTGCGGCCGCACGATATTTTTACTTGCCACTCCCCTGCCCGGGTCTTACCTTGTCTTTGGCTCAAGCCCCCGGCCGGCCATCAACCCACCAAGGAGTCCATCATGTTCCTGCGCCGTCTCATCGTGTTGACCCTCGCCCTTTGCGCCCTCTGCGGCCTCGCCGTCGCCGCCGAAGCGCCGAAGTACAACTATATCTCCGCGGCGGCACTCCAGGAGCGCCTGACTGCGGGCCAGCCGACCAATCTGGTCGACATCCAGGTCGAAGAGGACTTTGCCCGCCATCACATCAAGGGCGCCGTGCCGACCTACGCCTACCCGGTCAAGGGCGAAGCCGATACCGCCAAGCTCAAGGCTGTAATCGAGCAGATCAGGGGGAATGCCGACCCGGTGGTGATCATCTGTCCGCGCGGCGCCGGCGGCGCGACCCGGACCTACGACTACCTGCTGGCCCAGGGGGTCGCCGCGGAGCGGTTGCTGATTCTGGAGAAGGGGCAGGAAGGGTGGACCTGCGCGCCGCTGACGGAAGGCAAGTAAAGCACCCCCCCGTTGTGGCGGGGAGTTCGGGCCGGAGGTCGCTACCTCCGGCCCGTTGCGTTTTCAGGCGGCTTTCGCCGCCAGGAACCGGCCCAGCTTGACGTCGGTCTGCTTGACGTGCCTGAGCAGCCAGTTGAGCAGCGAATGGCTGATGGAGGTGGTTACCGCGACCGAGGCCCCTCTTTCGCGGAGCTCCCGGCGGACCTCATCGACCTGGCGGAACAGGTCGCGATGCTGCCGGATATGCTCGTCGCGCTCGGGGAAGGCGTAGCGTTCCATGAAGCGTTCCTCCTCGGCGAAGTGCACGGTCACGTACTCGACCAGGAAATCGAGCACCGGCTCGATCGCCTCGCGCCCTTTCCCGTCCCTGCAAGCCTGCAGCAGGCTGTTGTAGCGGGCAAACAGCTCCCGGTGCTGGGCGTCGATCAGGCCGTAGCCGACCGTGAGGTCTTCCGTCCATGTCAGGGCCATGGCAATGCCTCCAGTTGTCTAGGATGCGGGATAAAATTCGTCATATATGGTAGCGCGGTGGCGGCAGAATGCAAGCCGGAAATGGCGGGCGGCTCAGGGGGCGGTGGCGGCCGGCGGTGGTGCCGGTGCCACGGGGTCCCCGGCGTGTTCGGGACAGTAGGCTGCCGGCTCGGTGCCGGAGATGTAATATTCGTCGCGGATCTCCGGGCAGCCGTCCGTAGCCAGGTAGCCGGTCCGCGGATCGATGGCGACGGCCAGGACGGTGTCCGGCTGGGGGAAGTCGGTGGCGGGGCTCTGGGCCAGCGCCCGGCGCATGAACCGCTCCCAGATCGGCGCGGCCACCGCCCCGCCGGTAAACCCCCGCCCCTCGGGCTTCGGCGTGTCGTGGCCGACCCAGACGCCGGCGACCAGCTGCGGCGTGTAGCCGATGAACCAGGCGTCGCGGTAATCGTCGGTGGTGCCGGTCTTGCCGGCCGCCGGCCGTTCCGCGGCGAACTTTTTCAGGGATTTGGCGGTGCCGGTGGTTAGCACGTCCTGGAGGATCCGGGTGGTGATGTAGGCCGCGCCCGGCGACAGGACCGGCACGGTCTCCAGGGGGAGGTCGGCGCCGACGCCGCGCTTGCGGTCGTGGATGCGCAGGACGGTGCGCGCCTTCGGCTGCAGCCCGCCGGTGGCGAGAGGGGTATAGGCCAGCACCAGGTCGTGGAGGGTGACCTCGTCGGTGCCGAGGGCCAGGGAGAGGTCGTTGGGCGTGCGCAGGGGGAGTCCCAGGCCGCGGGCGAACTCGACGAAGTAAGGGACGCCGATGATGTCGAGCAGCTTGACCGTGATGACGTTGTTGGAGTGGGCCAGGGCGTCCCGCAGGGTCAGGGAGCCGAAGACCTCGCCCCGGTAGTTGCGCGGCGTCCAGCTCTGGCGGTTGCCGCGGTCGTAGGCGACCGGCGTGTCGTCCCAGCGGCTGGCGGCGGTGGCCCCCTGCTCCAGGGCCGCCGCGTAGATCAGCGGCTTGATCGCCGAGCCGGGCTGGCGCTGGGCAAAAAAGGCGCGGTTGTAGGTGCTTTTGGGAAAATCGAGGCCGCCGGCGACCGCCAGCACATCTCCGGTGTGCGGGTCGATGCAGAGCAGGGCGCCCTGCAGGTCGGGCCCCAGTCTTTCCACCCCCTCCTTCAGGGTCTTCTCCGCCAGTTTCTGCAGATCGATATCCAGCGCGGCGGTGATGTCGAGGCCGCCGTCGTCGATCACCTGCGGGCCGTACCACTCGACCAGCTTGCGGCGCAGATGTGCCAGGTACTGCGGCGCCTCCCCGTTCCTGACCGGCTTGACCCGTTCGGCCCGCAGCGTCTGCTCCCGCGCCGGGGTGATGAGCCGCAGCTCCTTCATGCGGGCCAGGACCAGGTTGCGGCGCAGGGCGACGTCCTCGGGCTTCCCCCAGGGATTGTAGCGCCCGGGGTTCTTCGGCACGCCGGCCAGCACGGCGCATTCGCCGTCGTTCAACTCCTCGGGGTTCTTGTCGAAGTAGAGCCGGGCGGCCTGGGCCAGCCCCCAGGCGCCGTTGCCGAAATAGATCTCGTTGAAGTACATCTCCAGGATCTGCTGCTTGCTGTACTTCTTCTCGTATTCCATCGCCAGCAGCCCCTCCTGGACCTTGCGGTCGATGGTCTTCTCCGCGGAGAGGTGCTTGTTCTTGACCAGTTGCTGGGTGATGGTCGAGCCGCCCTCGACCAGCCGCCCCGAAACCACGTCCTTGACCAGGGCCCGGGCGATGCCGCGCAGGTCGATGCCGCCATGCTCGTAGAAACGGGCATCCTCGATGGCGATCAGGGCCTCCTGCAGAAAGCGCGGAATCCGGTCGAGCGTCACCCAGCGGCGTTCCTCGGGGAGGATCCGCCCGGCGAAGCGGCCGTGGCGGTCATAGACCTTGATGGAACTGTAGCCGGCGGGGAGCGGGGGGTAGGCGACATAGTCGTCCTCGGCCCGAACCGCCAGGGGCCGGCAGAGGAGCAGGAGCAAAAGGACGGTGACGGCGAGCAGTCCCCTGCCCGCCAGCGACAGCTTCATAGCGGCTCGGCCCGCCTACTTTTTGACCAGCAGGAAGAGCCCGACCGCGGCCGCCACCGCGCCGCCGATGTAGCGGTACATCACCGCGTCGGGGAGCGCGCCGGTCATCGCCCGGGAGAACTGGGCGACCACCGACTGGGACATCTGGTAGCCCCAGAAGGCCAGCCCGGCGCCGCCGACCAGGAGCACCAGGCCGAGGATTTTCGCCAACGTGTCGGAAGCTTTTGCCATGCCATGTCCTCCTGAAAGTCTGTCGTCCTTTGTCGTGGCTGCGGATGGTGCAGGATATCACGTTCCCGCATCGCGACAAAAGGGCGGCCATGAAGGCCGCCCTTTTGTCGCTGCGTCGGTCGGGACTGCCCGGACGGACCGGATCAATCCTCCTTGTAGATCACGTTGCGGCTGGTGGAAACCTTGTTCCCGGCCGCGTCCGTGGCGGTCACGACGATGGTGTACTGCTTCGCCGTGGTGAAGGTGAGCTTTTGCTCGAAGGAGCCGCTGTCGTTCACGGCCGGGGTGAAGCTCTTGCCGTCCATGGCGACCGTGACGGTCACGTCGCTGAGGCTGTCGGCCACCTTCCCCTTGAGGGTCAGCGCCGGATCGCCGGTGGTCTTGTCCTCGCCGGGCTCGGTGATGGCCAGGGTCGGGTTGCTGTTGTCGTAAATGACCGTGCGCTTGGCGTTGCAGACGTTGCCGGTGGTATCGACGGCATCGATCGCGACGGTGTTGAGGCCGGGCGTCAGGTAGACGCTGGCGCTGAAGGTGTTGCCGCTGATCGTGGCGACCTGCGGGTTCTTGCCGTTGACGCTGACCGTGATGGTGGAGTGGGCCACGGTCGTTCCCGAGACGGCGAGGATGCCCTGGGCCGTGACCAGGTTGTCGGCCGGCACGGCGATCGACAGTACCGGAGCGAGCGGCTGGTAGGTGACCGACAGGTTCGCGATGGTGCGGTTCCCCGCCGCATCGACGGCTTCCACGGTGATGGCGTTGGCCCCCTCGTTCAGGGTCAGGGCCGTGCTGAAGCGGCCGTCGCTGGCGACCGGGACGATGGCGCCGTTGACCGCCACCGATTTCAGGCCGATGTTGTCGGTGGCCCGGCCGCTGACGTTGAGGGTCGGGTTGTTGGTGACCGTGTCGTCGGCCAGCGTCGAGAGGGTCAGGACCGGCTTGACGGTATCCGTATTCGCCGGTTGGGTGATGTTGACCCGGGCGCTGCGCGACAGCGAGACGTTGCCGGCGGCATCCTTGACCCAGGCGTAGAAGGTCACGTAGCCGGCCGCCGGGGCGGTTACCTCGGTCGGTGCGGCGGCGCTCCAGCCGGCGGCGGAAGCCAGCGGCTTGAGGTAGCTGCGGTTGACCAGGTAGCCGGTGACGCCGAGGTTGTCGGTGGCGGTGAAGCTGGACACCGGCACGGTGAGGGCGGTGGCGGTCGCCGGCAGGGTGAAGGCGCTGATCCGCGGCGCCAGAGGATCGATGTTCACCGTGGCGCTGAGGGCCTCGGAGACGTTGCCGGCGGCATCCTTGGCCCAGGCGTAGAAGGTCACGGTCCCGGTCACGGGGGAAACGACGCGGGTCGGTTTGACGGCGCTCCAGCCGGGGGCGGTGGCCAGCGGCTTGGTGGCGCTGCGGTTGATCAGGTAGCCGGAGACGGCGACGTTGTCGCTGGCCGTCAGGCTGGAAACCGGCACGAGGATGCTGGTGCTGCTGGCCGGCATGGTGAAGGCGCTGACCGTCGGCGCGACGGTTTCCGGCGGCAGGGTGATCTTGACCCGGGCGCTGCGCGACAGGGAGACGTTGCCGGCGGCATCCCTGGCCCAGGCGTAGAAGGTCACGTAGCCGGTGCCCGCTGCGGTGACGCTGGCCGGGGCGGCGGCGCTCCAGCCCGCGGCGGAAGCCAGGGGCTTGACGTAGCTGGTGGTGACCAGGTAGCCGGTGACGCCGAGGTTGTCGGTCGCGGTGAAGCTGGTCACCGGCACGGTGAGGGCGGTCGCGGTCACCGGCAGGGTGAAGGCGCTGACCGTCGGCGCGAGGTTGTCGATGAGCACCGTGGCGCTGAGGGCGTCGGAGACGTTGCCGGCGGCGTCCTTGGCCCAGGCGTAGAAGGTCACGGTCCCGGCGACGGGCGAGGTGACGCGGGTCGGTTTGACGGCGCTCCAGCCGGCGGTGGTGGCCAGCGGCTTGGTGGCGCTGCGGTTGACCAGGTAGCCGGTGACGGCGACGTTGTCGCTGGCGGTGAAGCTGGTCACCGGTACGGTGAGGGTGGTCGAGGTCGCCGGCAGGGTGAAGGCGCTGACCGTCGGCGCGACGGTTTCCGCCGGCAGGGTGATGGTCACGGTGGCGCTGCGCGACAGCGAGACGTTGCCGGCGGCATCCTGTGCCCAGGCGTAGAAGATGACGGTGCCGGCGTTCGGGGCGGTGACGCTGGCCGGCGCCGTGGCGCTCCAGCCGGCGGCGGAAGCCAGCGGCTTGGTGGCGCTGTTGTTGACCAGGTAGCTGGTAACGCCGAGGTTATCGGTCGCGGTGAAGCTGGAGACCGGTACGGTGAGGGAGGTCGCGGTCGCCGGCAGGGTGAAGGCCGAAACCGTCGGCGCGATGGCATCCGGCAGGGTGATGGTCACGGTGGCGCTGAGGGCGGCCGAGATGTTGCCGGCGGCATCCTTGGCCCAGGCGTAGAAGGTCACGGTGCCGGCACTCGGGGCGGTCACCGCGGTCGGTGCCGCGGCGGCCCAGCCGGCGGCGGAGGCCAGCGGTTTGGTGGCGCTGGTGGTGACCAGGTAGCCGGTGACGGCGACGTTATCGCTGGCGGTGAAGCTGGACACCGGTACGCTGAGAGCGGTGGCCGTGGCCGGCAGGGTGAAGGTGTCGACCGTCGGCGCGACGGTTTCCGCCGGCAGGGTGATGGTCACGGTGGCGCTGCGCGACAGCGAAACGTTGCCGGCGGCATCCTGTGCCCAGGCATAGAAGGTCACGGTGCCGGCGTTCGGGGCGGTCACCGCGGTCGGGGCGACGGCACTCCAACCGGCATCGGCGGCCAGCGGTTTGGTGGCGCTGGTGTTGACCAGGTAGCCGGTGACGGCGGTGTTGTCGCTGGCGGTTAGCGTGGTGACCGGTACGGTCAGGCTGGTGCTGGTCGCCGGCAGGGTGAAGGCCGAAACCGTCGGCACCGCGGTGTCGGGCAGAGTGATGGCCACGACGGCGCTGAGGGCGGCCGAGACGTTGCCGGCGGCATCCTTGGCCCAGGCGTAGAAGGTCACGGTGCCGGCGCTCGGGGCGGTCACCGCGGCCGGCGCCGCGGCGGTCCAGCCGGCGGCGGTGGCCAGCGGCTTGGTGGCGCTGGTGGTGACCAGGTAGCCGGTGACGGCGACGTTGTCACTGGCGGTGAAGCCGGTGACCGGCACGGAGAGGGTGGTCGCGGTCGCCGGCAGGGTGAAGGCCGAAACCGTCGGCGCGATGGCATCCGGCAGGGTGATGGTCACGGTGGCGCTGAGGGCGGCCGAGATGTTGCCGGCGGCATCCTTGGCCCAGGCGTAGAAGGTCACGGGGCCGGCGGCCGGGGCGGTCACGGCCGTCGGCTTGAGGCTGCTCCAGCCGGTGTCGGCGGCCAGCGGCTTGGTGGCGCTGGTGGTGACCAGGTAGCCGGTGACGGCAACGTTGTCGGTGGCGGTCAGCGTGGTGACCGGCACGGTGAGGGCGGTCGCGGTGGCCGGCAGGGTGAAGGCCGAAACCGTCGGCGCAGCGGTGTCGGGGAGGGTGATGGTGACCGTGGCGCTGCGCGACAGGGAGACGTTGCCGGCGGCATCCTTGGCCCAGGCGTAAAAGCTCACGATCCCGGCGGCCGGCGCGGTCACCGAAGCGGGCGCCGTGGCGCTCCAGCCGGCGGCGGTGGCCAGCGGCTTGGTCGCGCTGTTATTGACCAGGTAGCCGGTGACGGCGATGTTGTCGGTCGCGGTCAGGCTGGTGACCGGTACGGTGAGGGCGGTTGCGGTCGCCGGCAGGGTGAAGGCCGAAACCGTCGGCGCGGTGGTGTCGGGGAGGGTGATGGTGACCGTGGCGCTGCGCGACAGGGAGACGTTGCCGGCGGCATCCTTGGCCCAGGCGTAAAAGCTCACGATCCCGGCGGCCGGCGCGGTCACCGAAGCGGGCGCCGTGGCGCTCCAGCCGGCGGCGGTGGCCAGCGGCTTGGTCGCGCTGTTATTGACCAGGTAGCCGGTGACGGCGATGTTGTCGGTCGCGGTCAGGCTGGTGACCGGTACGGTGAGGGCGGTTGCGGTCGCCGGCAGGGTGAAGGCCGAAACCGTCGGCGCGGTGGTGTCGGGGAGGGTGATGGTGACCGTGGCGCTGCGCGACAGGGAGACGTTGCCGGCGGCATCCTTGGCCCAGGCGTAGAAGGTCACGGGGCCCTCGGCCGGGGCGGTCACCGAAGCCGGCGCCGTGGCGGTCCAGCCGGCGGCGGTGGCCAGCGGCGCGGCGGCGCTGGTGGTGACCAGGTAGCCGGTGACGGCGGTGTTGTCGGTGGCGGTGAAACTGGTGACCGGTACGGTCAGGGCGGTCGCGGTGGCCGGCAGGGTGAAGGCCGAAACCGTCGGCGCGGTGGTGTCCGGTGAGGCGACGCTGATCGACACGCTCACCGATTTCTCGCCGTGTACGTCGCGGGTTCCTGTGCCGTTGACATTGCCGAAATAGGCCATCCGCCAGGCGTAGGTCCCCGCGGTGGCCGGTGCCGGAGCCGAGAGAACCGCCGGGTAAAGGGTCGCGCCGCCCATGCCGCTCTGGTTGCCGGTGGAGCGTGCGATCTCGATGCCGTTCTGGTCATACAGGCGCGCACCGATCCAGCCGGTCCGGGCCCCGGAGGCGCTCAGGGTGATCGAAACCGTCTCGCCGGGGGCGTAGGCGGTGGTCTTGTTCTTGGTGGCGGTCAGGGTGCCGCTGTGCTGATGGCATCCCGCGCAGGTTGCAGTGGTCGGGGCCGGATGGCAACTGACGCAGCCCCGGCTGGTGAAATAGGACGACTGGGCGTGGGCCTTGGTCACGGTGGTCAGTTGGACGCCTGCCAGTACCATGGCAAAGGCGAGCAGCATCGGCCATCGGCTGACAATCTTCATGCATGCTCCTTTCGCTGACGGGGTGAAGCCGAAAGCGTTTGACGAGGTGTGCTGTTTCCTGTGACGGGTCGTGGTATGCACTGGATCTCCTTCGGTTCGTTGCCGGCTGCCGTCTGCAGCCTGTCTGAAAATAAAAGCCGGGTTGCCTGATATCGGGGGTGATATTTCGGCAACCCGGCTGTCTGCGTGAGACCCTAGGCTTTCCGCCCCATCCTCGCGGATGGTTTAGTATTATCGTTTATCACTGGTTGCCGGGTGCCTGCGGGGCCGCCCGGTCGTGCCCCTGCGGGGCGGTGCGTCAGCTATTCAAGGGGGTACCGTTCTCCGTTTGCGCGATTTCGGGCACAAAAAAGCCGGGGGCCGAATATCGTCCGTGATATTTCGGCATCCCGGCTGTCTCGTGGAGACCCTAGGCTTTCCGCCCCACCCTCGCGGATGGTTTAGTCTTGTCGTGTATCACTACTTTTTTGGTAATGAATGGTCCCTTTATACGTCGGTGCTTCGCTTGAAGTCAAAAAAAATCTTTCTAATCTTCGATAAATCAGGCAGTTACGTTGTATTGAGTAGTAAAATGGTGTGCAATTGCACAGTGCCGGGCGGCGATTCGCGCAGCTCTTCGGGCGGCAGGTCGACGCTGCTCGCCTACATCGCCAGGCTGGCGAAGGCGTCGCGGATCTTGCGCTTCGAGCCGCCGGCGCCGTCGCCCTCCGCAGCGAAGTCCTCGATCTCGTCGAGGGAGAAGACCACGCGCACGGTGTGACCGGCATCGCTGACGGTCAGCCACCAGCCGTCGTACAGCTCGATCCATTCGATCGTGTCGGGGCGCAGGCCGTGCTGGGCGGCGATGCGGCGGGCAACGTCCTTGAGCAGGTCCTGGCCGGTCTGCTGCCGGGGAGTGAGTTCGGTCATGGCGCCTCGCTTCGGGGGGATCAAACGGCTGCGGCCATTCTAGGGGGAATGGCCGCAGCCGGCAACGGGAAAGGAATGGAACCGGTCAGCCGGTTTCGTCGTAGCGGCAGTCGAGATCCTCGTCGGCCAGCAGCCCCGAACACGGCGGGCAGACCGGCTGGCCGTTATCCTCGCGCGGCACCAGGTCGTCTTCCTGCCACAGGTGGCCGCATTGGGAACAGGGTGCTCTGCTCATGGCATCCTCCTTTGGAGCGGTGCTGCGTTGATTAAATTCTAGCATGCCGCCGCGCCCCTTCCAGTGGTAGGCCGGGTTCGGCAACCGGGGCGAGTTGTGGCACAATAGAAAGGGAAAAAGGGCAAGCGGGAATATTCGCACGTCGCGAAAAGGAGGCCTTATGCAGGGGTTGCGCATCGTTGTCCTGCTGCCGCTGATGCTGCTGCTGGCCGGGGCCGGCGGCGCCCGGGCCGCCACGGCGATCTTTGCCGGCGGCTGCTTCTGGTGCATGGAGGCGGATTTCGAAAAACTCCCCGGGGTGACCGGCGTGATTTCCGGCTTTACCGGCGGCACGCTGAAGGATCCGACCTATAACGGCAACCACGAGGGGCACTACGAGGCCGTCGAGATCACCTACGATCCGCAGAAGGTCAGCTACCGGCAGCTGCTCGACCATTACTGGGTGAACATCGATCCGTTCGATGCCGGCGGGCAGTTCTGCGACCGCGGCGAGAGCTACCGGACGGCCATCTTCGTGGCCAACGACCGCGAACGGGCGCTCGCCGAGGAATCGAAGCGCCGGGTCGCGGCACGTTTCCCGAACCGGGCCGTGGTCACGCCGGTCCTTGCGGCATCGACCTTCTACCCGATCAGGGGGGAGGAGAGCTACCACCAGGACTATGCGAAGAACAACCCGGTCCGCTACAACTACTATCGCTGGGGGTGCGGCCGCGACCGGCGGCTCAAGGAGCTCTGGGGGGAGCAGGCGGGGCACTGATCGCCGCGCCGGTCCTCGCGGGGTGCCGCGTCAGCTGTTCGCCAGCGCCTGCTTCGCCGCGTCGGTCAGGTAGTTGCCCAGCAGGAGTTGCAGGTGGTCGATCCCGCGCTGGAGGGTTTCGTCGTTCACCTCCTCACCGCCGATCTCCAGGTAGTTCAGCCAGAAGAGGGTCATCATCCAGACCTGCTCGGCCAGCAGCCGGCGCGCCGGTTCGGCAAGCGGTACCAGGAAGCCCTGGGTGATCGAGCGCTCGAGGGCCGCGTCGACCATGGCCAGGTTGGCCCGGTGGGAGGCGACGAACTGTTCGCCGAGGAGCGGGTCGGCCATGACCAGGGCGGTCAGTTCGCGCTTGAAGAAGCGGTAACGCCAGTTGAACCGCTGGATCATGACGAAGGTCTCGGCCATCGTCGCCGCCGTGCCCGGGCCCCGTTCGGCGTTGATCGCCAGGTACTCGCGGGTGCCGACCTCGTGCATCCGGGCGAAGATCGCCCGGATGATCGCTTCCTTGTTGCGGAAGTGGTAGTAGAGGTTGCCGGGGCTGATCCCCATGGCCGCGGCGATGTGGTTGGTGGTCACCGCCCTGGTGCCGCTGGCGTTGAACAGCTCGAGGGCCGTGTCGATGATCCGCTCGCGGGTGGTCATGTCGGTGCCTTTCAGTAATCGAGGTGGGCGGCCCGCACCCGCTGCAGGAAGACCCCGAACAGGCGCAGGCGCAGCAGCAGGCCGTGCAGTCCGTAGCGCAGCAGGGTCGGCAGCGACCGGTACATCGGCACGGCGCCGGCGTAGAGCCGGGCCAATTCCCCGTAGAACTCGGGGAGCGGCAGCCGCGTCGGCAGCAGGGCATGCAGCATGTCGTACAACTCGGGCTTGCCGCTGAGCAGTTCGTGGCGGCGCGAGGCGTGCAGTTCGGTGCCGGGCAGGGGCGTCATCACCGTGAAGGTGGCGTAGGTGAGCTTGAGCTTGCGGATGTAGGCGCTCAGCGCCCGGAAGTCCTCGCGGGTGTACGCGGGATCGACCATGAACGAGGCGTACATCATCACCCCGAGTTCCCTGAGGATCCTCGCCGCCTCGGCCTGCTGATCGGTGGTCACCCCCTTCTTCATCGCGGCCAGGCGCTCGTCGGAGAAATCCTCCATCCCCACGAAAACCTGCGCGAGGCCGAGCCGGGCCCACTTGGCGAACAGCCCGGGGTGCCTGACGATGGTGTCGACGCGCGCATACAGGAAGTAGCGCTTGCGGATCCCCGCCGCGGCGATCAGGTCGGCGAGCCGGTCCATACGCCGGGTGTCGCACATCGACTCGTCGTCGCAGAAGAAGACGTTCTCTTCGGCAATCCCCCGGAGTTCCTCGACCACCAGGGCCGGATCGCGGCGCAGGTACCTGCCGCCGGTGATGGCCCAGAGCGCGCAGAAGGTGCAGCGCGCCGTGCAGCCCAGCGAGGTGCGGACCGAGGCCAGCGGCTTGAACCACTCGCTGAAATAGTGCGCGCGCCAGGCCGCCGTCAGGCTGCGGTCGGGGAGCGGCAGCTCGTCCAGGGGGGTGTAGGGCCGCGGCGGGGTGAAGTGCATCCCCGCCGGATCCGGGAGGCCGAGGCCGGAGATCGTGCGGAAATCCCGTGCCCCCGCCAGTTCGCGCAGGATCTCCCGCAGCGCCATCACCCCTTCGCCGATCACCACCAGGTCGAAGGCGCTATCGTTGAAATCCTCCGGGACCACCGTGGCATGATGCCCGCCGATCACCAGGAAGGTCCCGGGGCTGAGCCGGCGGATCGAAGCCGCCAGCGCCCTGACGATGTTCAGGTGGCTGGTAAAGGCTGTCAGGCCGACGACGTCCGGCCGGAACTCGCGGACCGCACGCTCGATGTCGGGGTCGAGGCGGGCGTCGTGCAGGCGGACGCGGTGGCCGTCCAACTGCACCCCGGCGCCGAGGTATTCGAGGGCCAGCGGTTCGAACAGGTAGACCTGGTCCATCAGCGGGGTCTGGCTGGGCGGCTGGATCAGCAGGACGTTCATGGGGCACCTCCGGGGGGCGTTGCGTTATTTTTAGAGTAAATACTCTAAAAAGTCAACGGCGGAACCGGTGGCGGCCGGACCCTTCCCGGAGAAGCGTCAAGGGCGGCCTTCCGGCCGCCCTTGACGCTGACGCGACAGTTCCGGCCGGTCAGGCCGCGCGCTGCGCTTCGTAGCGCGCCACCAGCTGCCGGTACTTCTCCTCGAGGCCCGGGGTTTGGGCCGCGGCCGCGGCGTAGGCCTGCAGCATCCTTCCGCGGATCTCCGCCGGCAGCACGCGCTCGGCGAGGGGGTAGAGAATCGTATCTTCCTTCTCGATATGCCCGCGCAGCAGTGCCGCATACCCGTTCGCGTGTTCGGCGAGGATCGCTTCCTGTCCGGGTTCACCGGCCAGCGCCTGTTTCGCCGCCGCCTCGATGGCGAGCACGTGCACCCGGCCCCGGTCGTGCTCGATCAGCATCGCCTCGATCGGCGAACGCTTCGCCGGCATGCCGTTCCCGACCAGTTCGACGAACAGGACGTCCTCCTCCTTGGCGTGGTGGAAACGGTCGGCATAGTTGCGGATGAAGTCGACCGCATCCAGGTAGAAGTGCCAGTCGTCAAAGCGTCCGGCCTCGAGTCGCGCGGTGTTGTGCTCCACCAGTGCGATCATCCGCAGGATCAATCGGTGCTCTTCGACCATGACCCGGGTTACGTCGGTCGCCATGTCAGCTTCTCCTCTCGCCGTCGATGCCGATGACCGCCACTTCGAGCGGCACGTCCTTGCCGGATTTGGCGATCGCCTGCTGGGCGAACAGCGCCAGCCCCCGGCAGCAGGGGACTTCCATGATCGTCACGGTCACCGACCGGATGTCGTTGCGGGCGATGATCGTCGCCAGTTTGTCGACATAGGGGCTGGTGTCGTCGAGTTTCGGGCAGGCGTTGACCAGGACGCGCCCCTTGATGAAGTCGCGGTGGAAGTCGGCGTAGGCGAACGGCACGCAGTCGGCGGCGATCAGCAGGTGCGCGTTCTGCAGGTAGGGGGCGGTCGGCGGCACCAGATGCAGCTGGGTCGGCCACTGGCGCAGTTCGGATACCGGCTTCCCCTGGGGGTGCTCCTGGCCGGTTTCCTGACGATCGATGGTACGGACGTGGGCGCCGGGGCACCCGCAGGCGAGATGGCTCATGGTTCGGTTCCTTTCCTTCAGGCGTTATCTGCGTTGAGATAGGCGATGATGTCCTGTTCGATCCGGGCTTCGACGTCGGGACCGAGGGCGTGAATGGCGACCACGTCCTTGACCAGGCAGATGCCGACGCCGCAGGTGACGCAGCCGATGTCGTATTTTTGTAGGATCGCGCCGATGGCCGGATGCTCGGCGATTACTTTGTTGATGGCTTCGTCGCCAATGTTGTCGGGCAGGTTCATGGTGTCAGGCTCCTTTGCTCCCGTGTCTTGAGCCCAGAATACGCAAACCGCCGCGCCGGAAACATGACCGGGGTCAATATCCGACAAAAAAGCTCAGCTACTTGATTGGCTGCCGGTCAGGGCGGGGAG
>VAUL01000103.1 GCA_005774545.1 Deltaproteobacteria bacterium | reverse complement strand
GGGTCTTCGGCGCGGTGCTGCTGGCCGCGGGGCTCGGGCTGGCCCTGACCGGGGCGGTTGGGCTCGGCCGCAACCTCACCCCCTTGGCCTGCCCGCGGGCCGGCAGCGTGCTCCTCGAGCGCGGCCCCTACCGCCTGGTGCGTCACCCGATCTACGCCGGACTCTTCCTTGCCGCCCTGGGCTGGGCGTTCCTGGTGCGGGGCGTGTTGACCCTGGGCTGGGCGCTGCTGCTCCTGCTCCTGCTCGACCGCAAGGCGTCCCTCGAGGAGCGCTGGCTGCTGGCGATCTTCCCCGGCTATGCCGCCTATCGCCAGCGGGTGCGCAAGCTGATCCCCTTCCTTTATTAGCCGGCTCCCCCGGGGCCACCGCATTTTTCAAACGACGGAAAGGTTCTGCCAATGCGACGTCTCCCCCCCGATAGCGAACGCCCCAGTCGCACCCAGCGCAAGCTGGCGGCCGAGGCGGTGGTCGAACTGGCTCAGCAGATCGCGGCCCTCCCTGATGCGGCCTTCAAGGGGCTGCCGCTCCCCCCGGAGCTGCGCGCCGAATTCGAACAGGTGCGCAAGATGAAACCCTGTGCCGCGCGCGCCCGGCAGGTGCGGCACCTCGCCGGGGAGCTGCGCGCCGACGATGAGCTGCTGGCCGCCCTGAACACGGCGGTGGGCGGCCAGCGGCGGATGAGCCGCGAGGAGGCGCTGCGCTTCCACCAGCGCGAGGAGCTGCGCGAGAGCCTGCTCGACCCGCATCACGGCGCCGAGGCCCTGTACGCCCTGGAGCAGAGCGCCCCGCAGCTCGACCATGCGGCGCTTTACGAGCAGATCGAGCGCTACCGGCAGACCGGCGACAAAAAGTACTACCGCGCGATCTTCCGGCTGCTGGAGCAGGGGGGCGTCCCCTGAGCCGCCCAAACCGCCGCCGGGGAGACGTCAGCCGCAAATCCGGGGATAGATTGAGAGGGTGCTGAAAAAATCGTTGGGAAAAATCGAATTGCGAAACATCATTTAAATCGATTGCCAGTGCTATTTACGCGTCTCGCCTTCACCGGCAGTCGGTGTCGACCGGTTCGACATCGAAGGCCCGGGCCATGCTGAACTCGTCGAACACGCCGTCGATCTCGGCCTGCACCTTCCACTCCCAGCCATAGCGGTTGCTGTCGATCACGTAGCCGCCGGCGGCCGTCGCCCGGTGGAACGATTCGCGGGTGACGAGGTCGATAACGGGCTGCGCCGCGCCGACCCTCTGCACGATCAGGCGGTACCTAGCGGCGTTGCGCACCTCCGCCCAGTCGAACTCCCAGGTCATGTCGTCCTGCCGGGAGAGGCAGCCGTTGTCGACGATCGCGTCATCGGCCGGCGACAGCAGTCGCGGGACTTTGACGACGGGCAAGTCGACCTCGACCGGGGGGGGCTCGGCCTGTCGGGCGTCGGCCCGATACTTCTGAAACTCCGGGTCGTTCTTGAGCGCTTCCTGGATGGCCGCCACCTCCTGCTCGTTGGGCGGGCGGTACCATGCCGGGTCGACACGGTGGAGCGTGGTCTTCTTGCCGCTGGTTTTGCCGGTGATCTCCAGGGTGGTGGCCGTGACCTTGTAGTCGACCTCCTCGGGCGGACAGCCGGCCCGGCACAGGCGCAGCTTGCTGCCGACCACCTGGTAGCATCCCCATGGCTTCGGAAAGGGGAGGCGGAACTGGGAGATCCCTTCGGCGGTCTGCCGTTCGTAGGCGGGGATGCCGTTGGCGTAGGGGAAGGTCACCGTACCGGTAGGCGTCGCCGGTTTGCTGCTCGGGGTGTCGACGATGGCGCCGATGGTGTCCACCCAGCCGCCGTCCTGGCGAAATTCCATGATGATTCCCAACCCGCCCCTGGTGGTCTCGCGCGATTCCCAAACGCCGACAAGGGCCTGGCTTTCAGGGGTGGGAACGCATGCCGCCGGGGGGGCGGCGGCGAGGCTTGGGACGGCAGCCGCCGCGAGGGTCAGCAGCAGGACGGCGAGAATCAGGTCGATAGGCCGGCGACCGGACATGGCGGTTCCTCCTCTCCTGGAGGGGGGGGGGGGGGGGGGG
>VAUL01000102.1 GCA_005774545.1 Deltaproteobacteria bacterium | reverse complement strand
ACAGGTGCAGAACACTTCCAACCCTATGAGCAGCAAGGCCTCGTCGCCGCCCGGGTGGTGCGGGCGGGGGGCGGCTGGTACGCCCTGCTGGCCGGCGACACGGAAAGACTCGCCACGCTGGCCGGCCACCTGCGCCAGGCGTCTTCCCCCGAAGCCCTGCCCGTCGTCGGCGACTGGGTGGTCACCGACCCGGCCGCTGACGGAGTCCGCATCGAAGCGGTGCTGCCCCGCCGGACCACTCTGAAGCGTGCGGCCGCGGGGGGCCGGAAGAGCCTTTCCGGCCAGCCGTCGTCGGCCCAGGTGCTGGCGGCCAACGTCGATACCGCCATCATCGTCTGCGGGCTGGATCGCGACTATAACCCGAGGCGCATCGAGCGCTACCTGACCCTGGTGTACGACAGCGGCGCGACACCGGTCATCGTCCTCAACAAAGGCGATCTCTGCCCGGAAGCGCAAGCGCGCCGCGCCGAGATCGAAGCGATCGCCTTCGGGGTTCCGGTCCTGGTCACCAGCGCCCTCGGCGGCGATGGGCTCACCGAGCTGGAGCCGTTTCTGCGGGCCGGTGAGACCCTGGTGCTGCTCGGCTCCTCGGGGGCGGGCAAATCGACCCTGCTCAACCGGCTGGCTGGCGCCGTTCGCCAGTCGACCGCTCCGGTCAGCACGGCTGTCGGCAAGGGCGTCCACACCACCAGCCACCGGGAACTCTTCCCCCTCCCCGGTGGCGCCCTGGTCATCGACACGCCGGGGTTGCGGGAACTTCACCTGTGGGGGGAAGGGCGGGACGGACTGGAGAGCACCTTCCCGGAGATCGCCGCCCTCGCGAAGCGCTGTCGCTTCGGTGACTGCCGGCACGAGCACGAGCCCGGCTGCGCCGTGCGGGACGCCCTGACCGCCGGGACGCTCGAGGCTGCCCGCCTGGAGAGCTATCTCAAGCAGCAGGCGCAACTGGCTTATTCGGCAAACCGTCAGGATGTGGCGTTTCAGCTGGCTGACAAGAAGAAATGGAAGGCGATCAGCCAGGAGATCAAGCGCTGGCAACGGCAGCACGACGACCACTGAAAGACCAAGGCCCGTCGTCAGGCGGGCCTTTTTTTTGAATTCCGGGGCCACCTCACGTACTTCCCCTGCCCCCCATGCTGAACGCGCCTGGCGTTGCCTGCTATTCCCCCCCCGTACCGTCGCCGCCGGAGCCGGATGGATGAATGCCGATCCGCCGGACGAATGTTCGCGCGCAGCGAGTTTCGTCCGGCCGGCCTTCATCTGGCCGGCGCAGCGAACCCGCCGCAGGCGGGCAGGGTGCAGGGGCGGCAGGCCCCGCGGTTCTGGATCGGGGCGAAAGACAGATGGCAAACGATTGCCTCACGGCCAGCCCGGAAGTGACTATAATGGAGGTGAAACAGTAGCTCTTTAGCCGGGAGGTACGCCATGCTCAACGCCTCGCTCGTCAACAGCCTGTCCCCCCAACTCCTGAGCCTCCTGCGCCTGATCATCGCCTTTCTCTTCATGCAGCACGGCGGCCAGAAGCTTTTCAACTATCCCGTGCCCATGCCCGGCCCGCCGCTGGAACTCTTCTCGCTGATCGGCCTGGCCGGCGTGCTCGAATTCTTCGGCGGCCTGTTGCTGCTGGTGGGGCTCTTCACCCGCTGGACGGCCTTCATCCTTTCGGGACTGATGGCCTTCGCCTACTTTATCGCCCATGCCGGCCAGGGCTTCTGGCCATTGGCCAACCAGGGAGAGCTGGCCGTCGCCTACTGCTTCGTCTTTCTTTACCTGGCCGCCGCCGGGGGCGGCCCCTGGAGCATCGACCGGCTGCGCGGCAAAGCTTAGGCGCTCCCGGGGACGCCGCACCGATTCCCGTCTCCCCGCCCCCCTTACCATCAGGTGCCGGCCCATCCAAACCGGCACCTGTTTTTTATGTCATGCCCATGCTTCCCGGGAGGGGAGATAATCACCCGCCAACCGCCGCCAACCGCCCTTCTCCCCCCGCGAACCCCGCGCTCCAGCCGGGCCGGCCAGTCAGCCCCAGCCCC
>VAUL01000056.1 GCA_005774545.1 Deltaproteobacteria bacterium | reverse complement strand
CGCGGGGGCTGTTCCGCAACCCGGCCGACCCGCGGGCCTTCGACGACACCTGCATGGTCCAGGCGCTGGCCGAAGGGGTGGAGATCACCACGGCTTTCTACGTGACGCGGGGGCGCCGGCTGCACGGCCATGCCACCTTCGCGCGGGCGCTTTCCTCCGGGATGACCGAACGCTGCCAGGCGACCCGCGCCTACGACGCCCTGCTGGCACCGGTTCTGCAAGGGATGGTCGAGCATTTCGACATCCGCGGTCCCTGCAACCTGCAGTCGATCGTCACGGCCGAGGGTGCGCTGGTGCCGTTCGAAGTCAACTGCCGCTATTCGGGGACCAGTTCGATCCGCAGCCAGCTCGGCTTTGACGATGTCGCCTACGGCATCGAGGAATACCTGTTCGGCCGGGCGCCGGCGGAACCTGCCGTCAGGGATGGTTCCGCCATCCGCATCTACCTGGACATCATCTATCCCGGGCAGTCGCTCGATCAGATCGAGCCGGGCGCCGGCAACTCCTACCTGTTCTAGACCATGGCCGCCAAACTGATTCTGTTCGACGTCGCCGATACGCTACTCTACAAGCCGGCCCTGCTGCCGGCGCTTGCCGCGGAACTGGCCCGGGCCGGCATCGCCGCCAGCGAGGCGCAGATCGCCCGGGCCCATCGGGCGACCCGCGACCTGCTGCCGGCCCCCGACCGGACCGGCCGCGATTTCTACCTGGAGTTCAATGCGCGCTTCCTCGACGTCCTCGGCGTCCTGCCGGAGTCGGACCTGGTCGAGCGCATCTACCTGTCCTGCCGTTCCCTGCCGTGGGCCCCGTTCCCGGATACCGCGGTTCTCGCCCGGCTGGGGCTGCCGCTCGGGATCATCTCCAACTGGGACGGCACGCTGCGGGAGCGCCTCGGGGAGCACTTCCCCGGCATCGCTTTCGACCCGCTGCTGATTTCCTCCGATGCGGGGGTGGCCAAGCCCGACCCCCGCTTCTACGCCAGTGCGCTCGCTGCCGCGCGGGTGGCGCCCGGCGAGATCCTCTACGTCGGCGACTCCGTGCGCCTGGACATGGTGCCGGCGACGCAGGCCGGCATGCGCGCCCTGCTGATCGACAGGGCCGACCATTATCCGCTTTACCAGGGGGAGCGGCTGACGAGCCTCTACGACCTGGAGCGGCTGATTGACGAGGTCTGAGCGATGAAGGAACTTTCCGTGGTCATCCCGGTCTACCGGTCGGAGCGGACCCTCAAGCCGCTCTACGACAAGCTTACCGAGGTCCTCGCGGGGATGGGGCTGACCTACGAGCTCGTCTTCGTCGACGACCGGGGCGGGACCGAAACCTGGCCGATCATAGAAGCCCTGGCCGCCGCCGACAGCCGCGTGGTGGGGGTCAAGCTCAGCCGCAACTACGGCCAGCAGGCCGCGACCATCTGCGGCTTCTCGATGGCCGGCGGCGCCTGGATCGTCACCATCGACGATGACCTCGAGCAGAATCCGGAGCGGATCCGCGACCTGTACGCCAAGGCCCGGGAAGGGCACGCGGTGGTGTACGGCGTCTATGCGCAGCGCACCCACTCGCCGTGGCGGAACGTGACCTCGCGCCTGGTGAAGAAGCTGTTCAAGATCGCCATCCCGAGCCTCAATCACGAATACACCTCCTACCGCATCATCCGGGGGGAGATTGCCAAGAAGATCTGCGACTTCACCTCGCCGTTCCCGTTTATCGACGGCTACCTGTCGTGGATCACCAGCAACTACGCCACGGTCACCATCGAACACAACGAGCGCAGGTACGGGAAGAGCAACTACAACTTCCGCAAGCTCCTGGAGTTGACGATCAACACCTTCGTCACCTTCTCCGACCTGCCGCTCAAGTTCGCGTCCTACGCCGGGATCCTGTCGTTCCTGGCCGGGACGCTGCTGGCGCTGTACATCCTGGCCGGGAGACTGCTCGGCAACATCACGGTCACCGGCTATTCGTCGCTGATGGCCGGGATCCTGCTCTTCGGCGGCATGCAGATGCTGATCCTCGGCATCATCGGCGAATATCTGGGCCGGATCGGTTTCAAGACCTCAGCCAAGCCGCTGTACATCATCGAACGGATCGAGGGGGGCTGACGCGCCGCATGTCGACGGAAATCTCCCACAAGACGGTACATCTCGAAGAGGGCGATCTCGATCCCCCCGCCGTGACCTGCCAGGTCTGCGGCCGCGGGACGGATTTCCGCTTCGTTCTGCGCCTGCAGCAGGCGCCCGACATCGATTTTCAGCAGTGCGCGACCTGTTCGGCCTGTTCCGTTTCGCGGATGCCCAGGGACAGCTATCTCGCGGAGTTCTACGCCAGGTACTACGGTGAACACGACCAGGGGGTGACCTTCCGCGGCGCGGCGCGGTTCGCCCGCCACATCCTGGCCTCCCTGGACGTTCCGTCTCTGGGCGGGCGCGCGCGGATCGTCGATTACGGCGGCGGCGACGGCAGCCTGGCCTGCGCGCTCGCCGACACCCTGCGGGAGCGGCATGGGGTGCGCGACCTGGAGGTGGTCATTGTCGATTATGCCAACCGGCAGATCGCCCGGGATTACCCGGTTTCGTACTGCAGCGACCTGTCCGGGCTGGCCGGCAGCTTCGACGTGGTCATCGCCAGTGCGGTGCTCGAACATGTCAAGCAGCCGGTCGAGGTGATCCGCCGGCTGTTCGCGGTGCTCAACCCGGGCGGGTTCTTTTACGCGCGCACGCCGTATTCCCTGCCGATGCGCCGGCTGTCCGCCGGGTTCGACCTGTCGTTCCCCATGCATCTGCATGACATGGGGAACGTCTACTGGGACAATTTCCTGACGACCTACGGCCTGAGCGACTGCCGCCTGCTGGTTTCGCGGCCGTCCATCGTCTCGACGGACTTCCGGGCCAATCCGCTGGTCACGGTGCTGGCACATGCCATGAAGTTTCCGGCGCGGGTCGAGCGGGGATTTTTCTCCAGGCCGGGGCGGAATCTCCTCTGGCCCTTTGTCGGCGGCTGGGAAGTCATTATCGGAAAATCACGCTAGGGTGACGGTGTCGTCGTGTCTTACGTCTATCTTTTTGCCACCATCCTGTTTACCGTCTACGGCCAGATCGTCATCAAGTGGCAGGCCATGCACGCCGGCCCCCTGCCGGCGGCGCCCGCCGACAAGCTGATCTTCCTGCTGCGCCTGGTCTTTCTCAACCCCTGGGTGCTGAGCGGTTTCTTCTCCGCCTTCCTTGCGTCGCTGACCTGGATGGCGGTCGTGACCAAGCTGCCGTTGAGTCACGCCTATCCGTTCGTCAGCTTCTCGTTCGTCCTGGTGGTCCTCTCCGGCGCCCTGTTCTTTCACGAACCGCTCACCTGGCCGAAGATTCTCGGCATGACCCTGATCGTTGCGGGGATCGTCGTCGGCAGCCAGGGCTAGCGGACAGGCGGGCTCATGGACGCAACCGGGAGGTCGCGATGACGCAGCTGCAGGACAAGGCCTACCGGGTCATCGGCCTCGGCGTGCTGCTGCTGTGCGTCCTGCATGCTCTCTGCCCGGTTGCCGACCCGGACTTCTGGTGGCATCTCAGGACCGGCGAGGAGATGGTGCGCATCGGCGGGCTGCTGCCGGCCGATCCCTTCGGGTTTGCCGGCGACGCGGCCCTGTCGGCGCGCGAACGGGCGCTTCTACACGGTTACTGGGCCTGGCAGCTGTCCTACTACGCGGTTTATGCCGCGGCCGGCTTTTACGGGGTGGTTGCGGCCAATGCCCTGGTGGGGCTGGGGATCTACGGGACGCTGGCCCGGCTGCTGGGGAGCGGTGATCGCGAGCGGAGCCTGTCGGCCCTGCTCCTGCTGCTGAGCCTGGCCGCCTTCATTACCTATTACAGCCGGTTCGAGCGCCCACAGGTCTGTTCCTTCCTGTTCGGCCTGTGGCTGATAATGCTGCTCGACCGGTTTCGCGACCGGCAGGAAACCAGCCGCTGGCTCTTCCCCCTGATGTTCCTGTGGGGGAACGTGCACGGCGGGGTGGTCGCGGGGATCGGCCTGCTCTGCCTGTTCGCGCTGGGCGCGGCCATCCAGCTGCGCCACGACCGGCCGCTCCTGACCAGGGGCGTGCTCTGGGCGGCCGGTGGCGCGGCGTGCGGCCTGCTCAACCCGGCGGTGGTGTTTGTCATCCCCGAGGCGCTCGGGATGTTTGCCGGCCAGCAGCCGATGTTTCGCGAGGTGGTGGAGTACGTCGCCACGCCGCAGCTGTTCCGGCAGGGGCATTACTGGGTCGTCTGCCTGTGGCTGCTGATGGCGGCCCACGGCATCGCCCTGGCCGTGGCCGAGCGGCGCTGGCTGGCCGACGTGTTCATCTTCCTGGCCGTCGCCCTGGCCAGCTTCTGGTACGCCCGCCACATCGCGCTGTTCGCGGTCTGCCTGCTGCCGCAGACCGCCCACTACCTGCACGGCGCGTTCCGTGCGGGGCCGCGCCGGGTGCGCCCGGCGGCATGGGCGGCCGGCGCGGTGCTGCTGGTGCTGCTGGCCTGGCACGGCTACCGGCGCCAGGAGATTGCCGCCGCCGGGCGAATCTCCCCGTTCTACCCGGTGGCGCTGACCGAGTTCGTCCGCCAGGCGGGGCTCGGCGGAAATGCCTTCAACGATTACGACTGGGGCGGCTTCCTGCTGTGGGCGCTCGCCCCGGAGACCCGGCTGTTCTGGGACGGCCGCTGTCTGGATGCGGAGGTCTACGATCAGGCCCGGCGGATTCGCTGGCTGTCGCTGCGCCCGGTCGACGGGCGCCCCGAGTATGCCTACCTGCTGGACCGGCACGGTGTTGACGTCGTCATCCAGAAGAACATCTCGAAGATCGGCCTGACCGAACCGCTGATGCGGGCGCTGCTCGGGCGCGAGGACTGGGTCGCGGTCTACCAGGACGAGCTCGGCTACGTGCTGGTGCGCAACACCGGCAAATACCGGCAGGTCATCGACCGGTACCGGATCGACCCCGCGACCTTTCTGCGGAACATCCTGACCCTGTACGAGCGCGGCATCGCGGCCGGCGGCGATCCGCAGCTGCTCATGGGGCGGGGCGAACTCCATCTTTACCTCGGCGACCTGGCGGCGGCCCGCCGCGACCTGCTGGCGGCGCGCCAGGGGCTGGGCAACGACGAGTATCTCGCGCAGCTGCTGAAGAAGGCGGCGCTGTGACGTTCGGGAGATCCTGGCGGTCATGAAGCTCTGTATCAGATGTGACCGGCCGTTCGCGGGCCCGCAGTGGCTCTGCCCGGCCTGCGGCTTCGAGCCCCCTGCGGGGGACGGCTTCGTCTCGTTTGCCGCGGCGGATGCCGGCGACGGGTTCCATCCCGAGTTCTTCGCCGAACTGGCCCGCCTGGAGCCGCGGCACTTCTGGTTCCGCGCCCGCAACCGGCTGATCGTCCGCACCCTGCGTCGCTGCTTCCCCGCCATGACCAGCTTCCTCGAGGTCGGTTGCGGGACCGGCTACGTCCTCTCCGGAGTGGCCGCGGCCTTTCCGGCGGCACGCCTGCACGGCAGCGAGTATTTCAGCGAGGGGCTGCCGTTCGCCGCGCGGCGGGTGCCGGCGGCCACGCTCTGCCAGATGGATGCGCGCCGCCTGCCGTTTGCCGGCGAGTTCGATGTGATCGGTGCTTTCGACGTGCTCGAGCACATCGACGAAGACGACCGGGTGCTGGCGGCGTTCCACCGGGCCCTGCGGCCGGGCGGCGGGGTGATTCTCACCGTGCCGCAGCATCGCTGGCTGTGGAGCCGGAACGATGAAAACGCCTGCCATGTGCGCCGCTACGAACGCGCCGAACTCTCCCGGAAGCTCGCCGCGGCGGGTTTGCGCGTCGTCTACGCGACCTCGTTCGTGTCGCTGCTGCTCCCCGCGCTGCTCGCGACCCGGCGGCTGCGCAACGATGCCGGCGTCGCTGCCGACCCCCTGGCGGAGCTGCGCCTGTCACCCGTGCTGAACGGGGTGTTCTCCGGGATCATGACGCTGGAACTGGGGCTGCTTGCCGCCGGGATACGCTTTCCGGCCGGCGGCTCGCTGCTGGTGGTGGCGACCAGAGACGGGGAGGAGTGAATGCCCGACGCTGCACCGCAAAAGTCATGCTGCACGCCGGTCGCCGCCTGTTTCTACGGGCTGTTTGCCGTGGCCTTTTTCGCCCTGATGCTGCTGTTCGTCAGCCGGGCCCTGACCGATCCCGACTTCTGGTGGCATCTCAAGACCGGCGAACTGATGGTGCGCGGCCGGGCCCTGCTGGCTGCGGATCCCTTCAACTTCACCGGCGACCCGGCGACGGTGACGCTGCGCGAGCGGATGATCCTGCAGGGCTACTGGCTCTGGCAGGTCGTGGCATACGGCTTCTACCGGCTCGGCGAGTTCGCCGGAATCAAGCTGCTCGGCGGCCTGACCCTCCTGGCGACCTACGCCGCTGTCGGCCGCTCGCTGCTGCGCAGCCGCGTCCGCCCCGAGGTCGCCCTGCCGCTGCTGGCGGTCAGCCTCTACCTGTACTTCCGCTTCTATCCCCTGGAGCGGCCGCAGGTGATATCGTTCCTCTGCGCCGCGGTGCTGGTCGGCTTCCTGGTCGCCGTCCGCCGCGGCGAGCGCCCCAGCTGGCTTCTCTATCCGCTGATGGCGGTTTGGGCGAACATGCACGGCGGCGTGATCGTCGGGGCTGTGCTGCTGATCCTCTTTGCCGCCGGGAGCGCCTGGGATCTGCGCGGCGAGCCGGCCCGCCTGCGGGCGATCGCCTGGTGGTGCGGCGGGGGGATCCTCGCCTCGTTCGTCAATCCGGTCGGGCTCGATTACTACTGGGGCACCCTCGAGTTGATGAACCGCGGGATGACCGAAGGGGTTACGGAATTCCGCTCGAGTTTCTGGGTCTTCAGCTACGGCACCAAGGCGATTGCCTGGCTCTGGCTGCTGCTCGCCGTGCACTTTGCCGCGCTGGGGCGGGACGGGCGGCGCGGCTCGGCGGCGGAGTGGCTGGTTTCGCTGTTCCTGGCCGTCGGCGGGGTTCTCTACATGCGCAACGTGGCATTTGCCGCCGTGGCGCTGCTGCCGCTGACGGCGTGCGCCGTCGAGCGCGCCCTGGCCGCACTCCCTGCGGTTCGCGGCCCAAGGTTCCGGTCGGCGGGGCCGGCGGCCGCCGGTCTGGCGATTGTCCTGCTGGGATATGCCTGCGTCGACGCCTGGCGCTGGCGGGGTGAGGAGGCCGTCAACCAGGACTCTGTTCCGCGGGAGCTGGCGGAATTCCTCGACCGGGTGCCGCTGGAAGGGAACCTCTTCAACGAGTACACCTGGGGGGGCTATCTGCTCTGGAAGCTCCATCCGAAGTATCGCCTGTTCATCGACGGGCGTGCCATCGACGAGCGTGCCTACGGTGATTACTTCACGATCTCCGGGGCCTCCCTGCGGGATGCCGGCGGCACCCCCGAATACAAGCGGCTGATCGATGACTACCGGATCGATTACGTCGCCATGCACAACCAGATGGAGTTCGGCCTCGTCCAGAAACTGCTCAAGTATCTGCTGGCGGACCGCGAGTGGGTACCGATCTACCTTGACGCGAGCGGCTTCGTGCTGGCCAGGAGCACTGCGGCGACCAGGCCGGTGATCGACCGCCACCGGATCGCCAAGAAGGCGTTTCTCGACCAGTTGCTGGGCTACTACAACCAGGCCTTGCAAGCGGCACCGCAACGGGCCGACTTCTATCTCGGCCGCGGCGAACTGCTCGGCTACATCGGCCGCTACGACGAAGCCGCACGGGATTTCGCCACGGTCCGCCAGCTGGATCCCGGCCACCCGTTTCTCGACGACAAGATCAGCCAACTGCAGAAGCTGAGGGAGAAGACCGGACAATGATCCCCTTCAACAAACCGTACATGACCGGCAAGGAGCTCTGGTACATCAGCCAGGCGCACCACCGCGGCATGCTGGCCGGCGACGGCCATTTCACCCGCCGCTGCCATGCCTGGCTGGAGGCGCAGACCGGCTGCCACCGGGCGCTGCTGACCCACAGCTGCACGGCGGCCCTGGAGATGGCGGCGCTGCTGGCGGATATCGAGCCCGGCGACGAGGTCATCATGCCGTCCTACACCTTCGTCTCGACCGCCAACGCTTTCGTGTTGCGCGGTGCGGTTCCGGTGTTCGTCGATATCCGCCCGGACACCCTGAATCTCGACGAGACCAGGATCGAGGCCGCCGTCACCGCGCGGACCCGGGCCATCGTCCCGGTGCACTATGCCGGCGTCGGCTGCGAGATGGACACGATCATGGCCATCGCCCGGCGGCACGACCTGCTGGTGATCGAAGATGCCGCCCAGGGGGTGATGGCCGCCTACAAGGGGCGTCCGCTCGGCGCCATCGGCGACCTGGGCTGCCTGAGCTTCCACGAGACCAAGAACCTGATTTCGGGCGAGGGCGGGGCGCTGCTGGTCAATGCCGGGCGCTTTGCCGAGCGGGCCGAGATCATCCGCGAGAAAGGGACCAACCGCAGCCAGTTCTTCCGCGGCATGGTCGATAAATACACCTGGGTGGATGCCGGTTCGTCCTACCTCCCCGGCGAGCTGATCGCCGCCTTCCTCCTCGCGCAGATGGAGGAGGCGGAGGCGATCACCGCCGCCCGTCTGGCGCTGTGGGACAACTACCATGCGGCCTTCGCCGGCCTCGAGGCGCAGGGGCGGGCGCGCCGTCCGGTCATCCCTGCCGACTGCCGGCACAACGCCCACATGTACTACCTGCTGGTCGCCGACCTGGCCGAGCGCACCGCGCTGATCGCCCACCTCAAGGCCAGGGGGATTCTGGCGGTGTTCCATTATGTGCCGCTGCATTCCGCCCCGGCCGGCCGGCGCTACGGCCGGGCCGGCGGCGACCTGGCGGTGACCGCCGACCTGAGCGACCGGCTGGTGCGTCTGCCGTTGTGGGTCGGTCTCGACCAGGACGGTGCCCAGCAGCAGGTGATCGACGGCGTCACGGAGTTTTTCGCAAAGTCATGAAACGGCTCGTTCGCGATATTCTGACCCCGTTCTCCGCTGCGGACGGCCCGGGCAGCCGCATCTTTCCGGTTGCCGCGCTGCTGGCGGCACTCTATATCCTGACCTTTTCCCTCCAGGATTACGACACCTTCTGGCACCTGGCCTACGGCCGGGCCATGATCGAGACCGGCACGTTCATCAACCACGAGATCTTCTCCTACACGGCCCAGGGGAAGAATCTCGGCAGTCACTCCCAGCTTGCCCAGGTGCTTCTCTACCTGCTGTGGGTTGCCGGGGGCGCCAACCTGCTGCTGGCGTTCAAGCTGGCGGTGGTCGCGGTGGTCTTCGGATTGATCGTCCTGACGGCCCGTCTCGGCGGGGTCGGTGCAACAGGGGGGGCGACGCTGGCGCTGGCCGTGCTGGTGGTCGGCATGGGGCGGGTCGTCGAGCGCCCCGAGATCTTTTCCATCCTGCTGCAGGCGCTGCTCCTGTGGCTGCTGTTCCGCGCCCGGAGCGCCGGCTACCCGCATCGCTGGCTGTGGGCCCTGCCGCTGCTCATGGTCTTGTGGGACTACCTGCACGGTGCGCTTTACGGGTTGGCGGTCCTGTGCGCCTTCCTCGGCGCCGAGGGGGTCCGGCAGCTGGTCCTGCCGCGACTCGGCTTCTCGGCTCCGACCCGTCCGGAAGGGGACGGCGGGATCGTGCGCCTGCTGGGCTGGGGCGGGGCGACGCTGGGCGCCATGCTGGTCCACCCGAACGGCCTGCTCAACTACTGGGCCTTCTGGCGGGTCGGCCAGGCGAGCCACGAATACCAGATGTACGGCGAGTTCATGCCGCCGCACTCCGAGCAGTTCTACCCCTATTGGGTCTTCCTGGTCTGCGCGCTGGCTCTCATTGTCCTTTGCCTTCGCCATGTCGACCTGACCGCACTGGCGGTCATGGTGCCGTTTCTCTACCTGTCGCTGACCTACAACCGCGCAGTCATGGCCTTCGCGCTGGCGGCGGTCCCTGCGACGGCACAGGCGATGGCGCGCCTCTGGCGCTGGGGGGAGCGCTTCCGGCGCCGCGAGATGGCGGCGCTGGTGCTGGCGGTCGCACTGCTCGGCGGGGCCCTGATCTACAAGCAGTTCTACGTGATCGGTTCGCACCGTTTCGGGACCGGGATCAACGACGAGATTTTCCCGATCGGTTCGATCCGTTTCGTCCAGGAACAGAAGCTGTCCGGCAACATGTACAACATGGATGCCTTCGGCGGCTACCTCGCCTTCATGGCCGGGCCGGAGCGCAAGATCTTCAACTACAACCAGCCGGGGGTCTTCACCGCCCTGTTCGACTACCAGCACAATCCGGAAAAGCGCCCGCAGTGGCAGATCAACTACGCCTTCCTGGGGATCCCCGAGGAAATTCCCATGTTCGAGGCGGACGGCTTCGTGCCGGTTTACTGGGAGCCGGGCTGCGCGCTGTTCGTCCGCGACAGCGCGGCCAACGCCCGGCTCATCGAGACGTTCCGCATCCGTTACTTCAGGCCGCGCCATCGCGATGCCGAACTGCTGGCCTTCGGCAAGGATGCCCGGACGGCGGAACCCTACCTCCGCGAGGTGGCGACCTATCTGGCCTACCGTCGGGATCCGCGCATCGCCCAGGCCTTCGCCCGGCTGCTCGACGAATCGCCAGCGGTGAAGGACGACCGGCACCGGGTTGCGCTGCTGGTCCCGGCCATGAGGTACAACTCCGATGTCGCGGCGCTGCAGGCGGCCTACGGTCAGGCCCTGTTCCGGCTCGGCGAGCCGGGGCGCGCCGAGCCGCTGTTCAGGGAGGTGCTGGCCGCCGCCCCGGACAACTTTGCGGCGCGCATCGGCCTCGGCTACATCCTCTACGACCGGGGGGATTTCGCCGCCGCGCAGGAGCAGTTCACCGCCCTGGCCGAAGCTCATCCCGAGGCCGCCGACGCCCATTACGCCCGCGGTCTCGCCGCCATGCGTCTCTGCCAGCGCGAACAGGCCCGCTCGGGGTTCGAAAAGTTCCTCGAACTGGCGCCGGCCAGCCCCTACGCGGCGAAGGCGAAGGCCTTCCTGGCGAGCCTGGCGACGGGCTGCGGTTCGTAGGGCCGCCCGTTTCGCGATGACGATGGAACGAGCGCAAGGCCGCACCCTCGAACTCGCCCTGGCCGGCGGCTTCGTCCTGCTCTTCCTGTGGCTGGGCACCGGTCCGGTAGCCGATGGTGATTTTTTCTGGCACGTGCATGCCGGCCGGCAGATCCTTGCCGACCGCGCGCTTCCCGACCGGGACCTGTTCAGCTTCACCACGGAACAGGTCGTTGCCGACCAGGCTGCCGACCCGCGGATTTCGGTGGTCCTCGGGCAATACTGGCTGGCCCAGCTGGTCCTCGCTCTGGTTTTCGATACCGGCGGCGCCGCGGCGATCGTCGTCCTGCGGGCGGCGGTTTTCACCGCGCTTCTCCTGCTCCTCTACCTGTGGGGGCGGCAGCGCGCGCCCTGGCCGGTCAGCGGCTGCCTGACGGTGGTCACGGCCGGGCTGCTGCTCGAATACCCCTCCGAGCGGCCGCAGCTCTTTTCCTTTCTGCTCGCCGCAGTCGTCCTGTTCCTGCTCGAGAGGCTGCGCGGCGAAAAGCGATGGCGATCCGGCCCGCCCGCCCTGTGCCTGCCGCTGCTCATGCTGCTCTGGGGGAACCTGCACGGCGGCTACCTGCTGGGGGTCGGCTTCTGCCTGCTCTACGCCGCGGGGCACCTTGCCGGCACGGTGCGCACCGGCGGGACGGAGTGGCGCTACCTGGCGCTGCTGGTGCTGTCGGCCGGCACGGCTTTTGTCAACCCCTGCGGTGCCGACGCCCTGACGGTCTTCCGGACGACCGACAGCGGCTATCTGGCCATGGTCTATGAAACGCTCTCGCCCTTCGCGGCCTTTCGGCACGGCGACCATTTCTGGCCCTACTGGCTCGCCCTGCTGCTGGCCGCCGGGGCGTTTGTCCGGTCGGGCCGCGGCATGGCCCGGGAGCAGATGCTGGTGGTTGCCGGGGTGCTGGCGCTGTCGCTGACCGGCCTGCGCTACATGATTTTTCTGCCGCTGAGCTTCCCGCTGTTCATCGCTGCCTACGCGGCGATCCCTTCCCGGCAGGCGGCAATCGCCGCGCTCCTGGCGCTGGCGGCCTTCCTTGCTGCTGCGGATTTTTCCGCCGCCGGCCGGTTTGCGGTTGCCGACCGTTTTCCGCACGGGGCGGTGGACTTTCTGCGGGAGAAATTCCCCGCCCGGCGCCTTTTCAATCATTATGACTGGGGCGGCTATCTCGGTTTCGCCCTGCCGCAAAGCCGGGTGTTCATCGACGGTCGCGGCCTGGTGCCGGCCGTGGCCCGTGAGTACGGTGCCATCAAGGATGCCGACGGTTACCGCGAGCGATTGCGCCGCTACGGCGTGGACGCGATCGTCATGCCCGCCCTGGGGGGCACCGGCGGGAAGATCTACCCGCTGATCAGGGCGCTGCATGGTGACGATGCCTGGCAACTGGTCTACTGGGACGAAACGGCGCTGGTCCTGGTGCCGGCCGCCGACCCGGCGGCGCGCGCCGCTGCCGCTCTGGACAAGCGCGATATCTTCCGGCACGTCGTGCGGCGCATCGACTTCCTGCTGCCGGACGCCAACCGCGGCGAACGCCTCGTCCTGCTGCAGACCCGCGCCGAGAGCCAGCTCCTGCTCGGCGACTATGCCGGCGCCCGTGCCACTGCCCGTGCCATGCAGGCCATCGAGACCGACAACCGCTTTGCCGCCCGCCTGCTGGCCGCTCCGGAACCCCGCTGAGCCCATGACCTCCTTTTCCGCACAACGCCTCTGCCGGGAAAACGGCCCGATGCTGCAGCGCCTTGCCTGCGTGACGCTGCTTGCGCTGCTCTTTCTGCCGTTCGTGAACAAGGCCATCCATATCGACGATGTGGCGTTCCTGCGGCTGGGGGATTATTTCGGCTGGAACCCGCTGCAGTCGTTCCCGCACGACTACCCTTATCAGGGACAGGCCGAGCCGCTCTTTTCCGCCTACGATGCGACGCACCCCCTGCTGATCCCGTACCTGCTCAAGGGGTTGCAGGCCCTGTTCGGTCCGGCGGAGGTGCCGCTGCACCTGGCGTTCATGGTTTTCCCCGCCCTGGCACTGTGGAGCCTGGTCCGCCTTGCCCGGGCTCTGGGCGACGGCACCAATCCCCTGCCGCTTCTGGTTCTGTTCGGCAGCGTGCCGGCCTTCGTCGTCAACGGCCAGAACCTGATGACCGATGTGCCGACGCTGGCCTTCCTGCTGGCCGGGACGGCGGTGGTCGCCGAGCGGGTGCAGGCCGGCGATGCCGGCTCTCCCTGGTGGGGCAGCCTCTGGCTGGGGTGCGCGGTTTTCAGCTCCTACCAGGCGCTGGTCTTCGTGCCGGTGCTGGCGGCGTTCGTTCTGGCCGGCATGCCGCCCGGTGCGCTTCGTCGCCGGTTGGTTTTGGCCGTGCTGCTCCCCGCGGCGGCGCTGCTCGTCTGGCTGCTGCTGGTCTACGCCGTGCACGGCGTTTTCCCGCTGCTCGGGGGCGGGGTGCGGGTCAGTGTCGGCAGCGAGGTCACCCGGGGGCTGCAGTGGCCGGTGCTGTGGCCGAAGGCCATCTTCATCCTGGCCATGACCGGGGCCTCCCTCGCATTCGTTCTGCCGGTCCGTTTCTGCCTGAGCGGCGCGGTGCGTCCGCTCCGTGCCGGTTGCGTGCTGCTGGGGCTCTCCGCAGCGGTTTTCGTCCTCGCCCCTGCCGAGAGCGGCGGGCTGCCGTCCCGGCTTGCCCTGGCGGGGTTCGGCGCACTCGGCCTGTTCGGTCTCGGCCTGGCCGGCCGGGAACTCGGCCGCTGGCATGGGGCGCCAACCACGCGCGGGATGGCCATCCTGTGCGGCGGATGGCTGGGGATGTCGCTGCTGGTGGCACTTGTCGCCCTGCCGTTCGGCAGCGCCCGCTACCTGCTGCCGCTGTTGCCGGTCCTGTTCTTCGTGCTGTTGCGGGGGAGCGCGTCATGCCCGCCGCGGTTGCCGCGGTTAGGGGCGTTGCTGCTGCTGGGGGCCATCGCCTGGGGAGGGCTCAATGCCTGGGCCGATTACACCTATGCGGGCACCTACCGGACCATGGCCGCGGAACTCGCCGAATTCCGCCGCTCGCTCGACGGTGACCGCCGGATCTGGTACATCGGCGAATGGGGGATGCGCCACTATTTCGACCGGGCCGGGGCCCGCTACCTGCTGGCCGCTTCGACGGAACCGCAGCCCGGCGATTTCGTCGTCATTCCGGAGATGCCCCGGTTCTGGGCGCCGGCGCCGGAATTGCGCCGCCGGCTCGATTTCTATGCCAGCCGGGAATTCCGTTCGCCGCTGCCGCTGCGCCTGTTCAGCCGCCGCAGCGGCGCGGGGTTCTACTGCCATCATTGGGGGATGCTCCCGCTGACGTTCTCCTCGGCGCCGGACGAGGTGTTCGTCATCCAGGAGGTGCGTTGATGGCGGCCGCATCGCGCGGCCGGCTGACCGGGGAGTTCGTGCGCTATTTCGCCGCCGGCTGCCTTGCGTTCGGCGGTGATTTCCTGACACTGGTCGCATTGACCGAACTGGCGGGTGTCAATTATCTTGTTTCGAACCTGTTCGGCTTCGGCTGCGGGCTGCTGATCAGCTACCTGCTCTGTGTCCGCTGGGTCTTCACCCGCCGGCGCCTCGCCGTGCCGGCCCAGGAATTTGCGGTGTTCACGCTGCTGGCGCTGGTCGGCCTGGCGCTCAACGAGGGGGTGCTGTGGCTGGCGGTCGAATTGGCGGGCCAGCACTACGCGGTCGCCAAGGTGATGGCGACCGGCGCGGTCTTCGTGCTGAACTTCCTGATGAAAAAAGCGGTTTTGTTCCGCTGACGCGGAACCGGATCGGAGCCCCTGTTGCAAGCCGCCACGAATCGCGACATTGTCACCGCCCACCGGGCAAGCCTGCCGCTCCTCGCGGCCCTGTGCCTGTCGGTCGGAGCGTTCCTGGTCAACCAGGTCTACGATCTCGACATCTGGTGGCAGGTGGCGATCGGCCGGGACATCCTCGCCCAGGGGAGCGTGCCGGTCGTCGACCGCTATGCCGCCGCCGCCCTGGGGCGCCCCTATCACGACTCGCACTGGCTCTTCCAGGTGGTTGTGGCCACGGCCGACCGCCTGGCCGGGATGACCGGCGTACAACTGGTCATGGTGGCGCTCTGGACGGCGATTCTGGCCTGCGTGTGGCGGGCCGCCCGCCGCTGGCTGCCGGCAGCCTTCTGGGTGCCGCTGCTCTTCCTGGCGGCCATGGCGTCGACCGAGCGCTTTCTGCCGCGCCCGGAGCTGATAACCTACCTCGGCGTGGCGTTTTTCTACTGGCGGCTGCAGGAGGGGCGCTGGCGCACCTGGCGCGACCTGGCCATCCTGCTGGCGATGCAGGTCGCCTGGACCAACGGCCATGGCCTGTTCGTGCTGGGGCCGTTCCTGGTCGGCTGCTACTGGCTGGCAGCCCTGCTCGGCCGGGGGG
>VAUL01000055.1 GCA_005774545.1 Deltaproteobacteria bacterium | reverse complement strand
AGATCAGGCCTAGTCGCGTGGGCTGGGGGAGGTGTATAGGAGCGCGGTGGGGGGTGGAGGCCGTGCTGAGCGATGAGTGCTGAGCGATGAGCGGGTGGGCCGCCCCGGCATGGGGACTGTTCCTGCTGTTGAACCTCGCTGCCTGCGGCGAGCAGAAACCCGCCTATCCTGCTCGCCAGCCCCCTGCCGGCGCGCTGACCGACGTTGCGCAGATCGCCGCGGGCCAGGCGTTGTTCCGGGAGAAGTGCGCCGTCTGCCACGGGCATGCCGACGAGGGCCGCTCGCCGCGGGCCGATTTCTTCCAGCCGCCCGCCCCCGACTTTACCGCCGCCGGCTACCGCACGCTCGATCCGGCCTACCTGTTCTGGCGGATCGAGGTCGGCAAGAGCGTCGAACCCTACCTGTCGCGCGGCTCGGTGATGCCGGCCTGGCGCGGCTTGTCCGACGAGCAGATCTGGCAGCTGGTGGCCTACCTGAAGAGCCGGGCGCGCTGATGTCGTTGCCGGTGCGCCGTCCGGTCCCCGCCGTATCGACAAGGTTCTTGATAAAAATGGCGTTATCGGTTAAACCCCTCTTAGTTTTGCGAGGGGGGACCGACCGATGCGCCAGCCGATGAGCCTTGCCTGTGACGCCACACTGGCGCCGGCCGAACTGCCGGCCGAACTGGCCGGCATCGATCTGGCCCTCGGCCTGGAACTGGTCTCCGGAAAACAGGCGCTCTATCTTTCCCTGCTGCGCAAGTTCGTGACCGCCCACCGGGAGACGGCGGCGGCGGTGCGCCGGGCGCTGGCGGTCGCCGACCGGGAAACGGCCGAACTGCTGGTGCACAACGTCAAGGGAGTGGCCGGCTGCCTGGGCGCGACCGTCCTGATGGGCTGTGCCGCCGCCCTGGAGGGGGCGCTCCGCACGGCCGACGGCGAACTCGCGGGGCCGCTGGCCGACTTCGAGGCGGCCCTGGCCGAGGTCATGGCCGATCTGGAGAGCAAGCTGCCGGCGGCCTGATCGCGGCGGCAGACAAAAAAGCGGGCCGGATTGCTCCGGCCCGCTTCGTTTTTCCACCGCCTTCGGTGTTCGGCTTATTCGTTCCACCCTTCGGGGTGCACTTCGCCGATCTGCTCCCAGTGTTCGGGGGAGCGCCACAGGCTGGAGGTGATCAGCTCGCGAATGTGCAGGAACTCCTTGGGCATGCGGTCGAAGAGCTTGACGAACAGCTCCTCGTGGGCGACGATCTCGTTCTGCCACACGTCGCGGTCGACGGAGGTCAGTTCGTTGAACTTCTCGCGGGACATCTCCAGCCCCTCCCAGTCCATGTCCTCGTAGCGCGGCATCCAGCCCAGCGGCGATTCGACGGCGGCCGCCTTTCCCTGGACGCGCTCGACGATCCACTTGAGGACGCGCATGTTCTCGCCGTAGCCGGGCCACATGAACTTGCCGTTCTCATCCTTGCGGAACCAGTTGACGCTGAAGATGCGCGGCGGGCGCGGCACGGAGCGGCCGAACTGCAGCCAGTGGCTGAAGTAGTCGGCCATGTGGTAGCCGCAGAAGGGGAGCATGGCAAAGGGGTCGCGGCGCACGTTGCCGGTGGCGCCGACGGCGGCGGCGGTGGTCTCCGAGCCGAGGGTGGCGGCCATGTAGACGCCGAAGTTCCAGTTGAAGGTCTGGTAGACCAGCGGCACGGTGTCCTTGCGGCGCCCGCCGAAGATGAAGGCGCTCATCGGCACCCCTTTGGGGTTCTCCCAGTCGGGGTCGATCGACGGGCACTGGCTGGCCGGCGAGGTGAAGCGCGCGTTGGGGTGGGCGGCCGGACGGCCGCACCCGGGGGTCCACGCGTTCCCCTGCCAGTCGGTCAGGTTGGCCGGCGGCTCGTCGGTCATCCCCTCCCACCACACGTCGCCTTCCGGGGTCAGCGCCACGTTGGTGAAGATCGAGTTGGCGGCGCAGGAGGCCATGGCGTTGGGGTTGGTCTTGACGTTGGTGCCGGGGGCGACGCCGAAGTAGCCGTACTCGGGGTTGATGGCATAGACCTGGCCGTCGGGGCCCGGTTTGATCCAGGCGATGTCATCGCCGAGGGTGGTCACCTCCCAGCCTTTCTCCTTGAGCGGCTTGGGGGGGATCAGCATGGCGAAGTTGGTCTTGCCGCAGGCGCTGGGGAAGGCGGCGCCGACGTAGGTCTTCTCCCCGGTGGGCGATTTGACGCCGAGGATCAGCATGTGCTCGGCCAGCCACCCCTCGTCCTTCCCCTGCTTGGAGGCGATGCGCAGGGCGAGGCACTTCTTGCCGAGCAGGGCGTTGCCGCCGTAGCCCGAGCCGAACGACCAGATGGCGCGTTCCTCGGGGAAGTGGACGATGTACTTCTCCTTGTTGCACGGCCAGGGCGAGTCTTTCTGCCCCGGCTCCAGCGGCGCGCCGACCGTGTGCAGGCACGGCACGAATTCGCCGTCGCCGAGGACCTCGAGGACCTTCTTCCCCATGCGGGTCATGATCTTCATGTTGACCACGACGTAGGGGGAGTCGGAGATCTCCACGCCGATCTTGGCGATCGGCGAGCCCAGGGGGCCCATGCTGAAGGGGATGACGTACATGGTGCGCCCCTTCATGCACCCCTTGAACAGCCCTTTCAGCTTCTCCTTCATCTCCTTGGGGTGCATCCAGTTGTTGGTCGGGCCGGCATCCTGCTTGGAGAGGCTGCAGATGAAGGTGCGGTCCTCCACGCGGGCGACGTCGATCGGGTCGGACCAGGCGAGGTAGCTGTTGGGGCGGAGCTGTTCGTTGAGCTTGCGGAAGGTGCCGCTCTGCACCAGCTGGTTGCACAGCTCGTCGTACTCTTCCTGGGATCCGTCGCACCAGTGGATCCGCTCCGGCTGGCACAGCGCCGCGACTTCCTCGACCCATTTGAGCAGCTTTTCGTTCTTGGGAACTTCGAAACTCATTGCCATCGCCTCCCCGTTGAGTGAGTTTGTGTGATTTCGACCGGCCGCCCCGGCACGCAGGCAGCTATTTTTCTGGAGATTGAAAACGTTTTACTCTACATAAAAAACGTCGGGCGGCCAAGGGAAAAAGCGCAAATAAGAGGTTGTTGGAAATGGAGTTATAGTTGGACAGCGACAGCGCCGGTGCGAAATAATGCTTGTCCGAAGCCCGACAAATGCGGATAAATACCGGTTATCCGATCTGAAAATCAGTCGTTGCGGATGGCGCCGGTCATGAGGATGTATGGTTCCCGCACCATGCCGGGGGGCGTCTCTGGGATTTTTTGCGAAACAGGGTATCCATATGCGGTTGAGCGAACTGGGGGAATTCCGTCTGATTGATGCGATCCGGGCACGGACGGGCACCGCCGCCGGCGTGCATCGCGGCATCGGCGACGATGCTGCCGAGCTTGAACTCCCCCCGGGGCACCGGCTGCTGACTTCCACCGACCTGCTGCTCGAGGACGTGCACTTCCGCTTGGACTGGACCTCCGCGTTCGACCTGGGCCGCAAGGCGGTCGCCGTCAACCTCAGCGACATCGCGGCGATGGGCGGCGCCCCGCGTTTTCTCTACGTCGGCCTGGCCTGCTCCGGGGCCACCGAAGTGGCGCAGCTCGAGGCCTTCGTGGACGGGGTTCTGACCGAGGCCGCCGAGCACGGTGCCGTCCTGGTCGGTGGCGACACCTGCCGCAGCCCCGGACCGTGGATCATCTCGGTGACGATCGAAGGGACGGCGCCGGCCGGCAAGGCGGTCGGCCGCGACGGCGCCCGGCCCGGTGATGCCGTCCTGGTCTCCGGAACGCTCGGCGACAGCGCCCTGGCCCTGGCGCTCTGGCAGCAGGGGCTGACCCCGGAGCCGTGGCTGGCGGAACGGCACACCCGCCCCGTCCCCCGGGTGGCATTGGGCCGGGGCTTGGCCGAGGCCGGCCTGGCGACGGCGATGATCGATCTTTCCGACGGGATCGCCTCGGATTTGGAGCATATCCTGCAAGCTTCCGGGGTGGGGGCCGAAATCCGCCGCGCCGCCGTGCCCCTGTCGCCGCCGTTCCGCGCCCGGCTGGAGCGGCAGCCGGAGCTGTTCGATCTGGCGCTCGGCGGCGGCGAAGATTATGAGTTGCTCTGCACGGTGCCGGCGGCACGGGTCGCCGAGGCGTTGGCCGTCGGCGAGCGCTGCGGGGTGCCGCTGTCCGCGGTCGGCGCGATAACGCCTGCCGGGACCGGGCTGCAATTGCGTGACGATGCGGGGACGGTGCGGCCGCTGCGTGTCAGGGGCTATGACCATTTTTGTCGCTGAACAGGGGGAGCAAGCCGTTGGGTTCGGAATCGGTTGACAGCGTCCTGCCGGTGCTCGGCGACGAGTTGCCGGATGCGGTCTTCGAGGCGATCCTCGAACAGCTGCGTGCGCGCCGGCAGTTCGATCTCGGCGCCTACAAGGACCGCTGCATCCGCCGCCGCATCGCCAAGCGCCTGCGCAGCAGCGGGGCCGCCGACGTCGCCGCCTACCTGAAGCGCCTGGCCGAGGACGACGGCGAACTCGACGCCCTGCTGGCCACCCTCTCCATCCACGTCTCCCAGTTTTTCCGCAACCCCGATACCTTCCTGGTGCTGGAGCGGCAGATCCTCCCCGACCTGTGCCGGCGGGCGCAGGCTGCCGGCCGCAGCGAACTGCGCCTGTGGAGCGTCGGCTGCGCCGGCGGCGAGGAGCCCTATTCGCTGGCGCTGCTGGTCGATGAACTGCAGCCGGTCGGGGTCAAAATCGCCATCCTGGCCACCGACGTCAGTGAACCGGTGCTGGCAAGCGCGCGCGAGGGGCTTTTCGAGCCGCTGCGGCTCGCCGAGGTGCCGCCGGCGGTGCGGGCCCGTTACTTCACGCCGGAAGGGGAGCGTTACCGGCTCATCGAGCGGGTGCGGGCCATGGTGCGCTTCGAGCGGCACAACGTGATGACGGCGGCCGAATTCCCCCCGGCCGACCTGATCCTGTGCCGCAACGTCCTGATCTATTTCACCCGTGAAGAGCAGGCGCGCATTCTGGCCCGCTTCGCCGCCGCCCTGCCGGAGGGCGGCGCCCTGGTGCTGGGCCGCGCCGAAACCCTGACGGGGCCGGAGCGTCAGCTGTTCCAGACGGAGTTCCCTGTGGAGCGCATCTACCGGCGGACGTCGGTGGCGGCGCCGGTAGTGGGTGCGGGGGGCGGTGAGTCATCCCCCCGGGAGGATTGAACCGGTCAAGGAGTTGAACGATGCGCGTTGACATCAGTTACAAGTTCGTCATGGGATTCCTCCTGGTGATCGCCTCGGTGGTGGTGATCAACATGGTGGTCCCCTTCCTGGGGATCGTGCCGGAGTGGCGCCAGCTCTTCACCATCGGCTGCGCCATGGTCGTCGGCCTGGTCCTAGGCGGGGTCTTCTCGCGAGCCTTCACCGCCAACATCCGCAGGCTCAAGGCCGCCGGCGAGCGCCTGGGGAGCGGCGACCTGGCCGAGGACGTCGAAGTCAGGGCCGGGCTGTTCCCCGACGAGACCGTCGATCTGGCCGAATCGCTGAACCGGGTGCAGGACAACCTGCGCCAGCTGGTCGGCGAGATCCGGGCCATCGCCTTCCGCGTCGCCGGGTCGGCCCAGGCGCTCTCCGCCGCCTCGCAGGAGACCACGGCGTCGTCGCAGGATATCGCCCGCACCGTCGACCAGATCAGCAGGGGGGCGGAGACCCAGGCGGAGATGGTCGAAGAGTCGAACCGGCTGTTCAAGGAGATGGCGGTGTCGATCAGCCTGGTGGCGGCCGCGGCCAGAAAGGTGGCGGGGGCCGCCGAGGAGACGGTGGCCACCGCCGAGCGCGGCAACGAGCAGGCCGGGACGAGCATGGACACGATCCTCCAGGCGATGGCCGAGGTCGAGGAGAGCAGCCGGCAGATCGTCTCCTTCATCGCCCGGGTGCAGAAGGTCGGCAAGATCGTCGAGGTGATCAACGGCATCGCCCACAAGACCAACATGCTGGCTCTCAACGCCGCCATCGAGGCGGCGCGGGCCGGCGAGTACGGCCGGGGGTTCGCGGTCGTCGCCGAGGAGGTGCGCAAGCTGGCCGATTCCACCACCGATTCCTCGGCGGAGATCACCGCGCTGATCGAGGAGTTGCAGGAGGAGGGCCAGCGCCTGCAGGGCTCGCTGGCGCAGGTCGCCCAGGGGATGCAGGCCGGGCGTACCGCCGCCGATCGTACCGGCCAGGCCTTCACCGAGATCCACCGGCATGCCGGCAATACCCTGGCCAAGGCCAACAGCATCGCCGAGCTGGCCGAGCAGCAGATCAGCGGGGCCGAGCGGATCACCCGGGCCATCGACGAGATCGACAAGGTGGTCTCCGACAACGCCGCCGCCACCGAGGAGGTCTCCGCGGCGACCGAAGAGCAGTCGGCGTCGATGCTGGAGATGGCCCAGTCGGCCCAGGAGCTTTCCGCCATGTCCGAGGACCTGCTGACCACGGTCAAGCGTTTCCGGCTGGTCGGGGAGCAGACGGAGTAGCGCGTGCCGCGGTTGCTGCTGTTCCGGGTCGGCGATCTGCAGTACGGGCTGGAGATTGCGGCGATCCAGGAGGTGGCCGACGATCCGCCGCTCTACGCGATCCCGCAGGGGGGGCGGCACCTGCTCGGCGCGGTCAACCTGCACGGCCGGGTGCTGCCGGTGATCGACCTGCCGGGACTGCTCGGACTCGATGCGGCGCCCCGCGACCCGCGGCTGGTGGTGCTGGGGCCCGAGTGTCACAGCCTGGTGCTGGCGGTGTCGGCCATCGGCCGGATCGTGGCTTTCGAGGCGGCCGATCTGCGGCTGCCGACCGACGAGGAGCGGGGGCGGGCGGTCGCCGGGGTGGTCGCGGCCGGTGCCCTGGCGGACCCCGTCAATCTGCTCGATGCCGGCGCGGTCGTCGAGCGTCTGGAAACCATATATGCTGTCTAGGAGAATGCCATGTCGCTGCGGGTGATGATTGTCGACGACGCGCTGTTCATGCGCAACATGCTCAAGGATATCTGCGTGCGGGCCGGATTCGAGGTGGTGGCCGAGGCCGAAAACGGCGAGGAGGCCCTGCCCCTGTTCCGCACCCACCGTCCCGACCTGGTGACCATGGATATCGTCATGCCCAAGCGCAGCGGCATCGAGGCGCTCCAGGACATCATGGCGGAGGATCCGCAGGCGCGGGTGGTGATGGTCAGCGCCCTCGGTCAGGATTCGCTGGTTCTCGAAGCGGTCGAATCCGGGGCGCGCGATTTCATCGTCAAGCCGTTCAAGGAAGAGAAGGTGCTCGACATTATCCGGCGGGTCACGGCCCGTTCCTGATTCCGCGGCAACCGCCATGGACATGTCCAGGTACCGGGAGCTGTTCCTCAGCGAAACCCGGGAGCATCTCGGCCGCATGGGGGAGCTGCTGGTCGCCCTGGAGAGGGCGCCGGCGGAGCGCGAGACGCTCGACGCCCTGTTTCGCGAAGCCCATTCGGTCAAGGGGATGGCCGCCTCGATGGGCTACGAACGGACGGCGGCCCTGGCTCATCATCTGGAGGATGCTCTCGACGGTTTCCGCCGCGGCGGCGAGGTGACCGCCGGTGTGATCGACCGGCTGCTGGCCGGGCTTGACCTGCTCGAAGGGCTGCTCGAGGATCTGCAGGCCGAGCGGCCGGAGCGCGACATTGCGCCCTTCCTGGCGATGCCGGCGGCTGCGGCGCCAGCGCCGGCCGTCCCGGCCGGCGGCGCCCCCCCGGTGGCGACGACGGGGGCTGCGGAAGGCGAGTCCGCCGGCGCCCCGGACGACGACCGCGAGCTCCAGGAGGTGACCGCTGTGGCCGCGCCGGTGCCGGCGGCCGGGGCGGTCTTCCAGGTGACCGTCGAACTGGCCAGGGATGCCAGTGCGCCGGCGGCCCGCGGCCTGCTGATCCTGCGCGAACTGGAGCGGGCCGGCGAGATCCTCAGCGCCACGCCGGCCAGGGAAGCTTTGCGCCAGGGGGGGGAGTGCCGGCAGGTGCAGGCCTGGCTGCGCACGGCCGTCCCCAAGTCGCGGCTCGACGAAGCGCTGCGGTCGCTCACCGACGTGGTCCGGGTGGTCTTCGTCGACGACCGGCGCGGCGAGGGGGGCAAGCGCAGCGACGCCGCGCGCAGCGTGCGGGTGCGCACCGACCTGCTCGACCAGGTGGTCAACCTGACCGGCGAGCTGCTGACCCACCGCTTCATGCTGCAGCGGGCCGCGACGGACCGCGACTGGGACGAACTGAACGCCGCCCTCGGCCGGACCGCGCGCCTCATCGACGACCTCCACCATCGCGCCCTGCAGGCGCGGCTGCTCCCCCTCGAGAGCATTACCGGCCGGCTCCCCCGGCTGGTCCGCGACCTGGCCCACAAGACCGGCAAGCAGGTCGAATTCCGGCTGACCGGCGGCGGGGTCGGTCTCGACCGGCTGATCCTCGACGATCTCTCCGACCCGCTGGTGCACATGGTGCGCAACGCCGTCGATCACGGCATCGCGGCGGGCCGCCCGGGCGAGGTGACGATCGCGGCCCGCCGCGAAAAGGACCTGGTGCTGATCGACATCAGCGACAACGGTCGCGGCATGGATCCTGATGAACTGCGCCGCCAGGCGGTGGCGCGCGGCATCCTCGCCGCGGAGCAGGCCGCGCTGCTCTCCGACCGCGAGGCGCTGATGCTCGTGTGCCTCCCCGGGTTCTCCACGGCCGGGACGGTCACCGACACCTCCGGGCGCGGCGTGGGGATGGATGTGGTCAAGGCGGCGGTCGAGAAGCTCGGCGGCGCGCTGGCCATCCGCTCGGCGCCCGGCGAGGGGACCACTTTCCAGCTGCGCCTGCCGCTGTCGATGGCGATCATCCGCATTCTGCTGGTCGGCTGCGGCGGCGATGCGCTGGCGATCCCCCTGACCCGCGTGCAGCGGACGCTGGAGCTGCCGGGCGCCGCCGTGGCGGCCCGGGCGGGGCGGCGCTTCGTCGCCCTCGACGGCGACGAGATCGAACTGGTCGCCCTCGATCGCCTGCTCGGCTTGCCGGGCGGGGCGGCGCCGGAGACCCTGTGCCTGGTTCTGGTCGAACTGCCCGATCGCCGGGTCGCGCTCCAGGTCGACCGCTTCCTCGGCCAGCGCGAGGCGTTCGTCAAGCCTCTCGGCTTCCCGCTGGATCGTCTGGCGGGGATGAGCGGCGCCACCGTCGAGGGGGACGGCAGCGTGCTCTTCATCATCGATCCCCATCCCCTGCTCGAAGGGCAGGCCGCCATCCTATCCCGCAGCAAGGAGACCCCCGATGCCCTTTCATGATCTGACCGACGTCCAGCTCGACGCGCTCAAGGAGGTCAGCAACATCGGCATGGGCCATGCCGCCACCGCTCTTTCGCAGATGATCGGCCAGCGCATTGTCCTGCGGGTGCCGCGGGTCTCGATCACCGAGATCAGCAAGGTGCCCGAACACCTCGGCGGCGCCGAGACGCTGATGGTCGGCGTCACCCTGCAGATTCTCGGCGACGCCCGCGGCAGCATCATGCTGCTCTTCCCCCAGGAGAGCGCCCACCGCCTTCTCTGCTGCCTGCTGCAGCGCGAGGAGCGCACTCTGGTGATGACCGAGCTGACCGTGTCGGCGCTCAAGGAGGTCGGCAACATCCTGGCGTCGGCCTACCTGAGCGCCATCGGCAACCTGCTGCACAAGACGCTGATCCCGTCGGTCCCCCTGCTCTCCTACGACATGGCCGGCGCCGTGGTCGACTACGTCCTGATCGATCTCAGCCAGACCGGCAGCCTGGCCCTGATGGTGGAAACCGATTTCTCCGGGGACGACCAGGGGAGCCGGCAGATTCGCGGGCACTTCTTCCTGATGCCCGATCCGCAGACGCTGGACATCTTCCTGCGGGTGGTGGCGGGGGAGCCATGAGCGAGCGGGTCGGTATCGCCGAACTGCGCATCGCCCGCGCCCCGGAGGTGCTCAAGGCCTACGGGCTCGGCTCCTGCCTGGCCATCGCCCTCTACGACGCCGGCACCCGGGTCGGCGGGCTGGTCCACAGCCTGCTGCCGACCCGCCGGCCCGGCGACGCGCCGGGCGACGCCACCAAGTACGTCGACGCGGCCATTCGGCAGATGGTCGAGGAGCTGGCGGCGGCCGGGGCCGATCCGGCGCGTCTGCAGGCCAAGATCGCCGGCGGCGCCAACATGTTCGAAACCGACTACGTCACGCTGATGCACAGCATCGGCGTGCGCAACGCGCGCAGCGCCCGGGAGACACTGCTCGAACTCGGCATCCCCCTGGCGGGGGAGGAGGTCGGCGGCAACCGCGGCCGGACCGTGGCCTTCGATCTTGCCACGGGGCACCTGTTGGTTTACTGTGCGAGGGAAAACCGGACGACGACCCTGTGAGGCGAACCCGCGCCCCCGCCCGCTGCCGGCGGGGCGAATGGAGGAGGCGATGCGCCCGAGCATTCCTGCGTTCCTGATCATCCTGCCGCTGCTGTTTCTGACCGCGCTGCCGGCCCGCGCGATCGGCCTGCGCGACGTGATCGAGGCCCTGGAGCAGCCGTTCCAGAACCAGCACATCCGCGACTACAATGCCGACTTCTTCCAGGAATCGCGGATCAGCACCCTCGACCGCCTGCAGCGGGCGCGGGGGCGGGTCAGCGTCCGCTTCGACTACGAACGCAAGCGCCCCGGCCAGGTGCCGCTGGTCATGTTCCACTGGGAGTACCAGGAGCCGACCCGCCAGGAGATCGTCTCCGACGGCAAGACCTTGTGGGTCTACCTGCCGGAGAACAACCAGGTGATCCAGTCCGACGTGGAGATGGTCTCCCAGGCCCGCGAGAACGACCCGATGACCTTCCTGACCGGGCTGGGGAACCTCTCCCGCGACTTCCAGATCGGTTTCGCCGAGCCGAACCGCGACGCACGGGGGAACTACATCCTCGACCTCAGGCCGCGCCGGAGCACGGCGCTGATCAACCGCATGGTCATCGTCGTCGACCGCTACGCCGTCGAGGAGCCTGGCACCGATCCGCGCCGCCCCGCGACTCCCCGCAACGTGCCGCCGGCGGGGGTGCCGACCCCCGAGGACTTCTTCAAGAAGGGGGCCGGCGGCAACACCATCGTCTTCCCGATCCTGTCGACCACCGTCTACGATCCGAACGGCAACAGCACCACCATCGAATTCAGCGATGTCAAGGTCAACCGCGGCCTCCCTCCCGGCGGGTTCCATTTCTCGCCGCCGGCCGGGGTCGAGGTGCTGCGGCCGACCGGCAAGGAGACGGGATTCTGAAAGCCGGGGCGGCGTTTCGCCGTCCGCCAGCCCGCACCGCCCCGGAAAGCCCTTGGTTCCGGGGCGGTTTCGTGTTATAAGCCCCTGAATATCTGGACGAAATCACAGCGGACGCCCGCGCGGGACAAGGGGCGAAAAGGAGTGCCGTGAGCAAGCATACCGTCAGTCTGGTCAGTCTCGGCTGCCCGAAGAACCTGGTCGATGCCGAGGTCATGCTCGGCCACCTGCCGACCGACCGCTACCAGATCGTCACCGATGAATCCCAGGCCGAGGTGATCATCGTCAACACCTGCGCCTTCATCCGCGAGGCCAAGGAGGAGTCGGTCGACACCATCCTCGAGGTCGCCGACCAGAAGAGCACCGGCCGCTGCAAGCTGCTGGTGGTCAGTGGCTGCATGTCGCAGCGCTACCAGGAGGAGCTGGCCGCCGAACTTCCGGAGGTCGACCTGTTCATCGGCACCGCCGACGCACCGCGCATCGTCGAACTGCTCGACCAGCGGCTGGCCGGCGCCGGGCCGCGCAAGGCCATCGGCGCGCCGAACTTCCTCTACGACCACGACACCCCGCGCGCCCTCTCCTCGCCGTTCTACACCGCCTACGTGAAGATCGCCGAAGGGTGCGCCAACCATTGCTCCTACTGCGTGATCCCCAGCATCCGCGGCACGCTGCGCTCGCGCAGCATCGCCTCGGTGGTCGCCGAGGTCGAGAAGCTCACCGCCGGCGGCGTCAAGGAGATCAACCTGATCGCCCAGGACGTGACCGCCTTCGGCGCCGACCGCAGTGATGGCGCCAACCTGATCGCCCTGCTGGAGGAGCTGGTCAGGATCGACGGGCTGCACTGGCTGCGCCTGCTCTACGCCTACCCGGACGGGATCAGCGACGAGCTGCTGGCGCTGATGGCCCGCGAGCCGAAGATCTGCCGCTACCTCGACGTGCCGATCCAGCACATCGACGACCGGATGCTCCAGGCGATGAACCGCCGCATCGACGGCGCCGGCATCCGCGCCCTGATCGCCCGGATCCGCCAGTACCTGCCGGACGTGACGCTGCGCACCTCGCTGATCGTCGGCTTCCCCGGCGAGACCGACGACCAGTTCCGGCGCCTGCTGGCCTTCGTCGAGGAGGGGCATTTCGAGCGGCTGGGGGTGTTCCGCTATTCGCGCGAGGAAGGGACGCCGGCGGCGGAGCTGCCCGACCAGGTTCCCGAACGGGTGCAGCTGGCGCGCTACCGCCGGCTGATGAAGGCGCAAGGGCGGGTGTCGTTCCGCAAGAACCGCGCCCTGGTGGGGCGCATCGAGCCGGTGCTGGTGGAAGGGGTCAGCGAGGAGTCCGAACTGCTGCTCAAAGGGCGCAGCGTGCGCCAGGCGCCGGACGTCGACGGCCAGGTCTACATCAACGCCGGCCAGGCCAACGTCGGCGACATCGTGGCGCTGAAGATCACCGATTCGTCGGAGTACGATCTGGTGGGCGCGATTGTCGGGGCGTCCGGCGACGAATGAAAAACGCCCATCTGCGGCGTTGCCCTTGATCGCGTCGCTGCGACGTACCTTGGGGTACGCCTCGCTTCTTGATCTGCGGGCGCCTTGCACCTGGGCATTCTTGCTGCGTCGCTAACCTGTTTTGTCGTTCAAGATTATTCGCCGGACGGTGCCGGAGAGGAGAGCCCGGCCCGGATCGCTTCCAGCTCCTCCCGCTCGAACCGGTAGGGTTCCTTGCAGAAGTCGCAGGTGACGGTGGCCTCCCCCTGCTCGGCGAGGATCTCGTCGAGTTCGGCGGCGCCGAGGAGCCTGAGCACGCCGGAGACCTGGGCACGGCTGCAGGAGCAGGCGAATTCGAGGGGGATCTGGCCGAGCGGGGTGGTCGGGATCCCGTCGAGAAGCCGTTCGAGGATCGCCGTGGGCGCCACCCCCTGGCGCAGCAGCGTGGTGGGCGGCGGCAGATGGGCCAGGCGCCCCTCGAGCTGCTCGACCAGGGCCGGATCGCCCCCCGGCAGAAGCTGCAGCAGGAAGCCGCCGGCCGCGGTCACCCGCATGTCGTGATCGAGCGCCACCCCGAGGGCCACGCTCGACGGGATCTGCTCGGAGGTGGCGAAGTAGGTGGCCAGGTCGTCGCCGATTTCGCTGGTGGCGAGCTGCACCATGCCGCGGTACGGCTCCTTCAGGCCGAGATCCTTGATCACGTGCAGAAAGCCGGCGTGGCCGACCGCGCCGGCGACATCGAACCGCCCGTCGCGCGGCGGCAGGTCGGCGACCGGCACCTTGAGGGTGGCGCGCACCCGGCCGTGCGCGTCGGTCTCCGCCTGCAGCCGCTTGAGCGGCCCGCTCCCCTCGACGATCAGCGCCAGCCGCTGCTCCCCCTTGAGCAGCCCCCCCATCAGGGCGGCGGCGGTCGCGATCCGGCCGAGAGCGACGGTCGCGGTCGGGTCGGTCTGCTGGCGGTGCCGGCACTCCTCGACCAGGAGGGTGGTTTCGGCGGCGACGGCGCGGAGCGTGCCGTCACGGGTGATCAGGCGGACGAGGTGATCGGCCATGGGCGGGGATCCTTGTCGGTACGGAGATGAATGGCGGCGATCTTAGCGGAAAGCGGCCTAGCGGTAAAGCACGGCAAAGCCAGGGAGGTGGCGCGATGAACCTGAAACCGGAACTGGAAAGCCGCCTGGAGCGGGTGCTCGCAGCGGTGGAGCAGCTGCTCCCGCCGGCGGCGCCGCCGGTCGACTGGGCCGTGACCGTTGCGGCCAACTGGCGGCGGCACTCCTTCGCCGGCTACCTCGAAGCGGTGCCGCAGATCGAGGAGACCCGGCTCGACGACCTGGTCGGCATCGAGCGCCAGCGCCAGCTCGTCGAGGACAACACCCGCCAGTTCCTCGCCGGCTATCCGGCCAACAACGTGCTCCTGTGGGGATCGCGCGGCACCGGCAAGTCGTCGCTGGTGCGCGCCCTGCTCAACACCTACGCGGAACAGGGGCTGCGCATCATCCAGGTGGACAAGCAGGACATCCCCCACCTGCCCGACATCTTCGTGCGCATCACCGGCCTGCCGTACCGCTTCATCCTGCTGTGCGACGACCTCTCCTTCGAACCGGGCGACGCCGGCTACAAGATCCTCAAGAGCGTCCTCGACGGCTCGGTCTACGCCGCCCCGCAGAACGTGCTGATCTACGTCACCTCCAACCGCCGCCACCTGCTCCCCGAGTACCACAACGACAACCTCGGCGCCCGCATGGTCGACGGCGAGATCCACCACGGCGAGGCGGTCGAGGAGAAGATCTCCCTCTCCGACCGCTTCGGTCTGTGGGTCTCCTTCCACGTCTTCAAGCAGGACCGCTACCTGGAGGTGGTGCGCCGGCACATCGCGCGCTTCTGCCGGGACCACGGCCTGGAGCCGGTCTGGCACGAGGAGCTGGAGCGGGAGGCGATCAAGTGGTCGCACGACAAGAGCAAGCGCTGCGGGCGGACCGCCCTGCAGTTCGCCCGTCACTGGGTGGGGCAGCGGCTGCTCGGCCGGTAGCCGGCCGGCGCCGCCGCCCGGCGGTGTTCACCGCAGCGGATTGGCCAGGCAGTCGGCGAGCACTTCCAGCTCCCGCAGCTGCGCGGGGGTGAAGTCCGCCCCCGCCTCCGCGCGCGTGCGGCCCTTGCGCGAAATCTGCACGATCCACAGCAGCTTCTCCTCCGTCATCCCCGGCGCGGTCATGACCTTCTGCAGCGGCAGGCGGTGCTCGCGTTCGGTCAGCGCCTGCTCGAACATGTGCAGGTGCGGGGTGTCGGCAAAGGCGTTGTCGATGGAGCCGCGCTGATCGCGGGCGGTGGTCGAGACCAGCGAGGTGGTGAAGAGCTTGACCGGGATCTTCACCGCGCTCCCCAGATCCTGCGGCGGCCAGAGAAAGGTCGCCGTCCGGCCGGCCGCATCGAACCGGAACAGGCCGACCTCGTGGGGGCTGACCCGGAAGTGCGCGGCCAGAATCCCGGCCACCTGCTCCAGTTGCTGCTCGGGGGGGGCGGCGGCCACCAGTTCGGAGAGTTTTCGGTAGGTGAGTTCCAGGCTCATGGCAGCCTCATGAAGAGCGGGTCGGCGGCGGTGCGGGGAAGCCGCGGCCACTGCCCGGATTTCCTCCAGTATTGAAGTCTTCCCGCCGGTTTGCAAGCCTTTTCCTGCCTCCTCCCCACCTAGCCGACGCGTCCGACCCGCAGGGCCAGCGGCCAGGTCACCTGCCGCCCCGACGTGTTCTCCCCCCACAGCGGTTCCAGCTGCCCGGCCAGATCCGCCACCGGATCGCGGCCGTGGGCGGCGATGAAGCGGGCTGTGGCCGACCAGCTGCGGAAATAGCCGAGCAGTTGCGGCAGCGTCCAGACCGTTTCCATGGCGAAGGGCGGGGC
>VAUL01000054.1 GCA_005774545.1 Deltaproteobacteria bacterium | reverse complement strand
CCCATCAGCCCCCCCCCCCAGAAGGCTATCCAAACGTTCATCTCCGCAGTCACTCCATCTGGATGTGGGTCGCAACATCATAAGATCCAAGGACTTCCCGGAACGGGAGAAAACGGGTCCCCCTCTACTAACAAATGATTGAGGTCACCGCGACCCACATTCCACCAGAGGAGGACACCAAGATGTTCATCGATGTCGAGGCAGCGAGACGGAGGCTGGAGCACGACAAGGAAGCACTGGACGGGATCTTCACATCCCTGGGTTACCGCGAAGGGGTTTACTGGGTCGAGCACGATGCCAGCAAAGGCGAACTCGAGTTCGTCAGCAACCCGGGCTTCTATCGCACTATCAGGGAGCGCGCCAAGGTCTTCAATGGGGGGACTGCTTCCGGCCTCAATGTGCCGATGGAAGTGCTGTACAACCAGTTCGGGCTTTCTGCTGTTTTCAGGAAGATCCTTGCCGACCGGACCAGGGAGGATTTCCCTGGCGATGCGATCATTCATTTCGAGCAGGGTTTTGTCGATGCCGTGCGCGAACTCTACCCTTACGTTGTGGATGAGTCCAATCCATCGGAGCCATTTTCGGGCAGCGATGATGGAGAGAGCGGGGCGTCCAGCAACGACGAGGTGCCGTCACTGAAGGAGGAGGACGGGGATAATGGCATTCATGGTGCGCAAAAAGGGTAGTCAAGAGGTTCCCGATGGTCAGGCTGCAACCGGGGCATCGAGCGATGCCCCGGAACCTGATAAGGCCAAACCGCCTGTAGGCATGCTGGCTCGGGGCTCAGAAGAGCGGGCCCGGCTCAGCTGCGACATCTCAAGATCGCTTCACCGGAGGCTGCGAATGGCAGCAGCCAAGAACGACACCACCATTGTCGACCTGATCGAGAAATTGATTGAGGACGGCACTGACCCCTGAAAGGGAGAAGAGGAAAAATAATGGTAGGCAGCCTGTACCAAAGGAAGGTTCACCCCGTCAGCCAGCCGAACACCACCCCGCAACCCGCCGAGGTCTCGGCCGAGACCGAAGAAGCTGCGATGGAGGAGAGTGCCGATCAACGGGACGGCTCATGGCATCCGCCGGTCAAGAAAAAACATTTTGACTCGCCGCCCCAGCCAGCCACGGAGATCCAGGCGCCGACCGATGCTGTGCCCGGGACGACGAAAGCACGCGGACGGGTCGGGCGCCCTCGTAAGCCTGAGAACTTCGGCGATAACCGCGCCTACCTGACGGTTAGGATCGACAAGGCCCTGCACGAACGGATTTCCATCATGTCGGTCAGGAGCGGGGAGAGCTTAAAATCCATCGTCGAAACGTGGATACGGACGTACACCCCTGAGGCGTGAGCGTCCCTCAATTGCAATGATGGGCCCTACCCCCTTGCAGCTCTACCTCCGGCTGCAAGGGGGATTTTTTGATCGCACGAAGGATCTCTTTCAAAAAAATGCTGCGATGGCCTTCGAGGTCATCGCAGCTCTGGTGTTGCCATCATCTCATTCAATAACACCCTGTGGTTGCCCGGGACTGAAATAACAGGTCACTTTCGGTACACGCCGATGAAGTCGACCAGTCCATTCTCGAAATATACGCCGAGTTCGGTACTGCCCGACCCGTCGGGCGGGTCCACGTAGATGACGTAATCCCTACTGGTCTCGTGGTTGACCCGGTAACGCCATGTGGCGATGGCCCTTGCCCTGGCTTTGGAAAGGCCAACCCACAACCCTTCCGGGCTTCGCAGCCGGCAACCGGTTTCCGCCCCAACGACACGGACCGGCATGTCGGGCCGGAGCGGCTCGTCGGTGTCGAACACCACCATGGTCTTCAGGGCCTTGAAATGTAGCAGTGTCTTCGCTTTGATGGCCCGACCGCTCATCAGGATGTACTCAGGTTGGTACTCGACCTGGAACAGGTTCCCCCAGACCCGGAGCACATCGGCATAGGTCGACCCCTGCGGCGTGATGCCACCGATTCCGTCGAACCCTATGGTCATGCTGCCGATCATTGGACGCCCTCCTAGCTTGGAGAATAATAAGTGGAGATGACTGGAGCGTAAATCCCCGGCGCGGTCTCTGTGATGCCCAGGAGTTGCCCCATGCCGCCGGGCCAAGATTGACGTTCATAGCTAATGATGATCGCCCGGCCGTTCTGCTCGGCAATCTCCGGTTCACCCGATCTCCCTTCCGAGTGAACGATCCCGTCGTTGGGGAGCGAGTTCCAGATTTTCTCCCCGGTTTCGGCATCGACCCACTTTCCGTCAATGCGTCTAATCAGCTTAGCCATGAAGTACCTCCATGTAGCTGCCAATATCGAACGGGGCGAAGTAGACGGAGGCAACGAAGACCAGGCGCGTGATGACCCGCACTTGGCCGCCGGTGTGGATCTCGATGCGCGCCGTCTCCTCGGGGTCACCCAACCCTGCCAGCGTCGGCAGGTCATCCTTGTTCAGCACCACAAAATCGAATTCGAGGTCATCCTCATCGTCGCATTCGGCGCGGCAGGCACAAAGGTAGCCCAGAACCTCGCGTTGCAGGATCAGGTCATCCTCAAGAGCTGCCGCGTCATCCGCGCAGGTTATGTGGATCATACGAAACGCCCTCCCTTGGGGTCATACCGCCTCGTCGAGCGGGGTCACGGACCAGGCGCGGATGTTCTCCTGGAGCCAGCCCCGCAGTAGGGCGCGAACAGAGATGGCCTGGCGCAGCGCCTCCATGCGCAATAGCGCAGCGCTCCGACGGGTCAGAGGGATCGACAGCGCCTTCATCGGCACGCCGGGGGCGACCTTCTCCCGGTGGCAGGGAGTGCCCATCACCGTCTCCAGGTCGATGTTAAAGTCGCCGGGATCCACGTTCTGCTCAATCCACTCCTCGACCATGGCACCGATGGGCTTCTTGGTCAGCGCCGCATCGAGTTTGACCTTCTCGTAGAGGGGCAGGGGCAAGGGCACGCTGATGGTGATCTTGTCTTCCATGTATGTTTCCTTGGGATTCATCGTTCTTCTCCTTATTGGTAGAGGTTCGTTACAGGTTCTTGCGCCTTCCCCATTCAGCGATGAGCAGCGCTTCGGCAATACCGTCGTGCTCGGTGCGGCAGCCTTTGGGGATCAGCTCGACAGTGGGGAACAGACGCCGGCAGGCGGCGATGCTGTCGGTCTTCTTCTGATTCAACCCCATCGCCTTCTTCCAGACGGCGGGGCGGACCTCGACGTAGGGGGTCCTCAGCAGAATCGCGGCCACTTCGAAGGTGGCAAAATGCCGAGCGTACCGAAAAGTACTGGTGACGCCCTGCTTAGGCATCGCCTGGGCCAGCTCCGCGATCATGACCAGGTTCGGGTAGCGTTCCCTTGCATGAAGAAGCCAGTCGATGATCCGCGCCGTGCCGTCCGGCATCCTCGTGCATTCCAGCGCGGTGCCGTTGCTATCCACCACGCACAGCCCGCCGTTCTTGCCTGGATCGATGCCAAGGTAGTGCTTCACCACCCTGCGCCGGGTCATAGCAGCCCCCGGTCGGCCAGGCTGACGTAACAACCGTCGCCGATGATGACGTGATCGAGTATCCGGATACCGATCAATTCGCCGGCATCTTTCAGCCTTGTGGTCAGCTCCAGATCCTCTCGGCTTGGGGTGGCATCGCCAGATGGATGATTGTGTGCGAGCACGATCGCTGCTGCCGACGAGAGCAGCGCGCCCTTGAGGGCCTCGCGCGGGTGGACGACGCTGCAACTCAAACTCCCAACGCTGATTCTGTCCAGGCAGAGAATCCGGTTCTTCGAGTCGAGATGCAGCGCCAGGAAGTGCTCCTTGGTCTCGAAGCGTAGGTCATGAAGCAACTCGAACACCTGCTGGGATGTATTGATGGCTTTCCTTGCGAGGTAGGCGGGATAACCTTCCCTGACGACTTCGCGGGAGTAGACTGGTCTCATCACTTTTAGCCGCAATGACCTTGATCCCTGCGACTTGTCGGCGAGTAGATCATTGATCTCGCTCATAGCCAGATCCCCGCAATGAACGCCAGACTAACGACAGTGATAGCCAGCAGGGTTGGCCCCAGCCAGCGGCGGGAGTTCCGTTCCACGTACCGGTTGGCCTTCATCCGATGGTGCCGCCTCGGTTTCACATCCATCCCGATAAGGCCGCTTGGATAGTGCCTTCTTCGCATATCTCCTCCATGAAGAAGCGCCCCGTGACCAAGCCGGTCCGGGGCGCTCCGGTTGTTGGGTTGTCATCGTCGTCAGGCCGCCTTGGCCAGCGACGGGCGCAGCGGCTTGACCTCCAGCCGCGAGAAGCCGGCCTTCGGCTTGAGCACCTGCTGGTAGATCTCGGGATGCTGCAGCTTGAGCAGGTTGGCATCGACGGTCACGCTGTCGGCCACGGTGCTCACCGTCAGCGCCAAGCGTTCGGTCTGCCCCTTGAAGGTCGATCCGGTGTAATCCAGGAGCTGCTGGCGGATCGCCTTGAGTTCCTTCTCGGCCGCCGTCTTACTACTGTTCAGTTCGGCGTACTTTGCCGCGACCATCTCGATCTCCGGCGGCAGCTCCACCTTGGGCAAAGACATTGATGGGCAATCCACCCTGAATTGGCAGAACCCGCACAGGTGCGACGGTGAGCAGTTGGCTTCAGCCTGGTCATTCAGGACATCGAGCAAGTGCAAGCCTCGATGGAAAAGATAGTTGAATACGGTATCGTCATGCTCGAAGCCGTTAAATTGCTGCACTTCGCCGGCGTTCATGTCGACCGCCAGCACGCTGCCGGTGATGCTTCCCTTCGGATACATCATGCGCAACATCCCCAGCTGGTACTGTAGTTGGTCGGTCCACTGCGGAAACGGTGCGTCGGGGATGCCGGACACGCTCTTGACCTCGACAGCATGAAGGCCGTGCGGTTCGTAGAAGACGAAGTCCACGTGGGCTCGCAGCGGGACCGAAGGGTGGCAGACTTCGACTTGAGCGTCATACGGCACCTCGCTGGCGTCGAAGATCTTGCTGAGCAGCCACTCTGCAGCATGACCTCGGGCGAACTTCAGCAGGGTGCTGACACCGGGTTGGATCGGGAACTGGCGTTGCAGGTAAGTCTTGCGCGGGCAGCCGGCGATGTCGCTGGAGCCGATGTATTGCGAGCGGTCGCCGAGCGATTCGCTTTGTTTCCTACTCATTATCGGCACGGCCGCTTCGAAGATGGGGTGAAGATTCACGTTGTACTCCTTTCGCGTAAATGTTGCAGGCGTTCCCTGATCTCCAGAAACGCCCGGTCAACCTCGTCCATGCACTCGATGCAGAGGATCTCCTCCCAAGGAGTGCAGTCCGAGGAGATGAAGCCTTCCATGTCCTTGCGCATGACACCGGCTGTCAGACCGTAGGCTTCTTCGTTGTGCATCAGGTCGGTGCCGCAGATGGTGCACTCGCCGACGATCTCGTTCATGCGGCCTCCTTCTCGATGACTAGGTCGGCGGCCCGCTTCACGCCCATGATGGTCAGCACCTGGCCGAGGGTCTTGGCACAGCCGGCGCACAGGATCGTCTCGCCCCGCTCGTAATTGCGCTGGACGTAGCCCTCGGCGGCCTTGCCAGGAGAGAGGCTGAAGGTCGGTTCGCCCGGCGGGATGTCGGTTCTACAGTGGTCACAGAGGATGATCTGTTGACCGTCGATGTTCGTATACGTGGTCACGGTGACCTCCTCAGAAGGGTGGCGGCTCGAAGGTGAAGAACCACGCCTTGGTATCGGCGTTCCACTTGAAGCCGTTGTCTTTCAGCAATTGCCGCTGGTCGTAGCTCTTGGCCGAAATGAACCCGATCTCCATGTCGAGCTCGTAGGTGATGTTCTTGGCCTCCAGCAGCGAGATGATGTCGGAGATGCCGCACTCCTCCGGGGTGGCCTTCGGTGCCGGCTGGCTCGGCGCGGGTGCTGCCGGTTCCGGCCAGACATCCTCGGCCGGGATCTCGGTGGGGGGCACCGGTTTCGCGGTCTGTGGCGCGACGACGGCGAGGTGGCTGCGATTCTGGCCCACGCTGACGACTTCGGCTTCGCTGACGATCTCGCCGGAGTCGGTCTCAAAGCCCGCGCCAAGCTCCTCGACGCAGTACACGCCGTTGACGTTGAATGCCTTGCGCAGTGCTTGGGATTCGGCAACCTTCTTGAGCATCGTCGCCGGTTTTTCCGCCCAGAACTTGGTCGGCTGACCGTCGGCGGTGCACTGCACGTACTCGTTGTAGTGGACCTCGGCGACGAAGGGCTTGCTGGAGTCCTTCCGCCAGACCGAGCAGACGGCTACCAGCTGCGGCTTGGCGACCCATTTGCCGTTCTCCAGCTGGGGGATGTCGCGAATAGCGGCGACGGTCTCGATGCCGGCCAGCTGGCCGCTCCGGTGCGCGATGCTCAAAAACCCGTCGCGGGCAATCATCGGTTCCACCTTCTGGACCCACTTGTCGCCGACCTTGGCGCGCCGGGGGACAAAATGGATCTCGCGCAGAATGGGGTTGAGCCCCAGCTCGCGAGCGACGCTGAAGCAGTAGTCCTGCTCGGCTTTCGTTGCCCCGGATGGGAAGAATTGCGATTGGATGACCGCGAGCTGCTCCTTGGTGAAGTCAGCCTTGGCCAGTGCGGTGTTGCTCATTTGGTTGCTCCTTTCTCTGGTGAGGGATCATTTGGCTCCGAGGGTTTGCCCCGGTGTTTTTTCGCTTCTTCGACGATCGCCTCAATGATGATGACAACGATGACTTTCAGCAGTTCACGGGCGACGAGCACGGCCTCACCTCCTCCCTCGCGGTAGACCAGTTGTCCAGGCCGATCGCGATGACTTCTTGGGTGTTGAGGTTGTCCCGGATGGCGGCACGGACTGCGTCCCGCGCCTGGAACAGGTCAGCGGGGGTCAGCTTGAGTGCTTGGGGTCCGAGGCGATGGGCCAGCTCGATCAGCACGCTCTGCATTGATAGGGCATGGACGATTTCGCTGGGGCTGGCGGCGATGTTGACGAGCTTGAGTGACAGGCGGGTGACGATCTCTTCCCTGGACATGATCGCCTCCTATCCCGTCAGTTCGACCGAGACGGTGTAGGCGTCCATGTCGAAGTAGGCCAGGAAATTGCTCTGCCAAATCGAGAAAAGCTCTTGTCCTCGCATGATCGGGTAGTCGACCCCCAGGTGACCGAACAGATTCAACTCGAAGCTGAAGTCGATCTCCTTGACGATCTCAGTGTCAGGTGGCCGGCCGGCAAACGCGAAGTCGGTGATGTAGAGTAAGCGACCGTCGTGGGCGAGACCGATCTCGACGGGATGGAAGCCGCCGGTGCATGCGTCGTAGGTGGGATCGCGGAAGGTAACGGTGGCCCCGCTCGCGGCGGGAATATCAGCGGTCGCCGCCTGGAGGATATGCCGGAGACGGGGGGCGATCGGCCACGGTAGGCCGTCGGTGCGGATGATCATGGTGCCCTCCTGGAATCAAAAGGCCCCCTACCGATCAGGTAGAGGGGCAGGTTGCGCATCGCCGGCCAGCTCCAGCAGCAACCGCTGGCGGATGTCCGGGTCCAGCCACGGCTCGTCGGGGACCAGAATGGTGATGGCATGTTCGTTGTTGCGCAGCACCACGGCGACGAAGCAGCGATGGGCAGCGTCGTACTCGACTCCCTCGAAGCCGTTCTCGCCCCACCGGCGGCCGAGCTGCTGGCCGAGCTTGGCGTCGGTGTCGCTCGGGGTAACGAGGATGAGGTGACCGTGGTCGTCAGAGTCGTAAGCGGGGTAGGCGTCGAGGATGTGTTGCAGATGCTTGGTGACGGGTGCGACGAGGTGCGGCGGGAGCCGGGCGCGTTCGATGTCGCCGGGGGATCTGATGGTGATCATGAGATAACCTCCTTGAGATCTTGGGAAGGAATATTCCCAAGCCAGTAATATTCATCGTCAGCACGGGTTTGATACGGGAGAGATGGCCAACAAAACGAAGCCCCCCTGCAGACGGTGTCCGCAGGGGGGCTATGGTGTACAGCGTCCGGGTCGGTGCCGCTAGCAAACTATCTTGAGAAATGATCTGTCGCTTACTTGAGCCTGACCATCACGGGTTGATCGTAGTAGTACGCTCCCTGGAGAGTGCGCCTACAGTGTTTCATGAGATGCCTTTCAATCAGCGTCTCGACCATATCGGCAATGGTTCTGTCGCAGAAGGCAGCCGAAATCCGCAGCGCCCGGTGATGGCGTCTGCTCAGGTCGCAGGACAGGCGGACCTTGCCATCATTGTTAACTTCATCCTCGATAGCGTCTTCATCATCAGCGTCTTCAACTTTAAGGAAGTCCTCAGCAGTCGGGACGCCCATCAGGCTGGGGGAACGGCGGTATCTGTAGCCATCCGGAGGGGGTGGGAGCTCGGCTTCGTCCTTGTCGGTCGCCATCATCTGGCCAGCGGGAGTGTCGGTCTCTTCGGCCGCACTGGTTCTTTCCATGTGGATATTGTTCATCGTCATCTCCTTGGGTTGAGTGAGAAGGTCATTGGCCGAGGGCGGCTTGGCAGATTCGGCCCTGCTCGGGAACGGATGACAACCATCGAGTTCATGAGTTCATCTCCTTGGCGAGTTGCTGGGGCGGGTGGGGATCTCAATGGACTGTTAGTTCCGCGCGGCGGAATTTCCCACCGTTCGGGGAGAATGGTGCAGACCATCGAGTTGATGGTTGGTGGTCAACTGACGTGGTTGATGAAAGTGGAGTGAGTTGCGAAGTGATTGGTTTGGTTGAGCGAGGAAGCTGGGTCAGGCTGAGAGGGTGCTGCAATGGTTTTTTTGCTTGCTGTGGAACCCCTACGGAACCCCAGAGATGGAACATAAGAAAAAAGGGGCCAGGCAATCGCCTAACCCCTTGATTTTATTGGTGGAGCCGAGGGGGATCGAACCCCTGGCCTATGCGTTGCGAACGCATCGCTCTCCCAGCTGAGCTACGGCCCCAAAGTGCGGCACACTTTACCCAAAAGCGCCGGGGATGTCAACGCATCCCTGCATGCAGCGGACGCAGCGGCAGACGGATGATGAAACAGGCGCCCGCCGGGCCGTTGAGAACCTCGATCTCGCCCTGGTGCTGCTCGACGATCCGGTGTGAAATCGACAGGCCGAGACCGGTCCCCTTGGGGTGCGTCGAGAAAAACGGGTTGAAGATGTTGCGCATGAGTTCCGAAGGGATCCCGCCGCCGGTATCCTCGACTTCGATCGCCACCCCCTCGACGCCGCGCAGGGTACAGTAATCGGCGCGCACGGTCAGCGTCCCCCCTTTCGGCATCGCCTGACGGGCATTCGCCAGCAGGTTGAGCAGGACCTGGCGCAGCTGCCGGCAGTCGCCGACCAGCGGCGGGAGCGGCGCAACCACCTCGAGGACCAGAGAGATCCCGGCGTTTTGCCGGATTTCCGCCTCCAACTCCAGGGCTTCGGCAAGGACCGCATTCAGATCGCAGGTTTCGAAGCAGACCAGCTGTTTCTTCGAAAAGGCCAGGATGTTGCCGAGCATCTCCTCGAGACGCCTGACCTCGCGAGCAATGATCGCCGCGTATTCGGAGGCCCGTTCGTTGCCAAGGTCGAGCTTGGCCAGACGCTGCGCGAACCCGCCGACGGAAACCAGCGGGTTGCGCAGTTCATGGGCAACCTGGGCAGCCATCTCGCCGAGCACGGCCAGCTTCTCCCCCTGGATCAGCTGCTCCTGCACCTCGCGCAGTTCGCGGTGCGCCCCCTCCAGCCGATGGAGGAGCCGGGCGTTTTCCAGCGCCGCCGTCGCCTGCCGGGCAAACAGCGCGAGGAAGCGCAGTCGCTCGGGAATTGTGGCGGCATCGACCTTTCCGAGGTCAACGACGAGCACCCCGAAGGGCTCTTCGCGGCCGGAGAGCGGCACACTGGCATAAACCTCCAACCCGAGCGCTTCGGCAAGCCGCCGGCCGCCGGGAGGTTCGGCTCCGGCGTTCTCGACCAGCACCAGGCGCTTCTCCAGGCATGCCTGGGCCAGCGCGTTGTCGTCGGCCAGCAGCGGCAACCGCTGCTTCACTACCGCCTGGTTGACCGCGGCTTCGCGTTGGGCGGCGCAGGCGGCGGCATCGATCCGCGGCACCCGCCACGCCTCCGCCGTCGTATCCTGCGGCAGTACACAGGCGGCACTCTCCAGATCGACGCCGAGCATCCCCTGCAGCACCCCCGCCCGCGGGTTGGCGATAAACAGCATGGCCCGCCGGAAGCCCCCCCCGTCCGGAGAGGCGGCCATCGACAGGATCAGATGGGTCAAGGCATCGAGCCGCAACGTGCTGTGCAGCATCTGCGACGACCGGAACAGGGCGGAGAATTCCAGGTTGGCGGCCCGCAGCTGATTTTCGCTGTCCTCGCGGAGACGCAGCTCCGCGTCCAGGTTGCGGTTGAGTACCGTCAGCTCCCGGAACAGCGTGCCGTAGGGGGCTCGCAGCGTCCCTTCGACCAGGGCATGGTAGACCAGAACCACGGTGCCCAGCTTGAACAGGTGCCCGACGAAATTGGCCTGACCGTAGGGGTCGGTGTACAGGGTGAAACTCAGTTCGGAGAAGATGTTGAGGACCAACGCCGCCAGCAGCAGCCCGCCGAGCCGCGGCTCCAGGTGATCCCGGCGCCGCCAGAGGACGACCACGGCTACGGCCAGGACCGTGGAGATCAGATATTCGGCGGCGATCTTGAAGGGCGTCAACCCGACGCCATCAACGAAGCAGTCCGGGAAGACGCCAAGCGGCCAGACCAGGAGCAGCAGCACGGCGGCCGCCCCGGCAAAGGACCAGAGCCAGCCCCACGGCGAGCAGCGCAGCGGCCGCCCCAGTTGCAGGGCCGCCAGCAGGAAGGCGGCGGCTTCGAGGGTGCGCGCCACCACCCACAACTGGATCGCCAGATTGCTGCCGGCAGCGGGGAACACACCCATCCCCTTGTAGGTCAGGGTATGCAGCAGATCGACAAAGCCGGTGGCGAGGAAACCGGTCGCCAGGATCGGGAAGAGCGGCGAACGCACCATCTGTCGTGCATTCCAGCCGATGGTGAAAACCGCCGCGGCGAGCACGATGCTGAACAGTTCGACCAGGACGTGGAAGAGCAGATAGTTGGCGCGACTCAGCCAATGGAGAAGCAGGCCGGCCGCCAGTGCCAGCAACAGCCAGAGCCACAGCGGGCGATGCGAGGGGAAGAAGGACGGGCCACCATGATCAGCAGCGGCGGCGGAAACGGAAGACGGTGCAGGGTCGCGCGACATGCGGACCTCCCGGCTGCCGGCGGCAGGGGTCAGCAGGCTAGCCGATCTTTTCCTGGCGCTCCTGCTCGGTTTTGCATTCGATGCAGAGGGTGGTCACGGGACGGGCGCGCAGCCGGGCTTCGCCGATCTCCTCGCCGCAGCTTTCACAGACGCCGAACTCCCCCTCTTCGAGGCGGTCCAACGCTTCGCGGATCTTGTTGATCAGCTTGCGTTCGCGGTCGCGAATGCGCAATTCGAAATTACGGTCCGATTCCAGCGAAGCCCGGTCGGTCGGGTCCGGGAAGTTGGTCTTTTCATCGTTCATCTCGGAGACCGTCTTCTCGGCATCCCGCAGCAGCTGATCCATCTGCTCCTGCAGAAGTTGACGGAATTCTTCGAGCTTGGTTTTTTCCATTGACGGTCCCTCCGACCCTGGCCGGCTAGCGAAATGCCGCGCTTTCTCTGTCAGTTAGAACTTATTCAAATTATACGAATCAAGGCGCCAAGTCAACCGCTTCCGCCGCTTCAGGAGCGGAACTGGGCAACCAGAACATAGACCAGGGCCGCCACCATGAACCAGACCATGACCAGGTCGGAATGGCGGCGGGGAGGGGCCGCCGCCAGCTGCCGGGCCTCCTCGGTAACCGCCTCCGCGGGGAGAGCGGCGATCAGCGTGCGCACCAGGTCGGGGAAGTCCGCATAACCGTTGGAGACGATCAGGAACTCGTCGCTGCCGGCCGACAGAGTGAGGAAGACGCGGCTGCGCACCCGCACGCTCTCGAGGGCGGTCACCCGGGCAAAGTCGAGACGCCGCGACCGAAACGGCCGAACCGCCGTCACCCCGTCGGCATCGATCTCGATGCGGCGGAACGCGCTCTCGACGAACAACGCCGCCACCGGCAGGGCAAAAACCAGCAGAAAGGCCACCTTGGCGGCCGGCTGGCCGTGCCGGATGCTGACGACCAGCAACACCCCCATCAGCAGGAGCACCAGGGCGAGCGGCAGCACAAAGGCCCGGCGAATCACGTAGCGGCGCGGCTCAGTCATGGTCGGCTTCCCCGGGCCGCACATAGCGCCCGCTCTTGCCGCCGGTCTTCTCGACCAGGCGGACGGCCTCGATGGTCATCGTCTTGTCGATGGCCTTGCACATGTCGATGACGGTCAGCGCCGCCACCGCCACGGCGGTCAGGGCCTCCATCTCCACCCCGGTCTGGCCGGCAACGCCGACCGTCGCCGCAATCTCCACCCGCCCGGCAGCCGGCTGCGGGACAAACTCGACGCTGACGCTGCTCAGCAGCAACGGGTGGCACAAAGGGATCAGTTGCGGCGTCTGCTTGGCCGCCATGATCCCGGCCAGCCGGGCAACCGCGAAGACATCGCCCTTTTCCACGCTGCGGTCGAGGATGCGCTGCAGCGTCTCCGGCTGCATGACGACGGCGCCGCGAGCCACGGCCCGCCGCTCGGTGACAGCCTTGCCGCCGACGTCAACCATTACCGCCCGGCCGTCGGCATCGAAATGGGTGAGTTTGCTGGTTGCCATAGCGTGCTCCATTGCGGGGAGGTCATAAGGCCCATCGGTTCAAGACGACCCATAGGTCCTGTAAAGAGTCAAGCTTATCTATTCGAACAGATGGGCCATCGCCTCATCCGCCGTCTTCACCCCGAGCAGTTGCATCCCGTTGGGCCTGTCGAGGTTTTTCAGGTTCCCGGCCGGCAGCAGGCAGCGGTCGAAACCGAGGCGGGCCGCCTCCTTGACGCGCAGTTCCGGGCGCGACACGGCACGCACCTCGCCGGCCAGGCCGACCTCGCCGAACAGCACGGTGCGCGCGGCGACCGGGCGGTTGAGGTGGCTGGAGGCCAGCGCCGCCACCACGCCGAGATCGACCGCCGGCTCGTTGAGCTTCACCCCGCCGGCGACGTTGAGGAAAATGTCCTGGGCGAGCAGGGTATAGCCGACCTTCTTCTCCAGCACCGCCACCAGCAGCGACACCCGGTTGGCGTCGATCCCCATGGCGGTACGGCGCGGATTGCCGAAGGCGGTGCCCGAGACCAGCGCCTGCAGTTCCACCAGAATCGGCCGGGTCCCTTCGATACTGGCCACCACGACGCTCCCGGCGGCGTCCTGGGGGCGCTCGGCAAGGAACAGTTCGGAGGGGTTGGGGACCTCGGCCAGCCCGACATCCTTCATCTCGAAGACGCCGATTTCGTTGGTCGAGCCGAAACGGTTCTTGACCGCACGCAGGATCCGGTAGGGATGACCGGCATCGCCCTCGAAGTAAAGGACCGTGTCGACCATGTGCTCGAGCATGCGCGGGCCGGCGATCGCCCCGTCCTTGGTGACATGGCCGACCAGGAAGGTCGCCACCCCCTCCCCCTTGGCCAGTTGCATCAGCTTCCCCGCGCACTCGCGCACCTGGCTGACGCTCCCCGGCGCCGATTCGAGCCCCCCGGTGAACACCGTCTGGATCGAGTCGATGACCAGAAAGGCCGGCTTGAGGTCGCGGACCCGTTCGAGGATCGCTTCCAGGGCGTTTTCGGCGAGGAGGAAGAGATCGCCGGCGCCGACGCCGAGCCGCTCCGCCCGCAGTTTGACCTGGCGGGCCGATTCTTCGGCGGTGACGTAGAGCACGGGGCCCAGAGCCGCCCAGCGCTCGGCGGCCTGCAGCAGCAGGGTGCTCTTGCCGATCCCGGGGTCACCGCCGATGAGAATGAACGACCCGGGAACCGTGCCGCCGCCGAGCACCCGGTCGAATTCACCGCAGCCACTCGGGCGCCGCTCCTCGCCGACGACGCTGACCTCATGCAGGCGCAAGGGGGGGGCGCCGGCGGCGGCCGGCAGCGCCTTGCCGCCTTTGGTCACCGCCACCGTCTCCTCGACCAGACCGCCCCACTGGCCGCAGTCGGGGCAGCGCCCCAGCCACTTCGGGCTTTGCAGCCCGCACTGCTGGCAGGAATAGACCGTCTTCTGCTTCAAAAGCACCTCGAAATTCTTGCGAAATTTTGCTATTTTAGGTTGCGGCCGCGGTGCTGTCAACGCTCGTGGCGCGGGGCTTGCCTTCGACCGTGACGGCAGCCTATGATGAAAAGATGACCTGTGGAGGAAGATTTTGCCACTCCCCCGGCTGAAATACGGCGACCGGAGCGTGGTCTGCCCGCTGCCGCAGGCCGCGGTGCTGGCACCGGCTTTGCCGGACCGCCTGCCCGACCCGGTCGCCGCCGTGCGCGCGGCCCTGGCACACCCCCTCGGCACCCCGCCGCTGGCGGCAACCGTCGCCACCGGCGAAAGGGTGGCGATCGTCACCTCGGACATCACCCGCTACACCGCGAGCGAAATCTACCTGCCGGTGCTGGTCGAGGAGTTGACCCGCTGCGGCATCCGCACGACCGACCTCAGCATCGTCATCGCCCTGGGGATTCACCGCCGGCAGACCGAGGCCGAGCACCGCAGGATCCTCGGCCCCCTCGCCGGCCGGATCCGGGTCATCGATCACGACTGCGACGACCCCGGCCAACTGGTCGATCTCGGCCACACCCCCTGCGGCCTGCCGGTGCAGATCAACCGGCACGTGGTCGAAGCCGACCGGGTGATCGTCACCGGCACCGTCAGCCTGCACTATTTCGCCGGCTTCGGCGGCGGCCGCAAGGGGCTAGTCCCCGGCGTCGCCAGCCGCCGCACCTGCATGGCCACCCACTTCGCCATCTTCAACCCGCCGGAGATCGGCGGCAAACACCCCGGAGCCCGGCCGGGGGTGCTGGCCGGCAACCCGGTGCACGAGGCGATCCTCGCCGCGGCGCGCATGGTCGAACCCGACTTTCTGCTCAACACCGTACTGACCCCCGACAAGCGTATTGCCGACGTGGTCTGCGGCGACCTTGAGCAGGCTCATCTGGCCGGCTGCGCGCGGGCGAAGGCGCTGTACACGGTGCCGCTGGAACATCCGGCCGATCTCGCCGTCGTCTCCTGCGGCGGACACCCCAAGGACATCAACTTCATCCAGGCGCACAAGGCCCTGGACTACGGCGTGCAGGCGGTCCGGCCCGGCGGGACGGTGATCCTGCTGGCCGCCTGCCCGGACGGCTTCGGCAATCCGACCTTCTTCGACTGGTTCCGCCACCAGGAGCTTGCCGAATTCGAGGCGGCGCTGCGCCGCCGTTACGAGATCAACGGCCAGACCGCCTATGCCACCCTCGGCAAAGCCCGCACCTGGCGGGTGATCCTGGTCAGCGGCTTCAGCGCGGAGCAGACCGCGCGGATGGGGATGGAGAAGGCCGCCGATCTTGACGAGGCCCTGCGGATGGCGTATGAACGTCTGCCGGCCGATGCCGCGGCCGTGGTCATCCCCGACGGCGGCACGGTACTACCGGTGGTAGCAAGCCGGTAACCGCACATCAACTACTGGCTTCCCTCCCCCCCTCGCCAGGGGAGGGTC
>VAUL01000053.1 GCA_005774545.1 Deltaproteobacteria bacterium | reverse complement strand
AAAGGCGGCCGCGCCGGCAACATTTTCGGCCGCCGGGGATCGCAACCTCGCCCGAACCGTCTATACTTCTCTCGACCGAGGCCCGCATCCACCATCGATTCAGCCGCCGGCAACGCGCCCAGCCGGGGATGGAGCAGCGATGTCCCTGATCGGCCCCTATGTTCATCGCATCGACCCGATCATCGTCTCGGTGGCGGGCGTTCACCTGTGGTGGTACGGCCTCAGCTACACCCTCGGCTTTCTCAATGCCCACCGCTCCCTGCGCAGGCGCCGCGACCATCTCGACTTTTCCCTGCGCGCCGTCTATGAGCTGAGCCTGCTGCTCGCCGCCGGCGTGCTCATCGGTGGCCGCGTGGTCGAGGTCATCTTCTACGAGTGGCCCTTTTACCGCGAGCACCCGGCCCTGATCCCGGCCTACTGGATCGGCGGCATGGCCACTCACGGCCTGCTCTTCGGCGGCATGACCGGCATCTGGATCTTCTGTCGCCTGACCGGCCGGCCGTTTCTCGCGGTGACCGATGCCCTGGCCGTCCCCGCGGCGGTCATCATGGGGCTCGGCCGCATCGGCAACTTCATCGACGGCCAGATCGTCGGCAGCGTCACCTCCGTCTGGTGGGCGGTCAAGTTCCCGGATGCCGAAGGGTTCCGCCATCCGGTCGTCCTCTACGACGGCCTGAAAAATCTGCTGATCGTCCCCCTGCTCGTGCTGATCGAACGGCGGCAGCTCCCCCGCGGCGTCCAGACCGGCAGCTTCCTCTTCCTCTACGCTTTTCTGCGCATTTTCGTCGACCTCTTCCGGGAATACCCGACCGCGCTGCTGGGGCTGGCGACCGGCCAGGTGCTGAACATCCTGATGTCGCTCCTCGGCCTGGCGCTGGTAGTCGTGCCGCTGTGGCGCAGGCGCTGCGGCGCGCCCCCGCTCCCGGCGGCGCCGCGCGCCGGGGCAAGCGCCCCGCTGCCGGCCGCCATCGGCTGGCGCGCCCCGGCCTTTGCCGCCCTGCTGATCTTCTCCCTGGTCCTGCCAAGCGACTGGACCCAGGATGTGCCCCGCCGCTACGGCAAACGCCACCCGGGGCTGGAACACTCGGCCCTGTATCCGCAGATCGGGCCGGAGGCCAAGCCCCCGTGACCGCCCGTCCTGGCTGACAGGTCGTGCGTGCAGCGCCGCGCCCGCCGTCACCCGGCGGCGGCGCGGACAGGCGGACGGGGCGTGCGAGGAGGTACGCGGGAGCGGGGACCGGAGGGGGGAGCGGGGAGAAGGAACGTGCCGGGCTTGGCTAGCCGGGCGACCTGTGGGCCGCCAGGCGTTCGGCACACGCGTCGAGCCAGACCTTGATTTCATCGAGACGGAACGGCTTGCTGATCAGGTAGCAACCGAGCTCCGCCACCGGCCCGGCGAGCGTCGTGGAGTGATTGGCACTCATCAAGGCCCGGTTCGCATCCATCGTCTGGCAGCCGCGCCGGTGCAGGAACCGGAGAAAATCGAGGGCGCTGTCGGGCATGTCGCCGTCGATGACGATGACATCGGCGCACGGCGACTCTGCGGGGCAGAGGCAATGCTCGTCACGCGGCTTCTGATAGAGCGGGCAGACCGAAGGCCCCCAGTACAGCTGGACCTCGTGGCCCAGCTGCTTGAGGAAAGCGGACAGAAGCTCCCGCAACCCCACCTCTTCGGCAAAAACCAGAACCCTGAGTTTCATGGCCCACTTCCATTCCCTGGCGAGAGGCATCCGGCCGGGAACCATCAGGATAGCAGCAATCTCCCGTTGATTATGCCACAAGGCGGCGGCATGTCCACACGGGCGGAATCCGCACCAAAATTCCGTTTTTAATTCCCCGCATCAAGCCTGGACCGCGATCCGCCGCCCCTCGCAGGCGACGACCTGCCCGGGGCGGATCTTGCAGCGCTTGCGCAACTCCACCCGGCCGTCGACGGTCACCAGCCCCGCGGCGACCGCCAGCTTGGCCGCCCCGCCGCTGGAGCGGATCCCGGTCAGCTTCAACAGGTCGCACAGTTCGACGAACGCGCGCCCCTCCAGGTCAAACTCTTCCATCGTCACCCCCGCCTCTCTTCCCCGGGCCCGCCACCAGGCGCTGCCCCGGCAATTTCTCGGCCACCCAGACGGCATGGCGGTACCCGCCGCGGCCGGGCCGTTCGCAGCGCACCGTGAAGCCGCCGGCGGCGAGCCGCTCTTCGAAACCGCGGTCGGGATTTTCCCCCCAGACCGCAAACAGCCCGCCGGGCTTGAGCGCCTTGCGGGTCCGCTCGATGGCCAGGCTGCCGTAGATCGGGTCGTTGCGCTTATCGGTGCGGGGGTGGGGGCCGCGGTAGAGATCGAGGATGATCGCGTCGAAGCTCGCCGCGGCCGCGCGGCGGATCAGGTCGGCAACATCGGCGATCTCGACGGTGACGCGCGGGTCGCCCGCCGCCCCGGCGGTCAGCCCGGCGAGGGGGCCGCGGCACCAGTCGAGAATCCGCGGGTTGAGCTCGGCGACGACCACGCGGGCGGTTGCCGGGAGGGCGTCGAGCGTCGCCCGCAGGGTGATCCCCATCCCCAGGCCGCCGACCAGCACCTGCGGCGCCGCCCGCTCCATCAGGCCGCGGCAGCCGAGCCGGCCGAGGGCCTGTTCGGAACGCTGGGCCTTGCTGTTCATCAGCACCAGGGAGTCGAGGGTGATGAGAAAATCCCCCTCGCCGCGCTGGCGCAACTCGAGGCTCCCCTCGCCCTCGATGGTGCAGCGGTCAAGCGTTGTCCAGGGCAGGGCCATGGCCGGTTCCTCGCTCCTCGTGGCAGATCATCCCCGCTTCCCGCTTCCGGGATGGTGTCCGCCGCATCTTCACGCACTCTGCGATTGCGCACAAGAGGATTTCGGCAGTGGCGACCGACGGTGTTGTTCGTCACACAAAAGAAGACAGGCTACCCGTCAGAACGGCAGCCTGTCCCTTTCTAGCCGCTTATGGCCGGGTACTAAATCCCGGCCTTCCTGTTTTCCACCTTTTGTACAAATCCCGCATCCGTGACTCTCTTGGCGATTTCCTGGGCGATATAATCGCCCACGGGCGTCTTTATTTCACGCTCCAGCAGCGGAGTAACGTCAGTATCGTACTGGATAAACCAGATTCCGCCGATAAGAGCGATGGCTCCGACCTCGAGCCAGCTGATTTCCGTCCACGTCCTGTCCATATCCGCATGGCGGATATCCATATGGATCGGCATTGTGAAGGTGCTGATCACGCTTGAATCCACGCCGTCTATCAGTTCGATGTCGACATTATATGTAGAATCGTAGACATAACCGTTCCATGCCGGCACCCAGAAGAGAAAACCGGGAAAGTTTATCAGGAAGTTCCAGTACGAGCCGTTATACTCGGGCTTTACCGCCACCTTGGCAATCAAATCGACTTTCTGCGAGTCATTGAGATTATAAGGATAAACCATATTGCCCGTATACTTTGCCAGGCCGTTTGCGACACCGGTCACCAGCGTTCGGCCGTTGCCTCCGGTATTGTTCGTACTGACTCCAATGCTGAAATTTTTCGGCATCGTCCTCAAGGAAGAGGCTTCGTACAGGTGCAAATTTTTGACCTCGAGCTGATGTGCGCATCCGGAAACAAGGCCAACCATCATCAGGAAAACGATAACCTTCGGTTTCATATGATGCCCCCGTCCCAATAGGCGACTGCCTGCTGCCGGGCCGGCAACGATTCCCCGCCCTGCCCAAACTTGCGCGCCTGCCCGACGACCTTGGTCAACGCTAACAATGCTGACGCGTTTTGGGCCGCTGTCAAGGTCACCCCGGGACCACCGCAGAGTATGCCCCCTCCCCTCCCCAGGTAATCATTGCCCGGCCGGGACAGAGTGTGCTATAGCTGCAGCGCACCTGAACCGCAGGGAGTCTCCCTGCGGTTTTTTTATGGCGGCAGAAAGCGAGCGACATCATGATCAGCACCACCAACATCAGCCTGGCCTACGGCAAGCGGGTCATCTTCAAGGACGTGAACATCAAGTTCGTCCCCGGCAACTGCTACGGCCTGATCGGCGCCAACGGCGCCGGCAAATCCACCTTCCTCAAGATCCTGGCGGGGCTCTCCGAACCCGATTCCGGCACGGTGAACGTCGGCCCCCGCGAGCGGATCGCCTTCTTGAAGCAGGACCAGTTCGCCTTCGACGACTACACGGTGTTCAACACCGTCATCATGGGGCATCCCCGCCTGTACGAGGTGACGGCGGCCCGCGAGGCGATCTACGCCAAGAGCGAATTCACCGAGGAGGACGGCGTCCGCTCCGCCGAACTGGAGGCCGAGTTCGCCGAACTGAACGGCTACGAGTCCGAGGCCGAGGCCGCGGTGCTGCTCAACGGCCTGGGGATTCCGGAGGAGCTGCGCCACAAGCAGATGCGCGAACTGGAGGGGGGCGAGAAGGTGCGGGTGCTGCTGGCCCAGGCGCTGTTCGGCAACCCGGACGTGCTGCTGCTGGACGAGCCGACCAACCACCTGGACCTGAAGACCATCGCCTGGCTCGAGGAGTTCCTCTCCCGCTTCGCCAACACGGTGATCGTCGTCTCCCACGACCGCCACTTCCTCAACCAGGTCTGCACCCATGTGGCGGACATCGACTTCGGCCGGATCCAGGTCTACGTGGGGAACTACGACTTCTGGTACCAGGCCAGCCAGCTGACGCTGAAGCAGAAGCAGGACGAAAACCGCAAGATCGCCGACAAGGCCGCCGAACTGAAGGAGTTCATCCAGCGCTTTTCCTCCAACGCCTCCAAGGCCAAGCAGGCCACCTCCCGCAAGAAACTGCTGGAGAAGCTGACCATCGAGGAGATGCCGGTGTCGTCCCGCAAGTACCCCTTCGTGGTCTTCAAGCCGGAACGCCCCTGCGGCGACGTGATCCTGGAGATCAGCAACCTCGCCAAGGAGATCGACGGGGTGCCGGTCTTCAAGGACCTGAGCCTGAACGTGGAAAAGGGGGACAAGATCGCCTTTGTCGGCGACAACAGCCTGGCCAAGACCACCCTCTTCCAGATCCTGGCCGGCGAACTGGAGCCGGATGCCGGTTCGTTCCGCTGGGGGGTGACCATCACCAGCGCCCACTTCCCCAAGGAGAACGCCGGCTATTTCGCCAACGACCTGAACCTGATCGAGTGGCTGGGGCAGTTTGCGCCCGCCACGGAAGGGGAGACCTTTGCCCGGGGCTTTCTCGGCCGGATGCTCTTCTCCGGCGACGAGGCCACCAAGAAGGCTTCGGTCCTCTCCGGCGGCGAGCGGGTCCGCTGCATGCTGGCGCGGATGATGCTCCTCGGCGCCAACGTGCTGGTGCTGGACGAGCCGACCAACCACCTGGACCTGGAGTCGATCACCGCCCTCAACAACGGCCTGATCGCCTTCAGCGAGGTAGTGCTCTTCGCCTCCCACGACCATGAGTTCGTCAGCACTCTGGCCAACCGAATCGTGGAGTTCACCCCCGGCGGGATCATCGACCGGAAGATGGGCTTCGACGACTACCTGGAGAGCGCCGAGGTGGACCGGGAACGGGACCGGCTCTGCCAGGGGCACTGCGACCTGACGCTGTAACCCGGCCCGCCGGAACCGCGCCATGACCAAACCGCAACTCGTTGTCGCCATCATCGCCCGCCTGGAGTCGGACCTGGCGCTGTTCACCGCGGCGGCCCGACAGGCCCATGCCGCCGCCACCCATGAAGAGTGCCAGCCGGACAACAAGTACGACACCACCGCGCTGGAGGCCTCCTATCTCGCCCAGGGGCAGGCCAACCGGGCGCAGGAGATCCGCCAGGGGGTGGAGGCGTACCGCGCCCTGGAGCTGCAGGCGTTCGACGCCGACACGCCGATCCGCCAGAGCGCCCTGGTGACGCTGGCGGACGCGGCGGGCGGCGAGCGGCGGCTGTTCATCGGCCCCCGGGCCGGCGGAATGAAGCTGGCCGACCCGGCCGGGGAGATCGTGGTGATCACCCCGGCCTCGCCCCTGGGGAAACGGCTGCTCGGCCTGACCGTGGGTGACGAGCTGCCGGGACCGGACGCCGGCACGGGGACGCGCTACACCGTCGTTGCCGTGAGCTGACAAGGGCGCGACGGGGCGGCCCCCGCCCGCTCACCCCGGCTCGGCCAGCAGCAGGCGATTCTTCGGCGTGATCCCGGCCGGGATCAGCTGCGTCGCCACCCGGTAGCCCGCCGCCTGTAGCCGCACGGCGCGGGCCACATCCATCGCCAGCGCCCCGTCCAGCCAGCCGCGCAGCGCCGCGCCCTCCCCCCCTGCCAGGTCGTGGCAGCACGGCAGCACCGCCACTTTGGCGCGCGCCGCGATCGCCCGATCGATGACCCGGTCGGTAAGCGCGCCGCAGGCGTGCACCGAAACCACCAGATCCTCCGCCGTCAGCGCCACCTCCCCGACGTCCCCGCAGCGCAGCTCCACCCGCCCGCTAAGGCGCGGCCAGGCGTCCTCCAGCACCGCCTGCAATCTGGCGGCGCTCGGCGGCAGGGCGCGGTCGATGCCGAGCGCCGTCGGCGAACTGTCGTCGAGCAGCAGCAGGATGCCGGAGAGCAGGCCGTGGCCGCAGGCGAGATCGACGATGCGGCCGCCGCGGAAGCGCCGGCGTACCCGCCGCGCCACCTCCCAGGCTTCAAACAGCTCCTTGCGCGGCAGGCAGCCGGCACGGCAGACGGTGCGGGCGATGCGCTCGAAGAGGCTCTCCCCCGGGAAACGGTCGAGCTGCCGGTCTGTGAGGCGGTTGCGGGAGGCGTGGTCCATGGCGATCTCCGGTGCGGAAGGGGGGCCGCCGCAGGATAGTCGGAATCCGCCGCCATGCCAAGGCGCTCGAAACTCCGGGGTGACCTCGCCGCGTTCGAAGCCCGGGCGAGGGGCGACCTTGACCGGGGTCAATGCCGTTCGGATTCCGGCAGGTATAATACAGGCGTGGCAAAAGACCCGCCTTCAGGCACGGAGAGGAGAACGGATCATGAACAAGAGAGCGAAACGGGGAATGATGGCGTCAGCGGTATTCCTGGCCGTCGGGCTGGCGGCACTCCTGCTCCCCGGACAGACCGCGGCCCACTGCGATACGCTCGACGGCCCCGTCGTCACCGATGCACGGGTGGCCCTGGACAAGGGCGACGTCACCCCCGTCCTGAAGTGGGTCAAGGCTGCCGACGAGCAGGAACTGCGCGAAGCCTTCGCAAAGGCACAGGCCGTCCGCAGGCTCAATCCGGACGCCAGGTCGCTGGCGGACAGCTATTTCTTCGAGACGCTGGTCCGCATCCACCGGGCGGGGGAAGGCGCGCCCTACACCGGGCTGAAGCCGGCGGGGACGGTCGAACCGGTCATCCTCAAGGCCGATCAGGCGCTGGAAAAGGGCTCCGTCGAAGAGCTGGCCAAGGCGATCGCCAGCCATGCGCAGGCAGGGATCAAGGAACGGTTCGAACACGCCCTGGCAACGAAAAAGCATGCCCGGGAGAGCGTCGCTGCCGGGAGAGAATACGTGGAGGCCTACGTGACCTACGTCCACTACGTCGAGGGGGTTGTCCGGGCGGTGCACGCCGAAGCCCATCACGGCGAAGCGGCAGCGCCGTCAGACCATCACCATTAGCGGCAAATCCTGGGTATCCGCAGCGTCAAGGGTAACGGGGGATTGCCCTTGACGCTGCTATCAGCGGATGTCCGGCATCAAACCTCATCGGCGCCTTCATATTCCTTGCGGAGGCGCTCCAGCCCCTTTGCGTAGCTTTCCGCATCGCCATACTCGAAGAACCGCGGGTACCTGTCATGAGCCGCCTTGATGCGGCGGGCATGCTTGATCGGGCACCAGTACTGCTCGGTGCGGGCCGCGATCTCGCGCCCGTAGGCCATCAGCCCGTTGCCGTACGAACAGTAGAAGCAGTTGAACTTCTCGATGACGTTCAGGTAGGGGAGATCCTCGCGGTCGAAAATCAGATAGTCCGCGCGAATCGCCTTGGGGATGCCGTAAACCGGAAAGCACAGGGACTGGTAAATCCAGAGAAACAGGTCGAGGAGCAGGAACGGGATGAAACCGGCATAGATGACCGGCGCCGTCACGATGTTGAGCGGCCTGGCCTCGACCAGGTAGCGCACCCAGCCGGTTTTCAACCGGCGCTGCTGGCGAGCGACCTCTTCCGCAAAACGGATCCGCTTTTCCTCGATGATGAACTCGAACTCTTCCCTTTTCTTCTTGAACTCGACTTCGAGCTCTTCCTGCAACTCCCTGATCCTGCGTATGAGGTCGTCGATCGTTTGCGGCATTCCGCTTCCTTTCCGGGGCGGGGGGTGGGCACTCGGTCGGCACTTCAACATCAAGCGGCATCGTTCGGCCGTTGCCCAGCGCGGACCGGGCGGCCACTGCCGCTGGCCATCCCCCCGCAGACCGGTGCAAGGTGCTTGTCATCGCGTTGGATCGTCGAGGACACCGGGTCTCCCCGGCTAAACCTCCCGGCGGAATTCCCCACCGGAGCCGAGCGAGGTCTTCAAGGCCTCGTTGCCGGGCTGCCCCAGAAACCAGTCGATCGCCGGATGTAAATCACCGAGGGCGTTGCCGATGATCGCCCGATGCCGCCGGAAGGCCTCCTTCCAGGCCGGGTTGTACGGTTCGAGGGTCACCCTCATGGCTCATCTGCCGACATGGCGCAGGCGCCAGGAAGCGCCGCGACCGCCATGCGTGCGGGGGCACGTTCTTCACGGCAAGGCCCCCGGTCGGAACAGCCCGGTGGATTTCAGACCGATTCATATTGACCCGGATCATTGAACTCGCGCTTTTTGCCCTGGAAGGCGTCAAAGAGTGCCCGGTGCCTGCACAGTCCGTATTCATCGGTGCGGGTCTCGTAAGAGCGGACCCAGGCGATCAGGTTCTCCAGGTTCTCGTCCTGCTCCCGAATCGTGGCGAACTTCTCCGGCTCCCATGGCCTGGTGCGGCAATGCGCCACGCACGTTTCAACCCCCGGGTTGAGAAAGATCAGTTCCTCGCACTCCGCCAGAATCGGCTCGATGATGTCCGCGTAACAACCTTCGATGATCCAGCTTTGATGCTGTGCGAGGAACCGCCTGACCTCGGCGATGCTCTCTTGCAGGGGGCGCCTTTCCGTGCCCCCTTGAAAAGCCACCTCATCGAGCGACAGGCGGGCGGCGGGCTGCTTCGCCAGGAGTTTCCCTGACAGGGTGCTTTTGCCCGCGCCGGCGTTACCAAGCAGGATGACTTTCATGATTTTTCTCTCTCATCGGGATGGCGGTGCACATCAGCGTTGCAGTTTGCCGCCAATTCGCACAAAGTCAATTTCAGCCGCTCCGGCAACGTCTGATCGTGGTCGTCGGACACATGGCATGAACCCAAGTGAGCGCTACGCGGCTCCTTGCAGACCGGTGCTGCGAATTTCATAGCGCAACTCCGCCAACCCTGCGCCCATCTGGTGAACAGACACGAGGCGCAGAACCGGACTCAGCACCCTGCGGGGGAATAACGGTTTGCCTTTGCCAAGCGTGACCGAACCAATCTGGACGATCAGTTCGTCCAGCAATCCGGCGTCGTAGAACTGCCCCGCAAGATCGCCCCCACCGACGATCCAGAGGTTTTTATTGCCGGCGACAGCGCGCATTTCGCCGTGGACAGTGCGAACATCGCCATGGACGAAGCGAACGTCCGCGCCTTCGATGATCGGCAGCTTGCGGCTTGAAAATACCCAGGCGGGCTGGGAGTAGGGCCATGGCGACCCGGTTTCAGCGGCGACCTTCTCCGCATTGCGGACTATCCACGCGTAGGTTGACGAGCCCATGGCCAGGGCTCCGACCCCGGCAATGAATTGCGGATAAGAGGTCTCATTGGGGGCGCCAAGGGGAAAGAGCCAGTCCAACGAGTCGTTTTCAGTGGCAATGAAGCCATCGAGGCTTGTCGCTGTGTAATACTGGGTTTTCATGGTTGCGGGCACTCCCGGCGCGGCCTTCCCAGGTTTCCCTGCAAAGCAGGCGTGATTTCTGCGGTATTAGCGCATTTCACCAGCCACAGCGCTTTTACCCGGGCGGAATCGTTCTTTTGGGCCGTCTGCGATTATTAAACATGGCGGAAGCGTGACGGCGAGAACAGTCGGTGTAAAGATCGGGCGGCTTCACGCTCCCGGGTTGAGCCCAAGCTGGTCGAACATGGTGGCTTTGTCCCAATAGCCATGCTGCAGACGAATTCTGCCGTCGACAACCTGAAAAACCTCGCAGCCTCCCATGTTAAACGATCGGTTGGTTGGCGGGTGTCCGGCAAATTCTCCGCGCATCGTGCCACTGAAACGCCACTCGATTGCAACCCAGGAACCCTCCGCCAATAAATTTTCCACCTCGATCGCTATGTCTGGGAAGGCTTGAAAGACTTTCACATAGGTGGCCCGCATGGCTTCCCGCCCCTTGACTGACTTCCCCCAGGGCAGTTGCACGTTGGTCACATCCTCATCGTAAAGTGCCGCTGCCGCCTCGGGATTGTGACTGTTATAGGCGGCCATCCACCGCATTGCGATCTCCTTAGGGGACAAATTGCACATCATGGACTCCTCAAGTCGGGATCGTCAGGGTTTGGTGCCGCCACCGAGGTCTATGGCTCCAGCCACGAACGGCGCGCGGCGATCGACAACGGAACCGAACATTGCGCCCCCTTTACCTGTGGCAGCTTACCCGCGACAGAAGGGCTCCGGCGGCGCGTATGCCGAGGCAGTCTGTCCCCTTGCCCTTTGCCGCGGCGGTCTTACCGCCGCCGCGCCACCACCCCGAGCTCCTGGCGGAAGGCGGGCAGGCAGGCGGCCTCGACCGAATCGAAGCCCATGGCCGCGATCCTGTCGAGCAGCTCGGGGAGGCGCTCCACCAGCGTCCACTCGTTGAGCTTGAGGGTCACGAACAGCCCCTGCAGCCGGTCGCGGTAGCGGGGGACGATGCGGGCCAGGTGGTGCACGGCCATCGGCGCCGACAGCCCCATGTCGACCACGATCCAGTCGACGGCGGCGGGGAACTGGTCGCGCGGCAGCTTTTCAATCAGGCAGCGGTGCTGGAGAAAGGGTGCCTGGCGCAGCCGCTCCGGCAGGACGATCGGCAAGGGATCGACGGAGCAGACGCGCAGGCCGCGATCCAAAAGGGCCATGGTCGCCCCGCCGGGGGCGCAACCGATCTCCAGCGCCGACTCCCCCTTGCCGGGAGTGAGCCCGGACCAGCGGATCATCTCCTCGAGCTTGGCCCAGGCGCGCGACGGCGCATCGGCCGGCGGCGCCAGCTCCCAGGCCCCGCCGGGGAGCGGCCCCCGCTCGCGGGTGTGGCGGTGCCATCCCACCATCCACGGCTCCCCGGGGCGGACCACCACATCGAGCACCGCCTCGCCGATCGCCGGGTCACCACCGCGCACCCGCGCCCCCCAGCAGGTGCGGATCTCCTCCTCCACCCGCCGGACGTCCGCCTCCCAGCGCTCCAGCACCGTCTCCGGCACATGCCCTTTCGGCCCCGCCTCGCCGGCCATGACCTGCAGCACCGGCGCCTCCAGCTGATCGAGGGCCTTGCCCAGCTCCGGCGCGGCGGTGCAGAAACCGAGGGACACCCCCCAGGTGCGGAACAGGGGGTGGGGGCGGGGCAGCCCGGCATCGACCGCCCCCTCGACCTTCCAGGTGATCAGGCCGGGGCGGGAAAAGGCCGCGCGCCAGCCGCGATGCTCCGGCATCCAGCGGCGCAGGACCGCTTCCGCGCCGACCGCACAGGTGGTCAGGACAAAAGACACGCACCCTCCTTCAAACTGTCGATTGTCCGGCATTGTCCGAAAAAAACCGGGGGGAGGCTACTGTTTTCGTCACTGCAGCCAACGGCGCCCTGCGCTCCCCCTCCGGAAGATTCCCGGGGCGCCGCCCTGTTTACAACGGCGGAAGAGTTATATACTGTTTCCGGGGCCAGCGCGGGAGCACGGTTTTTCCCTCTGTGCCTGCCAGACCATCAAGGAGCCCGAGAATGCCCGGCACCAGAACCAGGGGGATGCTCGAAGCGGACATCTGCGAAGCCGTGATCCGTTTCGAAAAGGAATACATGGGCAGGGGCCCCCTCGAAGCACGGACCTACATCGTCGACGACATGGTGATCGTGCGCCTCAAGGGGGTGCTGACCAGCGCCGAGCGCCAGCTGGCCCAGTCCAGCGACCCCGCCAACGGCCGGGAACTGATCAAGCAGATGCGCCACGCCCTGCTGGAGAAGGGGCGCCCCCTGCTGGAGGCGGTGATCCTGGACGCACTGAAGGTGCCGGTGCGCAGCCTGCACACCGACCTGAGCACCATCACCGGGGAGAGGGTCATCATCTTCTCTCTCGAGTCCAAACCCGAACTCTGTGCCGAAGAGGCCGGCAGCGATCGGGAGCGGCAATAAAAGCGGTTGACTTGGAAGCGGTTTTTTATTAGACAAGGCAGCGACGCGGCAGAGAGCCCGGAGTGTCCCAGCGACAGGCCGGTTGCTTGCTGCCCGATATAGCCACACCTCAAGCTCATCGCGATCCGGCCCCAGGCCGGATGGCGGTTCGGAAAGAGGACAGGTTTCCCGCAGCGGGGAGGCTTGTCCTCTTTTTTTATCGGCAACGGGCGCCGGGGCGACGCCGGCAGGGAGACGGCGCACCGCTGAACACTCACCTCCAACAGCACAGGAGACACACACCCCATGAGCGAACAAGGCAGCAAAAAGATTCTGGTCGGCATTCTCACCGGCAGCCCCAACGACGTCCCGAAGGTCGTCAAGGTGCGCGAAACCCTCGACGAACTGGGAATCCCCAGCGAAATCGTCATCGCCTCGGCCCACCGCACCCCCGACAAGGTGTTCACCTACCTCGACCGGGCCCACGCCGAAGGGGTCGAGGTGCTCATCGGCTGCGCCGGCGTCGCCGCTCATCTCGCCGGCGTCATCGCCGGCCACACCCGCCTCCCCGTGATCGGCCTCCCTTTGGGCAACGGCCCCCTGTCGGGCTGGGACAGCCTTCTCTCCACGGTGCAGATGCCGCCGGGGGTCCCCGTGGCCACCGTGGCCATCGACGGCGCCCGCAACGCGGCCGTGCTCGCCGGGCGGATCCTGGCCCTGAAGTACCCAGCCATCGACGAGAAGCTCAAGGAGCTGGCGCGGGTCGAGCGCGAACGCTACGACCAGAGCGCCGACGAGGCGCTGGTGAAACTGGGGCACAAGGGCTGAGCGCGCGGGCGGCTTCGGGCCGGTCGGAAGGGGCGTTGCGGCCCCTTCCGACACCACACATCCAGGGAGGGACGCCATGAAGGACGTGCAGGACTTTATCGCCGGATTCAAGGATTTCCGGCAGGGCTGGGTCGGCCCCGATGCCGACCTTTACGAACACCTGAAAAAAGGGCAGAACCCCCGGGCCCTGCTGATCGGCTGCAGCGACTCGCGGGTCGACCCCGCCATCCTCACCCGCTGTGCCCCCGGCGACCTGTTCGTGGTGCGCAACGTGGCCAACCTGGTTCCGCCTTGCCAGAACGACGCCGCCTACCACGGGGTGAGCGCCGCCCTCGAATACGCGGTCTGCCACCTCGAGGTCGAGCACATCATCGTCATGGGGCACTCCCAGTGCGGCGGCATCCGGGCGCTGATGGAGGGGAGTCTTCTCGAGAAGAAGGACTCGTTCATCGGCAAATGGGTCAGCCTGGGGCAGAAGGCCAAGGACCGGGTGCTGGCCAATCTCCCCGAGAAACCGTTCGATGTGCAGGTGAAGGCCTGCGAGCGGACCTCCGTCCTGGAGTCGCTGGACAACCTCATGACCTTCCCCTGGGTCAGGCAGCGGGTGGAGGAAGGCGCCCTGGCGCTGCACGGGTGGTATTTCGACATCGAGACCGGCACCCTCGCCGGCTACGATCAGCACTCCAGGCGCTTCGAAGTCCTCGCCTGAGCGGACTGCCCGCAACGGCCCCCGCGGCGGCACCGGCCCGCTTCGCGGCCAGAGTCGTCCGCTCCTTGCCAACCGGCCTCAACGGCAAAGGGACCGCTCGCGCCAGCCCGAAGACCCCTATTCGCCCGGCAGCGGAATGAATTCGGTTTCGCCGGGGATCGGCGGGAACAGTCCGCCGCGCCACTCGGCCTTGGCCCGCTCGATCAGCTCCCGGCGCGTGGCGACCAGGTTCCACCAGACGGTCCGCCGCCCCAGGGGCCGCCCGCCGATCATCACCAGGCGGCTCTCTTCCGCCGCCGTCAGCACGATCCCCGGCGCCGGTTCGAAGACCGCCAGGCTGTGGGCGGCAATCTGCCGGTCCCGCGCCCGAAGCGTCCCGGCGACGACATAGACCCCCAGTTCCTCGACGCCGTCGGGGAGCGGGATCTCCGCCCCCTTCTCCGCCCGGACCTCGAGATACAGCGTCGGCGAGAAGGTCGCCACCGGCGATGCCGCCCCGAAGGCCTCGCCGATCATGACCCGCACGGAAAGCCCCGGCCGCTCCACGGTCGGCAACTGCCCGGCATCGTAGTGGCAAAAGTCCGGCGCCGTCTCCTCGAACTCCTCCGGCAGCGCCACCCACAGCTGCAGGGCATGGACGGTGTGCCCGGCGGCGCGCAGTTCGGGCGGCGTCCTTTCCGAATGGGCGATGCCGCGCCCGGCGGTCATCCAGTTGATCTCGCCGGGGCGGATCGCCTGGACATGGCCGAGATTGTCGCGATGCAGGATTTCCCCCGCGAACAGGTAGGTGACGGTTGCCAGGCCGATGTGCGGGTGCGGCCGGACGTCGAGCCCCTGGCCGGGGGGGAAGACGGCCGGACCGAGATGGTCGAAAAAGACGAACGGCCCCACCGCCCGGACTTCTTCGGCCGGCAGCAGGCGGCGCACGCTGAACCCTCCCAGATCCCGGTCCCGCGGGTGCAGAATGGCACGCAGCGCGCTGCACGGCGCGCAGCTTTCAGAGATACAACGCCCGATGTCGTTGAGCAGGTCACTCATGGGCAGGCCTCCCCTCTCGCGAATGGCACAACTTTACCAGAAGGCAGCGGTTGTGCATCATCGGGGCGGGCCCGCCGTCCCGCCGCCCCCGGCTATTTCAGGTCCGCCAGGCTGGCCCCGAAGTTGATGTGATAGACCGCGCCATCCAGCACCAGCGCGAGGACGTGCAAAGAGGTTGTGCTAGAATGGAAGTATAATAGCCAGGCTGCCCCGGCCCCGATCCCGGAAGGAGTCGCCATGAACGAGAAGCACGCTGTCTGCCTGACCTTCGACGCCGCCCTGGAGAAGGCGGTCGAGATGGAAGAGGCCGGGTTTCGCAACTATCTGCAGGCCCTGCGCAAGGTGCGCAACCCCCAGGCCCGTGAACTGCTGCGCGACGTCGCACTCGAAGAGCTGGCGCACAAGCAGCAGTTGGAGAAGGCCCTGCTCGACGGGGCCCTCGCCGGCGACGTGACGGCGCGACCGGTGCCGGTGATGAACCTCGATCACTTCTTCGGCAGGAAGGAGATCGGCCCCGACGCCGGCGTGCGCGAGGCGCTGGCGTACGCGATCCACCTGGAGAAGGAGGCCGTCGAGTTTTACCGGAAGATCGCCGCGGCCTGCTCCGGGGCCCCGATGGCCGGCCTCTTCACGGTTCTGCTTGCCGATGAAAGCCGGCATCTGCGCGCCCTCGAGGATCTCTACGAAGAGCATTTCCTGACCGAAAACTGACGGGGGGGGGGACGAGG
>VAUL01000052.1 GCA_005774545.1 Deltaproteobacteria bacterium | reverse complement strand
CCTTCGTCTCCGCGGTACTGATCGCCTGGCCGGCGCTGGCCTACCTCGGGGCCAAGCTGTTCAACTGAGCCCCGGCCACCCCCGTTAAATGCGCGCGGCCGCTCCCGAAAGGGAGCGGCCGCGCGACGTTTAGAACGCCTGATCCTGATCGCCCTCGTCGTCTTCCAGGACCAGCGGCCGGCCGGCCCGCAAATCGGCCAGCAGCGCCTGCTGCTTGCGGATCGCGGCGCCGTGGCGGGTCCACAGGTGGTAGCTCTCCAGCCCCATGACGCTGGTGCCGGCGAGAAAGACCGCCCAGAAGTTGTCGGGCAGCCCCCCGGAAAGGTGATAGAAGGAATAGAAGCCGGCAAAGAAGGCCGCGTGCATGAAGCCGCGATAGGAGCCGGTGTCGCTGGTCATGCGCGCCAGGGTCAGGACGATCCCGGAGAACGCATAGACGACCAGCGCCAGGCTGATCAGGTCGACCGGCGGCGGGGTCCCCAGCTGCTCGCGGATCGGGGCGGGGAGATCGGGGAGGAGGGCGAAGCCGTCGAAGGCGGCAAAGCTGACCAGCAGGAAGAGGACCATCCCCCAGAGGCCGTTCCCCGCCGTAAGTTCGAGCCGGCGGATGCGGGCCTCGATGGACGCCTGCAGTTCGCTGCGCCCCGCCGGGGGATCCGTTCTGGCCTCGGTGTCTGCCCGCTTCATGCCGCTCCCCCGCCGCCTCCGCGGGCCTGGCCGTCTGATCCCGGAAAAAGCTCCGCCGTCTGAACCGATCAGCGGCGGCCGCCTCACGAACGGCGATCGGCGCCGCCCCCTTCCATTTCCCGCAGCCTGCGGGCCATCCCCTGGAAGGCCCGGGCCAGCCGGGCCATTTCGCCGCTGACCTCGGGGATTTCGTGATCAAGATTAGCATCCCCCTGCTTTTCGGTAAAGTCCGCCAGCTTCCTGATCGGCATGAGCACCTGCCGGTACAGCAGGGCACAGACCACCCCCACCGTCAGCACCAGGATCATCCCGGTAAAGACGATCATCCGGTTCTGCAGCATCCCCATGGTGCGCTTCAGCGGCGCCTGCGACAGCCCGATGTCGAGCGTGCCGAGCAGCGCCTGGCCGGCATCGTGGACGTGGCAGCTGGCCGTGTAGCAGTCCGGCGCGTTGTAGATCGGCGCGGTGATCGCCAGCACGTCGTTGCCGTCGGCATTGGCGAACTGGCGGGCCTGGGCCATCGGCCCGAGGTGCCGGCGGGTTTCGCTGCCGACGTGGCAGCCGTTGCAGCCGGCGGCGGTCTTGTCGATGAAGCGGCTGACCTCGGCACCGTCCTCGGAGAACATGATCAGCCCCTTCTTGTTGAAGATGCGCACATGTTCGACCTGCTGCTGCTCGCCGACGTTGCGGATGATCTGGCGCAGCGTCTCGCGATCGCCGTTGAGCATGGCGTAGCGGGTCGACTTGACCACGGTGTCGGCCAGATCGGTGGCGTGCTGGATCTCGCCGCGGATCAGATCGCTCTTGATGAAGGAGTAGAGGAGCAGGCAGCAGGCGATGACGAAACCGGTCACGGCGCAGGCGACCGGGAGGATGGCGCGGCAGTTGATGGTTTTCAGCATGGCGAACCTCCTTGCGCGCCGGGGGGCGGGGCCGGCAGCCGGCCCCGCCCCCGTGTGCCATGGTCAATCGATGGCGCGGTAGACGGCGCTGGCGGCCGGGACCGACCCGCCGGCCCGCACCGGCCGGACCGTTTCGGCGACGGCCTCCGGAACTTCCGATTCAACGGCCTTCCAGGTAAAGAGGATCGGCAGCCGGTAAAGGATGAAACGGTAGACCACCACGTAGATCGCGAAGATGGTCAGGCAGATGAGCACCTCGAAAATGTGCGGGATCTCCCGGTAGAGCTGCCAGTTGAAGGCGATCAGCGCGGTATTGATGCGGTTGAGGACCACGCCGAAGATGGTGATGAAGGCCGCCAGCCGCACCAGCCCGACGCGCTGGTGATGGATCGCCCAGGCGAAGAGCGCCAGCGGCAGAACCACCCCGACCGCGAGTTCGAAGAGGAACCAGGCGCCCCACCCCGTCGTCAGGTAGACCCATTCGTTGTCGTGGGCCACGCCGATCAGCTTGATGGTCAGGTAGGTCACCAGCCCCATGCTGGCCCCCTTGGCCAGGCCGATGGTGCAGCGATCGAGGTTGTCGAGGAAAGTGCCGTCGCAGCGCCAGGCCATGGTCTTCTTGACCACGGTGCTCACGGCGATCACCATGCACAGCCCGCCCGGAATCGCCGAGCAGAAGAAGTGGATCCATTGGAACGCCGCCGAGTACCAGAGCGGGTGGACCTTGCCGGGGGCATAGGTGAACAGGGCGCCGAGAGCCCCCTGGTGCAGGGTCGAGAGGATGATCCCGGCGACCGTGAGGCCGACGGCGATGCGGCGGATGAAGCGCTTGCCGCCCGCCCAGCCCATGAATTCGAAAAAGGAGACCGACACCTCGGCAACCTGCACCGACAGGTAGGTGGCGACGTGCCAGGCGACCAGGAACAGCACGGCCGCCGGGCCGAAGGCGACCACCATCGGATACGGCAGGCGCCACGGCTGGCCGAGATCGACCAGCAGGTAGATCACGGCGAAGAGGTAGCCGAGCAGGCCGTTGAGCAGGGCCAAGCGCTCGATCGGCGCGAAGTCGTGGCGGCCGAAGATCTCCACGGTGGTGCCGAGCATGAACCCCGACGCCGACAGCGGCACCATCGCGAAGAGGCCGAAGGCCAGGAACAGGCCCCACGGATAGTCGTAGGAGCTGTGCGTGACCGCGCTCAGGCCGAACAGGAAGCGATAGGCGATCAGCGGCAGGCCGACGGCGAAGATGGCACCGAGGATCCAGTTGAACGGATTCCGGATCGCCTGCTCCAGGTACTGCCGCGGGGTCAGCCCGAGCAGCACCTTGTCCAGCAGGCTCCAGGGCCGGCGCCCGTCGCCCTCGTCACGGCAGTGCGAGACCACCGGCTGCACCCCTTGCTTGATCATGCTCTTCATGACTGACCTCCCTCCTCGCCGTGCGACGCGGCGTGATCGCCGCCATGGTCATCGTCGTGGCCGTGCCCGCCCCGGCGCTTGGCCAACAGGTGGAAGCCGGTGAACATCGCCGGCCAGATGGCCAGGACCATCGGCACGGTGCTCAGGAAATCCTTGACGTTGGCGATGATCGGCTCGTTCTGCACCGCGACGTCGAAACCGACCTGCTCGAACGGCGCGCTCGAGAGGTACATCCAGCTGGTGCCGCCGAGTTCCTTCTCGCCATAGAGGTGATCGACGTACCGCCCCGGCTCGTTGTGAATCCGCTGGTGGGCGATCTTGATCAGTTCGCGGCGCTTGCCGAAGGTCAGCGCCTGCTGCGGGCAGATCTCGACGCAGGCCGGCGGCCGGCCGTTCTTCAGGCGCGTCTCATGGCAGAAGATGCACTTTTTGACCACCGGATCGAAGGCGCTCGAGTAGCTGTAGCCGGGGATGTTGAACGGGCAGGCGATCATGCAGTTGCGGCACCCGACGCAGATCTTCGAGTTGTAGACCACCGCCCCTTCCTGGGTCTTGGTATAGGCGTTGACGAAGCAGGAGCTCAGGCAGGCCGGCTCGTTGCAGTGGTTGCACTGCACCTTGCGGTAGACCGGCTTGCCCCCGGGCGGCTCGTAGCGGTTGACCACGGTGTAGGCGTTCTCGTCCGGACGGCGCTTCTGGGTCCCGCCGTGGAACGTTTCGTCGAAGACCGACAGGTCGTCGAACGGCTTGGCCGGCGCCGGCAGGTTCTGCTCCCGGTTGCAGGCGGCCTCGCAGCTGCGGCAGCCGATGCAACGGGTCATGTCCACCAGCACCCCCATCCCTTCCGGATAGCCCGTGAAGGAGCCCGCGGCCAGCGCCTTTTGCGTGCCGCACAGCGTGGTTGCGGCGCACCCGGCAAGGCTGGCGGCGAGAAATCTGCGGCGACTGATTCCACTCATGGCGAAATTCTCCTTGATTGATGGCAAAGGCGCGGCCGGGTCAATGCGCCGGGGCCGCGGCGGTCTTCGGCGCGTAAGCCCCGGCCCGATAGAAGGCGTCCCCGGCCGGGGTCCGGGGATGGCAGTCCCCGCAGCCGGTCGGCCCGCCGCTCTGTTCATGACAGCCGAGGCAGTTCCAGTGGTAGGCCGCTTTCAGCCCGGGCTTGTCGACGTGGTACTGGTAGCGGTCATCGGCCTTGCGCTCCAGTGCGGCCGCGGAAAACGGGTCGACCTGGTGGCAGCTACCGCAGGCGACCTCGGCCGTCTTCGGGCTCTGCGCATGGCAGCGCCCGCACCGCCCGGTGCCGGCACCGTCGCCCGTGGTGTGGTGATGGCAGGTCGCACAGTCGCCCGCGATCTCGACGTGGGCCGCGTGGTCGAAGCTGACCGCTGCGAACAGGCTGGCCAGGCGGTCGATCGTGACCTGATCCGGGCTGTCGGCGCTGGGGGCAGCCGTGCTGGCGGTAGCTCCCAGCAAGACGACCAGGGCGATGACGGGAACGTACAGGAACGACATCGGTTTGATCATGGTCCTCTCCTTTGCCGCCACGGTCGCGGCTCACTCTTTGCCGCCGTCACCGGAGCTCCGGTGCAGGTAGCGGTAGAACATCGGGAAGCTGATGAAGAACGCCAGGCAGATCAGGTACTCGACGCCCTTGATGTACTGGTAGAAGTCGACCAGGGTGTAGACCTGGTGCCACTCGCCGATTTGCTCGAACAGCTGGTTCATGACGGTCCTCCGGTCAGGGGTGCGGGTTGGCGGCCGGCTGGACCTCGGCCGAGGAGTCCCGGCGGCGCAGCAGCCCCTTGACGAAGCCGAAGAGCAGCATCAGCGACGGCGCCAGCTGGACGACGACGATCAGGGCGCAAAACGCCAGGAAGATCCCGATCAGCAGCCCGCTCGAATAGGTCTTGGTCGTGTCGACCGCAAGGGCCGGGGCGCTCGAGACCAGGGCCAGAGCCAGGGTCAGGGTCAGGGTACGGATGGTGTTCATGGCAGCCTCCTCTTCGGTTTGATGGGCGCAGATGTCAGGGGCGATCAGCTCTCGCCCCCGCCGCCCTGATTTTGTCTTTCGAAGGCGCACCTGACCGCCTGGCGCAGCTCTTCCTCGTCGCCGGGCCGGCCGGGCTTGAGGGCGTGGTAGAAGATCCCCTCGCTGCGGGCCCGGCGCAGCAGCGACAGCGGCAGTTCGCTGGCGACCAGGATGATGGTCAGGTTGCGGTTGCACTGCTTGAGAATCGGGATCAGTTCGGTGGCGAGCAGTTCGTCGAAGCGGGTGCTGAGCAGGACGACCTGCGCGGTCTTCTTGAGAATGCCGTACAGGACGCCGGCTGCCGAGGTGGTGACGGTCACCTGGTAGCCGGCGTCGATGAACAGCTCCGCCATGCGCTTCCTGCTGGCCAGATCGTCGTCGGCGATGAGCAGTCCTTGCGTGGCCATGATTGCCTCCACCGGATGCGGACGGGTGCCGTTCCGTCCTGCGCCTATTCCACCGAAACCGTGTCCGCTTTCCTGTCGCGCGCCGAGAAGATTCCCTTGAGCATGCCGACGAACAGGATGGCGGCCGGCACCAGCTGGGTGACGATGATCACCGCGAAGAACCCGGCGAAGAGATACCCGAGCCAGCCCACGCCCTCCCCGCTCCCTGCCGGGGCGGCATACGCAGCGGAGGCGCCCCAGACCAGAACCCAGCCAAGACCTCTCATTGTGTTTTTCATGGCCGCCTCTCCTTTCGTTGCATTGATGGCCGTACTTGCCTCACCAGTAGTGCATCGCCCGTACCAATCTATGAATCTTTTCATGTGTTATTGCTAACCATTTGATTTTTCTGGGGATTCCCGGCCATGCCGGCCAGGGTGACGGGATGATCCGGCAGGGACCTGTATGGAAATGGTATGCAGCGCAGCCGCAGCAAAGCCCCGGCAGGGCGCAAGCCTACGGATATAACAGACCGGAATCAGGGAGGATTTTTCAGCAGAGGCGGGTGTATCGCGAAATCATGCGCTGCCTGTCGAGCGCATGCAGGCTTACGACCGGGCGTTGGAGTGGCGCGCGCTGATCCCCAGCTTCTTCAGCATCGCCTGGAAGTTGGGGCGGAGGATGCCAACCTCCTCGGCCGCCCGGGTGACGTTCCAGCCGTTGCGCTCGAGCGCGCCGATCAGAAACGCGCGCTCCAGCGGCTCGACGGCCTGCTCGCGCAGCAGGCGCTTGCGCTCCTTGAGCTCGTCGACGGTGCGGGGCACCTCGCCGGCGGTCACCGCTGCAGGGGCGGTACGGCTGTCGGGCAGTTCCAGGTCGCGGGGGAGGATGAACTCTCCCTGGGCCAGCACCACCGCCCGCTCGATGAGGTTTTCAAGCTCGCGGACGTTGCCGGGAAAATCGTAGTCCTCGAGGGCGCGCAGCGCTTCGGGAGAGAAGCCGCGGATCTCCTTGAGGTTCTCCGCGGAGAAGCGCTTCAGGAAACTGCCGGCGAGCAGCTTGAGGTCGCCTTTGCGCTCACGCAGCGGCGGGAGGTCGATGGGGATGATGTTGAGACGGAAGAACAGGTCGTAGCGGAACTCGCCGCGGGCCACCATGTCGCGCAGGTTCGCGTTGGTGGCGGCGATCAGCCGGATGTTGATCGGCGTCGGCCTGGTGCCGCCGATCGGGGTGACCTCGCGCTCCTGCAGCACGCGCAGCAGCTTGGCCTGGATCGCCGCGCTGAGGTTGCCGATCTCGTCGAGCATCAGCGTGCCGCCGTCGGCGACCTCGAAGAGCCCGCGCTTGGTCTGGATGGCGCCGGTGAACGAGCCCTTGACATGGCCGAACAGCTCGCTCTCCAGGAGGCTCTCCGCCAGCGAGGTGCAGTCGACCGCCACGAAGGGCTGCTCGCGGCGCTGGCTGTGGGCGTGAATGGCGCGGGCCACCAGCTCCTTGCCGGTGCCGCTCTCGCCGGTGATCAGCACCGTGCTGTCGGTCGGCGCCACCTGCAGGATGCGCTGGTAGACCTTCTGCATCTCGCCGCTCTCGCCGATCAGGCAGTCGAAGCCGTGCAGGTCGTGCAGTTCGTGGCGCAGGTAGAGCTCGTCAAGGAGCACGGCCCGCGTCTCCAGGGCCTTGCGCACCTTGGCGACCAGTTCATCGTTGGCGAACGGCTTGGCCAGGTAGTCGGCGGCGCCGTTCTTCATCACCTCGACGGCATTGTCGACGGCGGCGAAACCGGTGATCAGGATGACCGGCATCTCCGGCTGCAGGACGCGGACCGCCTGCAGCACCTCCAGGCCGCTCATCCCCGGCATCTTCAGGTCGGTGATCAGCAGGTCGAAGGACGCTTCCTGCAGCCGCTCCATGGCCGCCCGGCCGTTGGCCTGGGCCTCGACCAGGTAGCCTTCCATGGTGAGGACGCGCCGCAACCCTTCCCGGATCACGGTGTCGTCGTCAACCACCAGGATGCGCTCCTGCTTCGCCATCCGCCCCTCGCAGACTAAGGATTTTTAATTATCGTCCGCAAATATCCATCATCGGCGGCCCCGTGTCAACCCCGCGCGCAAAAAGAAAGCGGGGGCCGTTGCCGGCCCCCGCCTGTCGTGCTTGCTCCTGACTGCTGTCGGCCCGACTACGGCACGATGTTCACCACGCAGCCGACGGTCGTCGCCTTCCAGGCGCTGCTGCTGTAGCCCGGCTTGGTGACGCGCACCCGGAAGAAGTAGGTGCCGTTGGTCAGGCCGGTGATGGAGGCCGTGTTGGTCACGAAGGTCTCCACCGGCTGCACCCCGGTGGTGAAGGTGCTGTTGGTGGCGCGCTGCAGTTCATACACGACGTTGGCCGTTGCCGAAGCACTCCAGGTGATGTCGAAGATGCCGTCGGCATCGGTGGTCGGCACCGTCAGGGTGGTGGGAGCCGCCAGCGCCGTCCCCGGCACCGCGCAGCCGGCGCCGCTCGTCGTGGTCCGCCAGGTGCTGTCCGTGTACTCGGCATGCACCGCCTTGACGCGGTAGTAGTAGGTCGTCCCCTGGGTCTTGCCGGTGAACGCCTTGTTCAGGGCCGAAACCGGGTAGGAGACGACGTTGAGGGTGAAGTTGCTGTCGGTGGCCTCTTCGAGGACGTAGGTCACGCCGACGGTGGCCGAGGCCAGCCAGCTCACCGTGTAGATGCCGTCGGCGTCGCCGACCGGCACGGTGAGGGTGCCGGGCTGGGCCGCCGAGACGGCGCCGAGCACCTTGCAGCCGGCGGTCAGCGTCTTCCAGGGGCTGTCGGTGTACCCGGCCTTCTGGATCTTGATGCGGTAGAAGTAGGTGGTGCCGACGGTGCGGCCGGTCAGGGCCACGTTCAGGCCGGTGCCGGTGTAGACCGTCTGCAGGTTGGTGGTGTAGGTGCTGTTGGTCGCCTCCTGGACCACGTAGGTGACCCCGGCAACCGCCGAGGCGCCCCAGCTGACGGTGTAGTCGCCGTTGGCGTCGACGGTCGGCACGGTCAGAACCGTCGGCGCGGTCAGCGCCGAGCCCGGCACCGCACAACCGGCACCGGTCGACGTGGTCCGCCAGCCGCTGTCGGCGTACTGCGGGTGGACCGCCTTGACGCGATAGTACCAGGTCGACCCCTGGGCCTTGCCGGTGATCGCCTTGCTCAGGGTCGAGACCGCGAAGGACTGGACGTTGAGGGTGAAGTTGCTGTCGCTGGCTTCCTCGAGGACGTAGGTCGCCCCCGCGGTGGCCGAGGTCAGCCAGCTCACGGCGTAGTTGCCGTCGAGGTCGCCGACCGGGACGGTCATGGTGCCCGGCAGGGCCGCCTGGGTGCCGGCGGTGATCACCTTGCAGCCGGAGGTGCCGGCCTTCCAGGCGCTGTCGGTCGCGCCGGGGGCCGTGGTCTTGACGCGATAGTAGTAGGTGGTCCCCGCCGACCTGCCGGTCAGGTCCACGGAGAGGCCGGTGCCGCTGTAAACCTGCTGCAGGTTGGTGGTGAAGGTGCTGTTGGTCGCCTCCTGGACCACGTAGGTGGCGCCGCCGACCGTGGCGCTCCAGCTGACGGTGTAGTTGCCGTCGCTGTCGACGCCGGGGATGGTCAGCGTCGCCGGGGCGCTGAGCGTGCCGCCCGGGACCGCGCAGCCGGCCGTGACGGACCGCCAGGCGCTGTCGGCGTACTGCGGATGCACCGCCTTGACGCGGTAGAAGTAGGTCCCCACCGCGTTGCCGGTGATCCCCTTGTTCAGGGCCGAGACCGCGTAGCTGTTGAGGAGGTTGGTGAAGCCGCTGTTGCCGTGCTCCTCGAGGACGTAGGTCGCCCCCGCGGTGGCCGAGGCCAGCCAGCTGACGGTGTAGGTGCCGTCGGCGTCGGAGAGGGGCACCGTCATCGTCCCCGGCAGGGCCGCCTGCACGCCCGCACCGAGCACCTTGCAGCCGGCGGTCAGCGTCTTCCAGGTGCTGTCGGCATAGCCGGCCTTCTGCGCCTTGAGCCGGTAGAAGTAGGTGGTGCCGACGATGCGGTTGGTCAGGTCGACGCTCAGAGCGGCGCCGTTGTAAACCGTCAGCAGGTTGGCAGTGAAGGTGCTGTTGGTCGCCTCCTGGAGGACGTAGGTGACCCCTGCCGTCGCCGAGGCGCCCCAGCTGATGGTGTAGTCGCCGTCGGCATCGACGGCCGGCACGGTGAGGCTGGTCAGGGCGGCCAGCGCCGTCCCCGGCACCGCGCAGCCCGACGCCGACGCGGTGGTCCGCCAGTTGCTGTCGACGTACTCAGGAACCACCGCCTTGACGCGGTAGAAGTAGGTCGCCCCCTGGCCCCTGCCGGTGATCGCCTTGCTCAGGGTCGAAACCGGATAGGAGACGACGTTGAGGGTGAAGTTGCTGTCGGTGGCTTCCTCGAGGACGTAGGTCGCCCCCGCGGTGGCCGAGGCCAGCCAGCTGACCGTGTAGCTGCCGTCGGCGTCGCCGGCCGGCACCGTCAGGGTGCCGGGCTGAAGAGCCTGGGTTCCGGCAACCAGCACCGTGCAGCCGGTGGTGCCGGCCTTCCAGGCGCTGTCGGCGAAGGTCGCCGCCGTGGTCTTGACGCGGTAGTAGTAGGTGGAGCCCTCGGTCTTGCCGGTCAGGTCCACGGAGAGCCCGGTGCCGGAGTAGACCTGCTGGCTGCCGGTGAAGGTGCTGTTGGTCGCCTCTTCCACCACGTAGGTGGCGCCGGCCACCGAGGCGCTCCAGCTGACGGTGTAGCTGCCGTCGGCGTCGGCGCGCGGGATGGTGATCGTCGCCGGCGGCACCAGCGTCGCCCCCGGCACCTTGCAGCCGGCCGCGCCGTTTTTCCAGGCGCTGTCGAGGTACTGCGGGTTCACCGTCTTGACCCGGTAGTAGTAGGTCCCCAGGCCGTTGCCGGTGATCTGCTTGCTCAGCCCCGCAACCGGGTAGCTGTTGAGCAGGTCGGTGAAGGTGTTGTTGCCGTGCTCCTCGAGGACATAGGTCGAGCTGGCAGTCGTCGAAGCCGTCCAGCTGACGGTGTAGTTGCCGTCGGCATCGGTGGCCGGGATGGTCAGCGCCCCCGGCAGGGCCGCCGGGATGTCGCCGAGGACCTTGCAGCCGCTGGTCGAGGTCTTCCAGGAGCTGTCGGCGAAGCCGGCCTTCTGGACCTTGACGCGGTAGAAGTAGGTGCTGCCGATGGCGCGGCCGGTCAGGTCGACCGAGAGGCCGGTGCCGGTGTAGACCGTCTGCAGGCCGGCGGTGTAGGTGCTGTTGGTCGCCTCCTGCACCACGTAGGTGACGCCGGCGGTCGCCGAGGCACCCCAGCTGACGGTGTAGTCGCCGTCGGCGTCGACGGTCGGGATGATGAGGGTGGTCAGGGCGCCCAGCACGGTCCCCGGGACCGCGCAGCCGGCCGGACCATTGCGCCAGGTGCTGTCGAGGTAGGCGGGGTTCACCGCCTTCACCCGGTAGTAGTAGGTATTGCCCGAGGTGTGGTCGGCGGCCAGGAACGCCTTGCTCGCCGTCGGCACGGCGAAGGACCTGACGTTGAGGGTGAAGTTGCTGTCGGTCGCTTCCTCGAGGACGTAGGTCGAGCCCGCGGTCGTCGTCGCCATCCAGCTCACGGTGTAGGCGCCGTCGGCGTCGGCCGTCGGCACGGTCATGGCGCCCGGCTGGACCGCCGGCACCATGCCGGTGATCAGGCAGCCGTTGGCCCCGTCGCGCCAGGCGCTGTCGGTGTACTCGGGGTTGATCGCCTTGACCCGGTAGTAATAGGTGGATCCCTCGACCCCGCCGGTCACGCCGAAGCTGAGGGCCGAGCCGCTGTAGATCGGGGCGGCCGTGACGTAGGCGGCGTCGGTCGCCTGCTCCAGGACGTAGGTCACCCCCGCCGTGGCCGAGGCCGCCCAGCTCACGGTGTAGACACCGTCGGTGTCGGTGGCCGGGATGGTCAGGGCGCCGGGCTGGCCGGCCTGCACCACGCCGATGATCTGGCAGCCGACGGTCTCGCTCTTCCAGGCGCTGTCGGCATAACCGGCATGCTGGGCCTTGACCCGGTAATAGTAGGTGGTGCCGACGGTACGGCCGGCCAGCGCCACCGAGGTGTCGACCCCGGAGTAGGCCGTTTGCAGGCCGGCGGTGAAGGTGCTGTTGGTCGCTTCCTCAACCACGTAGTTGGCGCCGGCCACCGAGGCGGCCCAGCTGACGGTGTAGGCGCCGTTGGCGTCCACCGCCGGGACGGTGATGCTCGCCAGGGTCGGCAGCGCCGTCCCCGGCAGCATGATGCCGTTGGGCCCGTCGCGCCAGGCGCTGTCGAGGGCTTCGGCGTGCACCGCCTTGACGCGGTAGTAGTAGACCGCGCCGAGCGCCTTGGTGAAGGGGCGGCTCAGCCCCGCCACCGGGTAGGGGATGACGTTGAGGGTGAAGTTGCTGTCGGTGGCTTCCTCGAGGACGTAGGTCACCCCGGGGGTCGCCGACGCCAGCCAGCTGATGGTGTAGCTGCCGTCGATGTCGGTGGTCGAGACGGTCATCACCCCCGGCTGCCCCGCCGGGACCAGGCCGGTGACGGTGCAGCCCGAGGCCAGGGTCTTCCAGGTGCTGTCGTTGTAGCCGAGCGCCTGGGCCTTGACCCGGTAGTAGTAGGTCCCCGGGGCGCGGCCGGTGAGGGCCACGGTCAGATTGGGGCCGGTGTAGACCGTCTGCAGGTTGGCGGTGTAGGTGTTGTTGGTGGCCTCTTCCACCACGTAGGTCACCGCGCCGACGGTGGCGGTGGCGGTGGCGGCCCAGCTGACGCTGTAGTCGCCGTTGCCGTCGGAGGTCGGCACGGTCAGGGTCGCCGGCGCGGCCAGCGTCGCCCCCGGCACCTTGCAGCTAACCGCCGCGGTGCTCCAGTTGCTGTCGGCGTACTCGGAGTGGACCGCCTTGACGCGGTAGTAGTAGACCTTCTCCTGGGCACGGTTGGTGAGGGCCAGAAGCAGGGCGGGCACCGCCGGGTAGGTGAGCACGTCGGCGGTGAAGGCGGCGTCGGTGGCCTCCTGGAGGACGTACTCCACCCCGGTCGTCGACGAAGTCAGCCAGCTGACGTTGAAGTTGCCGTCGGCATCGGCGGGCGGCACCGTCACGGTGCCGGGCGGGTTGGCCTGCGTCCCCGGCACCAGCACCAGGCAGCCGTTACCGCCGGTGCGCAGCACGCTGTCGGCATAGCCGGTCCGGGTGGCCTTGACGCGATAGTAGTAGGTCGCGGGGGCGCGGCCGATGAGGGTCACCGACGGGGTGCTCCCCGTGTAGACCGTCTGCAGGCCGGTGGTGAAGCCGCTGTTGGTCGCCTCCTCGAGGACGTAGCTGACGCCGGTCGAGGCCGAGGCCCCCCAGCTGACGGTGAAGGTGCCGTCGCCGTCGACGGTCGGGATGGTGAACGTCCCCGGCTGGCCGAGCTGGGTGTTGGGAACCTTGCAGCCGGTGAGATCCTCGTTCCAAAGGCTGTCGGTCTTGGCGACGTTGACGGTCTTGACGCGGTAGTAGTAGACGACGCCGAAGGCGCGGCCGCTCAGCGCCACGCTGGCGGTGGTGCCGCGGTAGACCTGGCGGGCGTCGGTGAAGCTGCTGTTGGTCGCCTCCTCGAGGACATAGCCGTTCCCCGTCCCCGCGACCGTGCCCCAGCTGACGGTGTAGCTGCCGTCGGTGTCACCGGCCGGGACGATGAAGGTCGCCGGCGCGGTGAGTTGCCCGGACGGGGCGGCGGGGGTGAAGCTTTCGGTGCGCCGCACGCAGTTCCAGTCCATGTCGCACAGGCTGACCTCGACGATGTACGGGGCGAAGTTCGGATCCAGCGTCGTGCCGTCGTAGGTGACCTTGTTGGCCGAGGCGGCGAATTCTTCGGAATCCCAGAAGTAGCTGCCGTTGTGGACCGAGGCCTCGCTGACCCAGCCGGCCGGCACGGTCGTACTCGGGGTCCAGCTGATCTCGGCGGCGTTGACGACGAAGCTGTTGGCCTTCGGATAAGCGGGGGAACTGTACGGGGTGATGGGGCTGGCCGTCAGGTTCTCGCTGGTGCCGTCGGCGTAGGTGATCGCGAAGGTATAGACCTGGGCCGGGGCCGGCGGGGTGCCGACCGGGAGTTCGATCGAGCCCATCGCCTCGTCGCCGATCCAGGCCAGGTCGAGGCCGCCGACCGGGAGGGAGGGCCCGGTGACGTTGACGCTGGCCGGCTGCTTGCCGACCGCCCCGGCGTTGAAATCCAGTTCGAAGTATTCAAGCGCGCTGGCGTCATCGTAGACGTGATGGGTTTCGATGCCGACGAGGCCGCTCATGGTCGAGGCCGTGAGGGCCTGGCCGGACACGGCCGCGCTGCTGACCGTCACGGTGGCGGGGGCCGTCATCCGGTAGTCGCCGGTGCCGAACTGGCCGTTGTTGTTGACGTCGACGAAGGCGTCGAGGCGATAGGTGCCGTTCGGCACGTTGAGGACGCTGAAGGCCGCGCCGTTGGCCAGCGCCGGCAGGTACTGGAAGTAGACGTTGTCCTCGCCCGGGCCGACGAGCACCACCACGCACGCCTTGCCGTCGGCCGCCGGGGCCGCCGCGGTGCTGATGGTGCCGGAGACCGTGTAGCCGCCCACGCCCGCCGCGGGCTTCGCGGTGACCACGGCCGGGGTCGAATCGACGTTGTTGAGGGTGGTGAACACCCGGAAGTGGTAGACGGTGCCGTTGGTCAGGTTGGGGATCAGCAGGGTGTCGCCGAGGTCATCCCACCCCGAGGTCGCCGGCAGCGTCTTGGTGCCGGCCAGGGCGGTGAAGTCGGCGGAGGTGCTCCACTCGACGCGGACGTTGTCGGCCTGCACGAACTGGTCGCGGGGGACGTCCCAGCCGATGAGGACGGCGCCGTTCAGCGCCTTGGCCTCCAGGAATTGGACCGAGGGCGGCGGGGTCATGACGAAGCCGGGGGCGGCCAGGGCCAGGTTGGCCGGGCCGCCGGTGACCGCGCCGGTCACTGCATCGACGGAGACCTGGTTGGACCAGCCGCTGGCTTCGGTGGCATTGGGGACGCCGTCGCCGTTCTGGTCGACGAAGCCGAACACGGCGTAGGCGCCGCCGCCTTCGACGCCGCGGATCGAGTAGCCGCCGGCGGCGGCGAGGCTGACCCCGGAGTCGCTGTCCCACATGCCATCCCAGAAGGCCTGCAGGTAGATGCGCCCGGACTGGCCGGACCCGTTGGTCACCGTGCCGCTGATGGTCCCCGTCGCCGCACTGGCGGCACTCGCGAAGACGGTCCAGAGGACCAGCGAGACCAGCACCAGGCGAACGAGCCCTCTCCACAACCCTTGCCGACGACTTGCCATAACAACCTCCCTAGTTATTCCGTAACCACGCACAGAGTGTTTACTGCAGCAACGAATGCAAAACGCATGGGCCCGCACAGAAAACGCCCGCCGACCCGACCTATGGTTCATCTCTCGCGGAGGGGGCAAACCTCCGGACCCAGAAAAGGTATCCTGCGTTCATGCAAAAAAAGTGCCCGCCTCCGCGAGCCGGAAACGGGCACCTGCAACGCAACACTGTTCGGGGCCGGCCGGCAGCCCTCGCCATGACGGTCGCCGCCCTGCCGGTACAAACGGCACGGCAGTCGCGGCCCTGCGGCGCCGTCGGCCGACGTCAGGGGCGACCGGCGCCCCCTCCCCGGCCGCCTCTGCCGGCCGAATTCACAGACAAAAATAATTTACGAACCGCGATTTTTCAGTAAGTTAGGGCATGGGCAGATGCGCCGCCAAAGCCCGCGGCGCCAGCCCCGGGCCGCGAAAAACCCGCATCCACATTACTAAACAGCGTTATCGCGAACCCCGGCCGGAGCCAACCGCGCAAATCTTGCGCCATGCGACTGACAACTCTGGGCGCAAGTGACAACCGCAGGCCCCCGGGGTGACAGTTTTGGGCGGGGCGGCAAAATTCCCGACCGCAAACCGGATCACCCCTGTCATTGCGACAATCTGATCGTAAAATCCCTGGTCGTTCCCGGGGGAATCTGGTCAGGAGGCAAATCGATCGACGCCGGGGTAAACGTGTATCCTGCCGGGGCTTCAAAACCCAAATAGGCAAAGCAATGCACTTCGGTGCACGTCACCGACAATGCGTGGTCGCCAGTGGAGAGATACATATAGCGAGACAGGTTTTCAGATCCCACGTTCTTTATGATTGTGCCGTCCAGCGTCACCCTGGCAAAGTTGGCAATACTCCCGCCAATGAACACCCACGGCGAGGTGACGGGATTGACTTTCACTGTCACCGATTCGCAATCCTGGTGACCACCCAAATCGACCGCGCAGACCTTGAAGTTGTAGGTACCGACAACCGACGGCGTACCGACCAGGTTGCCGGTGAGCAGGTCGATGTTGGTGTTGAGGGGCCTCGCCCCGGCGGCCAGAGTATCCTGCTGGAAGTGATACGGCTCCGAGCCGCCGGTCACACTTGCGACCAGCGGCACATTGCAGGCCTGATTGACGTAACAAGTGGCATTGGCCGTCACCAGGATGATGGCGACCTTGCAGCCGTTGGTGGTGGTTTTCCACGCACCGTCCTTGTAGCCCGGCTTGATCGCCTTCACCCGGTAGTAGTAGGTCAGGTCAAGACTCCGTCCAATCAGTGCCGCCGCCGGGTCCGGACCACGGTAGACCTCTTGCCGGTTGGCGGTGAAAGTGCTGTTGGTCGCCTCTTCCAGCACATACTCCACCCCCGTCGTCGGCGACCCCCCCCAACTGACCGAATAAGCGCCGTCGGCATCCTCTTTCGGCACCGTCAGCGTCGCCAGGGTGGCCAGCGCCGTCCCCGGCACCGCGCAGCCGGCCTTGCTCGCCGTCTCCCGCCAGCCGCTGTCGGCGTACTCGGGGTGCACCGCCTTCACCCGGTAGTAGTAGGTGGTCCCCAGGGCATGGTCCGCCGCCAGGAACGTCTTGTTCAGCGCGGCCACGCTGTAGCTCTGCACGTTCTGGGTGAACGCCGCGTCCGTCGCCTCCTCCAGCACGTAGCTCACCCCCTTGGTCGCCGACGCCAGCCAGCTCACCGCGTAGGCCCCGTC